>NZ_CP019431.1:1243333-1865000 GCF_009866765.1 Pseudomonas sp. S35
CGCTGTTCTGGCCGTTGCGCGCAGCGGTCAGCAAGTGGTCCAGGGCTCTTTGCGGATAGACCTTGCCGAGGTAGCCACGGCGATAGATCTGGCCGAGGTAGTAATCGGCAGCGACTTCCTTGCCCACGGCTTTTTCGAAATGCGCTTCGGCGGCCTTGGCATCTGCCGGGACCCACTTGCCTTCGTAGTAGAGCTTGCCCAAGAGCAATTCGGCGCGGGGCTGGTCGGCGGCGCGGCCGTTGTCGAGGTACTTCATCATCTGGTCGACGTCACCCAGCTCCGGGAAGTCGTAGAGCAGTTGTGCCAGGCTGACCCAGGACGCCGGGTAGCCAGGGGCGATTTTTTCCAGCAGGGCCTGGGCGGTTTTTTCGTCTGGGGTGCCAAGGGTGGCGTCGCCGAGCACGCGAGCGACGCTGTCGACGCGTTGGGCGGTGACGGTGCCACGGCTATAGCCAGCTTCCATCTGCTTGAGCAATTCGGCCTGTTTTTCCGGCGCGGCTTGCTTCTGGTAGACCGTGGCCAGTTCGACGTAGCAGATATCGGTGGTGTTCAGCGCGGCTTTGCAGATGCGCTCCACATCATCCAAGTGCTGGTCGTAGGTGTCCTGGGTGCGATACAGCAGCACCTGGGCCAGGCCGGCTTCCGGATAACCGGCGGCCTGCCACTTACTGATCTGCTGCTGGGCGTTCACATTCGGGAAGCTGTGCGGGTATTGCAGGTACAGCATCGCCAGCGGGATCAGGGTGTTGCCTTCGCCATTGGCAAAGGCTTTTTTCAGCAGGCCTTCGGCTTCATGGTGTTCGGCTTCGGTGGAGCCAGGCTTGGCCACCAGCAGGCGACCGAGGCGAGCCTGGGCACGCGGCGAGGTGTCCGCCGCTGCACGGTAAGTGGCTTCGGCCTGTTTGATCTGCGCCGGGTCGCGGGTGCCTACCTGGATATCGGCCAGGCCCACCTGGGCCTCGCTGTAACCCAGGTCTGCCAGTTGCTGGTAGTTGTGCTGCGCGGTGACAGTGTCGCCACGCTTGAGCGCTTCATTGGCCAGGCGTTGGTCGGGCAGGCCGGCGCAACCGGCCAGGCTGACCGCAAGGGCCAGCGCGCAATAGGCCGAGGCGAAGTGCGATCTGCTTTGTGTGTGAGCTGGCTTGCCTGCGATGGCATCGGCGCGGTGTAACGGATGTACCGAGTCGCCTGCATCGCGGGCAAGCCCGGCTCCCACATGGGTCGGTGTTGTTATTGATATAGGGTTCACAGGCATGTCCTCGCTTACAGACCGTGAGCCATGGCTTTGTCGATCAGCCAGTTCAGCGATGGGCCACGGTCGCTGGTGACTTCCACCGGGCGGCCGGCGAAAGCGCTGTCCAGCGGTGCATCCGGCTTGATCTGTACGCGGATGTCGGAGGACAGGTCGGCGCTGTTCAGGCTGGTGCTGCTGACAATGGTGCCGGTGCGCACTTGTTCTTCGTCGGCGACCTGAAAGCTCACAGGCGTACCTGGGCGCACGTCGCCGAACTGGCGATAGGTGAAGCGCGCTTCCACATTGGCCGCGGCGCCACGTGGCACCAGTTGGAAGATCACATCGCCTTTGCTGGCGTACTGACCGTCGGCGACCATTTGCTGGGCGACCACGCAATCGCACGGCGAGGTCAGGGTGCCGGTCATTTGCTTGCCGAACAGTTCTTCAACCTTGGCCGGTTGCAGTTGGTCTTCGTCCAGGTGGCCTTTGAGCACATCGAGCATGCTGGTGCTGAAGGTCGCCAGCGGCGCGCCTTTGGCGGCAATCGCGTCACCTTTGAGCAGGCTTTGCACGGTGCCGTCGCGCGGCATCGTCACGTTCATGCCGGGCACACTCACCAGGCCGGCCTGGGCATGGCTGACGAAGTACATGCCGTACACCGACTTGAAGACAAACCCGAACGCCGCCAGACCAACGATGAAGATACCGGCACTGAACACCACGGCGCGCAGGCGACCGAACGCGGTCATGCCGCTGCCGCCGTCCTTGACCTTGCGTGCCTTGGTGAAGTTGTCGCGTTGCAGGGTGGCCAGCACGTCGCCCATGGACACGATGTCGCCGGACAAGTGCGACGTGATCAGGTGGCGCAGGGTCGAGATATCCTGTGGCTCCAGGTTCTGGAACTGGCAACCGGTGCGCCCGCTCTGGCGGTCGTAGGAGCGAATCTGCAACTCGACGTCCATCGCCAGGCCGAGGTTATCGATCACGAACTGCAGGCGGCCCTTGTGCACTTCGCCAACGTTCAGCGGTTGGGTCGCAGTGAATGCCAGGCCGCCGGCGGAAAGGTCGATCACCCGCGCTTCGGTGGGTTTGCCGTCATTGCCGAAAAAGCGCAGCTTGGCCGGGATTTTGACCCGTGCGTGTTGGCGCTGGGCTTCGGATTCGTGGACAACGTTGACGTTTGCTTGGCTATTCATCAGGTGTATTCCTAAGTTAATTCAGGCTTGGCAGGTTCAGACCATCATCAGCAAAACGGCGACGAAGATGCTGCCGGCGGAGAAGGTCATGGTCCGAGACGACCAGGTGTTGAACCAACGTTGAAAGCTGGCCAAATCGCGGGTCAGTTTGGTGTCCTGGCGGGTCCAGGACTGTTGATCAAGGCGGAAGAACACGTAGATCTTCACCAGCGCGCCCATGATCTGGTTGTAATAGAGAATCGCCGGGTAAGCCGGGCCGATCTTGTGGCCGGAGCACGACAGCAGCAGCGTAAGGATCAGGCGGGTGATGCCGATCCACAGCAGGTACGCGAGGATGAACGCACCGCCGTATTTGAAGGTGGCAATGATCGCCACGGTCAGGCCGAGCAGTGAGGTCCACATCGATACGCGCTGGTCGAACAGCACCACGCTGGTGAACAGGCCGAGGCGGCGTACGCCCAGGCCCAGGGCGCGGGAGTTCTGGCGCAGGTTGTTGCCGTACCAGCGGAACATCAGCTTGCGGCTGGCCTTGATGAAGCTCTTTTCCGGCGGGTGTTCCACGGTGTTGATCGCGGCGTCGGGCACGTAGAAGGTGTCGTAGCCCAGGCGCATCAGGCTGAACCAGCTCGACTTGTCGTCGCCGGTGAGAAACTTGAAGCGGCCCAGGCGCCAGTGTTGCAGCGAGTCGCTTTCCACATCGGCGATAAAGCCCGGGTCGGTGACGACGCTGGCGCGGAACACCGACATGCGACCGGTCATGGTCAGCACGCGCTTGGACAGGGCCATGGAACACATGTTGATGTGGCGCTGGGCGAAGCGCAGTTTGTGCCACTCGCTCATGATGTAGCCGCCACGCACTTCGCAAAATTCGTTGGTGGTCAGGCCACCGACGTTGCCGAATAGCTGGAACCAGGGGACGGTCTTGCGTACCACGCCTTCGGCGAGCACGGTGTCGCCATCGATCACCGCCACGACGGCGCGGTCGTCCGGCAGGTGGCGGGAGATGGCGCGGAAACCGAAGGCCAGGCCGTCACGCTTGCCGGTACCGGCGATGCGCACGAAGTCGAGCTTGACGTGCTCCGGCGGGTTCATTTTTTCCCAGAGGCTCTTGACCAGCAGCTCATCGGACATTTCCACCAGCGAGCAGACCACGGTGGTGGGGAAGCCGCATTCGATGGCTTCGCGAATCACCGAGCTGTAGACCTGCGCGGTGGTCAGCGCATCGATCCGGAAACTGGTAACCATCAGGAACACATGGGATGGGTCGGCGGCCTTGCCCAGCTTGCGCACTTTACGGCGCAGGTGCGGGTAGACCACGTACAAAAACAGCATGCCGCGAAAGAAATGCGTAGCACCCATCGAGTAGCGCCAGATGCCGACGGCGCCAATCAGGAAAATAAAATTCTTCGACTCGGAGTCGAACGTACTCGCCGGCAACAGCAGGGCGAGACCCATCAGCAGGCTCAGAAAGAACAGCCAGCCGGCGGATTGGAGCAGTACGTGTTTTAACTTGGACATAAGCGTCATCCGAAGGTGAAGAAGGCTCCGGCTGCACCTGCTGGGGATCAGCACAGGTGCAGCGCGAAACTTGCCGTTGCTGTTACCAGCAAATGCCTTCGGTGCGACCGGTCGTGCAGGTCGCCTTGGACATGAAGCCCACCAGGTCGATCACTTGCTTGCCGTGCGGTGCGTTCTGCGCCAGGGCGCGGAATTTCTCGTCACGGTTGCCGAGGATGATCACGTCGGAGTTGTTGATCACGTCGTCGAAGTCCGAGTTGAGCAGGGACGACACGTGCGGGATCTTGCCTTCGATGTAGTCCTTGTTCGCACCGTGGACACGGGCGTACTCGACGTTGCTGTCGTAGATGCTCAGGTCGAAGCCCTTGCCGATCAGCATTTCGGCCAGTTCTACCAGCGGGCTTTCGCGCAGGTCGTCGGTGCCGGCCTTGAAGCTCAGGCCCAGCAGGGCGACTTTGCGCTTGTCGTGGCTGGAAACGATGTCGAAGGCGTTCTGCACCTGGGACTCGTTGCTGCGCATCAGCGAGTTGAGCAGCGGTGCTTCCACGTCCAGGGTGCTGGCGCGGTAGGTAAGGGCGCGCACGTCTTTGGGCAGGCACGAGCCGCCGAAGGCGAAGCCTGGGCGCATGTAGTACTGGGACAGGTTGAGGGTCTTGTCCTGGCAGACCACTTCCATCACTTCACGACCATCGACGCCGACGGCCTTGGCGATGTTGCCGATCTCGTTGGCGAAGGTCACCTTGGTGGCGTGCCACACGTTGCAGGTGTACTTGATCATCTCGGCAACGGCGATGTCCTTGCGGATGATCGGTGCGTCGAGTTCTTCGTACAGCGACTGCAGGACATCGCCGGAGGCTTTGTCGAACTCGCCGATAACGGTCATCGGTGGCAGGTCGTAGTCGGCGATGGCGGTGGATTCACGCAGGAATTCCGGGTTGACCGCGACACCGAAGTCGACGCCGGCTTTCTTGCCGGAGCAGTCTTCGAGGATCGGGATCACCACGTTGGCCACGGTGCCTGGCAGCACGGTGCTGCGCACGACGACGGTGTGACGGGTGGCTTTGTCACGCAGGACAAAACCGATCTCGCGGCACACGGCTTCGATGTAGTCCAGTTCCAGGTCGCCGTTTTTCTTGCTCGGCGTGCCGACGCAGATCATCGACAGGTCGGTATCGCGGATGGCCTCGGCGAAGTTGGTGGTGCCGCGCAGTCGACCGGTTTCGATACCCTGGCTCAACAGCTCGCCCAGACCCGGCTCAACGATTGGCGATTTGCCTGCGTTGATCAGGTCGATCTTATCCTTGGAGATGTCTACACCGACCACTTCGTGGCCACGGGCAGACAGGCAACCGGCACACACCGCGCCAACGTAACCAAGACCAAATATGCTGATGCGCATCGCATTTACCTCTTTGTCATTCAAGACTGTGTTAAACATGCCAATTAATGGCCGGAGTTCATGTTTGCAAGCGTCACAAATGCCACGAAAGTTGGGCGAATAGACGCCGACTTACCGCGTACAGGCATGTTGAATAATGAGTGACTAACGATTGCACTCAAGTTGTGCGCAGCGGGGCCTTATTGTTGGAGCCTGCCCTCAAATGCAGCCGGCCTTCCTGGGAGAAGGGCCTGGCGCCAGTGCCTCAGGGATTTGATAGAGGCAGTAAGCCTTTAAATATCAATGCCTTGGGTTGTCTCACTGACCATTAGGGGAAGCTTAGCCTTGGCCTTATAGGGAGAAGCAAATCATCCTTGTCGCCGCTCTTAATTAATCGGTTGGCAATATGACCAATGAGTCAAAGTTTAATGTGACAACTTCGCTACTTCCGTTGATCGCCGTGTAAGTCATCTCCTACAGAAACGCAGAATTTCGTTACCGGTGGTATGAGCCGTGCTTTTGGATGAAGTTCCAGACCGCTTATCTTGAGCGTGGAAATTTCTTGAAATATTAGCCGAGATGGCACTGGTACTATATTGATAGCACTTGCTATTTGGGCCAGTAGTTGTAGGGAGTTGGCGCGAAGAGATAGTTTTGTGCCACTAGTGTTTAAAAAAAGTGGTGCCACTACGAAAAAAAACGACGAATGTCGAGTGAAAGAATTGTTAGAGATGCTTCAGGATATTTTTTGACGCCAATAAGTTGACGATCCGTGATGTGAAATCCAGACAAAAATGTGGGAGGGGGCTTGCCCCGATAGCGATGTGTCAGCCTCAACTTCTATGGCTGAACCACCACCATCGGGGGCAAGCCCCCTCCCACATTTGAAAATTTCTGCCTTCGAGAGCCTTATTCCGGTGCGTGATCGCGCAAAAACACCAGGTTGTCCGGTTTGGACTGCTCCGCGTTGAAGCGATAACCCTGCACATCGAACTGCTTGAGCTTGGCCGGATCGTTGATGCGCTCTTCAATCACGAAGCGGCTCATCATGCCCCGGGCTTTTTTCGCGTAGAAGCTGATGATTTTGTACTGGCCGTTCTTGAAGTCCCTGAACTCGGTATTGATGATCCGCGCGTTCAGGGCTGTGCGCTTGACCGCCGAGAAGTACTCGTTGGACGCCAGGTTGAGCAGCACGTCATCACCTTGCTCGGCCAGGGCTTCGTTGAGCCATTCGCTGATGCGCGTGCCCCAGAAGGCGTACAGGTCCTTGCCACGGGCGTTGGCCAGCTTGGTGCCCATCTCCAGGCGGTACGGCATCATCAGGTCCAGGGGGCGCAGCAGGCCGTACAGGCCCGAGAGCATGCGCAAGTGGTCCTGGGCGTAGCTGAAGTCGGCATCGCTGAGGGTGTCGGCGTTGAGGCCGGTGTACACGTCGCCCTTGAATGCGAGCAGGGCTTGCTTGGCATTCTCGGGGGTGAAGGCCGGGGTCCAACTGCCGAAGCGTGCGGCGTTGAGGCCGCCGATTTTGTCGGAAACGTGCATCAACTCACTGATTTGCGCCGGGCTCAGCTCGCGCAATTGCTCGATCAGTTCCTGGGAGTGGTCGAGGTATTGCGGCTGGGTGAAGCGTGGGGTGGCCGGTTTTGACTCGAAATCGAGGGTCTTGGCGGGGGAAATCACCGTCAGCATGAAGTCGTCTCCTGTAATCGTGGGGGGATTCTAGGGGCTGGGGCGGTTTGACTCCACCTATGATGGCGATAGGCGTGATCGGCTATAGTGCCCGACGACTCTGGAGAGGGAGACCCTGCGTGCGAATAGCGCTTTTGTTGTCGGCTTGCCTGCTGTGCCTGAATGCCCAGGCCGCGCCGGTGGACGTAGCCAGCCTGGACCGTGGCACCTGGCCCGAAAAACTCAGCAGCCCTGCGCTGTTCGATGTGGCTTCGCGCGCGGAAATCCTGATGTTCGCCCGCAGCCTGCAGGCCAGCGAGTCCTTGGATGACGCCGCGCTCAAACAGCGCCTGGGCTTGAAGATCATCAACCTGGCCGCCATCGACGACCTGCGCCGCCAGCTCTGGCAGCGCCTGCTGGAGAACTATACCTTCGCCCAGCAGAGTTGCGAGGTGGATGCCTCGTTCTGCTACCTGGTGGAAAACATGGACGACCTGCGCGAGCAGGCCGGCAAGCTGGAGGTCAGCGAAGATTCCTTCTATATAGGCTGGGCCGCCCCCAGCCATACCTTCCACGAACGCTACCTGGACGAACTGCTGCGCAAGGCTGCATTGTTCCCGCAGATCAGCAGCGAAGTCGCACGCTTTGGCGACCATGAGCGCAATGGCGACGAATTCAACGACCGCCTGTTCCTGCTCACCTTCGACGGTGGCCCGGCACCGGTCAGCGGCAATACCGACTGGCTCGCCGAGTACCTGCGCAAACAGAAGATGAGCGTCACATTCTTCGTCCTCGGCAGCAGCCTGCAAACCCGTGTGGAGCGCAGTTCCGCCGCCGAGGTGGAGGCGTTGTACCAGGGCCAGTGCGTTGGCACCCAGGGGTGGCAGTACCGTTCCCACAGCCATTGGGTGGACTGGCAAAGCTCCATCACTCGCAGTGCGTCGCTGGTGCAGAACCTGATGCCGGAAAACTACGTGCCACTGTTCCGCCCACCGTACGGGCAGCGCCGTGCGGACAGCCAGGGATTCTTTCAATCCCAGGGGTTGCAGGTGGCGTTGTGGGACATCGACTCCCAGGATGAGCCGGGCAAACTCAAGGCCGATGAGTCGATGCAGCGTGTGCTCACGCTGATGTTGCTGTGGCGCAAAGGGGTGATTGTGTTTCACGACACTCAGGACAAGGCGCGGGTGGCATTGCCTTTGTTGTTACAGGCAACGGCGCAGAGTGGCTTGGGGTGGCAGGACTGCCGGGAAGCATTTCGTTAAAAAGATGAAGTGCCCGGTTCTGTTGGGTTTAAGGCAAAAATGGCTATTTTTTTTCGACATTTCGATGCAGGCGGACTTCCGACTTTAACGGGGCGCATGGCACTCGGCTAGTGCTATTCGTCATCCTGAAAAATAAACTTCAAAAAAGCGTCAAAGTGCTTTTTCCTGTCATGTGTTTTGCGGTATCAAGAAGTCAGATCGCCGAAACCTGCAACACAGGTGGCGTCTTCCAAGACTCCTCAGGTGGGCACTGCACTTGACGTCACTCAGGTGCAGTCGGTGGTCGAATCGAGGCGCAGCACTGTCGTGGTATTGCGTCGACTGGCTCCCACAAAGGTGACCGAGTATGGATGATCATGGACGCACCCCTTCTTCCGACCAGCCAATCCTTTATGTGCTTGATACCAACGTATTGATCCACGATCCAAACGCACTGCTCAATTTCGAAGAACACCACGTCGCTATCCCGATGATCGTGCTGGAGGAACTCGACAAGCTCAAAAGCGGGCATCACAGCGTGGCTGCCGAATGCCGCCAGGCTATCCGCCTGATCGACAAGACCCTGGGTGAAGCCTCGCCGGAGGACGTTGAAGTCGGCGTGCCGATCCAGCGTGGCAAAAGTGGGCCCAAGGGCTTGCTGTCGATCCTGATGAGCAAGCGCAGCGAGCCCAACAGCCTGCTGCCGGAAAACCTCAATGACAACAAAATCATCAACCAATTGATCGACCTGCACGCGCGCGACAAGGACTTGCGCCTGGTGCTGGTGACCAAAGACATCAATATGCGCCTCAAGGCCCGAGCGTGTGGGATCGCGGCCGAGGACTACAGTACCGACCAACTGGTCGACGACGTGTCGATGCTGTCCCGTGGTTATCACACGGTGACGGGCTCGTTCTGGGACCTCGTCAGCAAGGTCGAAACCCGTCAGGACCACGGCCGCACCTGGCATCAGGTTCAATTGATCGACAATTTGCCGGCCGTGCATATCAATGAGTTCATCATCGACGAACAGGGTTTCGTGGGCTGGATCAAAGAGATCCAGGTCGACAAGCTGCTGATCCTCGACCTGCATCAGGAACCCCTGTTGCACCAGGAAGCCTGGGGCCTGAAACCGCGTGACATCTATCAGAGCCTGGCGCTGTACGCGTTGCTCGATCCGGACATCCACCTGGTCAACCTGACCGGCGCTGCGGGTTCCGGTAAAACCATCCTTGCCCTGGCTGCCGCCATCGAGCAGACCATGGTGACCAAGCGCTATCGCCGCATCATCGCCACCCGCAGTGTGCAGGGGCTGGACCAGGAAATCGGCTTCCTGCCCGGCACCGAAGCGGAAAAAATGGAACCCTGGTTGGGCGCGATCACCGATAACCTCGAAGCCTTGCACATGGATGACGAAAACACCCATGGCAGCGTCGATTACATCCTCAGCAAAGTGCCGTTGCAGTTCAAATCCCTCAACTACATCCGAGGTCGCAGCTTCCAGCAGAGCCTGATTTTGATCGATGAATGCCAGAACCTCACGCCGCACCAGATGAAAACCATCATCACCCGTGCCGGCGCCGGTTCCAAAGTGGTGTGCCTGGGCAACCTGGCGCAGATCGACACCCCTTACCTGTCCGCGACCAGCTCCGGGCTGACCTACCTGACGGAACGCTTCAAGGACTTCCCCAACGGCGTGCACATTGCGCTGCAAGGGGTACCACGCTCAATCCTGGCCGAATACGCAGAGTCGCATCTCTGAGGGGGAAGCTTTAAGCTGCAAGCCGCAAGCTGCAAGTGGATCGAGTGAGCTTTTTCACTTGCAGCTCGTGGCTTGTAGCTTGTAGCTTTTTTTCTGCCTCAAGGAGGCCCCGTGCTGACTCATCTCGATTCCCAAGGTCGCGCCCATATGGTCGACGTCACCGACAAGTCCGTGACGTTCCGTGAGGCGGTGGCTGAAGCGCGGGTGCGCATGTTGCCAAGCACCCTGCAAATGATTGTCGACGGCGCCCACCCCAAGGGCGACGTGTTTGCCGTGGCCCGCATCGCCGGGATCCAGGCCGCCAAGAAAACCAGTGACCTGATCCCGCTGTGTCATCCGTTGATGCTTACCGGCGTCAAGGTCGAACTGAGCGCCGAGGGTGCAGACGCGGTGCATATCGTGGCGCGCTGCAAATTGTCCGGGCAGACCGGCGTAGAGATGGAAGCGCTGACGGCCGCCAGTGTCGCGGCGTTGACGATCTACGACATGTGCAAGGCCGTGGATCGCGGCATGACGATCGAAAGTATTCGCCTGCTGGAAAAGCTCGGCGGTAAAAGCGGGCATTTCAAGGCGGATGAACAATGAGCATCAACGTACTGTTTTTTGCGCGCTACGCCGAGGCGGTGGGCTTCGATTCGCTGGAGATGGAAGGTGAGTTTGCCACCGTTGATGCCGTGCGGTTGGCGCTGGCGAGTGACCCGGAGTTTGCGGTCCTCAACGAGACGAGCCTGATGTGCGCCCGCAACGAGCAATTGTGCAACCTCGACGAACCGGTGCAAGCAGGCGATGAAGTCGCGTTCTTCCCACCTGTGACCGGAGGCTGAACATGGCCATCCGTGTGCAGGTCGGGGCGTTTGACCCCGGCGTCGAAGTCAACGCCATGCACGCGGCCAATGTGGGCGTGGGCGCGGTGGTGAGTTTTGTCGGGTACGTGCGCGACTTCAATGACGGTCGCGAGGTGTCGGGGATGTTCCTGGAGCATTATCCCGGCATGACCGAAAAGGCCCTGGCCAAGATCGCCGTGGAAGCCGAGCAGCGCTGGCCGTTGCTCAAGCTCGAAGTGTTGCACCGTGTCGGCGCGCTGGAACCGGGCGAGCCGATTGTGTTCGTGGCGGCCGCCAGTGCCCATCGCCAGGCGGCGTTTGATGCCTGTGCGTTTGTGATGGATTACTTGAAGACCCGGGCGCCGTTCTGGAAGAAAGAGAACACCCCTGAGGGCGCGCGCTGGGTAGAAGGGCGCAGCAGTGATCACGCCGCGGCGGATCGCTGGAAATAGCCAGCCAGGCACCGATCTCAAAACCAGCAGAGATCAAAATGTGGGAGGGGGCTTGCCCCCGATGGCCATAGGTATCTATACAACTCTTAAAGGCTGACACATAACTCTGTGGTGAGCGGGCTTGCCCCGCGCTGGGCTGCGCAGCAGCCCCAATAAGGTCACCGCAGAGTGCCAGAATCAATCGAGGTGAACGTTTTAGGGGCCGCTTCGCAGCCCAGCGCGGGGCAAGCCCGCTCACCACAGAAGCCTGATTGCCATAGATTCCGTATTCACTGGAAGTTGTGTAGATACCCATGCCCCGATGGCAGGGTGTCAGTCAATGATGTTGTGACTGATACACCGCTATCGGCAGCAAGCCCCCTCCCACACGTTTTACCGCGTTTCAGTCTTTAAGGGCGCTTGCGCTCGACGGCTCGTAGCAAGTGCGTCGGCGGCGTCTCGCAGCTGATCTTGCGGCCCAGCAGCGTTTCGATCGACGGCAGCTGATACGAGTCATCTTCCCCCGCAAAGCTGATCGACACACCCGCCGCGCCCGCACGGCCGGTACGGCCAATGCGGTGTACGTAGTCGTCCGGCACTTCCGGCAGGGTGAAGTTGATCACGTGGCTGATGCCGTCGATGTGAATCCCACGCCCAGCCACGTCAGTGGCCACCAGTACGCGGATCTTGCCTTCGCGGAAACCTTCCAACGTCTTGATGCGCTTGTGCTGCGGCACGTCGCCGGACAGTTGCGCGGCGTTGACGCCATCACGCACCAGGCGCTCTTCGATGCGGCGCACTTCGTCCTTGCGGTTGGCAAACACCATCACCCGCTCCCAACCGTTGTCGTTGATCAGGTTGTAGAGCAGCTTGTACTTGTCGGCACCGGCCACGGCGTAGATGTGCTGTTCGACATTTTCGCTGGCGACGTTCAGCGCTTCGATCTCGACGATGGACGGGTCGGTGGTCCACTGCTTGGCGAGGTTCATCACGTCTTCGGTGAAGGTCGCGGAGAACAGCAGGGTCTGACGTTCGCTTTTCGGCGGGGTCTGGCGAATGATCTGGCGTACTTGCGGGATAAAGCCCATGTCGAGCATGCGGTCGGCTTCGTCCAGCACCATCACTTCGACCATGTCCAGGTGCACGTCGCCGCGCTGGTTGAAGTCCAGCAGGCGGCCAGGGGTGGCGACCAGGATGTCGCAGTGGCGGGCTTCAAGGTGCTTGAGTTGCTTGTCGAAGTCCATGCCACCGACGAAGGTCATCACGTTGAGGCCGGTGTACTTGGTCAGGTCGGCGGCGTCCTTGGCGATCTGCACCACCAGTTCCCGGGTCGGGGCGATGATCAGCGCGCGCGGTTCACCCATGTAGCGCTCTTTAGGCGGCGGCGTTTGCAGCAGTTGGGTGATGATCGAGATCAGGAACGCGGCGGTCTTGCCGGTACCGGTCTGGGCCCGACCGATGGCGTCTTTGCCGGCCAGGGTGAAGCCCAATACCTGCGCCTGGATCGGCGTGCAGTACGGGAAGCCCAAGTCCTGGATGGCGTGCATCAGTTCCGGGGCCAGCTTGAAATCGTGGAAGCGGGTCTTGCCTTCCTGGGGCTCGACGACGAAGTCTTCGAGTTTCCATGGAATCACGGGCGGCTTGGGCGTACGTTCGCGGCGCGGCTTGGGGGCCGGGGCGACGTCTTTTGCCGGTTCAGTCGCGATCACCGCAGGCGGCGTCGGCTGGGCGACAGGTGCAGTCCGCTCGGGCTGTTTACCGTCATTGCGGCTGCCGGCAGTCGGGACAGGAGCACTGGGAACAGGCGCGAGCGGCTCGGCCTCGCTTTTGCCGAACATCTTCTTGAGTGCTTCGAGCACGGTGATCTCATTAATTGGTTAAGGAATGTACGCCGGCCAGTGTAATGCAAGAATCGGGCGCGGCGTAGTGCGTCTGTCATACGGCTACATAAACGCCGGTTTTCAGCCTAGGCGCTCGCTCAACCACGTGCCGATATCGCGGATCTCCTCGGGTAACACTTCATGGCCCATTGGGTATTCCTGCCATGTGACGGTGACACCGCGGGTCTTCAAATGCTCGTAGGCACTGCGGCCCATGACGTTCTGCACCACTTCGTCGTATTGGCCATGCAGGCACAGGGCGAGAATACGTTGTTGGCTGGCGGACAATTGCAGCTCGTCGCCGAACGTTGGCGCGTAGGTGGAGAGGGCGATCACGCCACCCAGCGGTCCTTGCCACTTAAGGAATGCAGTGTGAAAAACCACGGCACCCCCTTGGGAAAACCCAGCGAGGAAAATTCGCGAAGCGTCTATTCCGGTTCTCTTCTGAGCTTCGATCAAGTCGGTGACCATTTCGGCCGACGTTTCCAACTCTTCCAGGCTGATGGAACGCGCCGGGCTCATGGCCTTGATGTCGTACCAGCTCGGCATCTCATAGCCACCATTAATAGTCACCGCACGCGTCGGCGCCTGGGGCAACACGAAGCGGGTGCTCAGCAGGGTTTCTTGCAACGCTTCGGCCACCGGCAGGAAGTCGTAGCGATCGGCACCCAGGCCATGCAGCCAGATTACGCAGGCGTCTGCGGGCTTGGCGGGCTGAAGAATCAAGGGTTCGGTCATGTCTGCTCCATAAATGTGCGTGCGCTCCGATTAAGTGCGACGGAACGGTGCGCCATAGGTTGATCTGTTAAGAGAATGTCGCAAGGTTGAATCTTTTGCTATTGACCATGGGCTGAAACGACTCAGCCAGCACTCTGGTACGGGGCTTGCTATGTGTTGGTCGATGTCAGGACTTTCCCAGGACGGTAACACTATCAGTGACTGCCGCTTGTGGGATAGCAACTGGAATTACCGCGACAACTTCATGCCGCTTGACCCTAAAAAAAGCCAACACGGGTCGATATCGCCTCATAAGGGTGCGCTGAGGTTCGAGCTCCGACACAACAAGAGCAACTGGAGGTTTGAATGAAGGTATTGAAATCCACCCTGGCCATCGTTTGCGCGGCGGCCGTACTGGGTGTCAGTGGTTTTGCCCAAGCTGGCGCCACTCTGGACGCCGTGCAGAAGAAAGGCTTTGTGCAATGTGGCGTGAGTGACGGCTTGCCGGGCTTTTCGGTACCGGATGCCAGCGGCAAGATCCTTGGGATCGACGCTGACGTTTGCCGCGCTGTGGCTGCCGCTGTATTCGGCGACGCGACCAAGGTCAAGTTCAGCCAGTTGAACGCCAAGGAGCGTTTCACCGCGCTTCAGTCTGGCGAAGTCGACATTCTGTCCCGTAACACCACCATGACCAGCTCCCGCGATGCGGGCATGGGCCTGAAATTCCCAGGCTTCATCACTTACTACGACGGCATTGGCTTCCTGGTAAACAACAAGCTGGGCGTGAAAAGTGCCAAGGAACTGGACGGTGCAACCATCTGCATCCAGGCCGGTACCACCACCGAACTGAACGTTTCCGACTACTTCCGTGGCAACAACCTCAAATACACCCCGATCACTTTCGACACCTCCGATGAAAGCGCCAAGTCGCTGGAATCCGGTCGTTGCGACGTGCTGACCTCCGACAAGTCCCAACTGTTCGCCCAGCGCAGCAAGCTGGCCGCGCCGAAGGACTACGTGGTTCTGCCGGAAACCATTTCCAAGGAGCCATTGGGCCCAGTCGTACGTAATGGCGACGACGAGTGGCTGGCCATCGTGCGCTGGGTTGGCTACGCCATGCTCAACGCTGAAGAAGCCGGCATCACCTCGAAAAACGTCGAAGCTGAAGCCAAGTCCACCAAGAACCCGGACGTTGCACGTCTGCTCGGTGCTGACGGCGAATACGGCAAAGACCTGAAAGTGAAGAAAGACTGGGTTGTACAGATCGTCAAGCAAGTCGGTAACTACGGCGAAGTGTTCGAGCGCAACCTCGGCAAGAGCACCCCGTTGGAAATCGACCGTGGCCTGAACGCGCTGTGGAACAACGGCGGCATTCAATACGCACCACCTGTGCGCTGATCGCTGATGGTTCTGTCACCCGGTGGGCCAACCGCCGGGTGATGTTCTGTTCCATTCTCTCCGGGGCACTTCATGCAAAATCAAATCGGCGCACCAAAGCAGAAGCTCAGCTTCAGCGATCCCAAAGTGCGTGCGTGGCTCTTCCAGATCATCACGATTGTGGCGGTGGTCTCGCTGGGCTGGTACCTCTTCAATAACACCCAGACCAACCTTCAACACCGGGGCATTACCTCGGGTTTCGACTTTCTTGAGCGCAGTGCCGGCTTCGGCATCGCGCAGCATTTGATCGACTACACCGAATCGGACAGCTATGCCCGGGTGTTTGTGATCGGCTTGCTCAACACCTTGCTGGTGACCTTCATCGGCGTGATCCTGGCAACGCTGCTCGGCTTTATTGTCGGCGTGGCGCGCCTGTCGCCCAACTGGATGATCAACAAGCTGGCGACGGTGTACGTGGAAGTGTTCCGCAACATCCCGCCGCTGCTGCAGATCCTGTTCTGGTACTTCGCGGTGTTCCTCACGATGCCGGGGCCGCGCAACAGTCATAACTTCGGCGACACCTTCTTTGTCAGCAGTCGTGGCCTGAACATGCCGGCGGCACTGGCTGCGGATGGTTTCTGGCCGTTCGTGGCCAGCGTCGTCGTGGCGATTATCGCCGTGGTGCTGATGACCCGCTGGGCGAATAAACGCTTCGAGGCCACAGGTGTCCCTTTCCACAAGTTCTGGACGGGGCTGGCCTTGCTTGTACTGATCCCTGCGTTGTGCGCACTGATCTTCGGCGCGCCACTGCACTGGGAAATGCCCAAGCTGTCAGGTTTCAACTTTGTCGGCGGTTGGGTGTTGATCCCCGAACTGCTCGCACTGACCCTGGCGCTTACCGTCTACACGGCTGCGTTTATCGCTGAAATCGTGCGTTCGGGCATCAAGTCCGTCAGCCACGGCCAGACTGAAGCCGCCCGTTCCCTCGGCCTGCGAAACGGCCCGACGCTGCGCAAGGTCATCATCCCGCAAGCCTTGCGGGTGATCATTCCGCCGCTGACCAGCCAATACCTGAACCTGGCGAAAAACTCCTCGCTGGCCGCCGGTATCGGTTACCCGGAAATGGTTTCGCTGTTTGCCGGCACGGTGCTCAACCAGACTGGCCAGGCCATCGAAGTCATTGCCATCACCATGAGCGTGTACCTGGCGATCAGCATCAGCATTTCCCTGCTGATGAACTGGTACAACAAGCGCATTGCGCTGATCGAGCGGTGAGGAAACCAGCATGAGTTCTCATATTTTCAAACCAGATATGCCGCCGCCGAGCAAAGTCTTCGGCCCGGTGGCATGGATGCGCGCCAACCTGTTTTCCAGTTGGCTCAACACCCTGCTGACCTTGTTGTCGATCTACCTGGTGTACCTGGTAGTGCCGCCGATCCTGCATTGGGCCATCCTCGACGCCAACTGGGTCGGGACCACCCGCGCCGACTGCACCAAAGAGGGCGCCTGCTGGGTGTTTATCCAACAGCGCTTCGGGCAGTTCATGTACGGCTATTACCCCGGTGACCTGCGCTGGCGCGTAGACCTTACCGTGTGGCTGGCCATTGTCGGCGTAGCGCCGTTGTTCATCTCGCGCTTCCAGCACAAGGCGATCTACGGCCTGAGCTTCCTGGTGCTGTACCCGATCGTTGCGTACTTCCTGCTGCACGGTGGCGTCTTCGGCCTGGCCAATGTGGCGACCAGCCAATGGGGCGGCCTGATGCTGACCCTGGTGATCGCTACCGTCGGTATCGCCGGTGCGTTGCCACTGGGTATCGTGCTGGCGCTGGGGCGGCGTTCGAACATGCCGGCGATTCGTGTGGTCTGTGTGACCTTCATCGAATTCTGGCGCGGCGTGCCGTTGATCACGGTGCTGTTCATGTCCTCGGTGATGCTGCCGCTGTTCCTGCCCGAAGGCATGAACTTCGACAAGTTGCTGCGAGCGCTGATCGGCGTGATCCTGTTCCAGTCGGCCTACGTGGCTGAAGTGGTGCGCGGCGGGTTGCAGGCCATTCCCAAGGGCCAGTACGAAGCCGCTGCTGCGATGGGCCTGGGTTACTGGCGCAGCATGGGCCTGGTGATTCTGCCGCAAGCCCTGAAGCTGGTGATCCCGGGCATCGTCAACACCTTCATCGCACTGTTCAAGGATACGAGCCTGGTGATCATCATTGGCCTGTTCGACCTGCTCAACAGCGTCAAGCAAGCCGCCGCCGACCCGAAATGGCTGGGCATGGCCACTGAAGGCTATGTGTTCGCCGCCCTGGTGTTCTGGATTTTCTGTTTTGGTATGTCGCGCTATTCCATGCATCTGGAACGCAAGCTCGACACAGGCCACAAGCGTTAGGAGTTCTTTTTATGAGCGAAGCAATCAAACAGCCTGTGAGCCCTGAAGGCATTATCCAGATGCAGGGCGTCAACAAGTGGTACGGCCAGTTCCACGTGTTGAAAGACATCAACCTGAACGTCAAGCAGGGCGAGCGTATCGTGTTGTGCGGGCCGTCGGGTTCGGGCAAGTCCACCACCATCCGCTGCCTCAACCGCCTGGAAGAGCACCAGCAGGGCCGCATCGTGGTCGATGGCGTGGAGTTGACCAACGACCTCAAGCAGATCGAGGCGATCCGCCGTGAAGTCGGTATGGTGTTCCAGCACTTCAACCTGTTCCCGCACCTGACCATCCTGCAGAACTGCACGCTGGCGCCGATGTGGGTACGCAAGATGCCCAAGCGCAAGGCCGAAGAAATTGCCATGCACTACCTGGAGCGCGTGCGCATTCCGGAGCAGGCCCACAAGTTTCCGGGGCAACTGTCCGGCGGCCAGCAACAGCGTGTGGCGATTGCCCGTGCGCTGTGCATGAAGCCGAAAATCATGCTGTTCGACGAGCCGACCTCGGCCCTCGACCCGGAAATGGTCAAGGAAGTGCTCGACACCATGATCGGCCTGGCCGAAGACGGCATGACCATGTTGTGCGTAACCCACGAGATGGGCTTTGCCCGCACCGTGGCCAACCGCGTGATCTTCATGGACAAGGGCGAGATCGTTGAACAGGCGGCGCCGAACGACTTCTTCGACAACCCGCAGAATGACCGGACCAAGTTGTTCTTGAGCCAGATTTTGCATTGATCGATGGATGATGCTTGAAAATAAACCCGGCCTTGGCGCCGGGTTTGTTTTTTGTGGTTTAAGAGGCCTTCAGCGTTTCAGTCTCGGTGTGGACGGTATAGGTGAACGCTGCGCGCAAATCAGCACCGTCTGCCAGTTTTTTTGCATCCGCCAGTAAATGCGGGTGGCGATCCAATAGCCGCATCAGGATCACCAGGGGCCTTGGGGCAACTAGTTCGCCACGCTCGTAACGAGAGAAAGCGTTATGCCCCGCGCCGGACAGCAAATCCACGGCCTCTTTTTGCGTAAGGTGCAGTTTTTTGCGCGTGCGTTTGATCTCGGCACCGATCACTTTCCGCGCGGCGAGGGTCAGTTCAGCTTTTGCGGCGTCGTAGCGATCGGTGCTGTCGTCGTCTGGGTCCCAGAAACCGTCGCCGCATACGTTGCATTCCCACCCTGAAAGATTGTCGACCCTGCGCTGCAGCCCTTTGATGCGGATAGTTTCACTGCGACCTTTGAAGTAACTCAATGCATCTGGAGCGCCGCATATGTAGCAAAGCTCGGTTTTTTTCATGATTGTCTCTCCTTGAAGGAGATTACCGGCGGTCTACCGTTTGGGCGGTAAGTGACCTTGACGTAAATCTCCCTGTTTTTTGCGTGCGTGCAATACACATCCTGCCAGGTTCGATGATCCCCAAAAGTGGTCATCGATTTGTACAGCATCCTGTTTTGTAGTGCGTAAATGACGATCTGCATATCCTTGACACTGAAGCCGAGATCCTCACCGGATTCTTTTGCGGCCCTTGTGAACGCTTTGCTGCCAAGCCGCCTGACATCCGCCTTTATCCCCGCCAGATCGTAATGAGGTGTGTACTTTTCCATAAGACACCTGAGTTCAATAATTACCCTCTGAGGGTAATTTTTCCAATCGAAAATACTGCTCCTTTTCCAGCCCTAAAACCCTAGTGCCTTGCCCTTGTAGGCAACTCCGAATAGCCTGTGGGAAAATTCATCCTATGATTGGACGAAAATACAAAACCCATGACAGACATCGCCCCCCTGATCAAACGCTCCTTGGTCGACCAGGCCCTTGAGCAACTGCGCCTGCGCATTTCCCAAGGCGTGTGGGCCGTCGGCGAGCGCCTGCCGACCGAACCAGAGCTGTCTGCTGAGCTCGGCATCAGCCGCAATACCGTGCGCGAGGCCATGCGTGTGTTGGCGTTTTCCGGGTTGATCGAAATTCGCCAGGGTGACGGCAGTTACCTGCGTTCAATGACTGACCCGTTGGGGGCAATGCGGGCGCTGTCCCATTGCACTTTGGAGCAGGCGCAGGAAACCCGGCAGATCCTCGAAGTGGAGGCCATCGGCCTTGCCGCGTTGCGCCGTACCGAGGATGACCTGCGTGCGCTGCATGACGCACTCAAGCGCAGCGCCGAGTTGTACCACGGCGACCTTGAGGCCTACATCCGTGCCGACCTGGTGTTCCACACGCGCGTGGTGGACGCTGCCCACAACCCGGCGCTCAGTGAGCTGTATCAGTATTTTTCGGCCATCGTCGGCGCCCAGTTGCGTCAGACCCTGAGCATTTCGCCGCGTCGCCAGGCGGTGTTCGACCTGCATATCGCCCTGCTCGACGCTGTAGAACAGCAAGACCCGGAGCGTGCCAAATCCCTCTGCCGGCAGTTGATCAATGAACCCTGAAGCCAAGCGCCCCACTGAACTTGAAGAACTGCTGATCGATGCTGAGGCCGACGATGATGCGGTGCAACAGCCGCATCCGCCCGTGCGCCGTCCGTGGCTGTTGTTGCTGGGCCTGGTGCTGGTGGCGCTGAACCTGCGTCCGGCGCTGTCGAGCATGGCGCCGCTGCTGGGTGAGGTGTCCGACAGCCTGGGTTTGTCGGCGGCCAAGGCCGGTTTGCTGACCACCTTGCCGGTGTTGTGCCTGGGCCTGTTTGCGCCCACGGCACCGATCCTGGCGCGGCGCTTCGGTGCCGAGCGGGTGGTGTTGGGGATTTTGCTGACCCTGGCCGCTGGCATCATCCTGCGCAGTTCGTTCGGCGAGGTCGGGTTGTTCGCTGGCAGCCTGATCGCGGGTGCCAGCATCGGGATTATCGGGGTGTTGTTGCCGGGTATCGTCAAGCGTGATTTTGCCAGGCAAGCCGGCACCATGACCGGTGTCTACACCATGGCCCTGTGCCTGGGGGCTGCGCTGGCAGCCGGTTCCACGGTGCCGCTGAGTCACGCCTTCGGCGACAGTTGGCCCCTGGGCCTGGGGTTCTGGATGCTGCCGGCGTTGGCGGCGGCGCTGTTCTGGTTGCCGCAGATCGGCCAGCGACAGGGCGCCCACCAGGCGTCTTACCGGGTCAAAGGCCTGCTACGCGACCCGTTGGCCTGGCAAGTCACCTTGTACATGGGCCTGCAATCTTCATTGGCGTACATCGTGTTCGGCTGGCTGCCATCGATCCTGATCGGCCGTGGCCTGAGCGCCACCGAAGCCGGGTTGGCACTGTCGGGCTCCATCATTGTGCAGTTGTTGAGCTCCCTGGCCGCACCCTGGCTGGCGACACGCGGCAAGGACCAACGTATGGCCATCGTCGTGGTGATGCTGTTGACCCTAGGCGGCCTGTTCGGTTGCCTGTATGCACCGCTGGACGGTCTGTGGGGCTGGGCAATTGTGCTGGGCCTGGGGCAGGGCGGCACGTTCAGCCTGGCGCTGACCCTGATTGTGCTGCGCTCGCGTGATGCCCATGTGGCGGCCAACCTGTCGAGCATGGCCCAGGGGATTGGTTACACCTTGGCCTCCCTCGGCCCTTTGGCGGTGGGGCTATTGCACGATTGGACCGGCGGCTGGGCCGCCACCGGCTGGATTTTTGCGCTGCTGGGCGTGGGCGCGATCACCGCCGGCCTGGGCGCCGGGCGTGCACGGTATGTGCAGGTCAGCAGTGAGAGGCTTTAGAGGTACACCACTTCCAGCGTCGCCGAGCCATCGAGTGGGGTATCGCGGCTCAGGTCAAGGTTCTGCCGGGCATTGATCACGGCTTCGACCTTGACCGTGCTGATCAACTCCTGGATCGCCGAGGGCCCGGCGGTGCTGCCTTCGGTGGTGGTGAACCCCAGGTAGCTGTTGGCCCCGATATCGATAGGGTTGAGGTTGGCGGTGCGCCAGGCCAGGCCACCGGTGGTGGACTCGGTGCCGTACAGGGGGGCGGCGCTGTCTGCCTGGGTGCTACGCGGGTCGAAGCTCATGGAATAGAGACCGATGCGATTGCCACTGTGGTCCAGCCCCAACCCGTAGTAAATCTCGCTATTGACCGTGGCCGTGCCATCGCGATTGTCACGCATGCGCAAGGCAAAGCGGCTCGGCGCGTTGCAGCCAATGCTGACGTGCAGATGTTTGATCGGCAGTCGTGTGCCTCTGTCGAGGTTCAGGTCCTGCTGGGAAATCTTGCCGTAGTCGATCAAGCCGCCAGCGGACAGCAGCGGCGTGCAGGCGACGGGCGTGATCCTGCCCTTGACGATCAGCTCCACGGTCGACGCCGCCAGTGCCGGCGCGGTCAAGGGCAGCAATAGCAGTGAAGAAAAAACCAGGCAGTACTTGTTCATTCAGCGGATTCCAGTGATTAGAGGTAGATGATTTCAAGGGTGCCGGAACCATTGATGTGCACCACCGTGCGCAGGTCCATGGACTGGGTGGGCGCCAGGTACGCCTTGATACGCACGGTGCCGGCCAGGTTCTGCAGGGCAATGGGGCCGCGAGTGTTGCCGGCGCTGTCGGTAAAACCCATGAGGCTGTGGGCGGCGATGGGAATCTGCCGCGCACTGGAGACGCTCCAGGCCTTGCCGCTGCTGGTGGAGTCGGTGCGATAGAGCGTGCGGTAGGCGTCGGCGGTGAAGTCTGCCGGGTCGATGTTCAGGTAGTAGCGGCCGATCTTGTTCCCGCTGTTGTCCAGGTCCAGGCCATAGGCGGTTTCATCGGTGCCGCCGGTGGCGGTGCCGGAGCGGTTGTCATGCATCAGCAGGGCGAAGGGGGTGGGCGCGTCGCAATTGACAGAAAACTGCAAGGTGCGGGTGGGCAGTGGGTTTTCGTGGGTGGGGCTCAGATCTTTCGCCAGCAACGTGCCGTAATCCACCAGGCCACCGTTGGACAGTTGAGGTTTGCACGCGGCGGGGGCGAAGTGGGCGCGCAGATTCACTTCGCGCGCGCTATGACGGCCATGGAACGTCCCGGAGGCTTCCCAGGTGGTGGCGTCCGTGACCCGTGTGGCGGCGATATCGGCGAAGGCGCTGAAGGTCAATTGCACGGAAAAATGCTGGCCGTTGAGTAGCGTCTCGCCGTTGACCGGTGCGATGCCGTGGCCTGTGCGCCAGTTCAGCAGCGCGCCACGGGCCACCGGCGGCTGGCCGAGTGCGGAAATCAATCCCAGCTCCACGGCGGTGCCGTCCAGCACCGCGTCGCTGGCCTGGATCGCGTAGCTGCCATGCTCGGTGAACCGCAGCCGCTGCGAAGTGGCCGCCAGCGCCTGATAAAACAGGCTCATGTCGGTCGGCTGCGCGCAGCTCACATTCAGGCTGACGCGGCGCTCACCCAACGGGCGCTCAAGGGGGCTGTCCTGTTGTGCGACCCGGCTCATCAGGCCGAAATCCAGCAGTGATTCACTGAGGTTCAGTTGGCACTCGTCCTCGGCAAGGGCGTTGCTGGCGACTATCAGCAGCATCACGCTCATGGCCAGGCGGGACAGGGTAGAAGCGGTATTCATGGTGAGGGTCCTCATGATTTATCGCAGCGTGCGGACGCGGTTTCGAAATACACCTGGGGGTCGCTCTTTTCCGGCAACTCGAAGCGCAGGGCGCAACGCGCCATGCCAGGGGCGCTGACCCACAATTGCGGTTGCTCCAGCACATTGGGCAGGAACACCTGGCCGCCATCCTGGACCAGGGTCACGAACTCCCCGCCAGCGGTACTGACGGACGCCCCGCGCGGCAGCGGTGTGCCCTGTTCGCTGCGCGCGTGCAGCAATACCCGACGTGTGCGGGTCACGCCAAATTCGACCCGATCCACGGCCCCGCGCCCGGCGGCGATCATTGCCAGGCCGTTGTTGATATCCGCATTGCGTGGCAGCGAGCGGGTCTGGACTTCCACCGGGCTGCGGCCGTAAGCGCTGACCTGCGGCACCACGGCCTGGCCTTGCCAGTCGGTCCACACCGGGCCGCTGGGGGTGCTCAGTTTGATGCCGCTGATGTCGCCCACCGATGCCACGGCGAAGGTGTCGCGCACTGGGTAGGGCGATAATGTGACGCCGCCGCCATGCACCACCACACCGCCTCGGGCACTGCCTTGGTAGCTTGAACGCTCGGCGTCGGAGCGGCTGTAGCTGAAGTCCAGTTGGCTATAGCGCGGCAGGGCGGAGAGGCCCAGCGTGGTTTCCACCTGTCGATCGCGGGTGTCGTGTTCGGCACTGACGCGGTAGCTCAGTTGATCGTCGATCTGCTCACTCAAACCCAGCCCGGTGCGGTGTTCGCCACCGGAGTTGCGCACCCAGCCGCGGGCCCGGCGGCTCTCGCCCAAGGGCACGCTGATGTTCAGGTACACCGCATTGTCTTGTTGCTGGCGGCCGCCCATCTGCCATTCGCCGCTGGCCGACAGCGACACCCCGCGCACGCTGGTGCCCCAGGAGACCAGGCCCCGGCTGCTGCTGTCGCCATCAAAGCTGCTGGAGCGTGAAGCCCCGGCACTGAACGCGCCCAACCACGGGTGGGACCATCCCAACGTCGCGCTTTGTTGATCGCGATAACGCGAGCGCCGTTGCTGAGTGGTCTCGGGTTCGTAGGTGGCTTCTTCCAGCTCCCGATAGCCCGCCGTGCGCCAGGAATTGGCCACGCTGAACGACCACTGATCATTCAGGCGCTGGGCCCATGAAAGGTCGGTCTGCAGCCCGCGAACCTTGTCCCGTGCCTGGGTATCGGCGAGTTGGCTGGACAGCTGGATGTGACTGTCCAGCCACGGCAGCCAGCCCAGGCTCAACCCGCCCGCGCGGTATTCGCTGGACGCCAGCACGCCGCTGCCCAGGGACAGTTGCGGGTGCACGGCGCCGGTCCAGCCTGCGCTGACCACCCAAGGGTCATCGCCCTGGGCATTGCCGATGTTGCGCACGCGCCCTGCTGCGACCGAATAGCCCGGTGCTGGCAAACCAAGGCCGAGCATGGCCGCCGGGACGGTGAAACGCCGCTCGCCACCGCTGCTTTCGCGGACGGTGACGTCGACGTCGGAGCGCGAGTTCAAACGGCGCACATCCGTCAGGGAAAACGGCCCGGCGGGGACCACTGTGGAGTGAATCAACGCGCCGTTCTGCCGCACCTCGACCTGCGCCGGGCTGTTGGCGATCCCCTCGATGGTCGCACCCTGGCCTTGCTCTTGAAGGGCCTGTTCGGTGAGGACCTGCACCCCGGTGATCTGCGCGCCGGACAGCACTGGGTTGTAGAGGTTGATCTGCCCGAGTTGCAGTACGGCCTGGTGGCTGGCGAACGTGCGCTGGGCGTAGGCCTCCAGGTGCGTGCTGCGCGACAGACCGTCCTGCCAGGTCTGTACCTGGCGGCTGCGCACGATCCAGTCGCCGGCGTTGAAGCCGACTTCGGTATTGGCCGAGCCGAAACGGCTGTCACCGTCACCGAAGCGGTTGTAGAACCCGGTGAGGTCGTAATTGAGCAAACCGGCAACCCCACCGGTTTCATAGCCCGAGACGTCTTGTTGCGCAGGCCGCAACGCCTCGGTCGGCACCACCAGCGACACCGTCAGGCTGGCCGGGTCGGGCTCCACCAGGCTTTGTGGGTAGCGTTCCAGAAAGTCATGGCAGGGGCCGTCATCTGCGGGGACGATCAGGTTGGCGGCGTCCAGCAGGGCGCGGTCAAAACACAGCGCGCCCTGTTGATCAAACCCCACCTCCAGGCGCCCCCGGCGCTGGCCGTTGACCCGCAGGCTGACAGCATGCCGGCCAGCGGCAAAGCGCGGTGCGTCGAGCAACAGGCTGGCCAATTGTGGGTCAATGCCCCGCTGGTGCAGGGTCGTGGCATCAAACCCCGGTCGTGCTTCGGCCCAGGGTACTGCGGGCCAGAGCACACACGCCAACAGCATGGCCGGGCGAGTGATGCGGGCAGGTGTGTCGGGCACGGCTTCGCCGTCACGGTCGCTAAATACTGTTTTCACGAAAGGCACTCAAGTGATGGGCGTCTGTGCGCCCTGGTGACGGTCTTCGAGCCGTCACTTCGTTATGCAGGCGCCGGGCGCCTGGTGTATGCCGTCAGGTCAGAGGGGCTTCGTAGGCGGCTACCGCAAAGCCATACACCGTGGCCGGTTGCAGCCGTACGGTGCTGGCCGGGCCGCCGGTGGCCGGCATGCTCAGGGTTTCTCCCGGCAACACGTAGGTGCGCGGCAGCATCGCCTTGCCATCGCCGGGCAGCAGGCGCAGTTCCTGGGCCAGGCGCACCACATACGGGCTGTCGTTGCGCACCTGCAAGGTGGCGCCGTGCTGCGACCAGCTCAGTAGAGTCCACGGTGTGCGATTGCGCGCCAGGCCTTTGGGATGAATGATCACCGGCAAGTTCTGGCGCACCGTCACGCCTACCCGTGCATGCCCGGCTTCAGTGGCCGGCCGGCCCTGGGGCATGCCTTCAAAGATTGCCCGCTTGAGTCGCTGGGTGAGCAACGGTTGCTGGCTTTGCAGGATGAAACGCACCAGTTGCGATTTGGACGGTTCGACCCGCGACAGTGGCGGCGTGACCACCAGTAACGACTCGGTGTCCTCGGGAACATCTTCCAGGGTGACGTGCAGCAAGGCGAGTTGGCTGTCGGTGTTGGTCACTGATACGGCGGCTTCGCCATCGGTTTCGTAAATGATCACCACGGAGGTGTCTGGGACCATGCCATCAGCCTGTGCATAAGTGGCCGGCAGCAACGTCAGGGCAGCCAGGCAGGCCGCGGTTTTCAACAATGTCGTCGTCATGACGGGGTTTCCCATAGGGGCAGCATAAAGAAGTCAGAGGTAGCGCAAATCCAGGACGATGGAGCCATCGAGCGGCACTTCCTGGTTCAGGGTCAGGTACTGGGCCAGGTTGATGGCGGTGTCGATTTGCAGTTGGGCGCTCAACTGGCCGATGAAGTCGGGCTGGCGATCACCGATGGGGGCAAAACCGACGTAGGTCCTGGGGGAGGCATTGGGGTGCGGTGCCCAGGTTTCGCCGTTGTCGCTGGAAGCCAGCGCTTGCATGGGTTGCGCATCGCCCAACGGGTTGCGATAAGACAGCGCCACCGACCCCAGGCGTTCGGCGGGCGCGTGGATGTTTCTGCCCAGGCTGTAAAGCCCGGGGGCCAAGGCGGACTCGGCGCGGTTGTCGATCCCAACCAGGGCAAACAGCATGGGCCTGGCGCACTGCACATTCAGCGCCAATGCCCGGCTGGGCAGTAGGGTGAACTCGCTGGAACTGAGGGTGTGAGCCGGGATTTTGCCGTGATCGACCGTGCCCTCGTCAGACAGCGTCACGTGGCAAGCGTCCGGCGTCAGCCGACCGGTCACCGTGATGTCGACAAACGACGCGGCAAAGGCCGCCGTGGCGTTCGTCAGTAAAAGGACTGTCGCCAAGAGGCGAGGGTAGGTAGTCATCGGTTTGCGCCACTGGCCGACGTGCAAACGGCCGAAACGGAAGAAATGCCCATGCCTGCCTGTTCCCGCCAGGCATGGGCGCCCAAGGCTTACAGGTACTTCACTTCCAGGGTGGCCGAGCCGTCGAGCGTCACCTCGTTGCTCAGGTCCAGGCCATCGGTGCGGGCGATGGAGGTGTCTACTACCAACTCCGTCACCAGTTCCTTGATGGAGGCCGGTTGGGTGGCGTCGTCCAGGGTGGCCAGCGCCATGTACAAGCCGGCGTCCCATAAATCCTCGCTGTACCAGGTGTTGCCGCCATCCGAGGAGGCAATCGGTTGCATCTGTGCGCCGTCGGCAACGGCGTTACGCAGCATCAGCTTGTACCAGCCCAGCTTCTGGGTGCCGTTGATCAGGCCCAAGCCGTAGTCGGAAGAGGAAATGGATGAACCTGCACGGTTATCGATGGAGTGCAGGGCAAACTGAATGGGCGCATCGCACACCACCACCAGGGTCATAACGTGGCTGCCGATCAATGTGGGGTTGTCCGGACGCAGGTCTTTTGCGGAAATCTTGCCGTGGTCGATGATCCCGCCACTGCTCATGTTTGGCGTGCAGGCGCTAGGCACGATCAGGCCCTTGACGGTCAGGTCGACGGTAGACGCGGCGTAGGTGCTGGCGGAGCCGAGCAGCAGCAGGCTGGTGGTGAGGGTGGTTAACAGGGCTTTCATAGGGGCGAGTTCCTTTCGAGTGAGTCTGTGTGTGGCACTTACAAGTAGCTGACCTGGACCGTGGCGTGCCCGTCGACGGGCACTTCATCCGTCAGCGTCAGGCTATCGGCGGGGGCGATGTGGGTGAACAGGCGGATTTCAGCGTCGAAATCCTTCACCGCGATCGGCACCAGTTGGTTGCCCACCGCGACGGCGGTCAGCAGGGTGTGCGTCAGCAGGCTGGTTGGTAGCCACGTCACGCCGCCGTCTTGTGAGGTGATGGTGCGTACCGCGATACCATCAGCCACGGGACCATAGAGATGGAAAACCGTGCCGCCGAGCTTTTCGCCTTCCAGGGTCAGGCCCAGCCCATGCCAGTACTGGTGGTTGGCAGAGGAGCCGGCGCGGTTGTCGACGGTGGTCAGGGTGAAGAACGTCGGTGCTTCACAACGCACGCTCAATTGCATGGATTGGTTGGGCAATGAGGTGTATTGCCCGGCGTTGAGGTCCTTGACTGCCATTTTTCCGAAGTCGATTGTGCCGCCGCCGGAGATCAGTGGCGCACAGGCGCTCGGGGTGATGGTGCCTTTGACCGTGAGGTCGGTGTTGCTGTCGGCCATCGCGATGGATGAAGCGCCGACTAAGCAGACAATCAAGGGGATGGCGTTGAGAAAGTGCGGCATGTGTGCCCTCCTGGCGTTCTGGTTGGGTATTACAGGTACATCACCTCAAGCGTTCCGGAGCCGTCGATGGGCTGCTCTTCGCTGAAGTCGAACTGATCCGCACGTGCGATTTGGGTGCTGACTTCGAGGTCCATGACCAGATCCTTGACCGGAAGCAGGGTCGTGGCATCGTCCAAGGCACCCGCGCCCCACAAGGTTTGCAGTTCCCAAGCCCACTCCGCATACCAGGTGCGGCCGCCATCGCCGGATGCGATGGGTTGAACCGGCACCGCATCAGCGACCATGTTCAGGGGCGTCAGGTAAAACCGGCCGAGTTTCTTGTTTGTGTTGATCAGGCCCAGTCCAAAGTCACTGCTGCCGGTGGAGGAACCGGCGCGGTTATCGATGGGCCGCAGGGCCATGGCGGTGGGGCCTTCGCAATTGATCGACAGTTTCAACATGACCTTGGGCAAGCTGGTTGGGTTGTTCTGTACCAGGTCCTTGGACGCGATCTTTCCATGGTCGACCACACCGCCACCGGAGAAGGTGGGTGTGCAGGCGTTGGGCGTGATCACACCTTTTACCGTCAGGTCCACGGAGCTGGCGGCAAAGGCGGAGGCAGTGTTGGCGAGTAGCAGGGCGGTACACACCAGGGTGAGGGACGTGTTCATGTTCAGGTTGATCCAGTGCAAGGTCGGCGGTTGATGCGCGCATAGCTCCGTGCCAGTCCCTTTGAGGGGCAGGTTGCAAGGCGGCTTGGCGCGCTGTGTCGAGGCTGCCGCAGTGCGGCGAGCCCGTTCCCTCTGATCGGGGTGGGGCGCAATGTAGCGAGGGGAAGGGCCGCGAGAAATACAACTTTTACGACAATGCCGAGGGGGCCTGAAAGTCAATCGGGTCCATGTCGGAATAGATGCGAGATCATGTAGGAAAATTGGTTTTTCGTAGTTGTTGCATCGTCTTAGAAGTGGTCATGAAGATATTTTAGTCTGGCGATAACGGTCATATGAGTGTGCTTAGGCGCATCTCTGACTCTTGCGCCAGCGCCAACCGGGCGCTGGCGAACCGATCGCAACACTGAGGTGACCATGGAGACTGGCGTATCGTTGAGCGCAGTGCTTTCCCGTGAATTGACTCCCTCGACCGCGCTGCCACCACACTGGCAGCATTTGAAGGTGCTGGTGGTGGAAGACCACTCCGCCTACCGCGCCTTGATGGGGTGGTTTCTGCATAAACTGGGGCTTGGCCATCAACTGGCCGTCGATGGGCTGGACGGCCTCGCGGCGCTCGCCGAATACCCCTACGATCTGGTGATCAGCGACTGCCAGATGCCCGTCATGGACGGCTACAGCATGAGCCGGGCGATTCGACGGCGCGAATGCGCGAATGCGTCGGCACGCGTACCGATCATTGCCTTGACCGGCAACTTGGTAGACGACGATCCGCAACGTTGCCGCGAAGCAGGCATGGACGCCTGGCTGCTCAAACCATTGACCTTCGATCAACTGCGTGAGGTGCTGGCACTGTGGCTTCCCGGCCCGCCTGTTGCTGCACCGGTTTATCGGCTGTCAGCGCGTTGGCCAACCCGTGCCGGGCTGATTGATACCTTTGGAGATGCCCAAGTGGTGAGCCAGATGCTGGCCAGCCTGCTCTGTGAAGCCCAGGAGGACAGCGCTGCCCTGTTTCAAGCTCGACTGGCCTTGGATGTCCCTTCGACTGTCGAACGCCTGCATCGCCTGGTGGGAAGCCTGGCGTTTCTCGGCGTGGCTGAATTGGAGGGGCGAGGCATGAGCTTGATCGATCAAGTCCATGCTCAGGGCATCAGGCCGAGCACGCCTGCGTTGGAAGCCTTTGAGCGGGAGCTGCGTGACTACCTCACGTACTTGGGTTCCCTGTGAAGCCATTGCTGTTTGTAGGAAAAATAAAGCCTGAATTGCAGTCTATGGATGTAGGGTTTTTCTTTTTATTTTGTAGGCCTGCATAGAGCAGCTACGAAACGTTGATCGCAACGCAAACGCCTGGATTTAGACGGTTGTTGAGGGCCGCGGGCGAGGGTATTTTGCGCTGAATCAAGTTGCCATCATCTGTGGGTGTTTATGCTTCGCGTGATTATTGCTGACGACCATCCCATCGTGCGTATCGGGCAGCGAGTGGTGGTCGAGGCCAATGGCAGGTGCAAAGTGGTCGGCGAGGCCGATGGGCCTGACCAACTGCTGCGTTTGCTGGAAACGACCCCCTGTGACGTGCTGGTGACCGATTTCGCCATGCCGGGTGGCCAGCAGGCCGACGGGTATGGCTTGTTGAGCCTGTTGCACCGCCAGTACCCGAAGTTGCCGGTGATTCTGGTCACGATGTTCGCCAACGTCGCCACGTTGCGCGCCTCCTTTGCCCATGGGGCCCAGGCGATTGTGGCCAAAAGTGCCTCGGCCAAAGAGTTGCCGCTGGCGATCAATTCGGTCAGCGCAGGCCAGACCTTTGTCAGCGAGTGCTTGCGGGTGCAATTGATAGAGGCGGGAACCGGCGACCAATCGCAACAGCCACAGTTGTCGGGCAAGGAACGGGAAGTGGTGCGCATGCTGGCCAGTGGGCTGACGGTCAGCCAGATCGCCGCTCGGGTCAATCGCAGCATCTCGACCATCAGCAAGCAGAAAAGTACGGCGATGCAGCGTCTGTGCATCTCTACCGATGTCGACTTGTTCGCCTATGCCCGCAGTTGCGGCATGGTGCCGTAGGTGCATCGGCATTCGCCGGATAAATGCCGATAGTGTTCAACCGCGCCAGGGCTTATCGTACCGAGCCCTGAACCTGATGGATGGAAGCTGCCCATGAGTGACGCCCACACCGTGCTGATCACCACGTTCTACAGTGCGTTTCAACGGCTGGATGCCGAGGCCATGAGTGCCTGCTACACCGAGGATGTACTGTTCAGCGACCCGGCTTTCGGCGAGTTGCGCGGGCGCGATGCCGGCGACATGTGGCGCATGCTGACCACGCGGGCCAAGGATTTTTCGCTGACGTTCGACCAGGTTCGCAGCGATGACACCACGGGCAGTGCCCATTGGGTGGCAACTTACCTGTTCAGCCAGACCGGCAATGTCGTGGTCAACGATATCCAAGCGCGTTTTGTGTTTCGTGACGGCAAGATCTGCGAGCACCACGATCACTTCGACCTGTGGCGTTGGTCGCGCCAGGCATTGGGCACCAAGGGCCTGCTGCTGGGCTGGACGCCGCTGGTGAAAAACGCCGTGCGCGCCCAGGCGAACAAAGGCTTGAAGGCATTCCAGGCCAGTCGTTGATAAGCTTGGCGCTCCTCTGGTGTGTTGAAGCTTGCCGTGACTGATCCCGCTGAACCCAAACCCTGGTACGTCTACCTGGTGCGCGCCGCCAACGGCGCGCTGTATTGCGGCATCAGCAATGACCCGCTGCGCCGGTTCGCCTCGCACCAGAGCGGCAAAGGCGCGCGGTTTTTCCTGAGCAGCCCGGCGGTGGCGCTGGTGTATACGGAGCAATGCGCGAGCAAGGGCGAGGCGCTGCGCCAGGAGCGGTTGATCAAGAAACTGAAGAAGAGCGCCAAGGAATGTCTGGCGGCGCAGGGCTCATTGATCTGACTGATAGGCTCCCATCACGCCACCAGAGCCGGTTGCACGCTAAGCTGCGGGTTCATTTACCCCGTGGACCCCAGCATGCCTGAGCTAATCCTGCACCACTACCCAACGTCTCCTTTCGCGGAAAAAGCTCGGCTGCTGCTGGGCTTCAAAGGTTTGTCCTGGCATTCGGTGCATATCTCGCCGGTGATGCCCAAGCCAGACCTGACAGCCCTCACCGGCGGCTACCGTAAAACCCCAGTGCTGCAAGTGGGCGCCGATATCTACTGCGACACCGCCTTGATCGCCCGCCGCCTGGAGCAGGAAAAAACCGCGCCCGCGCTGTTCCCGCTCGGCCAGGAAATGATCACCCAAACCTTTGCTACCTGGGCCGACAGCGTGGTGTTTGCCCACGCGGTGAGCCTGGTGTTTCAGCCGGAATCGGTGGCGGTGCGCTTCGGCAAACTGCCGCCGGAAGCGATCAAGGCGTTTCTCGCCGACCGCGCCGCGCTGTTCAGCGGCGGCACCGCGAGCAAGTTGCCAGCCGAACTGGCCAAGCACCAATGGCCAGCGATCATGGCGCGCCTGGAGCAGCAATTGCAGCGCGAGGCCGGGGACTTCCTGTTTGGCGAGCCGTCGATTGCCGACTTTGCCCTGGCCCACCCGTTGTGGTTCCTCAAGGCCACGCCGGTGACTGCGCCGTTGGTGGATGCTTATCCGGCTGTGTCTGCATGGCTGGGCCGCGTGCTCGGTTTCGGCCACGGCACGTCCAGCCAGATGACGGCCGAGCAGGCCTTGGAGGTTGCGCGCGACGCCACACCGGCAGCGTTGCCGGACGAAGTGTTCGAGGACTTGAATGGCTTTAAGGCCGGCCAGCAGGTGAGCATCAGCGCCATCGACTACGGCGTCGACCCGGTCGCCGGCGAATTGCTGTTTGCCGGGCGCGAAGAACTGATCCTGCGCCGTACCGACCCACGCGCCGGCACCGTGCACGTGCACTTCCCGCGCTTTGGTTTTCGCCTTCAGGCGCACTAACTGAAAATATTTGCAAATAAACGTGAGGTAAACCGGCGGCCCATCCGTGTAGTACTTGAAACTGCGATCTATTCGCATTAACAGCGTTTTCTACACGGGTTCTCACAGCATGAAGTCGACGGCGGGCGGTTTGGTTAAACAGTGGCTGGGAGCCTCGGTACTGGCGGTATCGGGGCTGGCCTTGCTGCCCCTGTGTGTGGCACAGGCGCAGGAGCAGCAAAGCGCCCAGTTCAAGTTTGCCCTGGCTGCCAAACCGCTGCCCCAGGCCCTGAGTGATTTCAGCCGGGTCACCGGGATCAGCGTGATCTACACCGATGAAGCGCCCTACGGCCTCAGCGCCCCGGCGGTCAGCGGGCAGATGAGCGCGACGCAGGCCTTGCAACGCCTGCTGGGCAACTCCGGGTTCACCTTCCGCCAGATCGACGCCCGCACCCTGGCGCTTGAGCCGCTGCCGACCGACGGCGCGGTCAACCTCGGCGCTACCACCATCAGTGGCATCGGCCAACCCCAGGACAGCACCAGCTACCAGCCGCCGCCCACCAGCTCGGTGATGCGCTCCCGTGCCTTGCTGCTGGAAACCCCGCAGACCGTCAACGTGGTGTCGGCCCAAGTGCTGCGCGACCAGACCCCACGCAATCTGGATGACGCCCTGGGCAACATCAGCGGCATCACCCAGGCCAACACCCTGGCCAGCACCCAGGACGCGGTGATGCTGCGCGGCTTTGGCGACAACCGTAACGGCTCGATCATGCGCGACGGCATGCCGGTGGTGCAGGGCCGTGCGTTGAACGCCACGGCGGAGCGTGTCGAAGTGCTCAAGGGCCCGTCCTCGTTGCTGTATGGCATCCAGGACCCGGGCGGCGTGGTGAATATCGTCAGCAAAAAGCCCGAGCTGACCCAATCCACAGCCCTGACCGTGCGCGGCTCCACCTTCGGCAACGGCAAGAACGGCAGCGGTGGCAGCCTCGACACCACCGGGCCGATCGGTGACTCGGGCCTGGCCTATCGCCTGATCGTCGACCATGAAGACGAAGACTACTGGCGCAACTTTGGCACCCACCGCGAAACTCTGCTGGCGCCGTCCCTGGCCTGGTACGGCGACAGCACCAAGCTCTTGTTCGCCTACGAACACCGCGAGTTTCTCTCGCCGTTCGACCGTGGCACCGCCATCGACAAGTCCAACCACCCGCTGGACATCCCCTCCACCCGGCGCTTGGACGAGCCGTTCAACGACATGGAAGGCCGCTCTGACCTGTACCGCTTCGAAGCCGACCACGATTTGAACGACGACTGGAAAGCCCACTTCGGCTACAGCTGGAACCGCGAAACCTACGACGCCAGCCAGGTGCGCGTCAGCGCGGTGAGCACTAACGGCGCCCTGACCCGCAGGATGGATGGCACCCAAGGCGCGATCACCACCGACCGCTTCACCACTGCCAGCCTGGAAGGCAAGGTCAACGTGTTTGGCCTGCAGAATGATCTGGTGTTCGGCATGGACGATGAGTACCGCAAGGTCTACCGCGCCGACCTGATTCGCCAAGCCTCGCGCACGACCTTCAACTACAACAATCCGGTGTACGGCAACGAAGTTGCGGGCACCACGGTCAGCGCCGCCGACAGCGCCCAGACCGACCTGCTGCGCAGCGACTCGCTGTTCTTCCAGGACGCGATCCACCTGAGCGACCAGTGGATTTTCGTCGCCGGTGCGCGTTACCAGATGTATGACCAATACGCCGGCAAGGGCGTGCCGTTCAAGGCCAACACCAACGGCAACGGCCAGGCCTGGGTGCCGCGTGCGGGCCTGGTGTATCGCTACACCGATGAACTGTCGTTCTATGGCAGCTACACCGAGTCGTTCAAACCCAACTCCACCATCGCCGCCCTGGCCGATGGCAGCACCTTGACCGGCGACCTCACGCCAGAAGAATCGAAGTCGTGGGAACTGGGCGCCAAGCTCGACATACCTGGGCGCATCACTGCCAGTGCAGCGTTGTTCAACATCGACAAGCGCAACGTGCTGGTGTCGGTGGGGTCCCTCGCGAACACCGTCTACAGCATCGCCGGCCAGGTGCGCTCCCGTGGCCTGGAGCTGGACGCCAGTGGCCAGTTGACCGATCAGTGGAGCGTGATCGGCAGCTACGCCTACACGGACGCCGAAGACATCAAGGACAAGGACCCGACGCTGCAAGGCAACCGCCTGCAAAACGTGGCCAAGCACACCGGCTCGCTGTCGGTGGCCTACGACTTCGGTAGCATCTTCGGTGGCGACCAATTGCGCGTGGGCACCGGTGCACGCTACGTCGGCGAACGCGCCGGCGACGCCGCCAACGATTTCGACCTGCCGGGCTACACCGTGGCCGACGCGTTTGCCACCTACGACACCAAGATCGAAGGGCAGAAGGTCAAGTTCCAGCTCAACGTGAAGAACCTGTTCGACCGCACCTACTACACCTCGGCGGCGAGCCGGTTTTTTGTCTCCATTGGTGATGCGCGGCAGGTGTCGGTGTCCAGTACGCTAACGTTCTAAGGCCTCTCTCTGTAGGAGCGAGCAAGCTCGCTCCTACAGTGGTAGCGTTACCGCACGTTTTTTGCGGAAACAATGTACCGATGCGATTTGGCAAATGGATAAACACCAGCACGTTCCTGGTTGGCTTTAGCTTTTTACTGGGTGGCTGCGCCAGTGTTTCGCAGCCTTCCACATCCGTCACCCTCGACCGCCTCATGGCTGATCCGGCACTGAACGGCGCCACTGTCTCCCTGATGGTCCGTGACGCCCGCACTGGCAGCACCCTCTACCAGCACAACCCCCGTACACGGCTGGTTCCCGCCTCCAACCTCAAATTGCTGACCACCGCCGCCGCGATGGATGTGCTGGGGCCGCAGTACCGGTTTTCCACGCAACTGTTGAGCGACGGCGTGCAACAAGGTGAGCGCCTTAGCGGCAACCTGTACGTGCGCGGCCTGGGCGACCCGACCACGCAGTTCGCCGATTACCAGGCCCTGGCCGCGCAACTGGCGAGCCTGGGCGTGCGTCAGGTGCAGGGCGATCTGGTGTTCGACGACACTTTTTTCGACGCCGAACGCCTGGGCGTCGACTGGGCCCAGGACGACGAAAGCACCTACTACGGCGCACAGATTTCGGCGCTGACCGTGTCGCCCAACACGGATTTTGACGCAGGCACCTTGATCGTCACGGCCAGGGCGCCGCTGATTTCCGGCCAGCCGGTGGCTGTTTCCATCAGCCCGCCCACCGATTACGTACAACTGAGCAACCGCGCCGTCAGCGGCCCCGGCAACAGCTACGGCATCACCCGCCAGCATGGCACCAACCTGCTGCAACTCACGGGTGCGCTGGCACCGGGCAAGCAAAGCCGACAGTGGGTGAGTGTGTGGGAGCCGACGCAACTGGTGGCCAATCTGTTCGAGCAGGCGCTGGCGCAACAGGGCATCAAGGTCGTGGGCCGACGGGTGATCGGCGGTGCGAGTCCGGTCACGGCCACGCCGTTGGCAGAACATCAGTCGGCACCGTTGCAGACATTGATTACGCCGCTGCTAAAGCTGTCGAACAACAACATGTCCGAGGCGTTGCTCAAAGCCATGGGGCGCAAGACCGCCAATGCGGGCACGGCGCAGGCGGGGGTTGCCGCCGTGGCGGCGTTTATGAAGCGTCAAGGCATGGACCCCGCGACGCTGAGCCAGGTGGATGGCTCGGGCTTGTCGCGGCGCAATCTGGTGTCGTCGCAGAACCTTGCGGACCTGTTGCTTGCGACGGCCAGGCAGCCCTGGTTCGACGCTTGGTACACGGCCTTGCCGATTGCCGGTAATGCCGACCGCATGACGGGTGGCAGCCTGCGCTATCGCCTGCGCGGGACGGCGGCCGAAAACAACCTGCATGCCAAGACCGGCTCGATGGCCGGGGTGTCCTCGTTGAGTGGCTATATCACCGATGCCGACGGGCGGCGGCTGGTGTTTTCAATGATCAGCAACAACTACCTGAGCGATGCGGCACCGATCCGCGCCCTGGAAAACCGCCTGGCCGTGGCCCTGGCGCACTGGCACGACTGATTCAGGGCTGATAGCCCATCCGCCAACTCACAGCCCGGGTCGCTGCCAGCAAGCGCTGCGCCGCCGGGCCATCTTCGTCGGCGTGGAACAACGAGGTGGGACCGACCACGGTCATCACCGCCGCCACCTGCCCGACCGCGTTAAACACCGGTGCCGATAATGCGTCCACCCCCGGCATCAGCAAGCCATGCACAAAATGCAGGCCACGGTTGCGGATCTGTTCGCAGGTGCTGGCGTAGGCTTGGTCGTCTGCCAGGGCATGGGCGATGCCGGCCTGGATCTCGCGGTCGCGCAACTCCACGGTTTCGCGCGACGCCAGGAAGGCACTGAACACCAGCCCGGTGGACGAGCTGAGCAACGGCAACACCGAACCCAACTGCGTCACCACCGTGACCGCCCGCACCGCCGGCTCGATCTGCACCACGGTCGCGCCCTGGTTGCCCCACACCGCCAGGAAGCAGGTTTCGTTCAACTCGTCGCGCAGCTCGGCCAGGGGCAGGGCGCCGACTTTCAGCACGTCCATGCTACCCAGTGCGGCCAGGCCCACGCGCAACGCTTCGCGGCCCAGGCCGTAATGGTTGGTGGCGGTGTTCTGTTCGGCAAACCCCGACGCGATCAACGCCTGGAGGTAGCGGTGCACCTTGCTTGCCGGCATCTGCACGTGCTCGGCCAGGCGCGACAGCGACGTGGCCGGCGACAGTTCGGCCAGGGCCTTGAGGATGTCGGTGCCCACTTCGGCCGAGCGGACTTTCTGTTTACCGGTGTCGCGGGGCTTTTCCATGGAGGGGCGAGAATCCGAGAGATGAATGGGCGTCTTTATAGCTTGACGGTCGACAGTGATCAAATTACGTTATGCGTAACTGGATTACGATAAAAACAACTTCCGTACAGAGGATGATCCATGAACCTCGAATACCTCTCGGGCTTCGGCAATGAATTCGCCAGCGAAGCCCTGCCCGGCGCCTTGCCGGTCGGCCAGAACGCCCCGCAAAAAGCGCCCTACGGGCTGTATACCGAACTGTTTTCCGGCACCGCCTTCACGATGGTGCGCAGCGAAGCCCGTCGCACCTGGCTGTACCGCATCCAGCCATCGGCCAATCACCCTGCGTTTGTCAAGCTGGAGCGGCAACTGGCGGGTGGCCCTTTGGGCGCGGTGACGCCCAATCGCCTGCGCTGGAACCCGTTGGATATTGCGAGTGAGTCGACGGACTTTATCGATGGGCTCGTCGGCATGGTGGCCAACTCCGGGTCGGAAAAACCCTCAGGCATCAGCATCTACCACTACCGCGCCAACCGGTCGATGGACCGCGTGTTCTTCAATGCCGACGGCGAACTGTTGATCGTCCCCGAGCAGGGCCGCCTGCGCATTGCCACCGAGCTGGGTGTGCTGGACGTGCAGCCGCTGGAAATCGCCGTGCTGCCACGCGGGCTAAAATTTCGCGTCGAACTGCTGGATGCGCAAGCTCGCGGGTATGTCGCGGAAAACCACGGCGCGCCGCTGCGCCTGCCGGACCTGGGGCCGATTGGCAGCAACGGCCTGGCCAACCCACGCGACTTCCTTACGCCGGTTGCCCACTACGAAGACCTGAAACAGCCTACGACGCTGGTGCAGAAATTTCTCGGTGAGCTGTGGGCCTGTGACCTCGACCATTCACCGCTGAACGTGGTCGCCTGGCACGGCAACAACGTGCCGTACAAATACGACCTGCGTCGCTTCAACACCATCGGCACCGTGAGTTTCGACCACCCGGACCCGTCGATCTTCACCGTATTGACCTCGCCCACCAGCGTGCATGGCTTGGCCAACCTCGACTTCGTGATCTTCCCGCCGCGCTGGATGGTGGCCGAGAACACCTTCCGTCCGCCGTGGTTCCACCGCAACCTGATGAACGAATACATGGGCATGATCCAGGGCGCCTACGACGCCAAGGCCGAAGGCTTCCTGCCCGGCGGCGCGTCGCTGCACAGCTGCATGAGCGCCCACGGCCCGGACGGAGAGACCTGCACCAAGGCGATCAACGCCGAGCTCGCGCCGCACAAGATCGACAACACTATGGCCTTCATGTTCGAGACCAGCCAAGTGCTGCGCCCCACTCAGTTCGCCCTGGACTGCCCGCAACTGCAACCCGCTTACGACGCGTGCTGGGCCTCGCTGCCCGCCACCTTCAACCCGAACCGGAGATAACCCATGACTCAGCCCACTTCTACCCGCAGCTGGGTGGCCTGCGCCAACGGTCACCGCGATTTCCCCCTGCAAAACCTGCCACTGGGCGTGTTCAGCCTCGACGGTTCGGCGCCGCGCAGTGGCGTGGCGATTGGTGATTACGTCCTCGACCTGCACGCTGCGTTGGACGCGTTTGAGGGGCAGGCCCGTCGTGCCGTTGAAGCCACTGCGGGCGGCCAGTTGAACGCATTTTTCGAACTGGGCCGGGGCCCGCGTGTGGCCCTGCGCGAGCGCCTGCTCGAACTGCTCGCCGAGGGCAGCCCGCTGCAAGCACGTGAGGCGCAGGTACTGCATCGCGCCGCCGATTGCCAGATGCAGCTGCCGGCCCGGATCAACGACTACACCGATTTCTACGTCGGCATCGAACACGCGCAGAACGTCGGCAAACTGTTTCGCCCCGACAACCCGCTGCTGCCCAACTACAAGTACGTGCCGATCGGCTACCACGGCCGAGCGTCGACTATTCGCCCCTCGGGCACCGACGTGCGCCGCCCTAAAGGCCAGACCTTGCCAGCGGGCCAGACCGAGCCGACTTTCGGCCCTTGCGCACGGCTGGACTACGAGCTGGAGCTGGGCATCTGGATCGGCCAGGGCAATGCCATGGGCGACTCGATTGCCATTGGCGACGCGGCCGAGCATATCGCCGGTTTTTGCCTGCTCAACGACTGGTCGGCGCGGGATATCCAGGCCTGGGAATACCAACCGCTGGGGCCGTTCCTGTCGAAAAGCTTTATCACCAGCATCTCGCCTTGGGTGGTGACGGCCGAAGCGCTGGAACCCTTCCGCAAAGCCCAACCGGCGCGTCCCGAGGGCGACCCGCAACCGCTGCCGTACCTGCTGGACAAACGTGACCAGGCCGCTGGCGCGCTGGACATCGAACTCGAAGTGCTGCTGAGCACCGCCTCAATGCGCGAACAGAGCCTGCCGGCCCATCGCCTGGCCCTGAGCAACAGTCTGCATATGTACTGGACCGTCGCGCAGTTGGTGGCGCATCACAGCGTCAACGGCTGCCAGTTGCAGGCCGGTGATCTGTTCGGTTCCGGCACCTTGTCCGGGCCCGAACAGGGGCAGTTCGGCAGCCTGCTGGAGATGACCGAAGGCGGTAAGAAGGTGATCGAGCTGCCTTCGGGCGAAGTGCGCAGGTTCCTGGAAGATGGCGACGAAATCATCCTGCGCGCCCGCTGCAACCGCGATGGTTTCGCCTCCATTGGCTTCGGCGAATGCCGAGGCACTGTGGTCGCCGCACGTTAAGAGGGCAGGGTGATGGAACTCTATACCTACTACCGCTCCACGTCGTCGTACCGGGTGCGTATCGCCCTGGCGCTCAAGGGGCTGGACTTCACTGCCGTGCCGGTCAATTTGCTGGTGCCGGCCGGCGGGGCCAATCGCCAGCCGCCCTATTTGGCGATCAACCCCCAAGGCCGCGTGCCGGCCTTGCGCACGGAGGACGGCGAGCTGTTGATTCAGTCGCCGGCGATCATCGAATACCTCGACGAACGTTATCCACAGGCGCCGCTGCTCTCCAACGACCTGGCGACCCGTGCCCATGAGCGTGCAGTGGCGTCGATCATCGGCTGCGACATCCACCCGCTGCACAACTCCAGCACCCAGAACCTGCTGCGACAGTGGGGGCACGACGAGGCGCAACTGCTGGAATGGATCGGGCATTGGATCAGCCAGGGGCTGGGCGCAGTGGAGCAGTTGATTGGCGACACGGGGTTTTGCTTCGGCGGGCAACCGGGGCTGGCGGATGCGTTTTTGATTCCCCAGTTGTATGCGGCGGAGCGTTTCAAGGTGCCATTGGCGGCGTATCCACGCATTGGGCGAGTGGCGGCATTGGCGGCGCAGCATCCGGCGTTCATTCAGGCCCATCCCGCCAACCAACCTGACACCCCATAACGCTCAAGGCTTGCACAGACCAACCTGTGGGAGGTGGCAAGCCCCCTCCCACATTGGATTTGCGTCACCTACCAATAAAAATAAACAGGTCCCTTGCGATGCATAATCAGATTGCCAGCTTTCGCGCGGCACTCGACGCCCGTCCGGTGTCGCGCTACCAATGGTTGATCCTCCTGTTGCTGGCGCTGCTGCTGGTCACCGATGGCTATGATGCCCAAGTGCTGGGCTACGTGGTACCCGCCTTGGCGTCGGATTGGGGGCTGGAAAAAGCCGCGTTCGGCCCGGTGTTCAGCGCCAACCTGCTAGGCCTCACATTGGGCTCACTGCTGGTAACGCCCCTGGCCGACCGGTTTGGCGTGCGGCGCATCCTGCTGGGCTGCGTGTTGATCTACGCCAGCCTCACCGTACTGATGGTGTTCGCCAACTCCCTGACCACACTGATGGCTGCGCGGTTTATCTGTGGGATCGGCATGGGCGGCGCGATGCCCAGCGCCATGGCCTTGATGTCGGACTATTCCCCACCGCGCCTGCGTACCTTGATGGTGACACTGGCGGCGTGTGGGTTCTCGTTCGGCGGCGCGGCAGGTGGCTTTGTGGCGGCGGGGTTTATCGATAGCTTCGGCTGGCAGGCGGTGTTCCTGGCCGGTGGCGTGACGCCGTTGCTGTTGTTCCCGTTCCTGGTGTGGCTGCTGCCTGAATCGTTGCCGCGCCTGTTGCGCGATGCACCGCCGTATCGGCGCTTGCGCAACGTGACCTCGCGCATGCTGCCCGACTGGCAACCGCCGCTGGCGCGTGAGGCAGAACACCTGCAAGCGCAGGGCAGCAAGTTGACGGTGGTCGAGTTGTTCCGTCACGGCTATGCGCGCCCGACGCTGCTGATCTGGGCGACCTTCTTTGTCAGCCTGATCCTGCTGTATTTCATGATCAGCTGGCTGCCGTCGCTGTTGCTGGAAAGTGGTTTGGCGCTCAATGAAGCCAACCTGGTGACCTCGATGTTCCTGTTCGCCGGCACCTTGGGCGCCATCGGCATGGCCTGGTTTGCCGACCGGCTCAAGCGCAAGGTGCGCCTGCTGTCCGGCGTGTTGGCGGCGGCTGCGGTGTGTACCGTTTTGCTGGGGCTGAACCACGACAATCCGCGCTATCTGGTGGCCTGTGTGTTTGCGGCCGGGTTCTGCATCATCGGTGGGCAACTGACCCTCAATGCCTTCGCCAGCAACTTTTACCCGGCGCATGTGCGTGCCACCGGTACCGGCTGGGCGCTCGGTGTAGGGCGCTTTGGCTCGATCCTGGGGCCGTTGTTTGGCAGCATGCTGCTGGCGATGCATATCCCGGTGCAGCAGATTTTCTTCTTCTGCGCGATTCCGGCGGTGATGGCGGCGTTATTGATTATTCAGGTGCGTTCGCCTGTGATTGAGGCGCCGAGCCGCTCGTTGCCGGGCGATATCCTCAAGGCGCCACAGGCTTAGTGCACGACGGTGTTGGGCGGCAAATGCCCCAGCCGTTCGGTCAGGCGCAGGCGCTGGATCGGGTCTTCGCTGAGCAGCAGCGCGTGTTCCAGGTCAAAGCGTTCGGCGTTGGGGCAGTCCAGGCGTTGGTAGAGGCTGGCTCGGGCCAGGTAATCGGCAGCGTTGCCATTGCCCAGTTCCAGCACGCGCTCGGCGTCGATCAGTGCGGCCAAAGGGTTGTCATTGGCCAGGTGCAGTTGGCGCAGGTTGCGTGACAGCCGTTGCAGGATCGAACGCGGGTCGGCCGTATGCAGGTGTTCGGCCTGCAACTTGAGATTGGGGCCGTACTGGCGTTGCAGCAGCTCGCGGCAATCGTTGGGGTACAGGCGTCTGCCGCCGCAAGGGTCCAGCAGGTGATCGGCGCCGGGCACCCGCAGCAGGAAATGCCCCGGAAAATTCACCCCGACCATCGGTATACCCAGGCGTCGCGCCAACTCCATCGCAATCAAGCCCATGGCCAATGGCTGCCCGCGTTTGCGCTGCAATACCTTGTCCAGCAGGGCGGCGGCGGGGCGCAGCGGGGTGAAATCATCCTGGGCAAACCCCAGGTCATTCAGGCGCCGCAGCAGCGGTTGACCGAGTTCATCCGTCGGCAGCATGGGCATGCCCAGGCTGACCTGCTGTTGCAGCAAGGCCATGTCGTGCAGGATCAATAGCGGTTGTACCGCAGGGTCGTGCTCGGCGGCGATCCATAGCGCCGCTTCGAACAGCGCCGGGGGCGAACGTTGCAGGCAGGCGAAAAAGGCTTGGCGGGGCTTCATTGCGTTCTCCGACGTATGCCCTCGTTTTAGCCTTGCTGGGAAATTTCGTCCAGTGGCTTAAGAAATATCCCACGCGCTTATGTCGCAAGTCCTGCAAAACCGGGCGGCTTATTCCAGTGCACTTCGGCAGTTTTCTGCCGCCGGCCTATACTTGGCGACACAAGAAGTGATTCGGGAGCTCGACGATGTTTGCTCTCATGCACAGCACCCGCCTTGAATCGCTGCACCTGAGCGTCGACCCGGCCACCGGGCTCAAGGCGGTCATCGCCATCCACAACAGCCGCCTGGGGCCTGCCCTGGGCGGCTGTCGCTATATCGCCTACCCCGACGATGAAAGCGCCGTGGCGGATGCTGCGCGCCTGGCCCAGGGCATGAGCTACAAGGCGGCGCTGGCCGGGCTACCCGTGGGCGGCGGCACCGCTGTGATCCTGCGGCCCGCCCATGTGGAAAGCCGTGCGGCGCTGTTTGAAGCGTTTGGGCGCTGTGTCGAACAACTCGCCGGCCGCTACATCACCGCCATCGACAGCGGCACCTCGGTGGCCGACATGGATTGCATCGCCCAGCACACGCGCTTCGTCACCAGCACCACCACCGCCGGCGACCCGTCGCCCCATGCGGCCATGGGCGTGTTCGCCGGCATCCGCACCACCGCCATGGCCCGCCTGGGCAGCGACAACCTCGAAGGCCTGCGCGTAGCAATCCAGGGCCTGGGCAACGTGGGTTATGCCCTGGCCGAACAACTGCACGCCGCTGGCGCTGAATTACTGGTCAGCGACATCGACCACGGCAAGGTGCAACTGGCCATGGAACAGTTGGGCGCGCACCCCATCGCCAACGACGCCTTGCTCAGCACCCCCTGCGACATCCTTGCGCCCTGCGGCCTGGGCGCGGTATTCAACCGCACCAGCGTCGGCCAACTGCGCTGCGCCGCCGTGGCTGGTTCCGCCAGCGCACAACTGACCAACCTGCAAGTGGCCGACCAACTGGAAGGGCGCGGCATCCTCTACGCCCCCGACTACGTGATCAACTCCGGTGGCCTGATCTACGTCGCCCTCAAGCACAGCGGCGCCGAATTGCCGACCATCACCGCGCACCTGTCCAACATCGGTAAGCGCCTGACCGAAATCTACGCCCACGCCCAGGCCGAAAAACGCTCACCTGCGCGGGTGGCGGACGAACTGGCCGAACGCCTGCTCTACCAATGAGCAGGTATTAAAAAGGCCCTGAACCAATGATTCAGGGCCTGTTCAATTCGGGCTTTACTCCGCCGCGGCGTTGAGCAACTCGGACAACGCGTCCGGCTGGCTCTTGAACGCCTTGGCAAACACATCGCGATTCTTCGCCATGTAGATCCCGGCTTCTTCCACCTGCTGCTCGCTCAGGGACGGCACGGCTTTTTGCAACACTTCTGCCAGCAACTCAGCGAGTTCAAGCATTTTGTCATGACGGTCAGCTTCGGCTTTATCCATGAACAAACGCTCCAGATCTCGGCTGCTGCGGTATACCACTTCGACGGCCATTCACCACCTCACATGCCTTCACGATAGTTGTCTTTTGCGACTACTGTATTTATATACAGCTAAAAGGGTAAGCCAAACCGTGGGGTTTGGGTAGCAGTTTTTTAATGTAGCCCGTAAATACAGGTTTGGCGTGTCTCATGTCACCCCGCCATCATCTTATCCCTGCCGCTGGCCTTTTTTCTGCATGCAGAACAACCGTCACGTCCAACCCGCATTATCCGGTCGAGCCGACCTAAGGAAGTACCCTCGTGAAAATCAATTGGGCCGAAAAGCTGCGCCAGCAAGTCCATGGGCTGGCTGAGTCGCTGGGCAATCTGTTCGTGGAGTCGTTTCACTACCTGGCGCTGTTCGCCATTGGTGCGGTGACCGCCTGGGCGGCGGTGATGGAATTTCTGGGGATGCTGGAGAACGGACACATCAAGATCGATGACATCTTGCTGCTGTTCATCTACCTGGAATTGGGCGCTATGGTCGGGATTTATTTCAAGACCAACCACATGCCCGTGCGCTTCCTGATCTACGTGGCGATCACCGCGCTGACTCGCCTGTTGATCTCCAACGTCTCCCACCACAACCCGCCGGACGTAGGCATCATCTACCTGTGCGGTGGGATTTTGCTGTTGGCGTTCGCGATTCTGGTGGTGCGCTACGCTTCGTCGGCGTTTCCGTCGGTGAAGGTTGAAGGCCCGCGTCGCAAGGGCGAGGCGAGCCTGGAGACCGAGAAGGGCGAGCTTTAAAGCCCGACGCTGAAGGGCAGGGTGCGGGTGGGCGGTCGCTGCAGGAGTTTGTGATCGCCATCCGTCATCACCGCGAGGATTTCCATGGCGCTGTGGCCCTGCTCGATGGCGATGCCGAACTGGACGCTCTGCACCAGGCGTTTGAGCCGTTGCGGGTCGTTGCGTTGTTCGGCGCTGATCATGCGCTTGGCCACCACGCCAGCCTCATCGGAGAGGGTGAGCATGATGCTGCCATCCAGCCGTTGAATACTCAGATTGACCCGGTATTTCGGGGTAAAGGTGTCGGTGATGATCTGAAAAGGATTGTCCATGGTGCGTTACCGCCTGATAAGAACATGCAGTCATTGACGACCGGTATCTGGATTAGTTCGCGTCTCCTGACCACCGGCCAAAGTCCGTTTCCCTCAGAGGCTGTACAGCAAGGGGCGTGCCGCGCAGGGTTCTACCAGACACCTTTATCTGAATGTGGGAGGGGGCTTGCCCCCGATAGCGGTGTGTCAGCCAATGAATGCTTGGCTTAAAGACCGCAATCGGGGGCAAGCCCCTCCCACATTTGATTTGGGTTGTTTTTAGATCCGTGGGCTATTTCAGGGCAGCACGGAGAAAACGATCGCAGACAGCGCAATCAACCCGATTACCACCACAAACACATTCGATACCTGGCCCGAATACTGGCGCAGAGATGGCACGCGGCGGATCGCGTACATCGGCATCAGGAACAGCAGGCACGCGATGATCGGCCCGCCCAGGGTTTCGATCATGCCCAGGATGCTTGGGTTGAAGGTGGCCGCGGCCCAGCAGGTCAGCACCATGAACAGTGCGGTGCTGCGTTCCAGCCATTTGGCCGACATTGAGCGGTTACGCCCGCGCAGGGATTTGACGATCAAGCCCTGGAAGCCTTCGCTGGCGCCGATGTAGTGGCCGAGGAAGGATTTGGTGATGGCCACCAGCGCGATCAACGGCGCGGCGTAGGCAATCACGGGCGTCTGAAAGTGGTTGGCCAGGTACGACAGGATCGAGATGTTCTGCGCCTTGGCCGCCGCCAGGTCTGCCGGCGACAGCGCCAGTACGCAACTGAAGCAGAAGAACATCACCGTCAGCACCATCATGCCGTGGGCGGTGGCGAGGATGCCGCTGCTTTTGCGCTCGGCCAGCGGGCCGTACACGCGTTTCTGGTCGACGGCGAAGGCGGAGATGATCGGCGAATGGTTGAACGAGAACACCATCACCGGGATCGCCAGCCACAGGGTCTTGAAGAAGATCGGCAGCGGCATGCCTTCGCTGGCGGAGGCGAAGAACGCGCCGTTCCAGTTGGGGATCAAGCTCAACGCCAGCAACAGCAGGGCGGCGACGAACGGGTACACCAGCACGCTCATGGCCTTGACGATCACGCCCTGGCCGCAACGCACAATCGCCATCAAACCAAGGATCAGCAGCAGCGACAGGATCGCCCGTGGCGGCGGCGTCATGTGCAGTTGGTGTTCCATGAAACTGCCCAGGGTGTTGGTCAGCGCCACGCTGTACACCAGCAGAATCGGGAAGATCGCAAAGAAGTACAGCAAGGTGATCAGCTTGCCCGCGCCGACGCCGAAGTGTTCTTCGACCACTTCGGTGATGTCGCCGGATTTGCCTGACAGCACAAAGCGCGTCAGCCCACGGTGGGCGAAGAAAGTCATGGGGAATGCCAGCAGCGCCAGCACGATCAGCGGCCAGAAGCCGCCGACGCCGGCGTTGATCGGCAAGAACAGGGTGCCGGCACCGATGGCAGTGCCGTAGAGGCCAAGCATCCAGGTGGTGTCGTGTTTGGTCCAGCCGGTGGTTGCGGTGTTAGCTACATCAACAGGATTTTCGGCAGCAGGTGTACGTACATCGGTCATCGTTATTGCCTCGTTATTATTTTTGCGCGGGCTCACGTTGGGGCGGTCAGGGAATGCTCCTCAGCACTCCACCCAGCTCACGGCCAGGCCGCCCCGTGAAGTTTCTTTGTATTTGTCATGCATATCGGCGCCGGTATCGCGCATGGTGCGGATGACACGGTCGAGGGAAATGAAGTGCTTGCCGTCGCCGCGCAGGGCCATTTGCGTGGCGTTGATCGCCTTGACCGCCGCGATGGCGTTGCGCTCGATGCACGGCACTTGCACCAGGCCGCCGACCGGGTCGCAGGTCAAGCCGAGGTTGTGTTCCAGGCCGATTTCGGCGGCGTTTTCCAGTTGCTCGGGCGTGGCGCCGAGGATGTCGGCAAGGCCGGCAGCGGCCATCGCGCAGGCCGAGCCGACTTCGCCCTGGCAGCCGACTTCGGCGCCGGAGATCGAGGCGTTTTTCTTACACAGGATGCCGACGGCGGCGGCGGCCAGGAAGAAATTGACCACGTCGTCGTCGGACGCGTCGGCGTTGAACTTCATGTAGTAATGCAGCACCGCCGGGATGATCCCCGCCGCGCCATTGGTCGGCGCCGTCACCATGCGCCCGCCGGCGGCGTTTTCTTCGTTGACGGCGAGGGCGAACAGGTTGACCCATTCCATGGCCGACAAGGTCGAGGTGATCACATTGGGCTTGCCGATTTCCAACAGGCTGCGGTGCAGTTTCGCGGCGCGCCGTGGCACATCCAGGCCGCCGGGCAAGATGCCTTCATCGCGCAGGCCTTGCTCCACGCATTCGCGCATCACCGACCAGATATGCAGCAGGCCGCTGCGGATCTCTTCGTCGCTGCGCCACGCGCGTTCGTTGGCCATCATCAGTTCCGAAACGCGCAGGCCGTGCTTGTTGCACAGGGCCAGCAGCTCGACGGCGCTGGAGAAGTCGTAGGGCAACTGCACATCGCTGGTCGGCGCGATGCCTGACTCGGCCTCAGCCGCTTCGATGATGAAACCGCCGCCCACCGAGTAGTACGTTTGCTCGCTGAGCAGGCCGCTGTCGCCATAGGCGTGCAGGGACATGGCGTTGGGGTGGTAGGGCAGGCTTTCGTCGAGTAGCAGGAGATCGCTGCGCCAGTTGAAGGCAATGTCCTGGGTGCCGGCCAGCAATAAGCGGCCGGACTCGCGCAGGTGCTGGATACGTGTGTTGATCGAGGTGGGATCGATACGGTCCGGCCATTCGCCCATCAGGCCCATCACGCAAGCGCGGTCGGTGGCATGGCCGACGCCGGTGGCGGACAACGAGCCGTACAAACGCACTTCCACTCGTCGGGTTTCGGTGAGTAATTGCTGGTCGCTCAGAGCCTTGGCAAAGGTTGCAGCCGCCCGCATGGGGCCGACGGTATGGGAACTGGACGGGCCGATGCCCACTTTGAATAGATCAAAAATACTGATAGCCATGCTAAACCCTTACAAGCAATGGAGTAGGAATCGCTGCCATGTTTTGTAGGACGAGCGCAATTGGCGCGATACTGAGCCTCTAGATCGGCACTGACCAACGAATTATCCTAAGACACCCTTTAGCAGGACTAAACCCTATGGCCCGCCCTCTCCATGGTCAGACGTACGTCTGGCTGCACGTGTTTTCCTGCGCTGCGCGGCATCTGTCGTTCACCCGCTGCGCCGAAGAACTGCACATCACGCCGGGGGCGGTGAGCCAGCAAATCCGGCAGTTGGAGGAGCGCTTGGGCTTTCGGCTGTTCCATCGGCGGGCGCGAGGCGTTGAGCTGAGTGCCGAAGGGCAGCGGCTGGCGGCCACGGTGGGGGAGGCTTACGGCAGCATCGATGCCGAATTGCAGCGGCTGGATGCGGGGATGATCAGCGGTACCTTGCGCCTGCGCTCGATTCCGTCGTTTCTCGGTAAATGGCTCACCCCGCGTTTGCCGCGCTTGCAGCAACGCTTCCCGGACATCCAACTGCGTATGGTTGCCGAAGACAGCAGCATTGCCCTGCACGAGGGCGACTTCGACCTGGCCATTGACTTGAACGACGGCAGCTACCCCGGCCTGTTATCCACAGCCCTGCTGGATGAGCAGATATTCCCGGTGTGCGCGCCCAGCCTGTTGCGCGGTCGCCCGCCGTTGCATGGGCCGGCCGACCTGGTGCATTTCCCGCTGCTGCATGACATCACTGCCTGGCGTGGGAGTTATGAGTACGCCGAGTGGGAGTTTTACCTCAACGCGATCGGCTACCACGACGCCGATGTACGCCGTGGCCACACCTTCAACCGCAACCACCTGACCATCGAAGCCGCCATCGCAGGCATGGGCGTGGCCATTGCGCGGCGCACCCTGCTCAACGATGAACTGGAGCGCGGCACCCTGATCGTGCCGTTCGGCCTGGCCGTGCCCAACCACAAACGCTATGTATTGCTGTATGCGCCGGGTGCGCTGAGCCATCCGGGCGTGCGCGCGGTGCATGACTGGCTGGTGGAAGAGGCGGGGGTTTTTCGCGGATTGCACCCATTGGGAGAGGGGCAATTGTGAGGTCAAAGGGGCGTAAGAAGACATAACTAACTCCCCACCCTAACAGCGTTTTTGCTTGTCGTCAGGGTTAATTTGCAATGTGGAATTTATCTTTGCAAAGGGGTTGAATTGTTTCTCTGGCTGCTCAATTGTGTAATCAAGAGGTCATGGTTTCACCACCCCGGTGTCGCAGTTGTGACCTCTCGCGAGCAAGCTGAAATAAGGGAAGAACTATGCAAATCCAAGTCAATAGCGATAACCATATTGAAAGCAGCATCCGACTGGAGGAGTGGGTACGTACTACCATTGAGAGCACGCTCGAACGTTATGAAGAAGACCTGACCCGCGTTGAGGTCTACCTGCGGGATGAGAACGGTGATAAGCCCGGTCCCCACGATTTAAGTTGCCGCCTGGAAGCGCGGCCAAAAGGCCATCAACCGCTGTCGGTATCTGCCAAGGGCGATACCCTGGAACAGGCCATCGACGCTGCAGCCACCAAGCTGGAGCACGCGTTGGAACATTTGTTTGGCAAACTGCAAGGCAAGCCCCGCGCTGCCGCGAAAAACCAGCCAATCAACAAAGTGAATGAAGACGCGCTGGAACAGGAATTCCTGGAAAACGAAAACGCTGTGATCAACGGCTGACCGGTTTTTCACCCCCTACAAACGGGCCTGCATTTGCAGGCCCGTTTTCGTTTAACTGCGTCGGAAAAAATACCGGCTCAGCAGCGCCAGCCCGCCCGCACCCAGCCCCGCGAACAGCATCGCCCAACCGGCGCCGTTGCGCAGTGCCGCCTGGGCATCATTGAATGCCAGCCCCACAGATGCCAACTGACCGGCTGCAATGCTCTGGCTGATGGCCGGCCACTGCAATGCCGTGCTCGCCGGCATCACCTCAGCCAGTTGGTGGCTGATACCCAGCAACACCACCAAGCCCATCAGCGCGATATTGATTGCCAGGGTAATCAGTCGTGCGCTGAGGTCGATCCCCGACGCCATGCCCGCACGGTCGGCGGACACCGAGCCGGTGGTGGTGTTGGTGGTCGGCGAGTTGGTCAGCGCCAGACCCACGCCCGCCGTCACACAACTGGCCAGTATCAGCCAGATACTCGGGTGTTCGGCGATGTTGGCGGCGGCCATGACCAGAAAGCCTGCGCCCATCACGCCCAGCCCCAGCGGAATAACGCGTTCGGCGCCGTAGCGCAGGGCCAGGCGCTCGGCCAGCGGCGGCACCAGCAAGGTCGGCAAGGTGTAGGCGAGTAGGGCCGCGCCGGTGGTCAGGGTGTCGTAACCCAGCCCGGCCTGGAAGTACAACGGCAGGTAGATCATGAACGGCCAGAAGCTGAAGTTCATGCCGATCGAGCCCATCAACGCACCGTTGAAACGCCGGATGCGAAATACCGCGAAGTCGAACATCGGGTGCGCGCTGCGGCGCTCGATCACGATAAACAACAGCAACCCAACCACTGCCAAAACGGCCCAGCCCAGTTCAAAGCCATTTTCGCTGCCTTGGGTGATGAAGTAGACCAGCGCAAACACCGACAGCGTCAACGTCAGCATGCCGGCGATATCGAGGCGATGGGCGGCCGGGTCGCGGGATTCTTCCACGCTGACGCGCAGCAGTACCCAGGTGAACAACGTCAGCGGCACATGCACCAGGAATACCCAGCGCCAATCCGCCACGGCCAGGATCAACGCGCCGACCATCGGTCCGAAGCCCAGGCCCACACCAGCAATAACGCCCCATATGGCAAACGCCCGCGCCCGCGCCGCCGGTTCGCGGAACAGGTGCGACAGGATGGCGAACTGGCAAATCATCATCGCGCCACCGCCAATGCCCTGGGCAAACCGCGCCGCAATCAGCGTGGAGGCGCTGTCCGCCAGCCCACACGCCAGCGAGGCCAGGGCAAATACCCACAGGCACAAGACCAGCATGCGGCGACGGCCAAAGCGATCGGCCAATGTGCCTGCCGCCATCAACACGCTGGTGCAGGCCAGGGTGTAGGCATTCATGATCCATTGGGCGTCCTGGAAACCGGTGCCCAGTTGCTGTTCCAGCGTAGGCAGGATGATCGGCACGCTGGATATTTCCAGGCCGAACATCAGCGCCACCAGGCATACGGCGGTGAGGGCCAGGTTGTTTCTGGCGGTACTGGACGGGCTGGCGGCCGATAACGTGGCGGCGGGCGGCATGGGATTCTCCTGTGGATAAACGATTGACGTTATTCTCACGGGAATCTTGTTCTTTATTCGTGATAAGTTTTCTTTTGATAGGGGACTCAGGGGCGACAATTGCGCTATGGCCACACCACGTTTTGATGGCGTTGAACTCTTTTTGCAGATTGTCGAAAGCGGCAACCTGACCGAGGCCGCCGAACGGCTCAATCTCACACGCTCAGCGGTGGGCAAGGGCTTGGCGCGGCTGGAGGCACGGCTTGGCACGTGCTTGTTGCAGCGTTCGACCCGTCGCCAACGGCTCACCGAAGACGGTCAGGCCTACTACGAACATTGCCTGCGCGCACTGGCAGAACTGGAGGCCGCCGAATCCGTGTTGGAAAGCGGCCGCCAACAACCACGCGGGCGCTTGAGGGTGAGTTTGCCGCTGGCGTTCGGGCACCACTATGCGGCGCCTGCACTATGGGGATTGATGGATTGCTACCCAGAGTTGGAGATTGATATCTGCTTCGCCGACCGGCTGGTGGATTTGGCCCAGGAAGGCTTCGACGTGGCCGTGCGCATCGGCCCGCTGCCCGATACTGATCGCCTCAGTGCGCGGCGCCTGGGCGAACAGTCCGTGTGCCTGGCGGCGGCACCGGCGTACGTGCAGCGTGCCGGTCCGATTGAGTCCATCGACGACCTTGCCGGCCATCGCGGCATCGCCTACCGCTGCAATACCCCACACCGTTCCCGCGTGGCCTCGCCGCTGCTGATGGACGACCTCCAGGCCGTGGCCGATGCCGCTATCGCGGGCGTCGGTCTGGCCTGGTTGCCGAGTTGGCTGGTGGCCCACTATGTGTTGCGCGGGCAATTGGAAGCGGTCCTGCCGGGCTACCGTGAACAACCCTCACCGATCCATGTGATCTGGCCCACGGCGGCCCATATGCCGGCCAAGACGCGCTGCGCCATCGACGCGTTGGTGGCCGGCACGCCGTCGTGCCTGGCAGGCAGTTGATCAGAACGCGATGGACGTTTGCACGTACACCGTGCGCGGCTCACCCACGTACTTGCCCTTGTTGTTGTCGTCGAATGAACGGGTGAAGTATTGGGTGTTGAAGATGTTCTTCACGCCCACCGCCACATTCAAATCCGACAGTTGCGGGCCGAAATCGTAGCCCGCACGGCTGCTGAACAGCATGTAGCCGGGGATGCGGCCGTTGGCCCCGTTGGCGCTTTCGGCCTGGGTGTTGGCGTTGTCGGCGAACTGGCTGCTCTGGTAGCTGCTGTCCAGGTTGAGTTTCCAGCGGCCTTCGGTGTAACCCACGCCGAGGGTGCCTTTGTGCTTGGACGAGAACGGCACGCGGTTGCCTTTGTTCGGGCCATCTTCGCGGATGGTGGCGTCGACGTAGGCGTAGGTGGCGTACACATCAAAGCCGGCCAGCGCCGGGCTCAAACCGTCGAGGGCATAGTTGACGCTGGTCTCGATGCCCTGGTGGCGGGTCTCGCCACGGGCGATCACCGAGTCATCGGTCTGGTTGCTTTCGTATTGGTTGTCGAAGTTGATCAGGAACGCGCCGATCTCCGCACGCAAGGTGCCGTCGTCGTAGCGGGTGCCCAGTTCCCAGGTGCGGGCTTTTTCCGGTTGCACTTCGCCCTTGGGCACGCGCTTGGCCATCTGGCTGTACTGCACGCTGCCGAACGAGCCTTCGGTGTTGGCGTAGAGGTTCCAACTGTCGGTGAGGTGGTAGAGCACATTCAACGCGGGCAGCGCGGTGTTGTAGTCGCCTTTGTAGTTGAGGTTGTTGACGTGGTCGGTCTGCTGGGACTTGACCATCTCATAGCGCACGCCCGGGGTGATGGTCCACTGGCCGATATCAATACGGTCGTCGATGAAAAATGCATTGGCTTCGGTGCCACCACGGGTGTCGCGGTCGTTGCGGCTGTCAGTGCTGGGGATTTGCTGGTTGTTGGCTGAAATCGGCGTGCGATAGCGCAACTCATGGCCGGCTTCGTTGATATAGCGGTAGCCGACGCCCACTTCATGGCTGGTCGGGCCTAGGTCAAAACCTTGGGCGAAGCGGGTTTCCAGGCCGCGTACCCAATACTCGCGGGGCGACAGCGAAAGGAACGTGCCTTGGTCCAGGTAGCCGCTGCGCAGGGTCTTGGTGAAGAAGCTGTTGACGGTGAATTCACGGCGGTCCTGCTCGTAGCGGTAGCCGACGTTGAACATCGTACGGCGGCCCCAGAACTTGTCGTAGGGGCGGGTGGACTGATACGGGTCCGCCTTGTAGTCCTTGACGCTCAAGCCACCGGGCATATCGGCCTGGCCTTCGTAGTACTGTGCCATAGCGTTGAAGCTGTTGGCGTCGTCGAGCTGGTATTTGCCCTTGAGGATCAGGTCGTCAATACGCGTGGTGCTGTTTTCGCGCCAGTCGCCGCCCCGTGTGCCGGAGTACAGAATCGCGCCGCCCAGGCCGTTTTCGGCGGTGCCGCCGGCGAGCAGGTTGCCGGTGGTCTTGAAGCCGTCGTGGCTGGAGGACGGGCTGGTTTCCGTCTGCAAGCCGCCTTTGACGGTCGGCGCATCCGGGATCGCGCGGGTCACGAAGTTGACCACGCCGCCGACGTTCTGCGGGCCGTAACGCACGGCGCCGCCGCCGCGCACCACGTCCACCGCGTCCATGTTGCCCATGCTGATCGGGGCGAAGGACAGTTGCGGCTGGCCATACGGCGCGAAGGGCACCGGGATGCCGTCCATCAGCACGGTGGAGCGCGACGCCAGGCGCGGGTTGAGGCCTCGAATGCCGAAGTTCAGCGCCATATCGTGGCTGCCGGTGCCGTTGTTGTCCGGAGCGTTGACGCCGGGGATGCGGTTGAGCACGTCCTTGGCCTGGGTAGCGCCCTGGCGCTCGAACTCCTCGCGGCGGATCACGTCACGGGCGCCGGGGTGTTCGAACACGTTGGTTTGCGCCGCGTCGCCGAGCCAGTCGCCGACCACGCTGGAAGTGGCCAGCTCTACTGCCGCCGGTGCTTTGGCCGGTTGCAGGCTGAAGGCATTGTCACCCTCAGGCCGGGCTTGCAGGCCGGTGCCTTCGAGCAGTTTTTGCAGGCCTTCGGCTGCGCTGTAGCTGCCGGACAGCCCACGGCTTTGCATGCCTGCCGTGACTTCGGAGCCGAAGGAAATCAACACGCCGGCTTCGCGACCAAACTGGTTCAGGGCCGCTTCCAGCGACGTCGGGGCAATGTGATAAGGCTTGGCGTCGGCCGCCATCACAGAGGGCAATACCGCAAAACTGAGGCTGGCGCCCAGTAATAAGTGGCGCAGGGTGCGGGCGATTAGTGTCGGCTGCTGGGGCATGAAGAGCGGTCCTGAGAAGGAAGGATCAAGGTGGCTTTCCTTCTCTGTCACGCGAGGGGTGGAAAACGGCTCACAGGTGTAGAAAATAATTTCAGGCGCGCGCCTGTACCGTCACCCAGTAGCGGGTAAAGCGTCGCACTTTCACCGGCAAACTGACTTCCAGCAGGTCGAGAATGCGCTCGCTGTCGTCCAGCGGGTAGCTGCCGGAGATCAGCAGGTTGGCGACCTGCGGGTCGCAATTGACCTGGCCGCGACGATAGCGGCCCAGTTCGCCGAGGAAATCCTCCAGACGCATATGGGCGGCCACCAACATGCCGTCGGCCCAGGCACCGCTGTTGGCGTCGGTGGGGCGCGGCGTGTCCCAGCCTTTGCGGGTGAAGTTGACTTGATGCGCGGCCTCGACGGTCAACGGCAGGCCGCTGTAGGTGTTGGGCATCACCTCCACCTGGCCGTCGAGCACTGCCAGTTGGGTGTGGTCGTTGAACTGGCGCACGTTCAACTGCGCCGCCTGGCTGCTGAGCAGGCCCTGGCCGGTGAGGACGCGTAGCGGCGTCGTGCCGGCGATGCTGCTCAGCATGATCTCGCCTTCGAGCAGGCGGATCAGTCGCTGCTGGCCATCGAAATGCACATCCACCGCACTGCCCGTATTGAGCTGCAACTGGCTGCCGTCGGCCAATTGCACTTTGCGTCGCTGGCCCACGGGGCTGCGGTAGTCGGCGGTCAACGGCGGCAGGATATGTTGCTGGCGCAGGCTCCAGGCGGCGGCCGAGCCGGCACCCAGGATCAGCAGCAACTTCAGCGCGTGGCGGCGGCTGGTGGAGGTCGGCGCGTTCAACGCCGCATGGGCCAGGGGCGAAGGCATGCCGCGCAGGCGCTGGTTGACGTGTTGGATATGGTCCCAGGCGCGCTGGTGTTCGCTATGGGCATTCAGCCAACGTTGCCAGGCGGCCTGCTGGCGTGGGTTGAGCGTGCCTTGCTGCATTTCCATCAGCCAGTGCACAGCCTGTTCGGCAACCTGGGTCGAAAAGTTCATAGGGCAAAGTAGCAGCGCAGGGCAGCTTTATTCAGGTGGCGTTTGACGGTGGCGATGGAGATGCCCAGTTCAGCGCCAATTTGCGCGTAGGTCAGGCCATCGAGTTGGGCCAGCAGGAAAGCGCGCTTGACCAGGGTGGGCAAGCCGTCAAGCAGTTGGTCCAGTTCCACCAGGGTTTGCAGGATGATTGCGCGTTCTTCTTCGGACGGCGCCACGTGTTCGGGCATCTGCGCCAGGGCGTCGAGGTAGGCGTGTTCAAGGTCCTGGCGGCGGTAGAAGTTGAACAGCACGCGCTTGGCCACGGTAGTGAGGAAGGCGCGGGGTTCTACCAGCGTGGGTGTTTCCCGTGCGCTGAGTACACGGATAAACGTATCTTGTGCCAGGTCCGCGGCGTTTTCCGGGCAGCCGAGCTTGCGTCGCAACCAGCCGGTGAGCCAGTGGTGATGGTCGTTGTACAGCACTTCGACGGTGTTGGACGGGCTCAACGCAAACACTCCACAAGCATCGGCATGCTTTAGAGAACAAGAATTGTTCGCATTGTATGACCAGCGACAGCGTTCGGCAATCCGCCTGGGCAGGTGATTCATCCGTTCTGTTTTGCTTATGAGAATATTTATCATTAATATTGCGCGCTGATGAACCTGGCGCCTCCTGCATGAAAAGCAAAACCTCACCTCCCGCGCTCTACCGTCTGGCTGTCACCTCCCGCGTGCTGGCGGCCGTGGTCGGTGGTTATCTCATGGCTTCGCTCGCCGCGATCTGCCTGGCATTGTGGGTGCCAACATCCCGCGCCGATGCCGTGATCACCGGGATGATGAGTTCATTTGTGTTCTATCTGCTGGCCGTACTCTGGTGCTTCGCCTGCCGTACGGCGTGGCGCGCCTGGTTTGGCGTGATGCTGCCGAGCGCGGCGTTCGCCACCCTGGCGGGTGTGGGCTTGTGGATGGTGCGCACATGAAAGAGGGATTCCGCCAGGCTATGGCTTGGCTGCACACCTGGGCCGGATTGATCTTCGGCTGGCTGTTGTTTGCGATTTTCCTGACGGGCACACTTTCCTACTTCAAGGATGAAATCAGCCACTGGATGCAGCCGGAGGTGCAGGCTCATCCCCTGGACAATGCGCGCAGCCTCAGCGTCGCGCAAAACTATCTGCAGCACGTGGCACCCACTGCCGCACGCTGGTTTATCGCCCTGCCGGACAGCCGCGACCCTGGCCTGTCGGTCATGTGGCAAGACAAGGTCGACCCTGGCCGGCGCGGCAATTTCATGCGCAAAACCCTCGATCCCGTCAGCGGCCAAGCCGTAGAGGCCCGCGAAAGCATGGGCGGGGATTTTTTCTACCGGTTCCACTTCCAGCTGCAAATGCCGCACCCCTGGGGGCGCTGGCTGTCCACCATCGCTGCAATGGTGATGTTCGTGGCGCTGATCACCGGCATCATCACCCACAAGAAAATCTTCAAGGACTTCTTCACCTTCCGCCCCCGCAAAGGCCAGCGCTCCTGGCTCGATGGGCATAACGCAGTCGGTGTGCTGGTGCTGCCGTTTCACCTGATGATCACCTACAGCAGCCTGGTGATCTTTATGAGCATGGTGATGCCGGCGCCGATCATGGCCTCCTATGGCAATGACACCCGTGCGTTCTTCAACGAAATATTCCCCGCGACCAACAACGCGCCGGCGTCGGGCCAGCCGGGCAAACTGGCGCCGCTGCTGCCGATGTACGAGCAAGCGCGGGCGCAGTGGGACGGTGGCCACGTGGGGCGGATCGGGGTGAACAACCCAGGTGATGCCAATGCGTCGGTCAATGTCTTCCGTGCCGGCTCCGACAGCGTGGTGCATGAGTTCGACAGCATCGTGTCATTCAACGGGCACACCGGCGAACTGTTGCGCACCAGCGGCGGGCAATCGTTGGCCGCCATTGTCGGCGGCAGTTTCTATGGCCTGCACATGGGCCATTTCGCCGGCCCGGTGCTGCGCTGGTTGTACTTTATCTGCGGCTTGGCGGGCACGGCGATGATCGGCACCGGGCTGGTGATCTGGCTCGGCAAGCGTCAACTCAAGCATGCCAAGAGCGGTGTGATGCCGTTTGAGCTGCGCCTGGTGGAAGTGCTGAACATCGCCAGCATGTCTGGCTTGCTGATCGCGATCGCGGCGTTCTTCTGGGCCAATCGCCTGCTGCCGGTGAGTTTCGCCGACCGCTCCGATTGGGAGGTGCAGACCTTCTTTATCGCCTGGGGCCTGAGCCTGTTGCATGCCATGTTGCGGCGCGGCCGCCAGGGTTGGGTCGAGCAGTTGAGCGTCGGCGCATTGTTGTTTGTCGCCGTGCCACTGCTCAACGCACTCACTACCGATCAGCATTTGGGCGTGTCCCTGGCCCGTGGTGACTGGGCCATGGCCGGCTTTGACCTGACCTGCCTGGGCAGCGGCGTGTTCCTCGCCTGGGCGGCCTGGAAGATGCAACACCGCACGGCGCCGCAGCCCAAGGCCGAACGGGCACGCCCGCTCCATCTCAAGCAGGAGGCGCACTGAATGCTCCTCGCACTGCTGATGTGCTACGCCGGGTTTACCGCACTGTGCCTGGCCACCGACCGACATCATGGCGAACTGCTGCACAGCAAGCCCTCGCCCCGGCGACGCCTGGGGTTGCGTGTGGCGGGCTGGTCGCTGCTTGGCGTCGCGATCTGGCCCGCCGTCAGCGTGGCCGGTTGGGGCCAGGGTCTGGTGGAGTGGTGCGCGGTATTGATGCTTAGCGCACTGTTGCTGGTGCTGCTGTTGCCGTATCGGCCAAGGCTGGCCTTGATCCTGGCGGGCGCCGGCCTGCTGGCAAGCCCCGTTGCGGCCCTCGCCACCCTCTGAGCCCTTGCCATAATGATCAGCACCCCGCCCGAATCCCAGGACAGCCCGCAGGCCGATGCGGCGGGTGGGCGTGCGCATTTTTTGCAGGTGTTTCTGTCCCAACGCTCGCAGATGGAAGCCTTGGTGAATCGGCGTGTGGGCTGCCGCGCCACAGCGGCCGACCTGGTGCAGGACCTGTTCCTGCGCTTCTGGCGGCGGCCGCTGGTACAAGTCGAAGAGCTCAGCACCTACCTGCTGCGCTGCGCCGGCAATATCGCCATCGACCACTTGCGCAGTGAAGGCGCACGGGTGCGCAGCAGCGCAGGCTGGTTGCCCGAGCAGCAGGATAACCAAGGCTGCGAACCCCAGGCCGCACTAGAGGCGGGCAATGATTTGCGCCATGTGGAAGCCGCCTTGCGCAGCCTGCCCGAGCGCACTCGGCAGATTTTCCTGCTCAATCGCATCCACGGCCGCAAATACGCGGAAATCGCCAAGGCGATGGGGCTGTCCCAAAGTGCCGTGGAAAAACATATGATGCGTGCCCTCGAAGCCTGCAAGGCCAGCCTTCGCGAACCATTGCCCCCACGCACGCCAGGGAAAGCACCGTGAACGTTACCCCCACGCCCGACCAGCAACATGCCGCGCTGGCCTGGCTGAGCCTGTTGCACGACCAACCCAGTAGCGGCGACCAGGCAACGTTCAGCCATTGGCTGCGCGCCGACCCGGCACACGTCGAGGCCTACGCCCAGGCCCAGGTGCTGTGGGAGTTGAGCGAAGTGCCCGCGCGCAAACTTGCCGACGAAGACGCCCTGGCGTTGCAGGGCTACCTCAACGCGATGAACACCTCGAAACGTTCGCGTGTGGTGCGCAGGTCCAGTGCCCTGGCCATTGCCGCCTGCCTGCTGTTGATGGTGTCCATGGGCGCCGGTTGGCAGCCATCACGCTGGGTCGATGACTTCGGCGCCGACTACGTGACGGCGGCGGGGGAGGTGAAGACCGTTACCCTGGCCGACCAATCCCAAGTCACCCTCGACGCCGACAGCGCGATTGCCGTGGATTTCAGCCGTGGCGAGCGGCATATCCAGTTGCGGCGTGGCGCCGGTTTTTTCAGCGTGACCCACACCGGCGAATCCTTTGTGGTGCAGGCGGGCAGCGGTGAAGCGCGGGTGCTCGGCACGCAATTCGAAGTGCGCCTGCAACCGGCAGGGGCGCAAGTGACGGTGTTGTCGGGGCGGGTTGGCGTGACCCCGGCGAAACAGGGCCAGCAGCAGATTTTGACGGCAGGCCAGCAAGTGGCCTACGCCGACGGCATTGCCGAGCCGCTGCATGGGGTGGACAGCGAATCACGCCTAGCCTGGCGCGACGGCTGGCTCAACTACTACAAGGCACCGCTGGCCGACGTGGTGAAGGACCTGGGTCGGTACTATCCCGGCCGCATCCTGTTGCTTAACGAAGAACTGGGCGCCAAGCGCGTCAGCGGCAGCTTCCCGAGCAAAGACCCGCAGGCGGTGCTGAATGCGTTGCAGGCGGTGCTTGGGTTCGAGCAGCACAACCTGTTGGGGCGGCTGATCGTGGTGCGCTGATTACTTCAGCGCCGCCATGATTGCTTCGGGGTTGAAATCCCGAATCAACGTGCCGTTCACCTGCACAAACGGAATCCCGCCGCCCCCCAGCGCCTCATACGCCTTGCGCGCCTGGGCATCCTTCTCGATGTCGAACGCCTGGTACGGGATGCCTTTCTGGTCCAGGAAGCGCCGGGTCTGTTTGCAGTAACCGCACCACTGCGTGGAATAGAGCACCACCCGCGCCGAGGTGCGGACCTGCTCTGAGACCACTTGGGACGGGTTGAACAGCCGCTCGATCTTGCCCCAGTTCTGGATCACCACCACCACCAGCAACACCAGCAGGACTTTTTTAAGGACCCCGCCGAGCATCAGTTACGGCGCTTGAGCTGGTCGGTCAGTTGAGTCGGCAGGCCTTTGATGATCAAGGTGCCAGCGGCCTCGTCGTATTCGATCTTGTCGCCCAGCAGGTGGGCTTCAAAGCTGATCGACAGGCCCTCGGCGCGGCCGGTGAAGCGACGGAACTGGTTGAGGGTGCGTTTATCGGCCGGGATTTCCGGCGACAGGCCGTAGTCCTTGTTGCGGATATGGTCGTAGAACGCTTTTGGCCGATCTTCATCGATCAAGCCCGACAGCTCTTCCAGGCCCATCGGTTCGCCGAGCTTGGCCTGGCTGCTGGCATAGTCCACCAGGGTCTTGGTTTTTTCGCGGGCGGACTCGTCCGGCAGGTCCTCGCTTTCGACGAAGTCACTGAAGGCCTTGAGCAGGGTGCGGGTCTCGCCCGGGCCGTCGACGCCTTCCTGGCAGCCGATGAAGTCGCGAAAGTACTCCGAGACCTTCTTGCCATTCTTGCCCTTGATAAACGAGATGTACTGCTTGGACTGCTTGTTGTTCTGCCACTCGGAGACGTTGATCCGCGCCGCCAGGTGCAATTGGCCCAGGTCCAAGTGACGCGACGGGGTCACATCCAGCTCGTCGGTCACCGCCACGCCTTCGCTGTGGTGCAGCAGGGCGATGGCCAGGTAGTCGGTCATGCCTTGCTGGTAGTGGGCAAACAGCACGTGGCCACCGGTGGAGAGGTTCGATTCTTCCATCAGTTTTTGCAGGTGCTCGACGGCGGTGCGGCTAAAGGCGGTGAAATCCTGGCCACCCTCGAAATACTCCTTCAACCAGCCGCTGAACGGGTGCGCGCCGGACTCGGCATGGAAGAAGCCCCAGGCCTTGCCTTGTTTGGCGTTGTAGCTCTCGTTGAGGTCGGCAAGCATGTTCTCGATGGCGGCCGATTCGGACAGTTCCGAGTCGCGGGCGTGGAGAACTGCGGGCGTGCCGTCGGGTTTTTTGTCGATCAGGTGGACGATGCAATGACGGATCGGCATGGGCTTCTCGGCTGGTTGAAGGGGAGCGGTTGGCCTCCCCGAAAAGTCGCCCAGTGTACCGCACCCATTGGGCAAGACGTGCTTTGAAGGGGGTTTTGGACGGCGTCCGACGGTGTATATGCCTTTTTTTCACGGTTTAGAGCGATAAAGCTGACCAAATGGGTAGGTAGAGGCGGATATTTCCCCGTCTCTGTGCTAGTTTTGCCCCGTCTTACGCCAAGTCTCGGCGTTAAGCGTGCATTCAGCATCTGTCAGGTCGAACCAATCCCCGTTTCAAGCATCTATAACCCCGTTCTCCGAGGTTATAAGCCTGGGGTGCCAGGCCTAGACGGTCGGGCTCGACGGCTGACACTGCACTCTGCAATCCATATGAATTTGATAGGGAAGGAACACCACAATGGCTATTACTAAAGACCAACTGATCGCTGACCTGGCTGAAGCAGTAGACGCACCGAAAACTACCGTGCGTGCTCTGCTGGACCAACTGAGCCAAGTTGTTGCTGATCAGCTGGAAAACGGCGGCGAAATCACTCTGCCAGGCGTTGGCAAACTGAAAGTGACCGAGCGTCCAGCCCGTACTGGCCGTAACCCTTCGACTGGCGTTGCCATCGAAATCGCTGCCAAGAAAGTTATCAAGCTGGTTGTGGCCAAAGGCCTGACCGACGCTGTTAACAAGTAAGACGCAGCAAAAAAACCGCGCCCCGGAGTGATCCGGGCGCGGTTTTTTGTTGCCTGCGATTTACTGTGGAGAGGGAGCAAGCTCCCTCTCCACAGGGTTAGTCGCGCACCCAGCGCTGGCGCCAGATCTGCTGCTCGTTCTTGGTCTGGAAGGTCCAGGCCACGAAACGGCTCTGCTTTTGGCCCTGGGACATTTCCACTACCTGGCTTTCCAGCACGCCGGCTTTTTTCAGGGCTGTCTCAATCGCGGGCAAGTTCGACGCTTTTGACACCAGGGTGCTGAACCACAGCACCTTGTGGGCAAAATTCGCGCTTTCGGCGATCAACTGCGTCACAAAGCGCGCTTCACCACCTTCACACCACAACTCGGCCGATTGGCCACCGAAGTTCAGCACCGGCAATTTACGCTTGGGATCCGCCTTGCCCAGGGCGCGCCACTTGCGTTCGCTGCCCTTGGTGGCTTCGTCCATGGACGCATGGAACGGTGGGTTGCACATGGTCAGGTCAAAGCGCTCGCCCGGCTCCAGCAGGCCCAGCAGGATGTGCTTGGGGTTTGCTTGCTGGCGCAACTGGATGACCTTGCTCAGGTCGTTGGACTGCACGATGGCCTTGGCGGCGGCTACGGCGATAGGGTCAACCTCGGAGCCGAGGAAGTTCCAGCGGTATTCCATGTAGCCAATCAGCGGGTAGACGCAGTTGGCGCCCATGCCGATGTCCAGCACCTTGACGATCGACCCGCGGGGGATCTTGCCGTCGTTGACGCTGGCCAGCAGGTCGGCGAGGAAGTGCACGTAGTCCGCACGTCCAGGCACTGGCGGGCACAGGTAGTCCTGCGGGATATCCCAATGCTGGATGCCATAGAACGACTTGAGCAGCGCCCGGTTGAACACCCGCACCGCATCCGGGCTGGCAAAGTCGATGCTTTCCTTGCCGTAGGGGTTGAGGATCACGAATTTCGCCAGTTCCGGCGTGGTCTTGATCAGCGCCGGGAAGTCGTAACGGCCTGTGTGGCGGTTACGCGGGTGCAGAGTGGCCTCTTTGCGCGGTACCACGGGTTTGGCCGTGGCGGCGGTTTTAGGCTTCTTGCGCGCAGGTTTCGGTGTAGTGGGGGCGGTCATGATGATTCTGGTGTTGGCTCAAAGTGGTGGGCATTGTCACACATCCTGAGCCTAACTCGCTCAACTGTGGGAGGAGGCTTGCCCCCGATAGCGGTCGATCAGCCAGTTTATCGGTAGCAGACCCACTGCTATCGGGGGCAAGCCCCCTCCCACATTGAGCCGGTTCGCAAACAAAAAAAGAGACCCGAAGGTCTCTTTTTTCACACGGCTCAAGCCTTAGAGGCTGGAGATCCGCGCATGTTGCTCGGCCAGCTTGCCCAAAGCCTGTTCCGCTTCAGCCAGTTTGGCGCGTTCTTTGTCGATCACTTCAGCCGGCGCCTTGTCGACGAACGCTGCGTTGGACAGCTTGCCGCCCACTCGCTGCACTTCGCCTTGCAGGCGCGCAATTTCCTTGTCGAGGCGGGCCAGTTCGGCACCTTTGTCGATCAAGCCGGCCATCGGTACCAGCACTTCCATCTCGCCGACCAGTGCGGTGGCGGACAGCGGTGCTTCGGCGCCGTCGGCCAATACAGTGATCGACTCCAGCTTCGCCAGCTTCTTGAGCAATGCATCGTTCTCGCTGAGACGACGCTGGTCTTCGGCACTGGCGTTCTTCACGAACACTGCCAATGGCTTGCCCGGCCCGATGTTCATCTCGGCGCGGATGTTGCGCGTGCCGAGCATCAGGGTCTTGAGCCATTCGATATCGCTTTCGGCGGCTTCATCGATGCGTGCTTCATTGGCCACCGGCCAAGGCTGCAACATGATGGTCTTGCCTTCGATACCGGCCAGCGGCGCGAGGCGCTGCCAGATTTCTTCGGTGATGAACGGCATGAACGGATGCGCCAGGCGCAGCGCCACTTCCAACACGCGTACCAAGGTACGGCGAGTGCCGCGCTGGCGTTCGACCGGCGCGTTTTCGTCCCACAGCACAGGCTTGGACAGTTCCAGGTACCAGTCGCAATACTGGTTCCAGATGAACTCGTACAAGGCTTGTGCGGCCAGGTCGAAACGGAACTGGTCGAGCTGGCGGGTCACTTCGGCTTCGGTGCGTTGCAACTGCGAGATGATCCAGCGATCAGCCAGGCTCAGCTCGTAGGCTTCACCGTTCTGGCCGCAGTCTTCGCCTTTATCCAGCACGTAGCGCGCCGCGTTCCAGATCTTGTTGCAGAAGTTGCGATAGCCTTCGACGCGGCCCATGTCGAACTTGATGTCGCGGCCGGTGGACGCCAGCGAGCAGAACGTGAAGCGCAGGGCGTCGGTGCCGTAGCTGGCGATACCGTCGGCGAACTCGTCGCGGGTCTGCTTCTCGATTTTCTTCGCCAGTTTCGGCTGCATCAGGCCCGAGGTGCGTTTGTGCACCAGGGTTTCCAGGTCGATGCCGTCGATGATATCCAGCGGGTCCAGGACGTTGCCCTTGGACTTGGACATCTTCTGGCCCTGGCCATCACGCACCAGGCCGTGCACGTACACCGTCTTGAACGGAACCTGCGGCGTGCCGTCCTCGTTCTTCACCAAGTGCATGGTCAGCATGATCATCCGGGCAACCCAGAAGAAAATGATGTCGAAGCCGGTGACCAGCACGTCGGTGGAGTGGAATTTCTTGAGGAATTCGGTCTGCTGCGGCCAGCCCAGGGTGGAGAACGTCCACAGGCCCGAACTGAACCAGGTGTCCAGGACGTCGTTGTCCTGTTGCAGCGCTACGTCAGGGCCGAGGTTGTGCTTGGCACGCACTTCGGCTTCGTCGCGGCCTACATAGACCTTGCCCGACTCGTCGTACCAGGCCGGAATGCGGTGGCCCCACCACAGTTGACGGCTGATGCACCAATCCTGGATGTCACGCATCCACGAGAAGTACATGTTTTCGTACTGTTTGGGCACGAACTGGATACGGCCATCTTCCACGGCGGCGATGGCAGGTCCTGCCAGCGGCTTGGTGGAGACGTACCACTGGTCGGTCAGCCACGGCTCGATCACGGTGCCGGAGCGGTCGCCCTTCGGCACTTTGAGGCCGTGGTCGTCAACGCTCACCAGCAGGCCGGCGGCGTCGAAGGCGGCCACGATCTGCTTGCGCGCTTCAAAACGGTCAAGGCCGGCGTATTCGGCTGGGATCTTGCCGTCGATGCGGTCGTTCAGCGTGCCGTCGAGGTTGAATACCTGGCAGGCCGGCAGTACAGCGGCGTTTTTGTCGAAGATGTTCAGCAGCGGCAGGTTGTGGCGCTTGCCGACTTCGTAGTCGTTGAAATCGTGGGCCGGGGTGATTTTCACGCAGCCGGTGCCGAATTCAGGGTCGCAGTAGTCGTCCGCGATGATCGGGATGCGACGGCCAACCAATGGCAGGTCAACGAACTTGCCGATCAGTGCCTGGTAGCGCTCGTCGTTCGGGTTAACCGCGACAGCGGCGTCGCCGAGCATGGTTTCCGGACGGGTGGTGGCGACGATCAGGAAGTCGTTGCCTTCAGCGGTCTTGGCGCCGTCGGCCAGCGGGTACTTGAGGTTCCACAGGAAACCTTTCTCGTCGTGGTTTTCCACTTCGAGGTCGGAAATCGCCGTGTGCAACTTGGTGTCCCAGTTGACCAGGCGCTTGCCGCGGTAGATCAGGCCGTCTTCATGCAGCCGCACGAAGGCTTCTTTCACGGATTCGGACAGGCCGTCGTCCATGGTGAAGCGCTCGCGGCTCCAGTCGACGGACGAGCCCAGGCGACGGATCTGACGGCTGATGTTGCCGCCGGACTGGTCTTTCCATTCCCAGATCTTTTCCAGGAATTTCTCGCGACCCAGGTCGTGACGGCTCTGACCGGTGGCTTCGAGTTGGCGCTCCACCAGCATCTGGGTGGCGATACCGGCGTGGTCCGTACCCGGTTGCCACAGGGTGTTGCGGCCCTGCATGCGGCGGAAGCGAATCAGCGCATCCATGATCGCGTTGTTGAAGCCATGGCCCATGTGCAGGCTGCCAGTGACGTTCGGTGGCGGAATCATGATGGTGTAGGACTCGCCCGCACCTTGCGGAGCGAAATAGTTCTCGGACTCCCAGGTGTTGTACCAGGAAGTTTCAATAGCGTGCGGCTGGTAGGTCTTATCCATGCGCGGCGGGACCCTAGTTGGCATTAATTCAGGAAAGCCGACAAGTATAACGGGGGATAGGGCGCAGGGCGAGGCGAAGACAGGCTAAAGGCGTGCGCTGGTCAATGTGGGAGGGGGGGCTTGCTCCCGATGGCAGAGTGTCAGCCACCGCCTCTATGGCTGATGCACCGCTATCGGGAGCAAGCCCCCTCCCACAGGGATCTAAGCAGGATTCAAGATTGGTATTGGCTGAGCAACCGCTCCATGCGCGCGTCCATCCGGCGCTTGATCTCGGTTTCGATGTGCGGGGCAAAGTCGTCGATCACGTCTTGCATGATCAATTGCGCGGCGGCGCGCAGTTCGTTATCCAGGTGCAGCAGCAGGGCGTCCTGGGTTTTTTCGGCGACGGCTGCAACGGGGGGCGCTTCTACGGCAGGCCGCTCGGCCGGTGCGGGGGCGGGCTTTGCGCCGACCATGTCGAACAGCAGCGGAATCTGTACCTCGCCATTGACCGACTCGCTCAGCAGCGGCGGTTGCAAGTCGTCATCACCCAGCAACTGGCGGATCGACTCGAGGTCGTCCAGCAGGTGATCATCTTTTTTTACGGGGTTGGAAGTGTCCATCGTGTGCTCAGAGTCGTTGTAGCCGGTGATCTTGCAAAGGATAGCCCTGTTCGCGGTAGAAACGGAAACTCTCCCGCGCGGCCTGACGAATAGCCGGATCCTCCACCACGACTTCGGCTACACGGGCGAAGGCCTTGGCAAAGGGAGGGACTTTCAGGTCCAGGTTGACCAGCAGGTCATGGTGATCGCCGCAGGTGTCGCCCACTCCCAGTACCACCAGGCCTTCGGGCTCTGATTCGGCAGGGCCGTGAGGCACGAAGCTTTCGCCTTTGAAGCGCCACAGGCGGGCGTCGAGTTCGTCGCGTTGGGCGCCATCGCTGCAATGCAGGTAGATGCGGTGGCCCATGCGCCAGGCTTTTTCGGTGAGTTTGCAGGCAAAGTCCAGGCGCGCGAGGGGGTCGGCGCTGGGCAATATATAGAAGTCGACTTGGGTCATTGCGGTTCCTGAGGCCGGGGCGGCGTGAGGGCCGCCCCGGCATCTTCAGTTTCAGGCCTTGGCGCGGTCCAGCAGGTATTGGGTCAGCAGTGGTACCGGACGGCCAGTGGCGCCCTTGTCCTTGCCACCGCTGGTCCAGGCGGTGCCGGCGATGTCCAGGTGCGCCCAGTTGAAGTTCTTGGCAAAGCGCGACAGGAAGCAGGCAGCCGTGATGGTGCCGGCTTTCGGGCCGCCGATGTTGGCAATGTCGGCGAACGGGCTGTCGAGCTGTTCCTGGTACTCATCGAACAGCGGCAGTTGCCAGGCGCGGTCGTCGGCAGCCTTGCCGGCGCTGAGCAGTTGCTCGATCAGTTCGTCGCTGTTGCCCAGCAGGCCCGACGTATGGGAGCCCAGTGCAACGATGCACGCACCGGTCAGGGTCGCGATGTCGATCACGGCTTGCGGCTTGAAGCGCTCGGCGTAGGTCAGGGCATCGCACAGCACCAGGCGGCCTTCGGCGTCGGTGTTGAGAATTTCGACGGTCTGGCCGCTCATGGTGGTGACGATGTCGCCTGGGCGGGCAGCGCCGCCGCTCGGCATGTTCTCGGCGCAGGCCAGGATGCACACCAGGTTGATCGGCAGCTTGAGCTCCAGCACGGCACGCAGGGTGCCGAACACGCTGGCGGCGCCGCCCATGTCGTACTTCATCTCGTCCATGCCGGCGCCCGGCTTGAGGCTGATGCCGCCGGTGTCGAAGGTGATGCCTTTGCCGACCAGGGCGTAAGGCTTCTCGGACTTCTTGCCGCCGTTGTATTGCATCACGATCAGGCGTGGCGGCTGGTCGCTGCCCTGGCCCACGGCATAGAACGAGCCCATGCCCAGTTCCTTGATCTTTTTCTCGTCCAGCACTTCGACTTTCAGGCCCTTGAACTCTTTGCCCAGTGCCTTGGCTTGCTCGCCCAGGAAGGTCGGATGGCAAATGTTCGGCGGCAGGTTGCCCAGGTCGCGGGTAAACGACATGCCGTTGGCAATCGCGGTGGCGTGGGTTGCGGCGCGCTGCACTTCAGCCTGCGCGGCCTTGATGGTCAGCAGGGTGATTTTCTTCAGGGCACGGGGTTCGGCTTTCTGGCTCTTGAACTGGTCGAAGATATAGCCGCCGTCCACCAGGGTCTCGGCCAGCAGGCGGGTCTTGCCGTAGCTGTCACGGCCTTTGACGACGATTTCGTCGAGGGCCAGTGTTGCATCGCCACCGCCCAGGCCCTTGAGGGTGCTGAGGATGCCGCTGATGATCTTGCGGAACGGGCGGTCGCCCAGTTCGGCGTCTTTGCCCACGCCGACCAGCAATACGCGGTCGGCCTTGAGGTTGGGCAGGCTTTGCAGCAGCAGGCTCTGGCCGACTTTGCCGGCCAGGTCGCCACGCTTGAGCACCGCGCTGATGGCGCCGCCGCTGAGTTCGTCGAGTTGCTTGGCGGCCACGCCGAGCTTGCGGCCTTCGCCGATGGCGACCACGAGGGTGGCGGTTTTCAACGTTTCGGGGCTAACGCTTTTTACAACCAATTCCATGTTCGGGTCCCTTATAAAGGTCTGAGAGCCTGACGTTTGTACCCAGGCTTTAAAGCGTGGCAGCTGCATAAACCGCCAGCGACAAAGGCCGCAGTTTGAACCCCGCCGGCGGAGCCTGACAACCCTTGGTGCATGCTTTGTACAAGCGCATGAGGTTGCGCAGTGACAGGCGCGGTCAATCACAGGATAATGCGCAATCTTTTTAGCCGGCCCTTGTAAACGGGCTGACTCGGTATGCTTGCTTGTTTGGCCGCCTTAGCCTGACAACCCTGGAGTGTCTGGTTTGATCGTCTTCCGTTATTTGTCCCGCGAAGTCCTGTTGACCCTGAGTGCCGTGAGTGCGGTATTGCTGGTCATCATCATGAGTGGTCGTTTCGTCAAATACCTGGCCCAGGCTGCCTCCGGCGCCCTGGACCCGGGTTCGTTGTTCCTGATCATGGGCTTTCGCCTGCCGGGTTTCCTGCAATTGATCCTGCCGCTGGGCCTGTTCCTCGGGATCCTGCTGGCCTATGGCCGCTTGTACCTTGAAAGCGAAATGACCGTGCTCTCGGCCACCGGCATGAGCCAGCAGCGCCTGTTGGGCATGACGATGATCCCGGCGGCTGGCGTTGCGCTGATCGTTGCCTGGCTGAGCTTGAGCCTGGCGCCCCAGGGCGCCATGCAGTTTCAGTTGGTACTGAACAAGCAGGACGCGATGACCGAGTTCGACACTCTCGAACCCGGCCGTTTCCAGGCACTCAATGACGGTACCCGGGTGACCTACACCGAAACCCTCACCGAGGACCGTGCCAACCTGGGCGGGGTGTTCATCTCCGAGAAGCGTCTGGGCCAAGACAAGAAAGACCGTGGCATTTCCGTGCTGGTTGCCGATTCCGGGCGCCAGGAAGTGCGTCCGGACGGCAGCCGCTACTTGATCCTGGAAAATGGCTACCGCTATGACGGCAGCCCTGGCCAGGCCGATTACCGTGCCATCAAGTACGACACCTATGGCGTGTTGCTCGCCCGCCCGGACGTCAGCGGCGAAGTCACCGACCGCGATGCGATCCCCACGCAAGAGCTGTTCGGCAGCAAGGAGCTACGCTCCATCGCCGAGCTGCAATGGCGTATTTCCCTGCCGCTCTTGGTGTTTATCGTGACGCTGATGGCTGTGCCGTTGTCGCGCGTCAACCCGCGCCAGGGGCGCTTTCTCAAGCTGCTGCCGGCGATCCTGCTGTACATGGCCTACCTCACCATCCTGATTTCCGCCCGCGGTTCCCTGGAGAAAGGCAAGCTGTCGCCGACCCTGGGCCTGTGGTGGGTACACGGGATCTTCCTGGTGATCGGCCTGGGCCTGCTCTACTGGGAACCTATCCGTTTGAAAATGATGAGCCGTCGTGGCCAGAAGGAGTTGGCTCGTGGCTAAGCTCGATCGCTACATTGGTAGCAGCGTCCTGATCGCCATCCTGGCGGTCCTGGGCATCATCCTTGGTTTGGCTTCGCTGTTCGCCTTCATCGATGAAGTGGGCAACGTCAGCGACACCTACACCGTGTGGGACGTCATGAGCTACGTGGCGCTCACGGCCCCGCGCCGTCTCTACGACATGATGCCGATGGCTGCGCTGATCGGCTGCCTGATCGGCCTGGGTAGCCTGGCCAGCAACAGCGAACTGACCATCATGCGTGCCGCGGGCGTGTCCATCGGTCGTATCGTCTGGGCGGTGATGAAGCCAATGCTGCTGCTGATGCTGTGCAGCGTGCTGATCGGTGAATATGTCGCGCCGCCGGCCGAAACCACGGCCCAGGCCAATCGTGCCCTGGCCCAGGGGTCGGGCGACGCGCAAAGCTCCAAGCATGGCCTGTGGCACCGCCAGGGCGATGAATTCATCCACATCAACGCCGTGCAACCGGGCGGCCTGTTGATCGGTGTGACGCGCTACACCTTCGATAAAGAACGTCACATGCTGTCGTCCAGCTTCGCCAAACGTGCGCAGTACAGCGGCGAAAAGTGGCAACTGACTGATATCACTACCACGCACTTTCGCAATGTCGGCCAAGGCACCAAGGCCAGTACCGAAGTGATCAATGTGCCGAGTGAAGAGTGGGACATCGCCCTCAAGCCGCAATTGCTCAATACCGTGGTGATGATCCCCGAAAGCCTGCCGATCTCCGGGTTGTGGGGCTATATCCACTACCTCAAGGATCAGGGCCTGAACAACGGACGCTACTGGTTGGCGTTCTGGGTCAAGGTGCTGCAACCGGTGGTGACGGCTGCGCTGGTGCTGATGGCCATTTCGTTCATCTTCGGTCCGTTGCGCTCCGTGACCCTGGGCCAGCGGGTATTTACCGGTGTGCTGGTGGGCTTCACCTTCCGTATTGCCCAGGACCTGCTTGGCCCTTCCAGCCTGGTGTTCGGTTTCTCGCCGTTGTTTGCCGTGCTGGTGCCGACCACTATCTGCGCCGTGGCCGGGTTATGGCTGTTGCGTCGAGCCGGCTGATACCGGGCTTATGCACAAAAAATGCCCCGCTCGAATGAGCGGGGCATTTTTGTTCTGGTCAGCAAAGATGACGTCTGGCCGAAGCTTCAGGTACAATTCCCGGCTATTTTTCAGCGGGCAATCTGCCTGCAGCCTTTTTGAGTGTTGATCCGTGAGTGATTTGAGTCATATCCGCAATTTCTCCATCATCGCCCACATTGACCATGGTAAGTCGACGCTGGCCGATCGATTCATCCAGATGTGCGGCGGCCTTGCCGAGCGTGAAATGGAAGCCCAGGTACTGGACTCCATGGACCTCGAACGCGAGCGCGGGATCACCATCAAGGCCCACAGCGTTACCCTGTACTACACCGCCAAAGACGGTATCAAGTACCAGCTGAACTTCATTGACACCCCGGGCCACGTCGATTTCACCTACGAAGTCAGCCGTTCCCTGGCGGCCTGCGAAGGCGCGCTGCTGGTGGTGGACGCGGGTCAGGGCGTTGAAGCCCAGTCCGTGGCCAACTGCTACACCGCCATCGAGCAAGGCCTGGAAGTCATGCCGGTGCTGAACAAGATCGACCTGCCACAGGCCGATCCGGACCGCGTAAAAGAAGAAATCGAAAAAATCATCGGCATTGACGCCACCGACGCCGTCGAGTGCAGCGCCAAGACCGGCCTGGGCGTCGACGAAGTGCTCGAACGCCTGGTCAAGACCATTCCCGCGCCGACCGGCAACTACGAAGATCCGCTGCAAGCGTTGATCATCGACTCCTGGTTCGACAACTACCTGGGCGTTGTCTCCCTGGTACGCGTGCGCCACGGCCGTGTGAAGAAGGGCGACAAGATCCTGGTCAAGTCCACCGGCAAGATCCACCTGGTGGACAGCGTCGGTGTCTTCAACCCCAAGCACACCGCGACCACTGATCTGAAAGCCGGTGAAGTAGGTTTCATCATCGCCGGTATCAAGGACATTCACGGTGCGCCGGTCGGTGACACCCTGACCTTGAGCTCCACCCCCGACGTCGACGTGCTGCCGGGCTTCAAACGCATCCAGCCGCAGGTTTACGCCGGCCTGTTCCCGGTCAGCTCCGACGACTTCGAAGACTTCCGCGAAGCCCTGCAGAAGCTCACCCTCAACGACTCGTCGTTGCAGTACACCCCGGAAAGCTCCGACGCCCTGGGCTTCGGCTTCCGCTGCGGGTTCCTCGGCATGCTGCACATGGAGATCATCCAGGAGCGCCTTGAGCGCGAATACGACCTGGACCTGATCACCACCGCGCCAACGGTTATTTTTGAGCTGCTGCTCAAAACCGGTGAAACGATTTACGTCGACAACCCGTCCAAGCTCCCAGACCTGTCTTCCATCGAAGACATGCGCGAGCCGATCGTGCGCGCCAATATCCTGGTGCCGCAGGAACACCTGGGCAACGTCATTACCCTGTGTATCGAAAAGCGTGGCGTACAGCACGACATGCTGTTCCTCGGTACCCAGGTGCAAGTGACCTACGATTTGCCGATGAACGAAGTGGTCCTGGACTTCTTCGACCGTCTCAAATCCACCAGTCGCGGCTATGCTTCGCTGGATTACCATTTCGACCGTTACCAATCGGCTAATCTGGTGAAACTGGATGTGTTGATCAACGGCGACAAGGTCGATGCCCTGGCACTCATCGTGCACAAGGACAATGCGCACTACAAAGGTCGCCAGTTGACCGAGAAGATGAAAGAACTGATTCCGCGCCAGATGTTCGACGTCGCGATCCAGGCCGCCATTGGCGGGCAGATCATTGCACGGACCTCCGTCAAGGCTCTCAGAAAGAACGTACTGGCCAAATGCTACGGCGGTGACGTAAGCCGTAAGCGCAAGCTGCTTGAGAAGCAAAAGGCCGGTAAAAAACGCATGAAGCAAGTGGGCAACGTGGAAATTCCACAAGAAGCCTTCCTTGCGGTGCTCAGGTTGGATAGTTAGGTCCTATGTCGCTAAATTTCCCGCTGTTGCTGGTCATCGCCGTTGCCGTTTGCGGTCTCCTGGCGTTGCTCGATCTGGTGTTCTTCGCCCCGCGTCGGCGGGCGGCTATCGCGTCCTATCAGGGCAGCGTCAGCCAGCCCGATGGCGTGGTGATCGAGAAGCTGAACAAAGAGCCGTTGCTGGTTGAATACGGCAAGTCGTTCTTCCCGGTGTTGTTCATCGTGCTGGTGCTGCGTTCGTTCCTGGTGGAGCCGTTTCAGATCCCTTCGGGCTCGATGAAACCTACCCTGGACGTCGGCGACTTCATCCTGGTGAACAAGTTTTCCTACGGGATTCGCCTGCCGGTGATCGACAAGAAGGTCATCGAAGTCGGTGATCCGCAGCGCGGCGATGTGATGGTGTTCCGCTACCCAAGCGACCCGAACGTCAACTACATCAAGCGTGTGGTCGGCCTGCCGGGCGATGTGATTCGCTACACCAGCGACAAGCGCCTGTTCATCAACGGCGAATCGGTGGCCGAGAAACTGCTTGGCTCCGAGCCGAACAGCCTGGGCAGCGCCGAGCTGTACCAAGAGAAACTCGGTGCGGTAGAGCACGAAATCCGCAAGGAAATGAGCCGCTACCGCGCGATGCCTGATGGCGAGTGGAAAGTGCCGGCCGGGCACTATTTCATGATGGGCGACAACCGTGACAACTCCAATGACAGCCGCTACTGGGATGATCCCAACATTCCCAAGGAGTTGCTGGGCATGGTTCCCGACCAGAATATCGTCGGCAAGGCCTTCGCGGTCTGGATGAGCTGGCCGGAACCCAAGCTCAGCCACCTGCCGAACTTCTCGCGGGTCGGGCTGATCAAGTAATACAAGCGGCGCTGTGAACACAGCGCCGACTGCTTTTCTGGGGCTAGGACAATTCCGGCGCCAGGCTGTAACCATCAGGATTTGAATTTGAACACTGCGTCAATCGTCGATGGCCGCCGGTGCCACCCACTAGATATGCAGCAACTAGGTATGGATAAACCGTGACCGTTTCGCTAAGTCGTTTAGAGCGCCAGCTCGGCTACACCTTCAAGGACCAGGAATTGATGGTCCTTGCCCTCACACATCGCAGCTTTGCAGGGCGCAATAACGAGCGCCTGGAATTCCTCGGTGATGCCATCCTCAATTTCGCCGCCGGTGAGGCGCTGTTCGAGCGCTTCCCGCAAGCGCGTGAAGGCCAGCTGTCGCGCTTGCGCGCCCGCCTGGTAAAAGGCGAGACCCTGGCCGTGCTGGCCCGTGGTTTCGGCTTGGGCGAGTACCTGCGCCTGGGTTCCGGTGAATTGAAAAGCGGTGGCTTTCGTCGCGAATCGATCCTGGCCGATGCCCTCGAGGCCTTGATCGGTGCGATCTACCTCGATGCCGGGATGGAAACGGCCAAGGAGCGCGTGGTCGCCTGGCTGGCTTCGGAGATCGAAAGCCTCACGCTGGTCGACACCAACAAAGATCCCAAGACCCGCCTGCAGGAATACCTGCAGTCCCGTGGTTGCGAACTGCCACGCTATGAAGTGGTGGATATCCAGGGTGAGCCCCATTGCCGCGTATTCTTCGTGGAATGTGAAATCACCTTACTGAACGAAAAAAGCCGAGGTCAGGGTGTGAGCCGTCGCATTGCCGAACAGGTAGCGGCCGCAGCAGCACTGATTGCCCTGGGCGTGGAGAATGGCCATGACTGATTCAACCGCAACACGCTGTGGCTATGTTGCCATCGTTGGCCGCCCGAACGTGGGCAAGTCCACGTTGCTGAACCACATCCTCGGCCAGAAGCTCGCGATCACCTCGCGCAAGCCGCAGACCACTCGCCACAACATGCTGGGCATCAAGACCGAAGGCAGCGTGCAAGCGGTCTACGTCGACACCCCAGGCATGCACAAGGGCGGCGAGAAAGCCCTGAACCGCTACATGAACAAGACCGCTTCGGCGGCGTTGAAAGATGTCGACGTGGTGATCTTCGTCGTCGACCGCACCAAGTGGACCGACGAAGACCAGATGGTGCTTGAGCGTGTGCAATACGTCACCGGCCCGTTGATCGTCGCGCTGAACAAGACCGACCGCATCGAGGACAAAGCCGAGTTGATGCCGCACCTGACCTGGTTGCAGGAACAACTGCCGAACGCCCAGATCATGCCGATCTCGGCCCAGCACGGTCACAACCTCGAAGCCCTGGAGCGCGTGATCGCTGGCTACCTGCCGGAGAACGAGCACTTCTTCCCGGAAGACCAGATCACCGACCGCAGCAGCCGCTTCCTCGCCGCCGAACTGGTCCGCGAGAAAATCATGCGCCAGATGGGCGCCGAGCTGCCGTACCAGATCACCGTCGAAATCGAAGAGTTCAAGCAGCAGGGCAAGACCCTGCACATCCATGCGCTGATCCTCGTCGAACGTGACGGCCAGAAGAAAATCATCATTGGCGACAAGGGCGAGCGCATCAAGCGCATCGGCACCGAGGCGCGCAAGGACATGGAATTGCTGTTCGACTCCAAGATCATGCTCAACCTGTGGGTGAAGGTTAAGGGCGGCTGGTCCGATGATGAGCGTGCACTGCGCTCCCTGGGCTACGGCGACCTGTAAGGACACCGCAGGACAAAAATGTGGGAGGGGGCGTGCCCCCGATGGCGGTGGGTCAGTTAATAACTAAGTGACTGAACCACCGCCATCGGGGGCAAGCCCCCTCCCACATTAGGTTTGTGTTGTTTTCAAGATAGAGACCCCATGTCCCAATCCCAACCCCCCAGCCAACTCGCCTACGTCCTGCACAGCCGCGCCTACCGCGAGACGAGCGCCCTGGTGGACTTCCTCACGCCTCAAGGTCGCCTGCGCGCGGTGTTGCGTAGCGCACGGGGCAAGGCGGGTACGTTGGCGCGGCCCTTCGTGGCGTTGGACGTGGAGTTTCGTGGCAAGGGCGAGCTGAAGAACGTCGGCCGCCTGGAAAGCGTCGGCACTTCAGCCTGGCTCAATGGCGATGCACTGTTCAGCGGCCTCTACCTAAATGAGCTGCTGATCCGCCTGTTGCCCGCCGAAGACCCGCACCCGGCGGTCTTCGATCATTACGCCGCCACGCTGTTGGCCCTGGCCGAAGGGCGCCCCTTGGAGCCACTGTTGCGAGCGTTCGAATGGCGCCTGCTGGACGACCTGGGCTACGGCTTCGAATTGAGCAACGACCTGCACGGCGAGCCCATCGCCGCCGACGGCATGTACCGCCTGCAAGTGGACGCCGGCCTTGAGCGTGTCTACCTGCTGCAGCCGGGCCTGTTCCAGGGCACCGAGCTGTTGGCCATGAGTGAAGCGGATTGGACGGCGCCGGGCGCCTTGTCCGCTGCCAAGCGCCTGATGCGCCAGGCACTGGCTGTGCACTTGGGCGGACGGCCACTGGTCAGTCGCGAGTTGTTTCGAAAGCCCTGACATCCCCGTGTATGCTGTGCAGCGTTTCTTTCCCCTTTTCAGGAGCGCTTCCGTGACCACCAGCAATCGCATTCTTCTCGGCGTCAACATCGACCACGTCGCCACCCTGCGCCAGGCCCGGGGCACCCGTTACCCTGACCCGGTCAAGGCCGCGCTGGACGCCGAAGAAGCAGGCGCCGACGGCATCACCGTGCACCTGCGCGAAGACCGCCGTCACATCCAGGAACGCGACGTGCTGTTGCTCAAGGATGTGCTGCAAACCCGCATGAACTTCGAAATGGGCGTCACCGAAGAAATGATGCTGTTTGCCGAGCGTATCCGCCCGGCGCATATCTGCCTGGTGCCGGAAACCCGTCAGGAATTGACCACCGAAGGCGGCCTCGACGTGGCTGGCCAGGAAGCGCGGATCAAGGCTGCGGTGGAGCGCCTGTCGAAGATCGGCAGCGAAGTGTCGTTGTTCATCGACGCCGACGAGCGCCAGATCGAAGCCTCGCGCCGTGTCGGCGCACCGGCCATCGAACTGCACACCGGCCGTTACGCCGATGCCACCACGCCGACCGAAGTGGCCGATGAACTGCAACGCATCATCGACGGCGTGAACTGCGGGCTTAATGAAGGCCTGATCGTCAACGCCGGTCATGGCCTGCACTACCACAACGTCGAAGCCGTGGCCGCGATCAAAGGCATCAACGAGCTGAACATCGGCCATGCGCTGGTGGCTCACGCGCTGTTCGTCGGTTTCAAAGGCGCAGTGGCCGAGATGAAGGCCCTGATCCTGGCCGCCGCCAAGCCCTAAAAAACACTGAAAATCCAATGTGGGAGGGGGCTAGCCCCCGATAGCGGTGTATCAGCCATAAAGGTGGTGGCTGACACACTGCTATCGGGGGCAAGCCCCCTCCCACATGCGAAGCCTTACTGTTTAGCCGATGCAGGTGTATCGTATCTGCCCTTTGCAGGCCGTGTGCCTGCGGCAGATACGTGAGGTTGTTGTGTCCCGATCCTTTTCCCGTCGACAAATCCTGGGTGGTCTTGCAGGCCTGGCCGTAGTGGGCGTCGGTGCCGGTGGCGCCTACCGCTACTGGCTGGGGAAAGTCGCCGAGTCCGAAGCGGGGCACGATTACGAACTGATCGCCGCGCCCTTGGACGTGGAACTGGTACCGGGCCACAAGACCCAGGCCTGGGCGTTCGGCCCCTCGGCGCCGGGCACCGAGTTGCGTGTGCGCCAGGGTGAATGGCTGCGGGTGCGTTTTATCAATCATCTGCCGGTCGCCACCACCATCCACTGGCACGGCATCCGCCTGCCGCTGGAAATGGACGGCGTGCCCTACGTCTCGCAGTTGCCGGTGCTGCCCGGCGAGTACTTCGATTACAAATTCCGCGTGCCCGACGCCGGCAGCTACTGGTATCACCCCCATGTGAGCAGTAGCGAAGAGTTGGGCCGTGGCCTGGTCGGACCGCTGATCGTGGAAGAGCGCGAACCCACCGGATTCAAATACGAACGCACCCTGAGCTTGAAGAACTGGCACATCGACGAAGAGGGTGGCTTTGTCGAATTCAGCATTCCCCGCGAAGCGGCCCGTGGCGGCACGGCGGGGCGTCTGTCGACCATCAACGGTGTGCCCCAGGCGGTCATCGACCTGCCTGCCGGGCAGATCACCCGCGTGCGCCTGCTCAACCTCGACAACACCCTGACCTATCGCATCAACATTCCCGGCGTCGAAGCGCAGATCTATGCACTGGACGGCAACCCCATCGAGCCGCGCCCGTTGGGCAAGGAATACTGGTTGGGCCCGGGCATGCGCATCTGCCTGGCGATCAAGGCACCGCCGGCGGGCGAAGAACTGTCGATCCGTAACGGCCCGGTGCGCCTGGGCACTTTCCGCTCAGTGGCCACTACCGATGCGCCCACCGAATGGCCGCCCGCGCTGCCGGCAAACCCAGTCGCCGAGCCGGACCTGGCCAATGCAGAAAAACTCAACTTCAATTTCGAGTGGGTCGGCTCGGTGTCGGTCAATGTCGAGAACGGCAAGCCGCCGAGCCTTTGGCAGATCAACGGCCAGGCCTGGGACATCACCGACAAGACCTGCGCCGACCGCCCGATCGCCAAGCTGGAACTGGGCAAGAGCTACATTTTCGAATTGAAGAACATGACCCAGTACCAACACCCGATCCACCTGCACGGCATGAGTTTCAAGGTGATCGGCTCGAACCGCCACAAGGTGATCCCGTATTTCACCGACACCTACCTGCTGGGCAAGAACGAGCGCGCCCGCGTCGCGTTGGTGGCGGATAACCCGGGGGTGTGGATGTTCCACTGCCACGTGATCGACCATATGGAAACCGGCCTGATGGCCGCCATCGAGGTGGCGTGATGCGCCAGATTCGCCCTGTGGCGATCATCGACCGTAGCCGCGACCAGGACTTCATGCGCGAAGCCCTGGCCCTCGCCGCCCAAGGCGCCGCCCTGGGCGAAGTGCCGGTGGGCGCGGTGTTGGTGCAAGACGGTGAAATTATCGGCCGAGGCTTCAACTGCCCGATCAGCGGCAACGACCCCAGTGCCCATGCCGAGATGGTCGCCATCCGCGCCGCCGCCCAGGCGATCAGCAACTATCGGCTGGTGGGCAGCACGCTGTATGTGACGCTGGAGCCGTGCAGCATGTGCGCCGGTTTGATCGTGCATTCGCGGGTGGCGCGGGTGGTGTATGGCGCACTGGAGCCCAAGGCGGGGATTGTGCAGAGCCAGGGGCAGTTTTTTACCCAGGGGTTTCTCAACCATCGGGTGTTGTTTGAAGGTGGGGTGCTGGCCGAAGAGTGCGGCACGGTGTTGAGCGAATTCTTCAAGGCCCGCCGGGCTAAGCCCCCGCTCTAAAGAACACTGATGAGCAAATGTGGGAGGAGCAAGCCCCCTCCCACATTTTTAATCTCCATTTTTTCAGGGAGATTAGCGGTTACTTTTTAGCGATGATCACTGCCCGCATCGGCGCCGGCAGCCCTTCGATCGTCTTGCTGTGGTCCTCGGGGTCGAGGAAGTCGCTGAGGGACTGATACTTCATCCACTCCGTCCCGCGCTGTTCCTCCACCGTAGTCACGCTGACATCCACGCAGCGCACATCGCTGAACCCGGCGCGGCGCAGCCACAGCATCAACGCCGGCACCGACGGCAGGAACCATACGTTGCGCATCTGTGCGTAGCGGTCTTGCGGCATCAGCACTTGCTGCTCATCGCCTTCCACCACCAGGGTTTCCAGGACCAGTTCGCCGCCTTTTACCAGTGTGTCCTTCAATGCCAACAGGTGCTCAATGGGCGAGCGGCGGTGGTAGAACACGCCCATGGAAAACACCGTGTCGAAACCTTCCAGGTTCGCCGGCAAGTCCTCAAACGGGAACGGCAGGTGCCAGGCCTTGGGTTCGCACAGGTAGCGTTGCACGGCCTGGAACTGGCAGAAGAACAACCAGTTCGGGTCCACGCCAATCACGCTGTCGGCACCGGCGCCGAGCATGCGCCACATGTAGTAACCGTTGCCGCAACCGACATCGAGAATGCGTTTGCCTTTCAGGTCCAGGTGCGGCGCCACGCGCGACCACTTCCAGTCCGAGCGCCATTCGGTGTCCACGTGCACGCCGAACAGGTGGAACGGGCCTTTGCGCCACGGGCTCAGGCCCATCAACGCCGTGCGCATCTGCGTGCGGGTTTCGTCGTCGCAGTCGGTGTCCAGCACCAGGTCATTGAGCAAGTCGACGTCGCTGGGCTGGATCTGCGGCAGCGCGTCCAACGCACTTTGCCAGCGCTCCAGGTCGCCGTGACCTTTCTCCATCTTGCTGTCGAGCTGCGCTTGCAGGCCCTGGGCCCACACGGCCAGGGGAGTGCCGACCAAGTGGCGGGCGAGGGGGGACAAATCAATCATGGCAAGGCAATCAACGAGGCAAAGTTAAGACACTGGAACCACGGCACGACTTTCGAGAACCCGGCCGCCAGCAGGCGTTCGCGGTGTTCTTCGAGGCTGTCGGGCTTCATGACGTTTTCGATGGCGCTGCGCTTCTGGGCGATTTCCAGTTCGCTGTAGCCGTTGGCGCGTTTGAATGCGACGTGCAGCTCGGTAAGCAGCGCGTGTTCCTCAACATCGTTGAAGCGCAGCTTCTCCGAGAGTATCAATGCACCGCCCGGCAGCAGCGCCTGACGAATACGCGACAGCAAGGCCAGCCGCTCGTCGGGCGCGATAAATTGCAGGGTGAAGTTCAACGCCACCACCGAGGCCGGTTGGAACTGCAACGCAAGGATGTCGCCGTCGATCACCTCGACCGGCAGCAACTCCTGGAACATCGAGTCCTGGCCATTGAGGTATTCGCGGCAGCGCTCGACCATGGCCGCCGAGTTATCCACAGCGATCACGCGACAGCCATCGGTGCGCACATGGCGGCGCAGGGCTTGAGTCACTGCGCCCAGGGATGAACCCAGGTCGTACAGCACGCTGTTGGGTTGGGCAAACTGCGCCGCGAGTACGCCGAGGTTTTCGACGATGGTCGGGTAACCCGGCACCGAGCGCTTGATCATGTCCGGGAACACCCGCACCACGTCCTCGTTAAAGGCGAAGTCCGGCACCTGGGGCAGGGGCTGGGCGAATAGGCGATCGGGTTCTTTGCTCACGGTTGTTCCGGCGACGACAGGGGAAAGGCCAGCATTTTAGCCAAGTTGGCCGTCGGATGCGCGGGTTGTCTGATTTGTAGTGAGCGGGCTTGCCCCGCGCTGGGCTGCGCAGCCGCCCCAGGCTATCAAGACCACTGCTGTTTCTGGGTGAATGCTGATGCGGTGATCCCCCACTGGCCAAGCCAGTAGGTAGCGATCAACAAATACGGCGCCGCCTCGAAGGCCACCACGAAGCGATTGATACCAATCAGTGTGTCGGAAAACACAAACGACAACGCGCCCGCCGCCGCCAACAGTGCCGAGCGTTTCGGCACGTCGCTGCCCAAGCGTGCCAGCGCCCGCCAGAGCATGGCGCTGATCACCAAGGCGTAAACCACCACCGGTATCAGCAAGTCGCCGAGCCCGTGGGCAATCAGGATGCTCAGCAGAATCGCGCCCACGCCCAGTGCGAGTACCAACGGCAACAGCGCCAAGCGACGGCAGTCGCTGAGGTAGGCCTTGAGGTACGCCAGGTGCGCAAACAGAAACGCACCAAGACCGAAGATAAACAGGTCGCCCGGCCAGGCGAGCAACACATCGCCCACCAGCGAGAAAATCAGCCCCAGGCTGATCCAGCGTCGATAGTCGCTGGGCGGTGCATCATGCAGCCAGCCCAGCAGCGCCAGCACCGGCAGCGGCTTGACCAGCAGGCACAGCAACATCGCGTGGGTGCTCAAACCATAGATAAACGTGGCGGCGCCCATCAACGCAAGAATCAGCCACGGCATATCAGTTCACCGTAATGGCGCAGTCGAACGTCTCGGCCGGTTCGGCTTCCGGCTCCCAAGGCTGCTGGGAGGTCAGGCGCAGACGCCCCTGGCCGGCGGTAAACGCCTGGAAGCGCCAGGTGGATTGGCCGCCACCGCCGATCACACCGGACTCCGAGCTGCTGTACACCTCAGGGCTCAGCGCCCGCAACACGCCGCCGGCGGAATCCTGGATGGCCCAGCGATAACCGGTGGTGGGGTTGCTCGGCAGGCTGAGGATCAGGTTTTGTCCGCTTTTAAGCTGGAGCGGGCAGGCGCTCTGGTTGTCCACGGTGATGTTTTGCTTCGGTGCACTGGCGCAGGCGGCCAGCAGGGCAAGGCTCAAGGGGAGAAGCAGGCGGGCAGCGGTCATGAGGGCTCCGTTGTTTGGCGACGAAGGCCGAGCATAACCGAAGATGAGCCAAGGTGTGACAGGTGGGAAATGACAGAAGTGAGTGTGAGCTTGCTTGTTGTGGTGAGCGGGCTTGCCCCGCGCTGGGCTGCGTAGCGGGCCCAAAACCAAACGCCACGTTTTGTCTGACAGCGCGCAGCGTTTTTCAGGGGCGGCTTCGCCACCCAGCGCGGGGCAAGCCCGCTCACCACAGAGGCCTTCACAGACGCTAGAAGTTTGTCAGAACAGCACCTTCGCCACATCTGCAAAGCGCTTGGCAAAATGCACCGTCATACCTTCCTTCAGATACTCCGGCAACTCTTCAAAGCTACCGCGATTGGGCTCCGGCAGAATCAGCTCGTGAATCTTCTGACGCCGCGCCGCAATCACCTTCTCGCGCACGCCGCCAATCGGCAGCACATGCCCGGTCAACGTCAGCTCGCCAGTCATGGCCACGCCCTTTTTCGGCGCCTGGTTACGCGCCAGCGACAGCAGCGCACTGGCCATGGTCACGCCCGCACTTGGGCCATCCTTCGGCGTAGCACCCTCGGGAACGTGCAAGTGCACGAAGGCTTCATCGAAGAACTTCGGATCACCGCCAAACGACTTCAGGTTGGAGCTGATGTAACTGTAGGCAATTTCGGCAGACTCCTTCATCACTTCACCCAACTGCCCGGTGAGCTTGAAACCGCGGTTAAGTGTGTGGATGCGTGTGGCTTCGATCGGCAACGTCGCGCCGCCCATGCTGGTCCACGCCAGGCCGGTGATCACGCCAGTGCCGGACAGCACTTGCTCGTTACGGAACACCGGCATGCCGAGGGAGCTTTCCAGGTCCTTGTTGCCGATCTTGATCACCGAGTCCGGTGCATCCAGCAACTTGACCACCGCCTTGCGTACCAGTTTGCCCAGTTGTTTCTCCAACTGACGCACGCCGGCTTCGCGGGCGTAGCCGTCGATCAGTGCCCGCAAGGCACCGTCGCTGATGGTCAGGGTGTTTTTCGACACGCCGGCTTTTTCCAGCTGTTTTGGCCACAGGTGGCGTTTGGCGATGGCGACTTTTTCTTCGGTGATGTAGCCCGACAGGCGAATCACTTCCATGCGGTCCAGCAGCGGGCCTGGGATCGAGTCCAAGGTGTTGGCGGTGCACACGAACAGCACTTTGGACAGGTCCAGGCGCAGGTCGAGGTAATGGTCGAGGAATTCGACGTTCTGCTCCGGGTCCAGGGTTTCCAGCAGCGCCGAGGCCGGGTCGCCCTGGAAGCTTTGGCCCATCTTGTCGATCTCGTCGAGCATGATCACCGGGTTCATCACCTCGACATCCTTGAGCGCCTGCACCAGCTTGCCGGGCAGGGCGCCGATGTACGTGCGGCGATGGCCCTTGATCTCGGCCTCGTCGCGCATGCCGCCGACGCTGAAACGGTAGAACGGCCGGCCCAGGGATTCAGCGATGGATTTGCCCACGCTGGTCTTGCCCACGCCCGGCGGGCCGACGAGCAGTACGATGGAGCCGGCGACTTCGCCTTTATAGGCGCCCACCGCGAGGAACTCGAGGATGCGGCTCTTGATGTCATCCAGGCCGGCATGGTGTTTATCCAGCACCTTGCGCGCGTGTTTCAGGTCGAGTTTGTCCTCGCCGTACACGCCCCACGGCACCGAGGTGGCCCAGTCGAGGTAGTTGCGTGTGACCGCGTATTCCGGCGAGCCGGTTTCCAGGATCGACAGCTTGTTCAGTTCTTCATCGATACGTTTCTGCGCCTGGGCCGGCAATACCTTGCCTTCCAGCCGTTGCTCGAACTGTTCGACGTCTGCGCTGCGGTCGTCCTTGGTCAGGCCCAGCTCCTGCTGGATCACCTTGAGCTGTTCCTTGAGGAAGAACTCGCGCTGGTGTTCGCCGATCTTGCGGTTCACCTCGGCGGAGAGCTCTTTTTGCAGGCGCGCGACTTCGACTTCCTTGCGCAGCATCGGCAAGACTTTTTCCATGCGCTTGAGCATGGGCACGCAGTCCAGCACTTCCTGCAGTTCGTTACCGGTGGCGGAGGTCAGCGCGGCGGCGAAATCGGTGAGCGGCGACGGGTCGTTGGGGCTGAAGCGGTTGAGGTAGTTCTTCAACTCTTCGCTGTACAGCGGGTTGAGCGGCAGCAGTTCCTTGATCGCATTGATCAGCGCCATGCCGTAGGCCTTGACCTCGTCGGTCGGCTCGGTGGGCTGGTGCGGGTATTCGACTTCCACCAGGTATGGCGGGCGGTGGTGCTTGAGCCAGGTCTTGATGCGCACGCGGGTCAGGCCCTGGGCGACGAATTGCAGCTTGCCGTTCTCGCGGCTGGCGTGGTGCACCTTCACCAGCGTGCCGTACAGCGGCAGCGCGGAGGTGTCGAAGTGGCGCGGATCTTCCGGCGGCGTGTCCATGAAGAACAGGGCGAGGGAGTGGTGGTCGGATTTGCTCACCAGCTCCAGGGTCTCGGCCCACGGTTCTTCGTTGACGATCACCGGCAGCACTTGCGCCGGGAAGAAGGGCCGGTTGTGGATCGGGATGATATACACCTTGTCCGGCAGGTTTTGCCCAGGCAGGGCCAGGCCGGTATTGGATGAGGTGGATTCAGCGTTTTCGGGGTCGGCGTAGTCGTTGAGGTCGTAATCGGGGAATTCTTGCTGGTCGCTCATGGGGCACCTGCATAAGGAAGTATGCAGGTTAGATGGGGCGGGGCAGCGGTGGTTTCAATGGGGGGGCTTAGTTAGCAACAAATTGCACGATTTCTTCGATACACCGCACATCCACATGTGGGAGGGCAATCCCCTCCCGCATGTGGTCCATGTTGAATCAGCTGATTTTGTGCAGGTAGGAAGGCAGCGGCTGCTCGGGCAGCACCGAGAGCACTTTCAAACGTTGCAGCATCCGCTGACGTGCCCGTTGCAGGTGCTCGCGCAAATTCAGCGCTGCGGCGTCAAATGCGCCATGCAGCAGCAGTTCCAGAATCAAGCGGTGTTCAGCGAGCATCGCCGGGTCCGCGCCGATCCCTAGCAAACGGTAGAAAATCCGGCTGATGATCATCGGGCTCTGGCCCTGGCGAATCAGCGCCGCGATCTTGCGATTCTGCAGGCCGGCCAGGCAACGCTGGTGCAAGTCCTCTTCGATTTGCTCGATGGCTTCGAGGCTGCATTCGGGGCCGTCCTGCGCAACCAGCACCCGTTGCAACATGGCTTCGAGCATCTCGCGGTCGAGGCCCGGAGCGCTTTGGCGCAAGGCTTCGGGTTCCAGGCAGGCGCGCAGTTCGTAGTCTTCGGTGACTTCCCGGGCGGTCAACGGCCCGGCCAGCCATTGGGAGTAGGGCTCTTTTTCCACCAGGCCACGGTCGCGCAGGCGCATCAGCGCTTCACGTACCACTGCGCGGCTGACGCCGTAGTGCTCGGCGGCGGCCTGTTCGTCCAGGCGGTAATGGCCGAAGGCGATGCAGGTGGACAGCGCCGCGCCGATCTCATCGACGATGCGCTCGCCCAATGGCCGCGTGTCCACCAGTTCCGCCTCACCGTTCAGGCCCAGGTGCGCATGGCTCAGGGGCAGGCGCAGCGGCTCCAAGGCCAGGCCTTCGGGGTTGATCAGGTAACCCCGGCCGTTGAAGCGGCAGATCAAGCCTTCGGCATGCAGCAAGTCCAGCGCCTTGCGCACCGGCACGCGGCTGGTGCCAAACAGTTCGGCCAGCGGCGCCTCCAGCAGGACGAGCCCGTGGCGGGCGGTACCGTTGACGATCGCGTCACGCAACACCTGGTGAATCATCGCGTAACGGGAAGCCGAGGCGGACACTGCTTTCATCGCGTTCTCTGAGTTAAAGCGTTCTGGGACACGTAGGACGGTGGCCGGGGATTCTCTCATAGATGCGCCTGTCACTCCGCGCTACGTCAGCGGCACTTTTATGGGGCCCCATTCAGGAGAATGTTACTTTTCTGCACCAAAATGTACTTATTAATAAAAGATACATTATTTCATTTGGGGCTCATCGGCCCGACTGCGCAAGATTTATTTGCTTACTAAAAAGTCATCTATCCCGCAGGTCTTGGGATAAAACCTTTATCACCGCCAACCCGTTGCGCAAAGACTGGCACGAAAGCTGCCTTTGTAAAACGTACATTTTATTAATATGTACGTTTTATGAGGTTTCCTTCGATGTCAGACGCCACGTCAATGGCCGAGGATTTCGCCAGCGGTCACAGCGATCCAGTGCAAGCCCTCGAACAGGCACTCGACCAAGCAAGCCGGTCGGCCAGTGTATTCATCTCGCTGACCACTGAGCGCGCGCGTCGAGAAGCCGAAGCATCTGCCGCCCGCTGGCGTGCCGGGCAACCGTTGAGCCTGTTCGATGGCGTGCCCCTGGCCTGGAAAGACCTGTTCGACGTGGCCGGCAGCATCACCACCGCTGGCGCCGCTTACCGCCGCCATGCGCCTGGCGCCTTGCTCGACGCACCGAGCGTGGGCCTGCTGTGCCGCGCCGGGATGGTCAGCGTCGGCAAGACCAACCTCAGCGAACTGGCCTATTCCGGCCTGGGCTTGAACCCGCATTTCGGCACGCCGCACAATCCTCATGGCACGGACAAAGCGCGTATTCCTGGCGGCTCGTCCTCGGGTTCGGCCGTGGCCGTGGCCGCCGGCATCGTGCCGATCGCCATGGGCACCGACACCGCTGGCTCCATCCGCATCCCTGCGGCGCTCAATGGCCTGGTGGGGTATCGCAGCAGCAGCCGACGCTACAGCCGCGATGGCGTATTCCCTCTGGCGCACACCCTCGACAGCCTGGGCCCGCTGACCCGCAGCGTGCGCGATGCGCTGGCCATCGACGACCTGCTCCACGGTCGCAGCCACACCCACAGCGCCCGCAGCCTCAAGGGCCAGCGCTTTGTGTTGGCGCAACAGGACGTTGAGCCCGCTGTGCGCGACAACCTGCTGCGCGCCGTGGAGCAACTCAAGGCCCAAGGTGCGCTGATCGAAGAACGTGAATGCCCGACCTTCCAGGCCACCCTGGACCTGATCAAACAGCATGGCTGGCTCGGTTCCTTCGAAGCCTTCGCCCAGCACCAAGCCTTGCTCGACAGCGCCGATGCCGAGCAACTCGACCCCCGCGTGCGCCGTCGCCTCGAAGCCGCCCGCGCGCTGCCGGCCAGCCAACTTATCCACTTGACCTCTGCGCGCAGCCGCCTGCAACAGCAACTGCTCGACGACCTCGACGGCGCGGTCCTGATCACGCCTACCGTGGCCCACGTCGCGCCGCCACTGGCACCGCTGGAAGTCGACGACGACCTGTTCATCAGCACCAACCTCGCCACCCTGCGCCTGACCATGCCCGGCAGTCTGCTGGATATGCCAGGCGTCAGCCTGCCCAGCGGCCGCGATGCCCAGGGCCTGCCCACCGGGCTGCTGCTCAGCGCCCCGACGGGGGAGGACGCACGCTTGCTGCGTGCGGCCTTGTCCGTCGAATCCGTACTTAACGTTTAAGGAGACACATCATGGCTAAAGACATTCTCTGTGCATTTGGCGTCGACGTTGACGCCGTCGCCGGCTGGCTCGGCTCCTACGGCGGTGAAGACTCGCCCGACGACATTTCCCGCGGCCTGTTCGCCGGTGAAATCGGCGCGCCGCGCCTGCTCAAATTGTTCGAACGCTACGGCCTGCGCACCACCTGGTTTATCCCCGGCCACTCGATGGAAACCTTTCCCGAGCAAATGAAGGCCGTGGCCGACGCGGGTCACGAAATCGGCGTGCATGGCTACAGCCACGAAAACCCGATTGCGATGACCGCCGAGCAGGAAGAAATCGTCCTCGATAAATCCATCGAGCTGATCACCCAGGTCACTGGCAAACGCCCCACTGGCTATGTCGCCCCATGGTGGGAATTCAGCAAGGTCACCAACGAACTGCTGCTCAAAAAAGGCATCAAGTACGACCACAGCCTGATGCACAACGACTTCCATCCGTACTACGTGCGCAAGGGCGACACCTGGACCAAGATCGACTACAGCCAGCACCCCGACACCTGGATGAAACCCCTGGTGCGCGGCGAAGAAACCGACTTGGTAGAGATCCCGGCCAACTGGTACCTGGACGATCTGCCGCCGATGATGTTCATCAAGAAAGCCCCCAACAGCCACGGCTTCGTCAACCCGCGCCACCTCGAAGAAATGTGGCGCGACCAGTTCGATTGGGTCTACCGCGAACACGAACACGCGGTGTTCACCATGACCATCCACCCCGACGTGTCCGGCCGCCCGCAAGTGCTGTTGATGCTTGAGCGTTTGATCGAACACATCCAGAGCCATGCCGGCGTGCGCTTCGTCACCTTCGACGAAATCGCCGATGACTTTATCCGCCGCCAACCGCGTACCTGACCTTCAGCCCCCACCCTTGAGGCGCGATTTATGTCCATCTACAACAAGCTTGACCTGACTGGCTGGAAACCCCGGCAACTGACGTCCCAGGAAGTGCGCTTCGCCACCTGGATCGCGTTTTTCGCCTGGGTGTTTGCGGTGTACGACTTCATCCTGTTCGGCACGCTGTTGCCGGAGATCGGCCGACACTTTGGCTGGGGTGAAGTGGAGCAAGCTGAAATCGCGACGTGGGTGGCGGTGGGTACCGCCGTGGTCGCCCTGGCCATCGGCCCTATCGTCGATAAATTGGGGCGCCGCAAAGGGATTATTTTCACCGTGGCCGGTTCTGCGCTGTGCTCGGCGCTGACGGCGATCGGCGGCGCGTGGGGCAAGTCGCCGCTGATTCTGATCCGTTCGCTGGGTGGCCTGGGGTATGCCGAGGAAACGGTCAACGCCACCTATCTGACCGAACTGTATGGCGCATCGCAAGACCCGCGCCTGACCAAGCGTCGCGGGTTCATCTACAGCCTGGTGCAGGGCGGCTGGCCGGTCGGTGCGTTGATCGCCGCCGGGTTGACCGCGTTGCTGCTGCCGATCATTGGCTGGCAGGGCTGCTTCATCTTCGCCGCAATCCCGGCGGTGGTGATCGCAATCATGGCGCGCAAGCTCAAGGAGAGCCCGCAGTTCCAGATCCACCAGCGCATCAGCGAGCTGCGTAAAAGCGGCGCGGTAAAGGACGCGCAGAACGTCGCCGTGACCTACGGCGTGGATTACGACGAACACAGCAAGGCCGGCCTTAAAGCGGCGTTCCGTGGCCCGGCCCGCCGCGCCACGCTGGTGATCGGCGCCGCGCTGCTGCTCAACTGGGCGGCGATCCAGGTGTTCAGCGTGTTGGGTACTTCGGTGATCGTCAGCGTGCACCACATCTCGTTCGAGAACTCGCTGATCATCCTGGTGCTGTCGAACCTGGTGGGTTACTGCGGTTACCTCAGCCACGGCTGGATGGGCGACAAAATCGGTCGCCGCAATGTGATCGGCCTGGGCTGGATGCTCGGCGGCCTGGCGTTCGCCGGCATGCTGTTTGGCCCGAGCAACATGGCGATGGTGGTCGGGCTGTACAGCCTGGGCCTGTTCTTCCTGATCGGGCCGTACTCGGCGGCGTTGTTCTTCATCAGCGAAAGTTTCCCCACCAGCATCCGTGCCACCGGTGGCGCGATCATCCATGCGATGGGCCCGATTGGCGCAGTGGTCGCAGGCTTTGGTGCCACCCAAGTGTTGTCCGCCGGCAGCGACTGGCAGACCGCCGCGCTGTGGTTTGGCGCAGTGCCGTGCTTCCTGTCCGGCATGTTGATGTTTGCCGCACGCCACGTGCGTCCGGAAACCGTTCAGTAAGGAGTGTTTGATGAGCCGTAAAGTTGCCTTGATTACCGGCGCCGCCAGCGGCATCGGCCAAGCCCTCGCCGTGGCCTATGCACGGGTTGGCGTGGCGGTGGTCGGCGGGTATTACCCGGCCGACCCCCATGATCCACAGACCACCGTTGCCCTGGTGGAACAGGCCGGCGGCGAGTGCCTGATGTTGCCGCTGGACGTTGGTGATAGCGCTTCGGTGGACGCCCTGGCCGCCCAGGCCGTGCAGCATTTCGGCCGGCTGGACTATGCGGTCGCCAACGCCGGTTTGCTGCGCCGCGCACCGCTGCTGGAGATGACCGATGTACTGTGGGACGAGATGCTCAACGTCGACCTCACCGGGGTGATGCGCACCTTCCGTGCGGCCACGCGGCATATGAAGGAGGGCGGCGCGCTGGTGGCGATTTCCTCGATTGCCGGTGGCGTGTATGGCTGGCAGGAGCACTCGCACTACGCCGCCGCCAAGGCCGGTGTGCCGGGTTTGTGCCGGTCGCTGGCAGTGGAATTGGCGGGCCTGGGCATTCGCTGCAATGCGGTGATCCCAGGCTTGATCGAGACGCCGCAGTCGCTGGATGCGAAGAACTCGCTGGGGCCCGAAGGCTTGGCGAAAGCGGCGCGGGCGATTCCGTTGGGGCGGGTAGGGCGCGCGGATGAAGTGGCGTCGCTGGTGCAGTTCTTGACCAGTGAGGCGTCGAGCTACCTCACCGGGCAGAGCATCGTTATCGACGGCGGCCTGACCGTGCGCTGGCCTGACTAACAGGTGTACTCGATCAAAATGTGGGAGGGAGCAAGCCCCCTCCCACATTGCAAGTGGATTTTTCCAGGAGTTTTTGCATGAACCAACTGACTAACCGCCGGGCCGTCATCACCGGCGCCGGCAGCGGCATCGGTGCCGCCATCGCTCGCGCCTACGCTGTTGAAGGCGCGCGTTTGTTATTGGCCGATCGCAATGCCGCCAGCCTCGCCGAAACTGCAATCACCTGCCGCAACCTCGGTGCCGAGGTCTTTGAATGCCTGGCCGATGTCGGCACGGTCGAAGGCGCTCAAGCCAGTGTCGACCGTTGCGTCGAACACTTCGGTGGCATCGACATTTTGGTCAACAACGCCGGCATGCTCACCCAGGCGCGCTGCGTTGATCTGTCCATCGAGATGTGGAACGACATGCTGCGCGTCGACCTCACCAGTGTGTTCGTCGCCAGCCAGCGCGCATTGCCCCACATGGTTGCACAGCGCTGGGGGCGGATCATCAATGTGGCCTCGCAACTGGGCATCAAGGGCGGCGCCGAACTGACTCACTACGCGGCGGCCAAGGCTGGGGTGATCGGGTTTACCAAGTCCCTGGCGCTGGAAGTGGCCAAGGACAACGTGCTGGTCAACGCCATTGCCCCAGGCCCGATTGAAACCCCGTTGGTCGGCGGCATCAGCGACGACTGGAAGCGCGCCAAGGCCGCCGAACTGCCGTTGGGCCGCTTCGGCCTGGCCGACGAAGTCGCACCCACCGCGGTGCTGCTCGCCAGCGAACCGGGCGGTAACCTGTTCGTCGGCCAGACCCTGGGCCCGAACTCCGGCGATGTCATGCCATGAGTGAGGTGTAGCCATGTGCGGACTCTGCGGATTGCTCGGCGAAGACCTGCACTGGAGCGACCCCTTGGGCGACGAATTGCCCCGCCGCCGCGAGCGCCTGCGCCGTATCGCCGCGATCAACCAGGTGCTGGCGGTGTTCCGGCTCAAGGTCGAGGACTTCCAAGGCGCCTCGTACTTGCTGTTGGGTGCCACCGGTAAACAGGCGTTGGCGAGCGGCTTGGATCAACTCTGGCAGGCAGCCGAAACCATGCTCGGCCGCCCATTGGATCCCCTCGACCCGCGTCTACTTGACCACCTGGAAAACACCCCCCTGTAGGCGCGAGCAAGCTCGCTCCTACAGGGGGCGGAGGTAAATATGAGCATTGCTCTAAATGTCATCACCGGCTTCCTCGGCAGCGGCAAGACCACCTTGCTCAAGCGCCTGCTGCAAGGTGAAAGCCTCGGCGACACGGCGTTGTTGATCAACGAATTCGGTGACGTCGGCATCGACCATCTGCTGGTGGAAGAAGTCGCCCCGGACACCGTGCTGCTGCCCAGCGGCTGTATCTGTTGCTCGATCCGTGGCGAGCTCAAGGACGCGTTGCTCGGCCTGTTGCAACGCCGCGAGCGAGGCGAAATACCCGCGTTCAAACGGGTGATCCTGGAAACCACCGGCCTGGCCGATCCGGCGCCGATCCTCGCCACCCTGAACAACGATGTGCAATTGCGTGGGCGTTTTCATGTCGGCCTGGTGATCACCTTGGTCGACGCCAGCCACGCGGCCCTGCAAGAGCGCCTGCACCCGGAATGGCTGGCCCAGGTGGCGGCGGCCGACCGTTTGCTGCTGAGCAAGACCGACCTGGCGGGCGACTGCGAGCCACTGCGTGCGCACTTGCAGGCCCTCAACGCCGGCACGCCGATCCTCGATACCCATGACATTCACAGCGGCGACCAGTTGCTGCTCGGCGAAGGCCTGCGCAGCGCCGAGCCTGCGGTGGAAGTCAGCCGTTGGCAACTGCATCAAACCGCCACCGCCACCCACGGTGCGGCGCAAGTGTGCAGCCTGACGTTCGACCAGCCGCTGGACTGGGTGGGCTTCGGGGTGTGGCTGTCGATGCTGTTAAGATGCCACGGCGAACGAATCCTTCGCGTCAAAGGACTGCTCAACGTGAACGCCAGCAACGCCCCCATCGTCATTCATGGCGTGCAGCACTGCCTGCATGCTCCGGTGCACTTGCCTGCGTGGCCGGGCACCGACCGGCAATCGCGCCTGGTGTTTATCCTGCGGGGCCTGGACCCGGCCCTGTTGCGCCGCTCCTTTGATGTGTTCTCGCGACGGTTCGCCCAATGATCACACTGCGTGTCCTCGGTACCTCGGTCACCTTGCTTGAAACCCTGCGCGTACGCGCCGAGCAGGAGCTGGGCATTCGCTTGGTGTATCAGGTGCATGATGTCGAACAAGCCCAGCGCATTGCGGTGATGCAGCCCGACAGCTACGACCTCTACGACCAGTGGTTTCACAACGTCGACTTCGTGTGGCCGGCCCGGGCGATCCAGCCCATCGACACTCGGCGCATCGCGCTGTGGCACGAGATCAACGACTTGCCCAAGCGCGGTCGCCTGTCACCCAACGACCGGCTGGGCAGCGGCAGTGTGCCCAGTGAGCGGTTGTTCGTGCAGCACGATGGCAGCCTGGGCAGCACCGTCACCGAACGCATCAGCATGCTGCCCCTGACCCACAACGCGGACAGTTTTGCCTACCGCCCCGAGCGCCTGCCCGAGGGTTTTTGCCACGGCAACGAAAGCTGGGGGTGGCTGCTGGACCCGGCCTGGCGTGCCCGCACGGCACTGCAAAGCGACGCCGCCATCGGTGCGCTGGATGCGGCGTTGGCGGTGCAGGGCGCGGGGCTGGCGCACTTCAACGACATCGGCAACATGAGCATCGAAGAGATCGATGTGCTGGCCGACATCCTGGTACGCAAGCAAAAGGAAGGGCACTTTGCCGCGTTCTGGTCGGACGATGAAGAGGCGGCGCAGTTGATGCTCAGCCCGAACGTCGATATCCAGAGCCTGTGGTCGCCAACCCTGATGCGCCTGCACCGCGCCGGCGTGAAATACCGCCTGGCGGTGCCCCGCGAGGGCTATCGTGCCTGGTTTGGTGGGTTGTCACTGTCGCGTCATGCCAAAGGCCCGGTGCTGGATGCAGCCTATGCCTACCTCAATTGGTGGCTGTCCGGCTGGCCCGGCGCGGTCATGGCCCGCCAGGGTTACTACATCGGCAACCCGGCGCGCAGCCGTGATCACCTGAGCGCTGCGGAGTGGGATTACTGGTACGCCGGCAAGCCTGCACGGGAGGAGTTGCTGGGCAGCGATGGGTTGCCGCTGATTGATGTTGGTGAGGTGCGCGATGGTGGTTCTTATGAACAGCGCATGGGGCATATCGCGGTGTGGAACTCGGTGATGGATGAACACAACTACCTGGTACGCAGGTGGGGGGATTTCATGCGGGCGCGCTGTGTTTGACCAAGCCAAGCCACTGCCGCCAATAAAGTGACAGTAAAATCCCAGGTTTTATTGGGTGCACTTATGCCTTGTCCCAGCTAATCTGCTTAAACCAAATATTCCATCCAAATGGATATTTTTTTGACGCCGGGTCAGCTGTCGCAAGGAATGCACATGACAAAAGGACGTAGTGGCAGAAAGAGGCGAACGCTGCCAGAGGGCACTGCAATGGCCTGGCGCCATACGTTCCAAACCCGGATTGCCGGGGTGCTGGCGCTGTTGCTGCTGGTGGTCGTCGCCGCCACTTACTTCGCCGTGAAGGCCGCCACCGCCCGTGCGGTGGAGAATCAGGCGCAAGTCCAATTGAAAACCGGGACCCAGGTGTTCGAGCGCTTGCTGGACCTGCGCGGGCGTCGCCTGCAATACGGTCTCGACTGGCTCACCGTCGATGGCCCGTTCAAGCAAGCGGTGGCCGAGGGCAAGACCGTGCCGATTCTGGCGGCGTTGCGTCGACATGGAACGGGCATCCGTTCCAGTGAGGTGTTTGTGCTGGGCCTGGAGGGTCGGGTCATGGTCAGTACCTTGCCTGCTCTCACGCGTGGCCAGTCTTTCCCGTATGACGATGCCTTGCGCCGTGCGCGGCGCAGTGGCCTGCAAATGCTGATCGTCGCCCTGGACGGGCGGCCTTACTTGCTGGTGCAGGATGAGGTCTTCGACCCGATGCCCATCGCGCGGATTGTCATGGGCTTTCCCATGGACCAACTGTTCGCCCATGAACTGCGCTCCATGAGCAATCTGGAGGTGTCGTTCCTCAGCGTGCAGGATGGCAAGCCGGGTCCACTGTTTAGCACCCAGCCTGACGCTTATCAGGCCGCCACCCTGAGTCTGCTGCACGGGGCGCCACTGAACCCGGAACCGCAGATCCACCTGTTTTACGGTCAGCGCGTGCTCAGCCAAGTGTTGCCGCTGGCCAACACCCGCGACGGCGACGAGGTGCGCGTATTGCTGCAAAGCCCGCTGGACCACGCGCTGGAATCGTTTGCGCCGCTCGACCGGCAATTCCTCGGGATTGCCCTGGCGGTGCTGGTGGTGTCGTTGGCCGGCGCGTTGTTCCTGGCGCGTCGGGTGTCGCGCCCGCTCAATGCATTGGTGGAGGCGGCCGGGCGCATTGGTGCCGGGGATTACCGTACGCCGGTGCGAGTGCGCAGCCATGATGAATTCGGCCTGCTGGCCCGTGCCTTCAATGCCATGCAAAGCGGCATCGCCGTGCGCGAGCGGCAACTGGCCCACAACGCCCTGCACGACCCACTCACCGGTCTACCCAACCGAGCGCTGGCGATGGAGCGCCTGGGCAGCGCGATCAGTGCGCGGCGGCCGGTGGTGTTGCTGTACTTGGGCATCGAGAACTACCGGGTGATCAACGAAGGCTTCGGCCCCGAGGGCGTGGAGGAGATGATGCGTGAAGCCAGCCGGTGTTTGTCCATGAGCCTGCTGGCCAGCGATACCGCGGCGCGCATCACCGGCAGCGAATTTCTGTTGTTGCTGGAAAACACCGAAGTCGACCGCGCCGTGACCCGCGCCGACCGCCTCTACGCGCTGCTCACCGAACCCCAGCGCATCGGCAATGACGAGGTGCGCCACGAGGTCAGCATCGGCATCGCCGCGTACCCCGCCGACGGCCAGCAGGTGGAAGAGTTGATCAGTCGCGCCGCGATTGCGCGTCACGATGCCACGACGCTGCCGGGCTATCTGCAGATCTACCAACAGGACCGTGATCTTGCCCACCAACGCCAGATCAGCCTGATCCGCGACCTGCGCCGTGCGGTCGTCGAACGCGAGTTGTACCTGTGTTACCAGCCCAAACTCGACCTGCAGCACGGCCATGTATGCCAGGCCGAAGCCTTGCTGCGCTGGCAGCATCCGACGCTGGGGCTGGTGTCGCCCGCCGAGTTCATCCCCCTGGCCGAACGCACCGGCAGCATGGGTGGCCTGACCTTGTGGGTGATCGAAGAAGCGATCCGCCAGATCGGCGAATGGGCGCAGCGCGGCCTGTCGATTCAGTTGTCGGTGAATATTTCGGTGGACGACTTGGCCGATGATGACCTGGCGACCCGCGTCACCACCTTGCTGGCGCACTACCAGGTGCCCGCCCAGCAGCTGATTTTCGAGATCACCGAAAGCGCGATCATGCACAACCCGCAGCAGGCCCTCAGCGTGCTGGAGCAATTGCGCGGGTGTGGCATCAGCCTGTCGGTGGATGACTTCGGCACCGGCTACTCCTCACTCGCGCAATTGCAGCGCCTGCCGGTGCAGGAGTTGAAGATCGACCAGTCGTTCGTGCGCAACCTCGACAGCGCCACGGGCGACGGCGTGATCGTGCGCTCCACCATCGAAATGAGCCACAACCTAGGGCTCAAGGTGGTGGCCGAAGGGGTGGAGTTCGAGCCTAGTCTCAAGTTGCTCAAACAGTGGAACTGCGACACGGCCCAGGGCTATCTCATCAGCCGACCGTTGAATGCCCTGGCGTTCGAGCGGTGGATGCGGCGTGAGCGGGTGGCGCCGTGACTGACCTATTCCATGCCGTTTTGGCTGGGTGAAACAGCTTCTAAAATTTTCGTCTCGCCGATTTTTCCCCAAATTGCACTCAGGTTATTCCGGAACTCTCTCCGGCCTTTCCTAACCTTGGCCCGCTCTCGACGGGCCTGTGAGGGGCAATTCATGCGCACCATTCCTACAACCGTCCTCCCTGGCCAATCTCGCCCTGAACTTCAGTCGCCCCTGCCTCGGGAAGGGCATCAGCGCGAACCCATCCAAATCCATGATTCAAGCTCGCCACCCGCAGCCGTGCAGGTAAACCCTGGGCGCTCGCTGCAAAGGTCACTGTCTAGCTCTGAACAGAGCCTGGATGAAGCGAGAGAACGGCTTGGCAATACCCGCAACACGCAGAGCCTGATAACGGCCTTGGGGGCGGTGCAAAAGGCCGCGCTGGAAAACCCGAGCCTGAAGGTTGCAACCTTGTTGGACCGTCAGATGATGCCTGCCGATGCCCTTTCAACGTTTGGACGCGAAAATCGGCTTGAGCCTGCTTCGCAAGTGCCGGTGGCCTGGTTTCTAAGGGAGTCCGGCTTGAATGTTCCACACACCCCGGAACAACTGGCAGACCTGCTCTACGCGAGTTCAAACCCTCTGCCCGAGCCGCCTGAACGGGGCAACTACTGGGGCCTTTTGTCCATGCCGCTTGCGCTGGACGCAGAGCAAACGCGTCGGCTGCAGGCGATGGTCTCGCAGACCCTGGCCGAGGTTTCGCCTGGCAAGGGTTTGTTCGCGCTCTTCCAGGAGAAACACGTTGATTCAAGTCGACCCGCAGGCGTCGTGCAGCGGATTGAGCAGATGATTGAAAGTCCCGAAGTCCAAGCGTTGGGGAAAAAACTCGAGGCGGCTTTCGACGGCGTAGCTACACCTTCCAGCGCCGCTCAATGGGCGATGGCAGCGATGGTGCTGGAGCTTGACCCGCACGCAGGCAGCCAACGCGGGCAGGTGGCCGGGTATGACTTGCTGGCGCCGGCCAACTGGGGGGTAAGCCCGGCCGTGGTAGTGGAGCGATTGAGCCAGCACTTGGTGGCGCAGGGCAAAGTCACCTCCGCCTTGGCTCCTGCGGCGGCCTGGCTGCTGCTCGCGGGCGCGGCACCGACCTTTCTTGTGCCTGATATGCCCGCCAATCTGGTGGTGGGGTCACCCGCCTGGATGAGGCTCACGGCAGTGGTTGAGGCCAGCGAACACGCGATACCGGGTGTTGCCGCGTGCATTCCTTTTGGCGAGTGGATGACGCGTGAGAGCCATGGTCCGGTCTCGCTGACTCAGGCAATCGTCGAGCGTCACGCCCAGGAGCAGGCGCTGGTCGATTGGGGCATTGCCCAGGGCAGAGTCCCGGCCAATCCGCAGAGGGTGTATACGCCCGAACAGCTGGATGGGTTACGGACAGCCTTCAATGAAACCATGGCCGGGCTGCAAAAGGCGCAAAGTCAGTTGGCCGCGACGATGCCCACCCGAAGAGACATCGCGCTTGCCGAACTGAAAAAAGCCTATGGAGACGATGTTTCTTTTGAAGTCCCAAACATCAGCATCACCCACATTGATGCCAGCGAGAGTGAGCTGCACTCACTGCTGGACATTTACATGGCCGGCAAAATGGACCGTATCCCGCGAGGGGTGCGTCACGATTTTTCCCTGGGTAATCGGCATTACAGGGTCACGCCGCTGCCTGACGTTGGAAAAATCTTCGATGAGCAATTCGATGCATACGTGAGTGGCCTGAAGGCGAGTCTCACGACATTGGTTGCGCATCAACTCTCGCAATTGCCGCTGAGCGACAGGCAAACCATCGCGTCCGGCCAGGTAGAGTTTTTTTCCTTGCGCAAGGCCAGTGAGGCCCAGGCCGAGGGGCTGGAGTCCGAAGCCGAAGCGCAGGCCGCCGTGGCGCGCTACGGTTTGTGGATGCGGGTCCTGACCCCAAGGGACAAGCGTGACACTGGCCGGGCCTATGCCGACTTCAAGCATGCGTCCTATGAGTTGTTCCCGTTGCAGGGGCTCATTCGAAAGCGCGAGGACCTGCCCAGGAATCCGCCGAATCCAGCGCCCCGAGCGGCGGATCCTGAGGGGTATGCAGCCCGTCAAGCCAAAGGGATCGGCGAATGGCTGGACTACGAGGCTTACCGTTCAGGCACTGCCCCGCGACCGAGCACGTACTCCCATGATTTATTGACCGAAAAACTCAATGCGCCGCACTTGCCCGAGGACCGAAAGGCGATGGACGACGCGGTTCCGACTGCCGACCATCCTCGCTTCGGCCAGATTGCTGAGGTCATGGCCAATCACCTGCTGTATGACCCAGCAGCGATGAAAGCGGCCGCACGCGGGTCGACGGCGGTGGAAGATGAGGAGGCGCAGATCAAGGCCGGACATGATTTTGTCACGGGTTTGATTCCGCTCAAAAACGCGATCGAGAATGCCGCCAACGGAAACGTCGGTGCTGCTGTGCGCGATTTTGCGCTGGATATCTTTGGTTTCGTCGTGCCAGTCGGCAAGGGGCTGGGTTCGGCGGCGAAGGTGGCTGGCAAATTGACTGAGCGGCTTGGAACGCGAGCGTTCAAGGCGTCTGACATCCTGTTCCGGGCCACCCTCAGCGGTCTGAACCCGGTGGAAGGTCTAGGGGGCTTGGGGCTGCGGGCCACCCAAGGCATCAAAACGCTCTGGCAGGCCGGTCACAGGGAACTGAAATGGCTGCAGGGGCAGGGTTTCAATCTCAACGCCTACGCAAAAATGTCGGGTGTTGTCGAAGGTGAGATGGGTTTGGCGAGTGCATCGACGCAGGGATTGAAGGTTATTGCCAAGCGTCATCGGGGCAAGTGGCATGCCTACGATGTCACTACTCGCACGGCCTATGGCCCGGCGCTCAAGGATTTTCGCCCTGTCAGCCCACCCGCAGTTGCGCCGGGTGCCGTTGATAATGTGCACTTCGACAAGTATGCGGTCAGTAAAGCGAAGTTGGCGGGGTTGACGCCTGACAGCCAGGGTATCTACCGAGGGGAGGACGGCGCACAGTACATTCGCAACGCGGACGGCTCGGGGAAAACCTCGGTTTATAAAGTTCGCGAGGTGTCGCAGGCCGGCAGCCCGGGGAGTGTGCAGGCGCGGCTGATTAACCCGAAGACCAACCGGCCAACCGAGTTCCTGTTCGGCAACGGTGGCAACGAACAGTGGCGTCGCTTGGGGTTACGGGGCGGAGACAGCATTGCGTCACAGGACTACAAGCTGGTTGAACTGCCGATGGACGAGGTTGAGCAAGTGGTGAGGAGGGATGGGCAAATAACCTTTCTCGCTAACTTTACGACTGAAGTCAGGTTTGATGCCGAACTGGGCGCTTGGCGTAAAATTGGCCGGGGCGATGCGCTGGGTGATGTTTTCTGGCGAGCCGGGCCTTACGACTGGCGCGCCGGGCCGTTACAGGAATACTTGAAAGTCAAAGACACATTGCCTTCGCCCAGCAGTATCAGAACCGTGCGCGTTGCAGCGCTGCCTATTCCCCAGGCGGCCACCGCCATCCCCAAGGAGATCAATTACATCTGGGCGGGCGGCAGCATGCCGGATGATCGGCTCGCCACTGTTCTGAGTAACGCAGAAAAGACCTCTGCTTATAAAACCATTGTGCATATCGATGCGGACACTCCGCAGGTGTTTGAGCAGATAAAAGCGCAACTTCAGGGCAAAGGCCGCAACCTGGACGTGCGTAACTTGAACGATGATGCCTTTTTCAAAGCCTTCAAGGCATCGGATTCCGGCGAGGTTTATCAGTTCTTCCGCCAAGGCGCGGGGCAAAACTACGCGGCGGCCAGTGATGCATTACGTTACCCGCTGATCAACCACCGGGGCGGTATTTACCTGGACAGTGATGACGTGGTCACGGCCAATATCGGTGAGGTGGAGCTCAAGGCGACGGGTAATCAGGTGTTATTGAACTCGCATGTTTCCTATGCAGACACCGATTTTATTGGCTACAACACCAGTGTGTTTGCAAGTCATCCCAATAATCCTGTGCTGCGCGATATCAGCGATGAGCTGTACCGTCGTTTCAAAGGCAATCAGCAATGGCTCGAAGGTAATCGCCCTTACTTGAAGGGAACCCCTACCGCCGAGCAGATAAAGACGTTCAATGAGTACCAGACCAGGATTTTTGAAGTCACGGGGCCGACCTTGTTCAACGACGTGCTGAAGAAAACCATGGGCAGCGCCTATGACTTGAGTTGGGCGGCAACGGATCCGTCGCTCGCGGGTATCAAGCTGTCTTCTTCAGACGCCACAGCCTTTGCCGAGGCTTACAACTATTACTTGCCCTTCAACAGCAAGTTTGCGGTAGAGATCGGTTCGCAAACCAGCATGGCCAGGGCAGTAGATTGAGGTAGCCGTGACGGCAGGAAAAAACGGGCGCTCGGCTACAGCTTTCTCTTGAATGGTCGATATCCTCTACAGAGCTTGACCGATTGCATAGGTTTTTACCGACCAACGGTCAAGCCCCATCTCATAATCAGTGATGGCATTTTGCCTTGTTTGCGGCATCATGGCTGTGCTTCGTTGTGCCAGGGCTGGCCGCTCTTTTTCCATTTTTTGCGGATATCCCATGGCTCGAATGACTGACTTCTTATCCCGTGTAGCGCTGGTGCTGGCAGTGGCATGCCCCGCGTCGGCGGCCACGCTTGAGGTCTCGATGCGCCAGGCCGATGGCAGCCCGGTTGCCGATGGAGTCGTGACCCTCCAGGGCCCGGCAGGCGCGCCTGCCGGTGTGCTCAAGGCCAATATGGACCAACGTGGCCAGCGTTTTGCCCCACATGTGCTGGCGGTCCATACCGGCACCCAGGTGCGTTTCCCCAACAGCGATAACATCCGGCACCAGGTGTATTCCTTCTCCGCGGCCAAACGCTTCGAACTGCGCCTGTATGAAGGCACGCCCAGCGAGCCGCTGCTGTTCGACAAGCCCGGCGTGGTGGTCTTGGGCTGCAATATCCATGACTGGATGCTCGGCTATATCTACGTCACCGACGATCCGCACTTTGGCGTCAGCGATGCCCAGGGCCTGGTGCGCCTGGAGCAACTGCCTCCCGGCGATTACCACGCCACCCTGTGGCATCCGCAAGTGGCGAATATGCAGCCCTTGGATGGCGGCACCCTGCATGTTCCCGCCGCCGGCCTGAGCCACCGCGTGGTGCTGGCCCTTGAGCCCGCGTCCGAAGATCTTCCACCCACACCGACGCCAAGTGCCTTTGGCGATGCCTTCAACCGAGCTGCCCGTGAACCTGCGCAGTAGTTTCCAGGCGCGGGTCGCCAGCGTTCTGATCCTGCTGCTGCTGGTGGTGATCGGTGCGCTGTACTTCAGCGTCAAGGCCGCCACCAGCTCGGCGGTGCGCAGCCAGGCGCTGGCCCAGTTGGACGTGGGCGCGCGGGTGTTCGAGCGCTTGCTGGACGCACGCGGCCGGCGCCTCGCCGACGGCGTGCAATTGCTGGCGGCCGACTTCGGTTTTCGTGATGCGGTGGCCAGTGGCGATTCGGCGACGATGCGCTCGGTGCTGCTCAACCACGGCAAGCGCATCAACGCCAGCGACATGATCCTGCTGGGCATGGACGGCAAAGTCCTGGCCAGCACCCTGAGCGAAGTGCCCGAAGGTTCGACCTTCCATTATGACCAATCGCTGCGCGAAGCCCGGCGCAATCGCCAGGCCATGCTGATCGTGCCGCTGCAAGGCAAGCCGCACCTGCTGGTGGAGGCCTCGGTGCTGGCGCCGTTGCCGATTGCGCGGGTGGTGATGGGCTTCAGCATGGACGGTGCGTTCGCCGATGAGTTGCGTTCGTTGAGCAACCTCGAAGTGTCGTTCCTGGCGATTGATAAAGACCAGCCCGGCGAGTTGGTCACCACCCAGCCCCAGGCGCTGCGCGGGAGTATCCTGAGCCTGATGCAGGGCGATTCGACGCGCCGTGGCGTGTCCACCACCGATCATCTGGAACAGAGCTTCCTCAGCCAGTCGCTGGTCTTGGCCAGTGATGAAAACGGCAAGGTCCTGGCCTTGCTGCAAAGCCCGCTGGATGCGGCGATGCAGGCCTTTGTGCCGTTGGATGAAAAGATCCTCGGTATCGCATTGATCGCATTGCTGGCCTCGTTGATCGGTGCCTTGTTACTGGCGCGCACCGTGTCGCGCCCGGTGCAGGCGCTGGCCCTGGCGGCCGAACGCATTGGCCAGGGCGATTATCAGACGCCGGTGGCCCTGGCCCGCAGCGACGAACTGGGCTTGCTGGCCCATGCGGTCAACTCCATGCAAAGCGGGATCGCCGAGCGCGAACAGCAGCTTGCCCACAACGCCCTGCATGATCGGCTCACCGGCCTGCCGAACCGCGCACTGGCCATGGAGCGCCTGGGCAGCGCCATTGCGTTGAATCGGCCGGTCGCGCTGATTTACCTGGGCATCGACAACTTGCGCGCCGCCAGCGAAACTGCCGGGCCGGATGCGGTGGACCAATTGCTGCTGGCCGTCAGTCGTCGCCTGGAGGCGGTGTTGCGTCCCGGCGATACCCTGGCGCACTTGATTGCCGACGAGTTCCTGCTCCTGCTCGAAGGTGCCGGCAGCGACGAGGCGGTGGGCATGGCCGACAAGCTCCAGCAACTGTTGCTGCGCCCCCAGCGCATCAACGGCCATGACCTGGCGCTGGACTGCCGCCTGGGCATCGCGGCATTCCCGGCCGATGGCGAAAGCCCGCACACCTTGCTCGAGCGCGCAGCCATCGCCATGAAAGACGCCGCGCAAATGCCCGGCCGCCTGCAAATCTACGAGCAGGGCCGCGACCTCGCGCACCGCCGCCAGATCACCCTGATCCGCGACCTGCGCCACGCGCCCAACCAGGGCCAACTGCTGCTGCATTACCAGCCCAAGCTGGACATTCGCCAAGGCCATGTGCGCCAGGCCGAAGCCTTGCTGCGCTGGCAGCACCCGCAGTTCGGCATGGTCTCGCCGGCGGAGTTCATCCCCCTGGCCGAACGCTCGGGCAGCATCCAGTTGTTGACCCATTGGGTGATCGAGGAAGGCATTCGTCAGTTGTGTGAATGGAACCGCCGTGGCCTGTACCTGCAGCTGTCGTTGAACATCTCGGCAGACGACTTGCTCGGCGATGAGCTGGCTCACCGCGTCTCGGCGTTGTTGCGGCGCTATAACTTGCCGGCGGAGCAGTTGGTGTTTGAAATCACCGAGAGCGCGGTGATGCGCGAGCCGGAAAAAGCCCTCAAAGTCCTGCACCTGCTGCGCGATTGCGGCATCAGCCTGTCGGTGGATGACTTCGGCACCGGCTACTCGTCCCTCGCGCACCTCAAGCGCTTGCCGGTGCAAGAGTTGAAGATCGACCAATCCTTTGTGCGCAACCTCGATGAAACCAGTGAAGACGCAGTGATCGTGCGTTCCACCATCGAGATGAGCCACAACCTGGGCCTCAAAGTGGTCGCCGAGGGCGTTGAATACGCCCACAGCCTGCGTCTTCTGGAACGCTGGCAGTGCGATACGGCCCAGGGTTATCTGATCAGCCGGCCCTTGAGCGCCGATGCTTTCGAAGCCTGGGTGGCCTTGCCCCTCAGTGCGCAAACTTCCCTGGTTCATTGAGTGGCTGACGTGCGTCTTTCTCTAGTGATCGGCTGCCTGGCCGCCCTGACGGTGCAAACCACCCTGGCCGATAACGGTCGCCTGATCGCCACCGGCGGTGCCAGCAGCATCGAGGGCACGGCCGGCGGTGGGATTACGCCGTGGGCGGTGTTGACCGGCTACGGCGAACAGCACGAGTGGGGTGCCACGGCGTTCGCCACCACGGTCAACCTGCCGGATTATCGGCTGGACGTGGCCGGGTTGGCGCTGGCCTATGACAACCGGGTCGAAGTGTCTTTCGCCCGCCAGCGCTTTGACCTCGGCAGCCTGGTGCATAAGCTCAACCTGCCCGAAGACAACCTCGGCCAGGATGTACTGGGCGTGAAGGTTCGCCTGTTCGGTGACGTGATTTACGACCGCTTGCCGCAGGTGTCCCTCGGCCTGGAATATAAGCACCAGACCAATTTCGATATCCCCAGCCTGGTCGGCGCCAAGCGCGACAGCGATGTGGAGGGCTACCTCGCCGCCAGCCGCTTGTTCATGGGCGCCGCGTTTGGCTACAACGTGCTGGTCAACGCCAGCCTGCGCTACAGCCGCGCCAACGAAACCGGCCTGCTCGGCTTTGGCGGCGACCGTCGCGACAGCCGCAGCCTGCTCAAGGAAGGCTCGCTGGCGCTGCTGTTAAACCCGCGCTGGGCGGTGGGCGTGGAGTACCGCGAGAAACCCGACAACCTGTCGTTCGCCGGCGAAAGCGACTGGGCCGATGTGTTTGTCGGCTACTTTCCCAATAAACACCTGTCGTTTGTGCTGGCCTACGCCCGCCTCGGCGAAATCGCGACCTTGGATAACCAGAACGGCACCTACCTGTCGGTGCAGGGGAGTTTCTGATGCGCTTTCTACCCATCGCCCTGGTGCTGCTGCTCAGCGCCTGCGCCCAGCAACCGCCCAAGGACGACAGCCTGTACCGCGACCTCGGCGCCATGCCCGGCATCACGCGGATTGTCGAAGGCATGCTGCTCAACATTGCCCGCGATGAGCGCATTGTCGAACGCTTCCGGCGCATCGATATCCAGCGCTTGCGCAACAAGTTGATCGAACAGTTCTGCGTCGAGGCAGGCGGGCCGTGCACCTACACCGGTGACAGCATGGCCGAGAGTCACAAGGGCCAGAACGTGAGCCGCAGTGACTTTAATGCGTTGGTGGAGGATTTGATCAAGGCGATGGACCGCGAGGGCATTGCGGTAGCGGTGCAAAATCGATTGATTGCCCGGCTGGCTGCGATGCGTGGAGAAGTGATCGAGCACTAGTCTGCTGAACACCACATTCAGTCCTGCATCACACATGAAAAAGGCGGCTACCTGTTGAGGGTAGCCGCCTTTGTTTTACCGCTAGTCTTGCTTAATCCGGCAGTTTAAACGCCATCACATAGTCACCCTGCTTGGTCCCCAGGGAACCATGACCACCCGCCACGACCAGCACGTATTGCTTGCCGTCCTTGCCGGTGTAGGTCATCGGTGTGGTTTGCGCGCCGGCTGGCAGGCGGCCTTCCCACAGTTGCTTGCCGTTTTTCACGTCATAGGCACGCAGGTACTGGTCCAGGGTGCCGCTGAGGAAGGACACGCCACCGGCAGTGGTGAACGTACCGCCCAGGCTAGGCACGCCCATGCTCAGTGGGATCGGCACTGGCGAGCTGTCACGCACGGTACCGTTCTTGTGCATCCAGATGGTTTTGTGGGTGGTCAGGTCGACCGCGGCCACATAACCCCACGCCGGTGCCTGGCACGGCAGGCCCATTGGCGACAGCATGGCTTCAAGGATCACGCCGTACGGCGCGCCTTTGTTCGGCTGCACGCCTTCGGTTTCGCTGACGCGCGGGCCTTGCTTGGCGATGTCGGCGGCCGGGATCAGCTTGGACTTGAACGCCATGTAGCTAGGGTTCACGAAGGCGACCTGGCGTACCGGGTCGACGGAAATGCCACCCCAGTCGAACACGCCGAAGTTACCTGGGTAAACGATCGAACCTTGCAGCGACGGCGGGGTGAACGGGCCGTCATAACGCATGGATTTGAAATCGATGCGGCACAGCAGTTGGTCGAACGGCGTCACGCCCCACATGTCGCGCTCTTTGAGCGGCGGCGGCATGAAGTTCAGCTCGGACTTCGGCTGGGTCGGGGAGGTGCGGTCGCCCGCCACTGCGCCCTGCGGCACGGCCACTTCGTGGATCGGCACGACTGGCTGGCCAGTGGCGCGGTCCAGCACATAGATGCTGCCTTGCTTGGTGGATGCCATGACGGCCTGCTTCACGCCGGCGTCGGTCTTGATGTCGATCAGCGACGGCTGGCCGCCCACGTCCATGTCCCACAGGTCATGGTGAGTGAACTGGAAGGTCCACTTCACGTGGCCCGTGTCGATGTCCAGCGCGGTCAGGCCAGCGGCGTACTTCTCGGAATCGTCGGTACGGTCGCCGCCATACTGGTCGGGCATCTGGTTGCCCATCGGCAGGTAAAGCATGCCGAGTTTTTCATCCACGGCGAACATGGACCACATGTTCGGCGAGTTGCGGGTGTAGGTCTTGCCCTCGGCCAACGGGGTGGTGTCGTCCGGGTTGCCGCTGTCCCAATTCCACACCAGCTTGCCGGTGTGCACGTCGAACGCACGGATCACGCCGCTTGGCTCGTCAACGGAGACGTTGTCGGTCACGTGGCCGCCGATCACGACCAGGTTCTTGGTCACGGCCGGTGGCGAGGTGGAGTAGTAACCACCTGGGGCGAAGCTGCCGATGTTGGCACGCAAGTCGACCTGGCCTTTGTCGCCGAAGTCTTCGCACATCTTGCCGGTGTCGGCGTTCAGGGCGATCAGGCGGGTGTCGGCGGTCGGCACGAAGATGCGCTTGGGGCAGGCGTTAGGCGTTGCCGGGCTGGCGCTGCCGGTCGGGCTCTGCTCGGAAGCGTAGGCGGCGTCATCGTGATACGACACGCCACGGCAGGTCATGTGCGCCCAACCCTTGAAGTTCTCGGCACCCTGGGTGCTGATCTTCGGGTCAAAACGCCAGATTTCCTTGCCGGTGTCCGGGTCCAGGGCAATCACTTGGCTGTGCGGGGTACACACGTAGAGCATGCCGTTGACTTTCAGCGGAGTGTTTTCCGCGGTGGTCTCGCCTGGGTCGCCGGCGCCAGGAATGTCGCCGGTGCGGAAGGTCCACGCCGGTACCAGCGTGTGGGCGTTTTCCGGGGTGATCTGCGCCAGCGGCGAGTAACGATCACCGAAAGCCGAACGACCGTAGGAGTTCCAGTCGCCATCGGCCTGGGACGGCGCGGCGTTGGCCATGCCCGGTACCGCGTCGCGGTCCAGTTGGCCTTTGATCTCACCAGGGTTGGTGAACTGGCTGGCGAGGGCGGCAGCACCGGCCAGCACCACGGCCACGCTCAGTGCGCCAGTGCCCAGCGGGGCAGGTTGGCCACGCAGCAACGGACGGCGAAACCACGGCAGCAGCATGACGATGCCCAGGGCGAACAGCAGCGCCAGGCGCGGCACCAACTGCCACCAGTCCAGGCCGACTTCCCACAAGGCCCACACGGTACTGGCGAACAGCACCAGCGCGTACAGGCCCAGCGCTGCGCGGCGGGTAGCCAGCAGCAAGACGCCGGTGAGGGCGATGCCGATACCGGCCAGCAGGTAATACAGCGACCCGCCGAGCATCGTCAGCTTGATACCGCCGGCCAGCAAGGCCAGGCCCATGATCAGCAGCAAGACGCCTAGCAGCCTGGGCAGCAGGCGGCTTGGGCTTGAAGCACCATCAGTGCTCATAGTGTGTTTCTCCGTGACGTTGGAATAATTGTGTAACCCCGTGCTTCATTCACTGTAGATGACGATTCGGCACGGGCTTGGTTCAGCGTTAATTCGGTTTTTCTGGGGATAACGACGGTTATCCACAGGCGGGCGATTTATCCCCAGGCGCGGGTCGGTGTAAGACAGCGCTGTCTTTTGGCGTGGGAGTTATCAGCAAGATGGGGTCGACCGGGGAGTGAAACGTTTCAGGTTGTTGCGAAGGATAAAGCGCGGAGGCGTTTAGAGAAAGCCTAAATCGCAAGATGCATCATTTCAGATTTGGTAACAGTGACGAAGTGTCGCTGCAAAAATGAATGTGGGAGGGGCTTGCCCCCGATGGCGGTGCGTCAGTTAAAAATAGGTTGACTGACCAACCGCTATCGGGCGTAAGCCCCCTCCCACAGGGGATTTTCAGTGTTTTTTAGAAGGTAGTGCGCAGGCCCACTTGCACGCTCCTGCCCGGTGCCGGCGCGATATCGCGCAGGATCGAGCTGGCATAGCGCACAGTCTGGTTGGTCAGGTTTTCACCGTTCACAAACGCCAGCCACTGGCTGCCGCCGACATTGAAGTGGTAACCGGCGCTCGCGCCCAATGTGGTGTAGCCATCGGTGCCGTTTTCGTTATCCGGCACACGGCCCTGGCCAGCGGCGTGTTCGACGTCGATGCGCGCCTGCCAGCGGTCCAGTTCCCACAGCAAGCCGCTGTTCAAGCGCAACGGGGCGATGCGCGGCAAGGCTTCGCCGGTGTCGAGGTTGGTGGCGCGGGTGTAGTCGCCTGACAGCTCCAGCGCGAATTTGCCGTAGGCGCCTTCGCCGAGCTTGATGTGATCCTGGGCTTCGAAGCCGGCGAAACGTGCCCGCACGCCGGAATATTCGTACTCAGGAATGCCATCCGCGTCTTCTTCGCCTTCATCGTTCAGCGTACGACCCGTGCCCAGCAGGCCGATGTAATTGGAGAAGCGGCTGTAGAACACGCCGAAGCTGCCCTTGTGCGTGCCATTGTCAAAGCGCAGGGCCAGGTCGCTGGACACGGCCTTTTCTTTTTTCAGGTTGGCATCGCCCAGCTCATAGGTGCCGGTGGCGACGTGGGCGCCGTTGGCATACAGCTCGTAGAAGGTCGGCGCGCGCTCGGTGTAGCCCAGGGTCGCGGCCAGCGACCAGATGGGCGTCAGCGTATACACCGCGCCGGACGACAGGCTGGCGGCGGTGAAGTCGTTGGTCTTGTCGGCACCGGCAAAACGCGCGTTGCCCTTGGCGTCCGGGTCGACGCTGGTGTGCTCCAGGCGCCCGCCGAGGCTGAGCTTGAGGCGCTCGGTGGCCTGCATTTCTTCGAGGATAAACAGCGCCCCGGCGTTGGTGTCGGTCTGCGGCACGAAGGCTTCTTCACCGAGGGCCGAGAACTCGTTGCGGGTTACTTGGGCGCCCACCACGCCATCGAACGGGCCAACGGGCTGGTGACGCGCTTCGACGCGGGCTTCATAGCCTTTGTTCTTGAAGATCGTGCCGGTTTCGCCGCCTTCGATTTCGCGGTGCTCGTAGTCGGTGTAGCCCGCGTCGAGTTTGACCGAGGTGAACGGGCCTTGCAGGTTGCGGATCTCGGACGCAAAGGCGTAGTGATCCTGCTTCATGCGGATGCGCACTTCCTGCTCGGCCGGCGAGCCGTAGTTGCTGTCGTAGCTGCTGTAGGACAGCCCGGCATAACCGTCGTCCCAGGTGTAGGAGCCGCCTACCGCGCCGCCGTCCTGGCGCCCGTCGCTGTTGCCCAGGCGAGCGTTTTTGCCGGGGCCGTCTTCGCTGTCCGCTGCGTGGCGGCTGCGGGCCTGGCCAGGGATTTTCAGGTCATTGAATTCCCGCGCATTGGCGTCCAGGTGCAAGGCGAAGGTGCCGTTGCCGGCTTCCAGCTTGCCCGCGCTGCTGCGGGTGGTGTCGGCGCCGCCGTAGCGCAATTCACCGGCACCGTGGATGCCTTCGATGGCCTCGGTGGGGATGCGGTTGTCGAAGGTATTGACCACGCCGCCGATGGCGCTGCCGCCGTACAGCAGGGCGGCCGGGCCGCGCACGATTTCAATGCGCTCGACGTTGACCGGGTCCAGCGGCACCGCGTGGTCATAGGACAGCGACGACGCATCCAGCGCGCCCACGCCGTTGCGCAAAATGCGTATACGGTCGCCGTCCTGGCCACGAATGATTGGCCGGCTGGCGCCTGGGCCAAAGTACGAGGAGGACACGCCCGGCTGCTTGTTCAGGGTTTCGCCAAGGCTGCCTTTTTGTTGCAGGGTCAGGTCGTCGCCTTCCAGCACGGTGGTCGGTGAGGCGAGCTGCTCGCTGCCCAGCGGGTTGCCGGTGATGACTTGGGGTTGCAGCTCAAGGGCGTGGGCTTCGGAGCAGATCAACAGGGCGGCGGCAAGCGGGGTCAAGCGCCACACAGAAGAGAGGGACATCGGACATTCCTTGGCAAGGCGGCGAAAAGACTTGATATGTATAGTTACAATATAACATTTCTTTCTGGCCGAAAACGGGAACTTTTTTTAACTGCTCAGGCGGGGTGATAAGGTGTGCGCCTTCGTGAGCACTTTTTCATAGGCCTGGCATGACCGCGACAAGCAACGACCCCCTCCACGGCGTGACTCTGCAACACGTCCTGACCACCCTGGTGGAACACTACGAATGGGAAGGCCTGGCCGAGCGCATTGATGTCCGCTGCTTCAAGAGCGACCCGAGCATCAAGTCGAGCCTGACGTTCCTGCGTAAAACGCCCTGGGCACGGGAGAAAGTCGAAGGCTTGTACGTCAAGCTGATGCGCACCAAACGCCCGCTGGATTGACCCATGAAGCGGTATGTAGCGGCAGCGGCGCTGGCCGGTTGGGTCGGCCTGGCAATTCAGCAATACCTGATTTTCTATTCGCGCTGGTCCACCGGCGCCAGCCTGCTGGGCGGGCTGATCAATTTTTTCAGTTTCTTCACCGTGCTCACCAACACCCTGGCGGTGGTGGTGTTGAGCTATGCCGTGGTGAATCGCGACTGCGCGGCGAAGCGGTTCTTCCTTGCACCCAAGGTCAGCAGTGGGATCGCCGTGAGCATCCTGGTAGTGGGGCTGGCGTACAGCCTGTTGCTGCGCCATTTGTGGCAGCCCGAAGGCTTTCAGTTCATCGCCGACGAACTGCTGCACGACGTGATGCCGGTGCTGTTTTTTATCTACTGGTGGCGGTGCGTGCCCAAGGGTACGTTGCGCTTCAAGCACATCGGCGCCTGGGTGCTGTACCCGCTGGTGTATTTCGCTTATGCGCTGCTGCGCGGGGATTTACTAGGGCAGTATCAGTACCCGTTCATCGACGTGGGCACCCTCGGTTATCCACAGGTGTTCGTGAATGCCGGGGGGATTCTGGCGGGGTTTGTGCTGATTGCGCTGGCAGTGGTGGGGCTGGACAGAGTCATCAAACCCCGCCCCTGATTCACTCTTCTTGACCGCCCTCGGCGCGCCAGTAACCCACGGCCTTGAGGAACTCTTCATTGACCTTGTGGGTGTCCAGCAGCACGCGCCGCAACTGGCGCGACAGCTTGCTTTCGGTGGCGATAAAGCTGCACAGCGAACCCCTCGGCGGCGTCAGGTTCTGCACCGCTGCAAGCAGGTCGTCCTGGCCGCGAATCACCCAGATCACCTCGACATCAGCCTGGCTCTCCAGCGCCTGTTTTTCTGCGGCGCTCTCGATCTCGATCACCGCCAGCACTTTACGTCCGGCCGGCAGTTCCTCCAGGCGACGACCGATCGCCGGCAGCGCGGTTTCGTCGCCGATCAGCAGGTAGCTGTCGAAGATATCCGGCACGATCATCGAGCCGCGTGGCCCGCCGATGTACAGGCGCTGACCGACCGCAGCCTGCGCGGCCCAGGTCGATGCAGGGCCATCGCCGTGCAGCACGAAGTCGATGTCCAACTCGCCGATGTCGAGGTCATAGCGGCGCGGCGTGTAGTCGCGCATCGGCGGTTGCGGGCCGTCGCCCTTGAGGCTGAACGTTGGGCTTTCCAGGGCCTCTCGTTCGCCAGCGTTCTGCGGGAACAGCAGCTTGATGTGATCGTCACTGCCCAGGCTGATAAAGCCTGCCAGCTCCGGCCCGCCCACCGTGATGCGGCGCATGCGCGGGGTGATGTCGACCACGCGCAGGACGTCGAGGCGGCGGAATTTGATGTCGTGGCTAACGCGATGGATGACTTGCGTATTCATTGGGTTTTCCCGTCGGCAATGGCTTGGGCGGTGCTGTTGAGCAATGTGGCAACACGCTGGATTTCTTCCGGGCTCCAGCGCCCGTGGTGCGAATGCAAGGCGTGGCGCAGGTTATGCACCGCCTCGTGGATTTGCGGCGGGCGGTCGTGACCGCGCAGCGAGCGTTTGCTCAATTGGATGCGCATGCGCACACCGTCCAGCGCAACCGCCTGTTCGCTTAAGAAGAGACGTCCGGCGTCGGTGATTGTGTAGCGTTTTTTTCCGCCTTCGGCGTCGCCGCTGATCAATTCGCTTTCTTCCAGAAAGGTCAGCGTCGGGTAGATCACCCCAGGGCTTGGGGTGTAGGCGCCGTCAAACAGGCCTTCGATCTGGCGGATCAGGTCGTAGCCGTGGCAGGGCTGTTCAGCGATCAGGGCGGGCAGCAGCAGCTTCAGGTCGCCCGGCGCAAAGACGCGCGGGCCACGGCCGCCGCGTTCGCGGACGGGGCGTTTTTCGAAGCCGTCGCGGTCGTCACCGTGGTCTCGGTGGTGATGAGGGTCTCTCATGATCGTTCTCTCTTGTCTAATTAAGATACAACTTAAGATATATCTTACGAGAAGCGCAAAATCGCCTGACGAACGGTAGCGCAAGCAAATCTGCGCTTGGCGGGTGGTCGGTAGGGGTGAACGGAGCGTGGCACTGCTCGCCTTTAAGTGGGCGAAAACATGGCATTTTTATGAATATTAAATACAGTTGTTGGTTGGAGTATTTGCTCTAGAAGTATGCAGATTCAAGCCCGCTCTAGTCGCGTGGCCGATCTCCTACAACCTTATGACTTATATAAGTAGTATCGGTGATTTTTGGATGTAATTAGTGGATGACAGTTAATGTTCATATTATTGAATATTAAGGTTTTTTTCTTTCTGTTCGGGTCGAGATTTATTACGCGCTAAAGCGAAGTTGCTGGCATCGTCAAGTGTGATTTCCAAGCACTATTTACCTGCGTCGCAAGACCCGGTTTATTCGTGTTTTGTCGCATTGGGAAAATCGGTTTCCCAACCAACATCTAATGCCACAACAGGTACTTAAAATGCTTAAGAAGACCGCTTTCGTACTGCCGTTTCTCGCACTGGCTTTCAGCACGTCCAGCGTGTTCGCCGCAGGTGAAGCCAGCAGTGTCATCAACATCAAGGCAACGATTCCGACCAAGCAGTTCCACGCGCAGCCACGTGACCCCAACTTCGGTCGTGACGAAACCATGAACTACAACACCGTCACCGGCGAGTTGGGCCAGTTGCGCGCCACCTACGATGTGAAAAACACGGACGGCTCGATCAAGGCTTACATCGAAGGCGGCCCTGCGTCGTTGACCAACGGTAGCGACTCGATCGCACTGACCAATACCTTCAACGGTGTCGTACTGACCGGCTCGCCGCTGGAAGTGGTCGATGATGCCAGCTCCACTCCAGGTACCCAGGCGGACCTGGTCGTGGCTGCTGCCAAACCTGCGGATGGCGTTTCCGGGCTCTTCACCACCAACTACACCATCGTGTTCGACCACGAGCCGCGCGTCACGCCGTGAAGCCAGGCTCGTTGAGCGGTAAGCACCGGCCTGTGGCTCGGTAGTCAAACCGGTCGGCAGTCAGTCTCTGTCTGTCGGTCGGCCGGTTTTCTCGTATTGAAATTCGAAATCAGAGTATTCCGTTCATGTTCCCGATGACTCCCATCGCGGCAGCGCTTGCCTTGTTGTTTTGTGCGAACGCGCTGGCGGCAGGTACTGCCGACGGCACTACACCTCGTAGTCTGCTTTCCCAGGCCAAGGGACTACCGGCGGACTTTGAAGAGCATTTCTTCGACGTGCCCCTGGCAGTCAAGGTGGATCTGGACCAAGAGTTTGTGTCCGAGGCGATGATCGTATTGACCCGTGATGACGGGCTGACCTTACTCGACTTTACCGACCATGACGGCAGCGTGATCAAGGATGACGAGCGTGACCGCTGGGCCGAGTACCTGAAACAAGGCGTGCCCCTGGGGGCTTGCGAAACCAATTGCCCCGACGGGCTCATGGCCGTGCATTACAACCTGGAAAACTCCACGGTTTCCCTGCTGACCGAAAATGCCGAGCGCGACGCCGAGGAGCAGCGCTACTACTTTCTGCCCACCGGCGGCAGCACTGGCCTGATCGTGCGCAACCAGATGAACCTCAGCGGTGGCGAAGGGCAGGACCTGGGCGGACGCTTCGGCATCGATGCCAGCAGCAGCCTGGGCCTGTGGAGCCAGACCCTGAACATGCAGTTCTCGCGCCTCGGCGGGCCGGACGACGATGACCTCAACCACGCCGTGTATGCGCTCTATACCCAGCGTGAACTGCAAGGCAATTTCCTGCGCCTGGGCTACTTCACACCCAATGCCGAAGGCCTGACCCGCCAGCTGCGAACCTTCGGTGCCAGCCCGGACACCGCCGTGGGCGTGATGTATGGCAGTTCCGACAGCCTGATGATCAATAATTCCAAGCCTGCCGTTTACCCGATCTATGTCACCGCCAGCCGCCAGGCAGCGGTGGAGATTTATCGCAATGGCCTGCTGATCAACACCCAGTCGGTCAGCAGCGGCTTGCAAAGCCTGGACACGCGGCCGCTGCCCGGTGGCATTTATGAAGTGGAAGTACGCCTGGTGGAGGACGGCCAGATCACCAGCACCACCCAGGAGTTGGTGTACAAGCCCAACAACTGGCGCAACCACGATGAGCGCTGGCGCTACAACCTGTTTGCTGGCCGGGAAAGCAAACTGCTGAGCAACTTTGATGAGCAGAGCAGCGGCAGCCCGACCGCAGGCATCTCGGTGAACTACCTGGCTCACCCCCGTGTGGTGTTGGGGGCGTCCGGTCGCCAGGTCAAGGACAACATGCAATACGGCACCTCGGTCGACTGGACCCTCGCCGACCAGGCCAGCCTGTATGCCAACGTCTACTGGACGGAAAAATACGGCACCGGCCTCGACCTCAACGGCCTGTACAACTACGGCCTGGGAAGCGTCGTGTTCAACCACACGCGCAGCTGGCTAGACACCCGTAACACCTATGAAACCCTGCCGGATGGCACGCGCATTCGCCAGCGCGACGTGTTTGTGGGCCAGACCAGTAACTCATCGATTTCAGTCAACCACCGCTTGAGCAACCTGCGCTCGATCAACGCTCGCCTGTTCTACAGCGAAGGCAACAGTGAAGGCGTCGGCCTGGACCTTGGCTGGACCGAGCGCACCCATCTGTTTGGCAACGACGCCAACTGGCGCGTGTCGGTATTTGACCGGCCAGCCACCGCCAGCACGGGCGAGCGGCGCAACCGTGGGGTCGACCTGAGCATCAGCCTGGCCCTCGGCGCCCCCGGCGAGCAGTGGTCCGCCAGCATCGGCACGCGTACCTCCCGCGAGGGCACCCGCGACAACAATGCCTCGCTGACCTACCGCAAGGACCTGCAAGACCACATGCTGCAAAGCGTCTCCGCCACGGCGACCACTGACACCTACGGCATCGGTTTGTCCGGCATGGCCAGTTTCGAGAACGAGTTTGTCAGTGGTGACGGCTACGTCCAGCGTTCCTCATTCAACAATGACCTGGCGGGCGGCCTGAACCTGGACAGCACCTTTGCCCTGGGCCAACAAAAAATGGTGCTCACCAGCCAATACCACGGCACCGGCTCCGGGTTGATCGTGGATGTCGAAACCGACGTCGACGACATCGCCCTGCGCGCCGATGACTTGAGCGGCGGTAGCACGGCCCTGCGCCCTGGTCGCAACTTCATCCCGATCACCGCCTACAAAGGCAGCTCGGTGAGCTTCGACTTCGAAGGCAACCACGCCCCCTCGGCCTCGATTCAACCGCCGCGCACGCGCTACCACCTGAACAAGGGCGGCGTGGAGTACCGCAAGGTCAGCGTGATGCAAACCGTCACCGTGCTCGGGCGCCTGGTGGACCCCCAGGGCAAACCGCTCAAGGGCCTGCATGTGATCAACCACGCCACGCGTGGGGTGAGTGAGGTCGACGGGTTCTTCTCCCTGGAAATGAATGCCAGCTCGCCAACCCTGGAAGTGCGCCGCAACAACCAACTGCTCTGCCAGTTCAGGCTTGATCCTTCCAAAGCGCGACTTGAAAACAGCGTGCTGATGATCGGGGACTTGCGCTGCACGCCGGATACGTTGGCGGAGTCCACAGTCACCGAACAAATCGCTGGATAACGTACCTGTGACTGGCCACCGTGAAATGGGATTTTGATCTATGAAAAGTGTATTACCACTGGCATTTGTCGTACTGACAAGCCTGCTGGGCGGTGGGTTCAGCGGGGCCGCGCAGGCGATGTCTCAGGACATCACCGCAGTGTTCACGCCTGACCCGGCGAACCCAATGCGAAATGAGTTTCGCAACACCACGCCGGTGACGGGGGTATGCGCCTGGCATATGCCTGCCGCGTGCGAGCGGATGAAGATTTTCACGATACGCACGGACAGTTTTGTTGCCAACGCGAATGCACCTATCCAGGCGTTTCATGAGGACCCGCGCCAGGGCGCCATGTGGAAGGTGCCGTCCGAGTGGCGGGATGTACAGGTGACCCACACGCGGACTGGAGAAACCGCAATCGTGCAGGTGCGAATCGCCGGTATCGGCCACCGATGGGATGCTCGGCCGAACACGAGTGTCTGGGCGCGGCCGGGCGTGTCCTGGACTTCGCAATGGGTCAATGCGCCAGCCCCTTGCCAGAGCACCGGATTTCTCACGGGAAGCAACTCACTTGCGCTGTTCTTCTGGCTTGTTCCCGAAAATGCAGGCGTGTGTAGCCGCTACCCCGGCACCACAATTGACCGCTTCTGGTACAGCACCTTCGAGTTTGCCTATGCGCTGCGAACACCCAACCCGTTGGGCATGTCGTCGGGGCAGTACACCGGCAATATCACTTACAGCATGGGCCCGCGCCAGGACTTCGACTTCGGTGATGTGGTGATCCCGGGTGATGATCAACTGAACCTGAATTTTACCCTGGACGTGCAGCACACCCTCCAGTTGGAAGTGCCGCCCGGTGGCGATCGCGTGGAATTGATCCCCCAGGGCGGTTGGCAGGCCTGGCTGAACCAGGGGCGTAAACCGGTGCGGCTGTTTCGCGATCAGACCTTCAATATCTCTGCGTCGTCGCGCTTCAAGATGCAACTGGAGTGCGAGCGAGTGATGGGCGACACCTGCAGTATTCGCAACGGTAATGACCATCAAGTGCCACTCACCGTGAGCGTGAGCTTGCCCCACGGCCTGAACCGCGCCGATGGCTCGGCCGTGGTTCGCCAACCCTTGCTGTTGAGCGGTGCCGGCACCGAGCAATTCCAGCCGGGGTTCTATGTGAACCGCCGCCCTGGAACCTTGCATTTCGAGGTCGCCAAGGAACATGTCGACGCCATGCTCAGCCAGGGCGGCAGCACCTATTCGGGGCAGGTCACGGTGATCTGGGATTCGGACCTGTAAAGGGAGAGCGTTATGTGGATCAAGTATGTGTTGGCCCTGTGGGTGCTCGGCGGCTTGCCGCTGTGGGCACACGCCGGCCCGAGCCTCAACGTCGGGGCGTTCTACGACTACCTGGAAGGCGATAAGAGTACCTACCTCAAGCGGGTCTTCAATGCTGGCGACAGCACCGCCTTTGTACGGATCCAGGTGCAGGAAATCCTCTACAACAATGACGGAACCTCCGAAGAGGTGGCGCTCAAGCCGGCCGCCGACCCCAGCATTCGTGACGGCCTGATGGCCAGCCCGACGCGCTTGATCGTGCCGGCCGAAGGCATGCAGGGCACGCGCCTGTTGTACCTCGGCGAGCGCGAAAAAGAGCGTTATTTCCGCGTGCGCTTCGTGCCGGTGATGCCAGAAAAGGACGACGAGTTTGCGGTTTCGGATGAGGAACGCGAAGCCTACAAAACGTCCTTGTCAGCCGGGGTCACGGTATTGGCAGGGTTCGGCACGGTGTTTTTCGTGAGGCCCAAGGTGACGCGCTTTGCGACGGGCACCGATGACAGTGCCGGGAGCTACCGTCTGCGTAACGACGGCAATAGCGTGGTGGTGATCGATGAGTTCAAGGACTGTTCCACCGCCGCGCCCCAGGACTGCCAGCCCACCACCAAGCACCACATTTTGCCAGGCCGCGCGTTTGACTTTGACAAGCAGGCCGGGCGGACTTACCGCTTCACTCTGATCGAAGGCGGTGACAAAAAACCTTATGAGGTCAAAGGATGATGAGCAGTGAAACAACCCACGTCGGCTGGCGCTGGCGCCTGTCGGAGACGCTGTACAAAGGCCTCGCGGGGGCGGTGTTGTTGGTCGCCGTGCTGTTCAGTTCATCGGCGCTGGCGGTTCGCGAAGCGCGGGTGTTCGATGTGTCGGTGACCATCCCGACCTCGGACTTTTACGTACTGCCGATCACCCCAGGGTTCCTGGAGCGTGAGCAACAGATGGTCTGGGACCTGGTGCCGGGTCGCCTGCGTCCGCTGCGCGAACACTTTGACGTGAAGAGTTCGGCGGGCGGGATCAATGCGCGGCTGGGCGCGGTGCCCATGTTGTTCAACGGCGGGCGTACCTATATCGACTTGAGTGTCACGTTCAATGGCCAGGCGCTGAGCCTCGACGACACCCTGGTGGTGCCCCAGGACGAAGCGCGCCAGGGCAAACGTGTGCTGCTGGACATCTCGGCGGTCGAGCCGGCGGATGGGTTTACCCCCGGCGAGTATTACGGCAGCGTCGAGCTGCTGTTCGACGCGGTACGCCCATGACGATTTTTAAAGGAGGGGTTATGAAACGTGTAGCGGCAATGCTGGGCTTGATGGTGTGTTCGTTGAGTGCCCAGGCCGGGCCGAACATCAACATTGGCGACTTTTACGACTATTTGCGTGGCGATAAAAGCACCTACCTCAAGCGTGTCTTCAACGGCGGCACCAAGACCGCCTTCGTCAAGGTCAACGTCACCGAAATGCTCTACAAACCCGACGGCAGCTATGACGAAGTGCCGCTCAAGCTCGAAGCCGACGGCAGCGTGCGCAATGGTCTGGTCGCCAGCCCGGCGCGGCTGATCGTGCCGGCCGATGGCATGCAGAGCACACGTTTTGTATTCATCGGTGAGCGCGATAGCGAGCGCTATTTCCGGGTACGTTACCTGCCAGTGGCGCCCGAGAAAGACGACGGCTTTGGTGTCACCGATGAGGAGCGCAAAGCCTATGAAGAGACCTTGGTGGGCGGTGTGCAGGTGATGGCTGGCTACGGCACCGTGTTCTTCGTGCGGCCCAAGGACAGCCGCTTCGATACGCGGGTCGAAAATGGCGGGCAGCGTTACACCTTGCGCAATGCGGGGAATACGGTGGTTGTGGTGGATGAGTTCAAAGATTGCGCGGCCAATGACCGAACGTCGTGCGCCCCCACCACCAAGAATCATATTTTTCCGGGGCGGGTGTTCAGCTTTGAAAAACAGGCCGGGCGTACTTATCGGTTCTATGTGGTAGAGGGCACTACCCAAAGAATCGTCGAAATCAGTGGCTAGCAGCGGTGCACAAGGTATGGCTGCCCGGTTGCAGATAGGGCATCAGCACCGGCGCCATGCCCTTGAGCACCTGCACCGGCAGCGCTGAGGTAAAGGTGAAATTCTGCGCGCCGCTGCCGGGAACAAAGGCAGTCAGGGTACCGAAGTGGTGTTCACCGATGTAAAACACAAAGGTCGCGGTGCGGTTGATCGCCTTGGAACTCAGGACCCGCCCACCCGCGCCAATCGCCTCAATGCGGTTATCCCCGGTGCCGGTCTTGCCGCCCATCGCCAAGGGGCTGCCATCGGCCAACTTGAAACTGCCGGAGACACGTTTGGCGGTGCCTGCGTCCACCACTTGCGACAAGGCCCCACGCAAGGCAGTGGCGACTTCGCTGGGCATCACCCGTTTGCCGCGATTCGGGTCATTGATCAGGCGGGTTTCATAAGGTGTGCCGGCGGCAAAGTGCAGGCTGTCGATGCGCAGGGTCGGTTGGCGCACACCGTCATTGAGGATCGTGCCCACCAGTTCGGCGAGGGCCGCAGGCTTGTCGCCAGAACTGCCGATGGCTGTGGCCAGGGACGGCACCAAGTGATCGAAGGGGTAGCCGACGGCTTTCCAGCGCTGATGAATATCCAGGAACGCTTCGATCTCCAGCATGGTGCGGATGCGGCTGTCGCGGGCGCTTTTGTGCCGGCTCTTGAACAGCCAGCCATAGACTTCCTGGCGCTCATGCTCGCTGGCCGCGACCGCCTGGGTAAAGGTCGCGTCGGGATGGTTGAGCAGGTAACCGAGCAGCCATAGGTCCAGTGGGTGAACCTTGGCGATATAGCCTTGGTCCGGCAGGTCGTAGGCGCCGGGGCCGTAGCTCAGGTAGAGTTTTTGCAGGCGCTCGTCGCTGAGTTTTTCGCTGGTCTTGCTGCCGCTCAGGTGGGAGCGGACGAAACGGTCGAAACTCTCTTGGCTGGCCTGGGGCAGCAGGTAGCGATGCACGGCCGCCAGACGGATGGCGGTGGGGTGCAGGCCGTCGAGGAAGGTGTTGAGCCGGGCCTGGGTGTCCTTGTTGCGGTATTTTTTCCAGAAGCGCAGCAAAAACGTCGTGCCCTCGCGGTCGGCGAACTGGGCCAGGTATTCCTGGCGCCGTGGGTCGCTGTCGTCCTTGAGTAATTGCGCGCTGTTGCCCGGGGCCTGGTAGGTGCTGTAGCGCACCAGGTCGCGCATCAGGCGGATGAAGGGCAGGTTGATCGACTCGCGCAGGGCGTCACGCAGGGTCGGGCTGCGGCCGTTGTCTTCGTTGCGAAAGTTGTGGAAGTGATGCAGGCCGCCACCGGTGAAAAAGCTTTCGCCGGGGCTGGCCGAATATTGCCGATCAAGGGCTGCGTCGAGCATCTTCGGCAGGCTCTGGTCGCTGTTCTGCGCCAGGTAATCCAGGGCCCAGCGGGACAGGCGATCCTGGTCATCGATCTCGATTTTTTTCAGCGCAGCGGGCGGCTGGCCGGCGTACCGATCATGCAACTCGCTGATGATTTGCAGGTAGGTGGTCAGTACCCGCAGCTTGGCGGTGGAGCCCAGTTCCAGCTTGCTGCTTTCGTTGATGTCGAACGGTTGGTCGGTGTTGTCGGTCTGCACCCGTACGCGGGCACCGTCGGGCGTCATCTCATACAGGGTGAAGCTGTAGCGCACTTGGGCGGTGCTGCTGGGCGTCAGCAGGCGCGGGCCGAGTAGCCCCAGTTGGCCGGCGAAGGCCGGGTCTGCCAGGCGTTTGAGGTAGTCGGTGGCCTGGGTTTGCAGGTCGCTGTGCAGGGTGCTGGTGGCGGACAGGTCGAGGCGGTCCAGGTCATACAGCGGCCGGTTGAGCAGGGAACCCAGGCGGCTGCGGGCAACGTTGATGCCTTTGTTGCTTTCGATTGGCTGGACCGTGGGCTGCTGCTGCCAGTCCCGGTAAGTGACCCGGCTGGCGAGTGCGGCTTCGGACAGCCCCGGCTCAATTACCCCGTTCTGCGCCAGCAGACGCAGATGACTGTCGGTCAGTTGCTCCAGGTCGGCACGGCCCTTGGCGAGGTAGTAAGACGGGCGGCGCTGGGCAATCATCAGGGACAACACTTCGCGCAGGGCCAGGCCTTTTTGCTTGAGCGTTTGCGGGTCGTCACTGGCGAGCAGGGCGTTGGTCTGGTTGAAGTCGGCGCCGTACCAGACCCGCAGTCCTTCTGCCAGGCCATGCACCTCGCCGTGGCCGGGCACCGCCGACAGCGGCACGCTGTTGAGGTAGTCGCGCACTACATCCTGACGTGCTTGCAGGCTGTCCGGCCCGCCCTGATACGCCCGTACACTGGCGGAAATCATCTGGCGGATTTTCTCACCACCGCTCAGGGTCAGCCCATCGGGTGAGTGGCGGTATTTTTCCAATTGCGTGGCCAGGGTACTGCCACCGGCACTTTGGCCCGGCAGGTGCAGCAAGCGTGCGACCTGCGACCACGCGGCCTTGGCAAAACGTGGCCAATCCACGGCGGGGTTGGCTTGGGGTTGGTCGGGGTCGAGCAGGTCGCGGTTCTCGATAAACAGCAGGCTACTGACGATCACGGGCGGGATGGCGCTGAAACGCGGGTACGCCTGTTGCGGGTAATTGAAGCGGTACACCGGGGCGGCCCGGCAATCGGTAATCGTCAGACCAGCCTGGATTTTCTCGCGGTAGGGAATGAACAGGCCGTGATCGCTGTAGTCGATCAGCGCCGTGGAGAAGCGTGCCTGACGTTCGATCAGGTAGTTGCGTTTGAGCAGGCGCGGCAGGAACTCACCCAGTGCGCTGTAGCCCAGGCGCCGGTCGAACGGACCGTCGCCGGGATAGACAATGGCGTCACTGGCACCGGGTTGTACCGTATAGCTCAACGCGTGGGCGAGACGGCTTGACTCTCGGGCTTGCCAGTGGGCCGTGCGCATTTCCCGATGGGCGGCAAACCCCAGCGCGATCAGGCCGATCAACAGCAGTAACCAGACCATTCGCCACACATACCGCCGCTTGCGGGGGCTTTGCGGCAATGGCTGTTCATCCAGGCTGTCGGCGGGGCCAGCAGCCTTGGGTGAATCGGTTTGCCATAAAGCGCCCATAGTCGATTGATCCATTCACGCAGATTGATCGGACTTGATTCAAGCGTAGACGTTGATTGAGGCAGACAAGGGATTTGTCGCAAACCCCTAGCGGGCTACCGCAGGTGCGTGGAAGGCAAGCCATAGCCTGCGAGGTCAATCGGACCGATTACCGGTGTCCGTTACCAGGAGCTCCCTCATGTCTCAAACCCCCCCTGTGCCCACGTTGCGGCGTGCGCGCATTGAGCGGATCGTCAATACGTTTTCCTCTGTGCCGAGCTTGCGTACGGTAGCGCAGGCCCAGATCCAGGCGGCACTGGATCGGCAGTACCCTTCCTTGCACTATGCCGCCGCACACCTCGCCATTGGCATACCGGTAGGTCAGGGTTATCGCTACAGTGCGCTGGCCGACGAAGTGCTGGCGCGCCTGGCCCGTGCGCGACCGGTTCGGTATGTCGAAGACTTTCACCAGGTGATGCAGCATCAACGGGAGGTCTACGTGCAGGGCGGGCCGGGGCTGGTCGATCTGGAACGGCTGGTCAACCACGCGGGAGGCGAGTTGTTGGATGCCTGGCTCGCACGTTTGCGGGATTGGTGGGGGGCGCCGCGAGGGGCGGGGACGAGCCGCTGGGCTGAGTTGTCCGATGAATTACTGGGGTTGCTGTATGAATGCCAGATGCCCGCAGGCATGAGTGCAGAGCACTTTTCACGGCTGTTTCCACGTCAGGCGCTGCACCCCAGCCGACCTGATCGTACGTGGCGTTCGCAGGGTGAGACGTTGACGGTACGTACGCTGTCGGTGCGCCGTGGCCAGAGCACGCAACCCCCTGACATGGTGCCGGTATTGATCCTTGATCACCGGCTGCTGGGGGCCGAACTGCGCACGCTGCTCGTGTTCAGTCCCGCCACGGGGATTCATCCGTTGCAACAGTTGGAGGATATCGAACCCCTGATCCCCGGGTTCGTGAGCGCCTCGCTGGCACACGGGGCCGTGGAGTGGTTTGTCGAGGAACTACCCGGCGACCCGTTCGATGCGTTGGCGGCCTGCTTCGCCCAACAGCAGAGCGCCGAAGTCATGGCAATCGACCGCTCAGTATCACGTACGCCCGAGCAGTGCCAGGCAATGCTGGACTACGTGACTGACCCCCATCGTTGGTTCGAGTCGGCCCTCACACTTGAACAGCAACGCTTGCAAGATCGATTACCGCTCTGGCTCATTCATGCTTCGCCGGACGACAGCCTGGCCTATGCTCGCCTGCTACAGGGGCTGGTCGCTGCGCAAACAGCGGCGGCGGGGCACACCTTTCTCGACGGTATCGCGCCGATTCGCACGTTCACCGCCCAGGCCCTGACGCACTGCCTGGAGAAGGAGCCCCGCGCCAAGGCGATCAGCCCGGATCACATTGAACTGACCTACAGCCTTGTCACGGCGGTGATGTTGCCAGGCGGTTTTACCAGTGGTGATGCCCACCGGGTGACACTCACGCTGACGGAGTTGGCCCTGGAAAACCTCGGCGGTTTCCCCCATGCGCCGTCCCAGGTAAAACTCAACGGCGATGTGGCGCCCGCTTGGTTGAGCGCCTCTTTGTTGACCGGCTGCGTGACCGAGACGGACGTCGGCCAGGCGTACCCCGACCTGTTGCGCAAAAAACTGATCGACGACCCGATTGAATCGGCCCGCCGCGAGAAGCTGTTCAGTCGGCAACTGCGGGCGCAACTGCCGCTGCTGGCGCTGGAGCTGAAGCTCAAACGCGAGGGCGGCTTGAGCCAGGCCGGTTACCGGTTGGTGGAGGCGGCCGTCCAGGCCAGTGCGGATGGACGCGCGGCGGGTATGTGGGCGCTGGCATTCAAGGCCACGCCAGCTGCGACGGCGGACGAGGTGGTCGGTTTTTACGTGATCGGCCCACGTGACACCGAGCACGGGCCGCATCTGTTGTACCGGCCGTTGTCGACCCCAAGCCTGCGTGAGTTCGAGTCGCAGCAGGCGTTGTTGGAGGCCATCAAGACGCCAGGGGAATTGCACGACAGTGTCCTCGCCTGGATGGCCCCTGCCCGCCAGCCGGTGTATGCCAACGGTGGTTTCCAGGAACCGCATGTCGCGCACTTTCTGGCCGGTGATGAGTTCAGTGTGCCGGATCGGCCAGCGCCGGCACAGCTCAGTAAACGGCTGGAGGAAGGCGACCCGTTGCCTGGCCTGTTTGTCTCGACTGCCCAGGCGTTGGTCAGCTTGGCCCAGGCCCAGTCGGTGTCCAATGCTCAGCAACGCTGGCGGACGTTAAAGGCCGGCGGTTGGTTGCTGCTCAATACACTGCTGCCGTTTGTCCGGGGGCCGGCACTGCTGGCGGGCTGGATGGTGCAGGTGATGGACAGTGTCCAACGGGATGTGGCGGCATTGGCCAGTAACGACTCGGTCATGCAGACCCAGGGTGTGATAGACCTGTTGACCAATCTGGTGATGATCCTTGCCCATCGGGCCTCGCCTCATGAGTGGCCGGCGATGCTGGACCAGCAAGCCTCAACGTTTGCTTCGCCAGCGTCGATGCAGCGTCCTCCCGCAGTGATACCTGGCCCTGCCACCGTGCAGTTGCAGCCTCCCTTCAGTTGGAGTAATTCGCGCGATACGCTCACACCGTCCTTGCGCGCCCGGCTGGAGGGTATGAGTCTTAAGGCCTTGCCCCAACCTTGGCCATCACGGCTGCCAGGCGCACAGGCTTCGGGGATACACGAAGGCTTGCTACTGGATACGGCGTCGACCCCGGTCCACTGGCAGGCGTTGGTGCGCGGTCATGTGTACCGCGTGCAAGTGGCCCGTGACCGCGTGCGAGTGGTCAGCGCCGACGGTAGCGCGAACGGGCCGTGGCTCAAGTCGCTGGGGGGCGGTGCATGGGATGTGGACTTGGGCTTGCGCCTGCGCGGCGGGCAATCGGATACCCCGACCGGCCTGGTTGACAGTGAGTCACGCCGTCAGCAACTGGAGCAGGATTACCGCCAATCCACCGAGCGCCGGGAAACCGCAGACCGTGCGCTGACCACGGCCCGCATGCTTAGAGACAGCGAGGATACGCGCGTCACCGAACAGCATCGCGCCACGGCGGGCGCTCGCTATGTGCAGGAGCTTCAGAACAAACTCGAGGCCTCATTGCTTGAGCTGGAGTACCTCAGGACGCTGCAGGTCATCAGGCGCCGACCCGGTTATGCGAGAGAGTTGTCCACGTTGCTGGAAGGGACGGCGCTCACGTTGCAGCTATTGCTCCAGCACGCCCGCCAACAGACCGTCGCGATCCACCGCAGGTTGGTGCCGCTGCTGGAGCTGGTGCAATCGCTGAGCGCGCAGGAGGCACTTCTGGATATCTATCAGCAGCCCCACCGGCAGATCATGGAGGGGCTGCGGCAGTTGGCCGACAGTAATGAGCAAGCCATTGACTGGCGCGGCCTGCAACTGGGTTTGCTGGATGAACTGAGTCAGGTGCCCAAGTATGGGCGGGACAAGGCCCAAGCCTTGCGCGAGAGCGAGTTGTCCGCGCCGACGGTGCTCGAGCTGCAATCGCTGCAGGTCACCGCCTTGTGGGCCGTGGCGATCAATACCGAAGGGCCGACGCTGGAGGAAGGTTTTTTTCAAAGCCTGGACGACACCATTCACCGCGCCCGTTGGGCCAGTGGCTCGCAGGCCCACTTGGACGAGCTGGCGCCGCAAAGTGCGGAGCTGCGTACCGAGTTGCTGGAGAGTTTCGACCGTGTCTACGCCTTGAGCGATGATCGGATTGAGTTCTGGCGCGCTATGGCCCCGGAGCGCTTCGATCTCAAGTACCTGGAGAAGCTGCAACAGTTGCTCGCGCAATTGCACAAGGAGGTTCAGCGTGAGCTGGCAGCGGTGCTGGTTCCGACAGCCGCCGCGACGCCTGCTGTGGGACGTGCGCGGGTTCGGCAGAAAAAAATCATTCGCGTGCGCAACCAGGACATGTACGTCGCCCAGGTCAAAGTGACAACCGGCGAGCATCCCCAGGAAGTGGCCGAAGTCACGGATGCCCAGGACACGGTGATCGCCACGTTTACCCAGGCCGACGATGGCATTTGGGAGCCGGTCAAGGCACCCGCCCCGGCGCTTCCTGGGCCGCTGCCCAACCTGGGCCGGCTGGTCGAACAGGGGCAGGCGTTACGCGCACCGGTGGAAAAGGCCATCGCCGAGGTACTCAAAATGGCCAGTCGGGCCAATGAGCCTCAGTCGTTGCAGGACCTGCTGGAGCAGCGCGCCGACAAGTTGCGCCAGTGCGCCGAGGCGATCCAGCAGCGGTTGCTGCACAGCGTGCCGGAGCGCCTGGCCGCGACGCAGCGTGCCCGGGCCACAACCGAGGCCGATGAGTTGCGCGCGGCCGCCAGCCGCTTGTCCGAGCAAGGTTTGCAGGCACGCCTGGCTGCAATCAAGGCGCGCCTGCCGACCCAGGCCGGGGTGCAGGTGCTGGTCAGTCATCACGAAGCGCGCATCTTTCGCCAGGGGGCGCGGGTCGAACTCGCCGGACGGTCCAATGACTGGTTGCAAGCGTACGTGGTGATGGACGCGCAAACGCGTCAGGCCCTGTGCTACGGGCATTTTCACTACGAACGGCCGACCGGGCCGGACGACCATTTCACCGCTGCGCACCTCAAGACACCCGCGCAACATCGAATGGGTAAACAGTCCCAGGCCCAGGCATTCGCCAGCATGCAGGCGGGGCAAAGCGGGCGTGTGACGCAAACCCTGGAGATCCATCGGGGCGAAATCAACCTCAGGATGGCGCGCAGGTTGTTTTTCGATGCGCCGCAGTGGACCGGCGACTGGTGATCGATACGGACCCTCGGGCTAGAGCGCTCCAGCTCCGGTAAATACGACCAGGGCAGGGGCATGACGGTGCACCGATGCTGTGCAATACTCGCCGCCGTTTGCGACAGACTATTCCTACAGTTCCCAGGTGATGCCCCTCCGCAGAAGCGGCATTTGCCGAGGAATCTCGCTGAATTTTGTTGCTTATTGAGTGAAAAGCCCTGCTTGCGGCTTTCTATACTGCACGCCCCCTGAGCTGGCCGGTGTGTCGGCCGGACGGATTTACCCACGAGGTGAGCCCGCTAGGACAGCGTCACGGCGACCCGCTGTGGCGCTGAACACTCGGTGGTTCAATCCAATAACAAAATGAGGTTGTATCCCCATGCCAGCTGGCAACCACCTGCCCCATGGCGAGACCGCTTCTGGCGGCCCGCTCAAACGCGAACTCGGTGAGCGGCATATCCGCCTGATGGCCCTCGGCGCCTGTATCGGTGTCGGCCTGTTCCTCGGTTCGGCCAAGGCCATCGAGATGGCCGGCCCGGCGATCATGCTCTCCTACATCCTTGGCGGCCTGGCGATCCTGGTGATCATGCGCGCCCTCGGTGAGATGGCCGTGCACAACCCGGTCGCCGGTTCGTTCAGCCGTTATGCCCAAGACTACCTTGGTCCGTTGGCGGGCTTCCTGACCGGCTGGAACTACTGGTTCCTGTGGCTGGTGACCTGCGTCGCCGAGATCACCGCCGTGGCGGTGTACATGGGCGTGTGGTTCCCCGATGTACCGCGCTGGATCTGGGCCCTGGCGGCCCTGGTGAGCATGGGCACCATCAACCTGATCGCGGTCAAGGCCTTCGGTGAGTTCGAGTTCTGGTTTGCCCTGATCAAGATCGTCACCATCATCGCGATGGTCATCGGCGGTGTCGGCATCATTGCCTTCGGTTTCGGCAATGACGGTGTTGCCCTGGGTATTTCCAACCTGTGGGCCCACGGCGGCTTCCTGCCCAACGGCGTGCAGGGTGTGTTGATGTCGCTGCAGATGGTGATGTTCGCCTATTTGGGCGTGGAGATGATCGGCCTGACCGCCGGTGAGGCGAAGAACCCGCAGAAGACCATCCCCAATGCCATCGGCTCGGTGTTCTGGCGGATTCTGCTGTTCTATGTCGGCGCGTTGTTCGTGATCCTGTCGATTTACCCGTGGAATGAAATCGGCACCCAGGGCAGCCCCTTCGTGATGACGTTCGAGCGGTTGGGCATCAAGACCGCCGCCGGCATTATCAACTTCGTGGTGATCACCGCTGCGCTGTCGTCGTGCAACGGCGGCATCTTCAGCACCGGTCGCATGCTCTACAGCCTGGCACAGAACGGCCAGGCTCCGGCGACGTTCGCCACCACTTCCAGCAATGGCGTGCCGCGTCGCGCCCTGTTGTTGTCGATAGGCGCGTTGCTGTTGGGCGTGTTGCTCAACTACCTGGTGCCGGAGAAAGTCTTTGTGTGGGTGACGTCCATCGCCACCTTCGGCGCGATATGGACCTGGGTGATGATCCTGCTGGCGCAGCTCAAGTTCCGTCGCGGCCTGAGCCCGGATGAGCGCGCCGGGCTCAAGTACCGCATGTGGCTGTACCCGGTCAGTTCCTACCTGGCGCTGGCGTTCCTGGTGCTGGTGGTCGGCTTGATGGCCTACTTCCCGGACACCCGGATCGCGCTGTACATCGGCCCGGCGTTCCTGGTGCTGCTGACCGTGTTGTTCTATGTGTTCAAGCTGCAGCCGGCCCAGGCTGGCCAGGGTTCACCGCGTTCGGCATGACCCCCTGACCTGTGGCCTGCCTGCCCCTTGCGACAGGCAGGCCACAGGTCAGACGTGTTGCAGGGTCAGTTGGGTGCCTTCTGTCAGTTGCCGCACCAGGCGGTTATGTTCACTTCGTTCTTCCTCGGCCAGTGACTGGCGACGCTCCAGGTACGCATCCGAACGCTTGTCCGGCAGTTGCTGCTCGAGCACGCTGACTTTGTAGCTCATGGTGTCCTTGATGGTCAGAAACGGCTCCGGCTCGCTACTTGCCAAATATTCGATCCAGAATTCGCTCATCAAGATCCACTCCTGCAAGGCGGGCGACTCGCCAAGCCGGAGCAGGGTGTTGCGCGCAGTGTTGACCACCTCGTCCGTGACGTAGTCATTCACGGTGTACAGCAGTTCCAGCGGATAAAACGGCAGGTCGAACTCACGGGCCAGTTTTTCGCGCAGGTACACCGTTACCTCGGCGGGATCGACCGCCAGGTTGGCCCGTTCACGCTCAAGAATGAACTGATCGGCAAAGTGATCCAGCTGATTGAGGTAGAAGCAACTCTTGGCCAGCGCCAGCAAGGCCCTGTCGGCCATGTAACTGCGGGGTTGCTGCTTGGCCTGGTGGATACGGTGATGCAACTCCATGTTGGTGAACGCCAGCAGCACACTGTCGCCGCAGTCGCCTGAGCCGTAGGTGTTGAGGCATACCGTGTCGCGCAGTTGCCTCGACTCGCCCATGGCGCTCAGTAAGGTCCAGACTCTGTGGGTCAATGCTCTCCTTGGGGTGTCGCCGTGGATGTAGGCGTAGGTCCGCGTCAGGTCCTGCAAGACCCGGAACACATCATCGGCACTCGCCGTCTCATTGGTTTTCAAACCCTCCCACAGCGCTCTGCGTGCCGGTACATCCTGGAGCGGCACGCCCATCAGCCATTGGCTGAGGTCGTCGACGGCCACAGCCGTATGCCGAGGCGTACGCAGTTGGCCACCCAGGCGAATGCCGGTATCCAGCCGGTACGCTTCGATACTCGCCAGGGTCGGTGCCGACAGCGGGTTTTCATGCAGGAGCGTGTTGCGATTGGCGGCTTGCAGCCAGTGGTTGGTGAAGACTTCTTCTGGAATGGTGGAGATCTGGTTTTCCTGCAGGTGCAACTCCATCAGGTACGGCAGCGCACTGGCGCCACGGGGCCATTGCGTGATGCCGGTGTTACCCAGGTGCAGGATGCGCAGTTGGGTCATTTGACTGACATCCGGGGCGAGTGCCAGGTCCGGGTTGTCGCTGAAGTCCACGTTGCGCAAGTTGACCATCGTTGCCAGGCGTTGTACCGCCTCTTCGGTCAAGCGGATGTCGTTGTCGTTCAGGTCCAGGTAGGTGAGCGAGGTCATGTCCGTGATTGCACTGGGCAGTTCGGTCATCCGGCAATCGAGGTGCAATGCCTTGAGCTGGTTGAATTTAGCGAGGAATTCAACCGCCGAAGACGGGAAGGCATTGCCGGAAATCCGCAGGTGTTCAATATGGCTGAAACCGCTGGTACCTGTGATGAACGAGGCGGGTGGCAGGCCACCATCGTCCAGTTGCAACTCCAGGGAGTACACGTGGAACAGCCCGGCGATGTAGACCGCCCTGTTGTCCCGCCGCCATGCCTGGCGCAATTGGTCGGCAATGTAGCGGCGCCGCGCCTGGCGCTGCCCGGCGGGGTCGTCGATCACGTTGTCTTGATCCAGCACGGTTTCGCTCCAGCGCAGCAACTCCAGGTCCATTGCCTGGTACTCGGCCTTGCGACGTTCGAGCTCAATCAGCACCGCCGGCTCACTGAGGTTCAGCGACTGGATCAATTGTCGCGCGTCGTCACGGGTGAAACGCGGATAAATCTCTTGGACCTTGGCCACCAGGTCCGGCGGCCTGGGGCCGTTGAACGGCCAGAAACGTGACCAGAGCGGGTACACCAGGAACGAACGCTCCAGGCCCATCGCCGGTTGCATCCAGGGTTGCAGGTGCGGGATATCCAGCAGGCCCTTGATCTCTACGCGGCGTGACAGGGCGATATCTGCGAGTTGCTGGCGCAGTTCGGTGATGCCGGTTTCATCGGTAACGCCCAGGACCGTTTGCTCGCTCGCCGACAAGGTGCTGAGGATCACCCTCAGCAAGTCGTTCGAAGGTTGGCCAAGGGGCACGCTGTTGGCGTCATACGCCTGATAGCCACGATGGGTCTTGGCCACGGTCTTGCGCGAGGTGCCTACCAAATGACCGGCCGTTTTGAGCAGGCGCCCCTGTTCGTCGCGTTCGCGAATATCGATGCGCACATGCCTCGGCCAGGTGGGCAGGAGCTTGAGCAGATGCAGGGTAATCCGGTCGCTGTCGGCATTGGCGCAGGCAGACACATGCAAGCCCTCATAGGCGCGGTTCAGTCGCAGGTCGTGGCTACTCAAGCGCGCCTGTTCCGCGAGTCGCAGGCTCAATTGGTTGTTTTCATGCAGTTGCTTGAGTTCGCGTGGCGAGGCGTGGCCAAGAATCGCCGTGACGGAGCTGGTGGGCAGATCGGGATGCTTGGCCTTGAACCGTCGCACCGACTCGCTGCCCCCGGACTCGCTGCGTTGGTACAGCGAGTGCAGGATCTGCGCCTTTTCCCGGTCGGTGTACTCGACGATCCGGGTGATCAACTGGAACAAGCGCTGCTCGTGAGTCGTCGGCAATTCACCGAGCAGGGCCAGGGTCACGTCATCGTGGGTGATAATGTTTTCCAGCAGCCTGGCGTTTTTGATGTCGGATTCGGTGATCTTCACCGTCAGGTCGTCCGGGCGGCTGCGTTGCGGGTATTGATGGGTGACCTGGTAGTTGTCATCGACAATTTGCAACACGTGGCTGTCGGGCCATTCCGGCAGGCTGGAGAGCACCAGTAATTGCAAGTCCGGTCGGGCGTTGGAGGCGATGGGGGTTTCGTACATCGCGTCGATGAACTGGTCGATTTCCTGGTCGATCCGAAAGCGTTTGCAGGTGTCGACCAGCAATGGCGGCGCTGCACGGCCGCAGCGGTGAACCTGGCGCAATAGGTGGGCTGGGGTGTCGGTCAGGGCGAGGATATTTTTGGACATGTCCTGGGTGAAGCTGTGGTGATCGCCCCCCAGGCGATAGAGCAGGCTGTGGTCGTCCCAGCTCATCGGGTTCTCGCTGGACAGGCGCCAGGCACCCTGACCGTTGTGCTCCAGGGTCGGGGTGTCGACGCCGACCTTCTGCGGGTGCTTGAGCCGCCATTTAAAGCTGCGCTTGTCATAGATGATGCGGTACAGAGAACCGAACAACGGCAGGTAGTGGCGGCCTTCCAGGGGGTAAATACCTTGGGCATCCGGTTGCAGGGCGTGCGGCAAGGGCAATGTGTGTTCGTACTGCGCCAGTGACCCGTTGACCAGGCTCACAAAACCTTCGGGGGTGCGTTGGCTGCTCATGTAGTCGCCCAGGGTGTGGCGCAGGCCCAGCGCATCGGTCGCACTGTGCATGCCCAGCGCCTGGTGCTCGTGGGGTTGCAGTACCGAGCCGATGGCCAGGTAGAAACTGTCGACGACCGGGGACACGGCAATCGTGCCGGCATTGCGCATGTCGTAGGCCTCATAGGCGCCGTCGCCTGAGTGCCGCAGCTCTACGGTTCGGTCGTCTGGGCCGCTGGAGCGATAGGGGGTGGCGATGGCTCCGGCATGCACTTCTGTGATCACGAAGTCGCGCTTGAGCCGATGGCGTACCAGCGCCGATGCGAACTCCCTGGCCCATTGGTCGGCGTCAGTGTTGTAGGGCCTTGGGTGATAAAGCCCGTCGATTGCCGCGTCGATACGCAGGGCGATGCGGTGGTTTTCCAGTTCTTCATGAAAGTGGCTGGGCAGCGCCCCCTCCTGCAAGTAGGCCTGCTGTTGGCGCGGTGTCAGAGGGTGCTGCTGCAGCAGGCGTTCCAGCAGGGCTGGGGACAAGGGGCGATTGAGGTCGCGCAGTTTCTTGAGCAGCGGCGTGACCGCTACCAGCGGGGCCGATGCCTGGATGGGCAAGAAGCGTCGGGCATTGATGGGCGGGAGTGATTCACTTTTTTCATACCCGGCATAGCTGAAGATTGCCGCGAACAACGCCATCCGCTCACGGCTCGCCAGCGCGGCCACGTCCCGGCGAACGCTCATGATTCGCTGTTCGGGCGAGGCGTTGGCCTGATCCGCCAGGCCCAGCCGTGAGTGGGCCGGTTGCAGGCTGATGATCAGGCTCAACAGCGGCTCGGCCCGATAGGGCGGCTGGCCACGATCCCCTTCGACCTGGTAGCCACTGTCTTCACTGCGGATGAGGGTCAGGGTCTTTGACTCGGCCACCGCGTGCTCGAGGTTGCCGAAGGTTTCGATCACGCTGCGTTGCGGGTCGCTGATGCTCAGCAGCAGGCTGGCGGGCCAGTCCGGCAGTTGGGTCAGCAGGCACAGCACCAGGCTGTCACCGTAGGGCGGCAGGTAACCGGCCTCGGGAAAACGTTCGATAATCTGCTGGATCACCTGGTCAGCCTGCAGGCGCCGTACGCCCTCGATCAGGTTCAACGGTGCCGGCTCGCCACGCCAGACCCGATCCAGGGTGGTGCGGGTGGTCGCGGTGCTGCGCAGCATGCGTTCCAGGTCGAGCTGATGGATGATTGACGAACCGTTGGGCAGCATCCGTTGCAGCAACTGGATGTCCGAGAGGGTATGAGCGTTGTGCAGGTCGAAGGTCCAGGCCTGCAGCGCGGGCTCGAACACAATGGGCGGCTTGTAGCTGCTGCGACCATTCTTGAGCACGTAGCGCAGGCTTGGCACCTCGTGGCTCACTTCGGCTACCAGGGTCTGGCCTTCATGATGCAGCTTGACGTATTGCTTGCCGTGTACGGTGAACACGCCCAGGGCATCGGCGTTTTTGCCATCCAGTAGGTATTGCCGATCATGGGCGTAAGGGCCTGGGTCGGCCTTCCACAGTTCATCCACGCCGTCGGGGCGCGTGACCTTGCGGGGGTTGCCCAGCCGTTGCAGGTGTTCGAGCATGCGTTGGCGATGGGCTTTACCCGCGACATTGATCAGGCGTCCGCTGATTGCCAGGTCGGCGACGTCGGTCAGGGTCGAGGCAAAGCCGCTGGCGTCGCCCTTGGCGGCTTCATTCAGGCCGACGCTGACGCTGTAGGTCATGCTGCCCAGCACCGCCAGTTGCATGATTCGGTTCATGCCCGTGACGCCACCGGGCAGGGGGGTCAGCAGCAGTTGCAGGACTTCGGATGCAATGGCGGCGGCGGCATCCTTGACCGCTTGCCAATCGGCTTCGGAGCGGCTGCTGGCGAGGGTGTCCATGTCGGCCTGGCAACGCTGCAACTGACGATATGCCAGGGCTTGGCGCAATGTCTCGGCGGGGCCGGCATGCGGGTCGGTGGCGAAGCGGATATCGTTGAGTGTGCGTTCCGGGAAGGCGTTGTGAAACCCGTCGTACAGTGTGCCCGCCAGCCAGTTCATGCCCTCGGGGCGTTTTTCCTGGGTCAGCAATGACTGGAAGGCCGACAAGCCCACCAAGGGCAACTGCCGGGAAAACCAGCCGAGGTCGCCTTGCTGGTGACTGTCCAGCAGTTGCTGACGAAAGTCGGCTTCTGCCGAGCGGGCATCGTCGTGGTAGCGAAACGCGCCGCCAGGGCGGAAAGGAAAATAGGACAGCACCCCGAGGCTGGCAATCTTGATCAGCATCAAGGGCACGGGAATGTAACTCTCCCACGCCACGAACGGCACGGAGACAATGGGCGTGACGCCTGAGGTCAGGCTCAGGCTCTCGATCGACAGCTGCGTCCCGCTGCCGTCGATCGATGCCCTGAGGCGCTCATACATCGTGCGGGTCAAACCGTTGTGGGCGCGGTTGCGCCAGGCGTCTAATACATCGAACTGCAGCAGGGCCTGCGCGGCGTCATTCATCAATTGACGCAGCGTGCCGTGCTCGCCCAGCGTGGCTCGGATCGTAACGTGCAGTTGGTGACCCAGGTCCAGCTCGCGGGCGATGCCGATGAACTCGCGGGCACTCAGGCTTCGGTCGCCGTCGGGACCGACCACGCGGCTGGCATCAATCAGGGTATAGCCGGAATCCGTGCGAGCGTACGCGGTGAAGCCGAAGTTCACGCAAGCTGCCTCCCACAGCGACAGGCTCTTGACGTGTTCGATATGGCGCAGGTCCATATCCGAACGACGCGGCACTCGGATGTGGCTGCCGGTTCGCCGCTCCCATGGCAAGGGTTGTTCCACTTTTTCCAGGTAGGTGGTTTCGAAGCGGTACTGTTCCGGGTCGCGCCCGCCGATCCTGTCGCGCAATTGCGCCAGGCCCTTGGTCTTGAAGGCACTTACGACCCGTTCTTTCTCGGTCTCGACTGCCGTCAAGGCCGCGAGGGCCTGGCGTTGCAGGTTTACGAAACGTTGCTTTTCCTCGTCGTCCAGGCCATCCAAGGCTTGGATCACGTTGCGCTGGATCAGCTCCAGTGCCTGTTGCTGGGTCCAGGAGGTACTCGATTGCAGATTGCCGGACAGGCCGTTGAGTAATTGTTGAGTCGGCATGCGCTCTACCTTTCACGATAAGTGGAGGGCAGATGGAAGCACCGCGCATGCAGGCTCTGGGGCTAACTATTTAACAGTGGTGGTTCGCTGGGCCTGGGGCTGGTTCAAGCGTTTGTTCAATTCCAGCCATGCCGCCAGCCCGGCCATCAACACCAGCCCCAACAGTGCGCTGGCTATCTGCATCGGCCAGGCGTCGTTGACTTGGGCGTTGAGCATGTCCGCCAGCGGCGCCAGCAACACGCCGAGGCAGAATACTTCCAGGGAGAAGCGGCCCATGCGGCAGCTTTGCTGGGCCAGCCAGTTTTGCGTCCATGCGCGGTCCGGCAGCAGTTTGGCGGTGACGTAGGCCAGGGCCAGGAAATGCAGCAAGCGTACCGGTGACAGGTCGGTCTTGCTGATGGGGTACAACAGATTGCTCAGGGCCGCAGGCATGACGGCATCGTGCACCTCGGGCCAGCGCCAGGAGAGGGTGATGATGCCCGCCAGCAACGCATAGGTGGCCGCGCCAAGAAACAGCGGTTGGCGGCGCAGGGGCCGAGTGTCGGGCACCCGTGGCTGGCTGGCGTGAATGGCCGCTGCCCCGCCGAGTACGAACAGGAACTGCCAGGTCACCGGGTTGAAATACCACACCCCGTCAGCAATCGCCGCCAGGTTCCAGCCCAGGCGAGGGGCCAGCAAGTACACGGTCAGCGACACGGCCACCACGGCCAGGGGCTTGCGCACCAGCACCGGCAGGGCCAGCGGCAAGCCTAGCAGCAGCACGATATACAACGGCAGCGGGTCCATCAGGTTGGGCTTGAAGCGCAGCAGCAACTCGTCGGTCAAGGCTTGTTGCGGGTTGGTGATGAAGTGCGTCAGGCCCATTTCCTGGACGAGGTCGCGGGTTTCCACCTTGCTGTTGGCGAAGAACACGATGCCCATCAGCATCGCCAGCAAAAAGATATGCACCACGTACAGCACCCAGGCGCGGCGCAGGATCTTCAGGCAGGCCATCCAATAGCCTTCACGTTGCAAGACCTTGCTGTAGGCCAGTACCGAGGCGTAGCCGGCCAGAAACACAAAGACTTCCGCAGCATCGCTGAAGCCGAAGTTGCGCAGGGTGATCTGGCCGAGGGGGTTGTGGGGGACGTGATCCCAAAAAATGAAGATCAACGCCAGGCCCCGAAAAAAATCGATGCGCGGGTCGCGTCCGTTCAGCATGGCAGCGGGCTCTTGAACAAATAGGTTTAGTAATGACAGGCAAGCGGCGGTGATGTCTTACGCCGTGTGTCGGGCGGGCGCAGGTTGGCGGTATTTGTAAGCAATTGCAAAGGTTGGGTATTACTGAATGTCTCAATATCCAGTCGTGGGTACCTGTTAATTCTGACAGTAGACGCACTGTCACGGCCGTGGCTTGCTGAGCGCTGCCGCAACAGGACGACGGTATGGCCAGATTGTGGAAGGGCTTTACACGCTACACGGTAATTGGCATCGCCAATACGCTGATCCATTGGCAACTGTTTTTCGTATTCAGGGTGGCGTTTGAGCTGAGCCAGGCCGTCAGCAACCTCCTGGCTTTTTGCATGGCGGCCACCTTGTCTTTTTATCTGAACGCGCTCTACACCTTTGCCATGCCGGCTTCTTTGGTGCGCTACGCACTGTTCATGCTGTGCATGGGCGGCCTTAGCCTGGGCGTAGGGAGTCTGGCGGACCGCTGGCACCTGCCGGGGATTGTCACCTTGGTGGTGTTTTCGTTGGCCAGTCTGCTGTGCGGTTTTTTGCTGTCGCGCTGGGTGGTGTTTGGCGAGCGTGGGCAATGAGGGTCTCGCTGGTGGTGCCAGTGTTCAATGAAGAGCAGGCGGTAGGCGTGTTTTACCGGGCCGTGCGGCAGCAACCCTTGTTGTGCGCGCATAGCGTTGAAATCGTGTTTATCAACGACGGCAGCACCGACCGCACTGCCGAACAGGCCCAGGCGCTGGCCTTGGCCGACAGCGACGTGGTGTTGATCAATTTCTCGCGCAACTTCGGCAAGGAAGCGGCGCTGTTCGCCGGGCTGGAATACGCCGGTGGTGGTGCCGTGATCCCTATGGATGTGGACTTGCAAGACCCGGTCGACGTCGTCCCGCAACTGCTCGTCGAATGGCTGAAAGGCGCAGACGTGGTTCTGGCCAAACGCCGCGACCGCTCCAGCGACGGCTACCTCAAGCGCCACAGTGCCTCGTTGTTCTATCACCTGCTCAATCGCATCGCCTACACCCACATCGAAGAAAACGTCGGCGACTTCCGGCTGATGGACCGCAAGGTGGTGGACGTGATCAAGGCCCTGCCTGAGCAACAGTTGTTCATGAAAGGCGTGTTGTCCTGGGCCGGGTTCAGCGTGGCGATCGTCGAATACGACCGCGTCCCCCGTGCCGTCGGCCAGAGCAAGTTCAATGCCTGGGAACTGTGGAACCTGGCGCTGGACGGCGTCACGTCGTTCAGCACATTGCCGCTGCGGTTGTGGAGCTATATCGGCGGGTGTATTTCGCTGTTCGCATTGGTGTACGCGGGGTTCCTGGTACTCGACAAAGTGCTGTTTGGCAATGACGTGCCGGGGTATCCGTCGTTGATGACGGCGATTCTGTTTTTGGGCGGAGTGCAACTGATCGGGATCGGGATCTTGGGGGAGTACGTGGGGCGCATTTACATGGAGGCCAAGCACAGGCCGAGGTATGTGATTAAAGAGATTGTCAGTCGCCAGGGGCATGTGCCCGAAGAAGAGGAAAGTTGGATGCGCAGCAACGCAGGAGAGCAGAGTGATGACGGCTCCATGGTCGAGTAAAGAGAGTCTGGTATTTTTTTTAGGGGCCGTGCTGGTCTATGTGTTTCCGTTGATCCTGGCCGACTACTTTTACGTGGAGGACAGTTTTCGAGCAGTGTATGGGTATGCGTCGTGGCGTGCTGAAGGGCGTTTTCTAATTGATGGTTTTTATCATGCCCTGTCTATGTCAAATGGCGCGCCAGATACGTTCCCGCTGGGGTTGCTGATGGCGTGTGTGGTCATGGCATTTGCCTTGAGAGAACTGGCCTTTCATTATTTTTCCAGCGTGAATCTGTGTTCCTCATCGGTCGTGTTGCCGATGTTCTTCAGCCCTTTGTTCCTGAGCGACCTTGCTTATAAGTACGACGGACCGGTGATTACTGTCGGGGTGGCGCTGATCATGTTTGCGATCACGCTCAAGTGTGAAAGAAAAGCCATCGAGTGGGGCGGTGGCATGCTACTGCTCTGCTGTGCGCTGTGTATTTATCAGCCTCTGCTCAACGTGTTTGTCGGGTTGTGCTGTATCGAGTTGTACTGCGCGATTAACCATAAAAAAACAACCCGCGACTTGGCGGCATTGGTAGGTGGAAAGTTGACTCAAGCCGCCGCTGCGACGCTGTTGTATCTATGGGGGGTGATTCCTTTCATGGGCAAGGAACGCCAGGGGCTTCTGGGGTGGGGTGACCATTGGGTATCCATCGTCTTTCAGCGTCTGGAGAATGCTGAAGAGAGAATTCGCCCGCTCTACACAGGCGGCAGTGCATGGCTGTTCGCGGGGATGGCGATATTGTTTGTACTAGGGTTTATATGGGCGGGGTGGCTGGCACTGCGTGACCGGTCGAAGGCTTCCAGCAAGGTCATGATGAGCCTGGCTTATGTGTCGATCGTACCGCTGCTGGTCATTTGCGTTCCGGGCATCATGCTGGTTTTTTTCTATGAAAACAGTGATTCAAGAGCAATGTTGGGAGCCGGGCCTCTTTTGGTTTTTATGTTGCTGGTGATACATGAGTTGCTCAAGGCGCTGCATCGACATCTGACCATACTGTTGGTGTTGCCCATCGTTGCGCTGGTGTCTATTTCCTATAGTTACGGGCGGGTTCTAAGTTTAAAGAAAACGCTGGAAACCAGTGTGATGACGCAGCTGGCCTACTCCATCAGTTCTTCCCCGGTGTTGGCGTCGGTAGGGGTTTTTTACTTTAACGCCAGTGCCCAGGATTACTGGTTGCCCGCCTCTTCCGGCACCGTTTCGATCATGCCGAGCATGCCTTATCTGTTGGCGGCCAACTTTCTGTTCTTACCGCAAGCATTGGCCAGGGTCGGGATCACGAACGTGGTGCAAGCCAGCCATGAACACTCGGCCCGCGAACGACTGGGGCGCGATGCCCGCCCCGTCGTCGATAGTCTGTTCTACGCCATTTACGTGGAGGGTGGGGACGGGTACATCGTCATGAAAAAACAGCCCGGCGAAAATCCCGAGAGGGAATTCCAAATTAAGCCGCGATGATTTCGTCGGGCTCAAAACTGTCCGCCCGCGCCATCTGCCACATCCGCGAATAGAACTCGCCGTTCACTTCACCGGTGAGCAATTCACCCGGTTTGAGGAACACATGCAGTTGGGAAAACAGTTTGATCTCCGTGGCCGACATGCGTCGCACCAGGTGCTTGGCCGACAGTTGCGATGGATGATCCAGGCCCGCCGCTGCGAGCATTTCGGCCAGGGCCTTGAGCGTGTTGCGGTGGAAGTTGAACACCCGCTGGGCCTTGTCCGGCACCACCAGTGCACGTTGGCGCAATGGGTCTTGGGTGGCGACGCCGGTGGGGCATTTGTTGGTGTGGCACGACTGCGATTGAATGCAGCCAATGGCAAACATAAACCCCCGCGCCGAGTTGGCCCAGTCGGCGCCAATGGCCAACACGCTGGCGATGTCGAAGGCGCTGACGATCTTGCCGCTGGCCCCCAGCTTGATCTTGTCGCGCAGGTTCAGGCCTACCAGGGTGTTGTGCACGAACAATAGGCCTTCGCGCAGCGGCACGCCGATGTGGTCGGTGAACTCCACTGGTGCGGCGCCGGTGCCGCCTTCCTTGCCGTCGACCACGATAAAGTCCGGCAGGATCCCGGTTTCGAGCATGGCCTTGGCGATGCCCATGAACTCCCACGGATGGCCTAGGCAGAACTTGAAGCCCACGGGTTTGCCGCCGGACAGTTCGCGCAACTGGGCAATGAACTGCATCAACTCGATGGGCGTGGAGAACGCGCTGTGACGCGAAGGCGAAACGCAGTCTTCGCCCATCAGGATGCCGCGGGTTTCGGCGATCTCCTTGGTGACTTTGTGTTTGGGCAGGATCCCGCCGTGACCGGGCTTGGCGCCCTGGCTCATTTTGATTTCGATCATGCGCACTTGCGGGTTTTGCGCTTGCACGGCGAAGCGTTCCGGGTCGAAACGGCCATCACTGGTGCGGCAGCCGAAGTAGCCGCTGCCCAGTTCCCAGGTCAGGTCGCCGCCGTTTTCGCGGTGATACGGGCTGATGCTGCCTTCGCCGGTGTCGTGGGCGAAGTTGCCCAGCTTGGCGCCCTGGTTGAGGGCGCGGATCGCGTTGGCACTCAGCGAGCCAAAACTCATCGCCGAGATATTGAACACCGACGCCGAATACGGCTGCGTGCACTGCGGGCCGCCGACCATTACGCGAAACGCGCTGGGGTCGCTCAGGGGCGCGGGGCGCATGGAGTGGCCGATAAACTCGAAACCCGACTGGTACACATCGATCAGGGTGCCGAAGGGTTTGTCGGCGGTTTCGTTCTTGGCGCGTGAATACACCAGCGAGCGTTGCGAGCGGGAAAAGGGCAGGGCGTCGCTGTCGGATTCAAGCAGGTACTGGCGGATTTCCGGACGGATGGCTTCCACCAGATAACGGATATTGCCCAGGATCGGGTAATTGCGGCGCACCGCGTGGGGGCTTTGCAGCAGGTCGAACAGGCCGATCAGGCTGAGGATGCCGGTGACCAGGGTGATGGGCCACAACCATTCGTGGTGGAGAAACGGCAGGCTGGCGAGGGTGAACATGACGCACACGGCAAAGAAGGCGTAGCGGCTTAGCAAAGACAGGCTCATACGGTTTCCTTGGGTTCGGACTCTTAGGTCGATGGGGCATTCTGCGCTGCTAAAGAATGCCCGGACAACCCATGGTTGTATTCAGCGATCGCGTGTGGGGGGCTCGGATTGGTCCGAGGTAGAGAGTTCGCGACTGTCCAAGACCTCGAACTGAGCCTGAAGAGTGGTTGTCGAGTCGCCGCCGACGAAGACGGTAAAGGTACCGGCCTCTATTACCCGCGAAAACTGTTGATTGAGCAGTGCGAAATCCTGTGGGCCAAGGTTGAAACTCACGTTGCGCGTCTCTGCGGGCGCCAAGTGGATTTTGCGGAAACCACGTAGTTGACGGACTGGACGGGTCACGCTGGCGACATCGTCGCGCAAGTACAGCTGGACGATTTCATCGCCGGCGCGCTGGCCGGTATTGGTGACGCTCACTTGCACGGTCACGGACTCGGTGGACGCCAGCCGCTCGGCCATGATCCGAGGCGTGCCGTAGCTGAACGAGGTATAGCTCAGGCCGAAGCCGAAGGGATACAGCGGCGTCCACAGCTCATCGATATAGCCGGACTCATAACCGCCTGCACCGGTGGGCGGGCGGCCGGTGTTTTTGTGTGCGTAGTAGAGCGGGATCTGCCCCACGTTACGGGGGAAGGTGACCGGCAGTTTGCCGCTGGGGTTGATGTCACCGAACAGGACATCGGCCACGGCGTTGCCCATTTCACTGCCCAGGAACCAGGTTTCCAGGAGCGCCGGCGCCTGGCGCACGGTCTGCGAGAACACGAGCGGGCGGCCATTCATCAGCACGATGACCACGGGCTTGCCGGTGTCCAGTAGGGCACGCAGCAACCTATCCTGGGCACCCGGCAGGCCCAGGTCCGTGCGGCTGCGTGCTTCACCGCTCTGATCTGCGTGCTCACCGAGCACCGCGATTACCACCTCGGCTTGGTGGGCGGCCTGCTGGACGGCTGCGAGGTCATCAAGCGTGTTGCTGGTGGGCGAGGCGCCGGCCAGGTAAACCACCTCCGTGCCGGGGGAGACGGCATGGCGTATGCCCTGCAGGACGGTGACCGAATCTTCAGGATGAGCCGCCGAGGCCCAGGGGCCGATCGTGGCTTGTGCATCCGTGGCCAGGCTGCCGACCACCAGCACATTGCGCAGGTGCTTGGGCAGGGGTAGCAGCGCGTCGTTGTTTTTCAGCAGCACAATGGATTTTTGCGCAGCTTCCCGGGCCAGGGCGCGGTGCTGCGGCGTCAGTGTATTGGCCCGCTGCCGTGCCTCGTTGCTGTAGCGCAAAGGGTCATCAAACAGGCCCAGGCGCTCTTTGGCCTGGAGGACGCGGCGCACCGCCGCGTCCAGGGCTGCCATGGGAATCTGGCCATTGCGCACCAGCGTCGGCAGGTATCGGCGGTACATCTGGCTTGCCATGTCGACGTCCACACCGGCGTTGAGTGCCAGCCGCGCCGTGTCGTGGGGAGTCTGCGCGACGCCGTGCTGACTCAACTCCCAGATCGCGTTGAAGTCACTGACAATCAGACCGTCGAATCGCCATTGATTGCGCAGCACGCCGGTCAACAACGCTGTGTTGCTGTGCAGGGGCGTCCCGGCTATTTCGTTGAAAGAGGGCATGACTGCATCGACGCCCGCAGCGACGGCCGCTCGGAAAGGCGGTAAGTGCACTTCCTGCAAGGTGCGTTCCGACACGTCGGCGACGTTATAGTCGCGCCCACCTTCGGCCGCGCCGTAGCTGACAAAGTGTTTCGCGGTCGTCAGCATGAACGAGCTGTCGTGCGGCCCTGCACCGTGGAACCCCCGTACCTTGGCACTGGCCAGCGCCGCGCCCAGAAACGGATCTTCGCCGGTACTCTCCACCACACGGCCCCAGCGCGGGTCGCGGGCGATGTCGACCATGGGCGCGAAGGTCCAGTGCACGCCGTTGGCCGTCGCTTCAATGGCCGCTGCGCGAGCGGTGCGCTGCGCCAGATCGGGGTCCCAGGCCGAGGCTTGCGCCAGCGGCACGGGAAACACGGTTCGAAAGCCATGAACCACATCGAATGCAAATAACAGCGGTATCTGCAGGCGCGATCGGGTGGTGACGTGTTGCTGCAGCGCCCGAGTCTGCTCGAAACCGTAGGCGCCAAGGATCGAGCCGACTGTGCTCTCGGGCAGATGCGCCAGGGTGCCTTGATCAATGACAGGGCCGGTCGGTGTGTCCTGGATACCGAGCATGTTGAGTTGGCCGACTTTTTCTTCGAGCGTCATCTGTTGCAGCAAGGTTTCTACCCGCTGCTGGTCATTGGCCTGCGGGGCCGCAGTGTTGACACTGAGCATCATGCAAAGCAGCGACAATCGCTGAAAAAGCTTCATGGCTGATTGCTGTTGTCAGCCATTGAAGTGACACCGATTGCCGTCGAGTCCGAGTGGAAGGGGTGGTATTGATACAGCCAGGTTTCCGACAGCGGCTGACCGTCCAGTTGCAGGAACAGCCGTAACTCCACCGGGTCCTTACCGTCGACGGTCAAGTCGAACTGTGCTCGCCAATGACCGGCGACGCCGTCCGGCACGGCTTCAGTGAAGACCAGACCAAGCGCGCCTCTGGAACAACTGATCACGGCCTCGGGCTTGACGCCCGGTGCGAGTTTCTCCAAGGGCGCGCCTTGAAATTCGACGACAAATTTACGCACCCCCACGGGACGCGGCTGGCCTGGCTGGCCGCCTTTGCCCAAGCGCGTGGCTACGCACATTGCCAATGGCGCAGCGTAAGGCTCCTGGGCCAGCCAGTGCAGGCGATAACGCAGCGTATAGCGATTGCCCGCTTCGGCGGGGGCCGAAGGTACCCACATGGCGACGATGTTGTCGTGGATCTCGTCATCGGTGCCATTTTCCATCAGTTGTACGCTGCCTTCGCCCCAGTCGCCCAATGGCTCGACCCATAGGCTGGGGCGGCGCTGATAATTCACGCCGTCGAGGTAGTGGTCAAAATTGCGGTCACGTTGTAGCAGGCCGAAGCCCTTCGGTTGATGGTCGCTGAACGCCGAAACTACAGTGCGCGGCGGGTTGTTCAGGGGGCGCCAGATGCGCTCGCCGTTACCGGTCCAGAGCGCCAGACCGTCGCTGTCGTGGACTTCGGGGCGCCAGTCGGCAGCGGTTCGCTTGGCGGTTTCACTGAACCAGAACATCGACGTCAGCGGTGCAATGCCCAGCCGACCGACGCTCTTGCGCAGGAAGAACGTGCAGTCCACGTCCATGACCACGCCCAGCGTGCGGTTGATTACGAAACGGTAGGCCCCGCAGATACTGGGGCCGTCGAGCCGTGCGTAGAGCGTCATGGACGTGGCGCGCGGGTTCTTCGGCGGTTCGAACCAGAGGTGGGTGAAGGCGGGAAATTCCTCGGCCTTGCCGGCTTGAGCCACGTCCAGGGCAATCGCCCGTGCCGACAGACCGTATTGGTACAACTCGCCGATAGCGCGAAAGTACGACGCGCCAAGAAAGGCCACCCAGTCGTTCTGTTGCCACGGGAGTTTGGCCTGGTTGCCCAGACGGCTTTCCTGGATGCGAAAACCTGCGAATCCACTGTTACGGGGTAAGGCGTGGGCCGGGCTGTCGCCAGGCATGTCGAAGTTCGTCGGGTCGTAAACGATCTCGCGGGCGACGCCCTTGTCCAGTGCATACACCCTCACCGGCGTGCGAAAGAATGATCCCAGATGAAAGAAGGTCACGGGAAATTGCCCCGGCCCCTTGGCAAATAGAGCCAACTCGGGTTTGAAGCGGATCTGCCCGTGGGCGGCATAGTCGAGTTTCGCTAATAGCGCGTCCGAGTTCGTGTTGGGATAGAGATAGGGTTTCAAGGCATCGGCTTGTGCCTGCTCGATCAATTCGTCGAAGGAAAAAGCGCGGGCCTGGTCGCCGCTATCGGCAGCCAGGGCACCCTTGTCCAGGGACGTGAGCAGGGCGATCATCGAGGCGTAGGTCAGGAACTCGCGACGTGTGGACATGATCACCACTCCTTGGACAAAGAGGCTCCATCTTCACGATCAACACGCCAACGGCCTGCAACCGTGTTCTTGCCAGGAGTTTCGAGGAGGGGGCGGGTGACTGTCTACTGTCAGAAATAACAGGTCTGCGGGGCTGATGAGTGCGACACGCATGCGGTAGCGCGTCCTCAGCCCTTGTTGCAAAAGATTCTCGTTTGGCTGGATTGTTGTGTTATTGTATAACGTATCATATGCACCCAAGCGCCCCGGAGGCCCTATGAAAGCTGGTATCCATCCCGACTACCGCACCGTGCTGTTCCACGACACCGCCGCCGACGTGTTCTTCCTGATCGGCTCCACCGCTGACAGCGATCGCACCCACACGCACAGCGACGGCAACACCTACCCCTACATCCCGCTGGACGTGTCCAGCGCGTCGCACCCGATCTACACCGGTCAGCAGCGCAAGACCCAGGTCGAAGGCCGGATTGCCGGGTTCAACAAGCGCTTTGCTGCGTTTGGGTCGAGCCCGAAAAAAGCCGAGGCATAAGCTTGATTGCGGCGGCGTGCCCTACGCCGCCGTCTGCCGAATCGGCAACACCACGCGAAACTTCGTACCTTTGCCCAGCTCGCTGCTCACGGAAATATCGCCACGGTGTTTCTTGACGATGCCGTAGGACAATGACAACCCCAACCCCGTCCCTTCGCCCACCGGCTTGGTGGTGAAGAACGGATCGAAGATTTTTTGCACAGTGTCCGGGCCTATCCCGCAGCCATTGTCTGCCACTTCCAGCCAGATGTTTTCGCCTTCCACGCCATTGCTGATGGTGATGGTGCCGCGCTCCGGGCCCATGGCTTGCGCGGCGTTGATCACCAGGTTCATCACCACTTGATTGAGCTGCGAAGCCAGGCATTCGATGTCCGGCAGGGGCGCGTAGTGTTTGACGACATCGGCCTTGTACTTGAGCTCGCTGGCGACGATGTTCAGCGTCGAATCGATACCCTGCTGCACGTTCGCAAATTGCCACGTCTGGTCGTTGTCCACGCGGGAGAAGTTTTTCAGGTCCTTGACGATCTGCACCACACGCCCGATGCCGTCCTTGGATTCGCGGATCAGGATCGGAATGTCTTCCTTGAGAAAGTCCAGCTCCAGCGCCTTACGCAAGGTGTTGAGCTGATCGCGTTGCGCACCCGGCGCGAGGCTTTCCTCGGCCTGTCGATAAGCGTCCAGCATCTGTTGCAGTTGGTTGAAGTAGCCGTCGAGGGTGCTGAGGTTGGAGGAGATAAACCCCACTGGGTTGTTGATCTCATGGGCCACGCCCGCTGCCAGTTGCCCCAGGGATGCCAGTTTTTCCGACTGCACCAGTTGGCTTTCGAGGTGCTTGCGTTCGTCGATTTCCACTTGCAGCGCCTGGGTGCGTTGTTCCACCAGTTGTTCGAGATGACTGGTTTGCAACGAGGCGCGGCGGGCCATGTCCCATTTATTGGCCAGGGTATTGGCCATCTGTTGGACTTCGATGTTGTCGAACGGCTTTTTCAGGATCAACAACCGATCGTGGCCGTGCAGGCGGTGCAGCAGCTCATCCCAGGCGTAATCCGAATACGCTGTGCACACCACCACTTGCAGGCCGGGGTCGACTGTCCACAACGCTTCGATGGTCTTGGCGCCGTCCCAACCCTGAGGCATGCGCATGTCGACAAACGCCAGGGCGTAGGGGCGTTTCTCGGTCATTGCCGTGGTGAGCAACAGCAAGCCTTCTTCCCCGCCATAGGCCGAGTGCAACTCGAAGGGTTGGACCGTGGGCGTGCTGGTGTGGCCAAACAGTGCCGACTCCATATCATCCAGCGCCTGGTTGGATTCACCGGTGGGCATGAGGATCTTGCGAAAGTCATCGTGAATCGACGGCGTGTCGTCGATCAGCAAAATGCGCCGGTTGGGAGGTTGGTTCATGGGGGGCTTCCGGCAAGGGTGAGAGGAATCGTCAAGGTGAACACCGCGCCCAGGCCAGGCCCGTCACTGTGGACGCTGAGCTGACCGTGCATTTCCACGGCGGCCAGGGCGCAGCTGTGCAGGCCGAAGCCGTGGCCTTCCTTGCGGGTGGTGAAGCCGTGGGTGAAGATCCGGGTCATGTTCTCGGCGGGTATGCCTTCGCCCTCGTCCTTTACGCTGATCTGCAGGGTGTTGTCTTCCAAGGGGTGCACCGCCAGGGTCATTTGCCGTGGCCGGTCCGTGAGGTTGGACATGGCGTATTTAGCGTTGCTGATCAGGTTGACCATGATCAGCAGCAACCGGTGTTTGTCCGCCATGATTTCCGGCACCTGCCCATACTCCTTGACCACCGTGACGTGATGGCGGCTCAGCGCGCCGGCGTTCATGCGCAGGGCGTCTTCCATCAAGGCGCTGATGTGCACCGGTTCCATCAGCGTGGAGGCGCCGGCATAGGACTGCTGGGTAGAGACGATGTCCTTGATGTGGTCGACGCTTTTGCTCAACTGCGCCAGCTCATCGGCCATGCCTTGCTGCTCGACGGCAATGGCGTGCACCAACTGGTTGAGGTAGCCGGGCAGCAGTTTGCCCTTCTCATCCTCGGTGAGAAAGGTGCCCAAGTCGCCCTTGTGTTCGTTGATCAACTGCATGGCCTTGCCCAGGCCCAGCGCCTTGCTGCTGCGCAGTTTGCGGGTGACCAGGTCGGCCGAGATATTCACGCTGTTGAGCACGTTGCCGACGTTGTGCAGCACGTTGGTGGCGATCTCTGCCATGCCGGCCTGGCGGGCGCTGTCGAGCAGTTCGCTCTGGGCATCCTTGAGCTGCTGGGTGCGCCGTTCCACCCGTTGTTCCAGGGTGTCATTCGCCGCCTGCAAGGCGCGGTTGACCCGGTTGATCTCGGCGAAGCTGCGTAGCAGGCGTACCGTCAGATAGAGCAGCAACATTACCAGTAACGTCGAAAAGACCAGCAGGTAACGATGGTATTGATGGTCGATCAGGTCAGCCGCTTGCTGATCCTGATTGAGGTGGTTGGTCAGGTCGTCCAGGCGGTCGGCCACCGGGACCGCCGCAATGCGCTCAAGCAGGCTGTTGACCACCGGCTGTTCGCGCAGGATCAGAGAGATGTGGTTGCTGAGGATCTCTACCGGGGCCTGGAACTCGCTGGGCAGGCTCTCTTTGTTGATCGCCAGTTTGCCCAGGCCCACGAGGATGTCGGCGGCGCGTTCGTCGCTGGTCACCTGGGCGAATTCCAGGCTGCTGAGCAGCAGGTCGTAGGTGTCGGTGGCCACGTCTTGCAGTTGCAGGCGGCCCGCATCGTCAATGCGATTGAACTGGGCCTGGATGTCATCTTCGGCGGTTGGCAAAAAAGCCAGTGAGTTACGCAGCACGGCATTGTGGGATTTGAACTGGTCGACCAAGCGGGCTTTTTCCTGGATAGCCGCCTGATAGGCTTGCGTGCTGGCTTGCCAACCCGGCAGGTCGTCGGCGTTGTGGGACGTCTCGCTGTCGCTCAGTTCGGCCCATAGTCGGGTCATCTGCGCGAGTGGCGTGACCAGCGGATCATAGTTGTGGGTGATCGCGATCCGCGCCTTGAGCACTTCGCTGTCCCATTGGGCGTTGAGTTGCTTGAGTTGGCGGATCAAGTCCCGCGACTGGGTGTAGCTGGCCGTCTGGTCGCGAGAAGCCTTGAGGTACAGAAACACCAGCGTCGAGGCCAGCAGCAGGGTGATCAGCCCAAGCAGGATCTGGCTGGTGCGGCGGCGGGTGAGGGTCATGACGGTACGCTCATAGAGGCTTGCCTGCCCATTCGCCGGTCAGGGTCTTGAGAAACTGAATGATCAAGTCTTTGTCCTCCTGGGACGGGTTGCGCCCCAGTTGGTACTTGAACATCACATCCACCGCTTCGGTCAGGGTCGTGGCCGAGGCATCGTGGAAGTACGGCGCGGTGACCGCCACATTGCGCAGGCTGGGCACCTTGAACACATAGCGGTCTTCTTCGTCCTTGGTCAGTAGGTAGCGGCCCAGGTCCGATTCGACCGGATTGCCGCGCGCCTTGAAGTAGTCGCCCATCACACCGAACTTCTGGAACATATTGCCGCCGATGTTCACGCCCTGGTGACAGGCGATGCAGCCGTAATCCTTGAAGCGCTGGTAGCCGTATTTTTCCTGGGTCGTGAGGATGTCGGTATTGCCCAGCAGGTATTGGTCAAAACGCGAATTGGGGGTCAGCAGGGTGCGTTCATAGGTGGCCAGGGCGTTCTGCACATTGGCGGCGGTGACGCCGTCCGGGTACGCCTGCTTGAACGCATGCTGGTAGGCGGGCAGGGCGGCCAGGTTCTGCACCACGGTTTTCCAGTCGCTGCCCATTTCCACCGGGCTGATGACCACTTGCTCGACCTGCGCCTCCAGTGTGTCCACGCGCCCATTCCAGAACTGCTTGAAATTCAGGCTGGCGTTGAAGACCGAGGGGGTGTTGATCTCTACCGGTTTACCGTCGAAGCCCACGGAGAAAGGCCTGTTGTCAGCCCCCCCGGCTTCCAAGTGATGGCAACTGGCGCAGGAGAGCGTGTTATTCACCGACAGGCGTGGCTCATTGAACAGCTGGCGGCCCAGTTCCACTTTGGCCGCGTCCAGAACCGGTACGGTCGGCAAAGGCTTGAGCGCCTCGTTCAGCGGCGCGGCCATCAGTGGCGCGCCGCACCCCACCATGACGGCCAGACCGAAACCAAAGGTTGAGACTCGGCTCAAGCGCGCACTCCTTGCAAGCGTGGAAGTTATGAATGGGTTATCGGCATCGCACAGCCGACCTGCAGCAAACGGGCGAAATCTTTCGCAGGCACCGCTTTGCTGAACAGAAAACCCTGGCCTTCTTCGCACTCCTGGGTTTTCAGAAAGTCCAGTTGTTCGGCGGTCTCCACCCCTTCGGCGATGATGTTGAGTTCCAGGCTCTTGCCCATGCCGATGATCGCAGTGATCAATTGTGCGTCCTGGCTGTTGGCGTTCAAGCCGCGCACAAAGGATTGGTCGATTTTCAGTACATCAATCGGAAAGCGGCGCAGGTAGCTGAGGCTGGAGTAACCCGTGCCGAAATCATCCAGGGCCAGGCGAACGCCGATGGCTTTGATCCGTTGCAGGATATCGACCGTTTCATCGACGTTCTGCATCAACACACTTTCGGTGATTTCCAGCTCCAGTTGGGCCGGTGGCAGGCCGGTGTCCTTGAGGATGGCTGCCAGGTTGTCGACAAAACTGCGCTGGCGAAAGTCGATCGCCGAGACATTCACCGAAACACGCAAGGAGGGCAGGCCCATCACACGCCAGATCTGTGCTTGCTCGCAGGATTGGCGCAATACCCATTGGGTCAAGGGTACGATCAGCCCGCTGTCTTCAGCCACGGGTATGAAATCAGCCGGGTTTACCCACCCCGAACGTGGCTGAAACCAGCGTATCAGCGCCTCCGCCCCGACAATTTTCCCGGACGCCAGGTCGAGTTTGGGCTGGTAGTGCAACACAAACTCATCGCGCTCCAGCGCCTGGCGGATTGCGCTTTCGAGGTTTTGCTGGTGCTGGGCGCGCAGGTTCATGTCTTCGGTATAGAAGCTGAAAGTATCCGGGCCGCGTTCTTTGCTGGTGTGCATGGCGGTTTCGGCGTGTTTGATCAGTTCTACGGCATTGCCGCTGTCATTCGGGTAAATGCTGATGCCCAGGCAGGCGGTGATGCTCAGGTCGTGCCCCGCTACGTGGCGGGTGGCGCTGATGGCGTTGAGTAGCTTCTGGGCAATGTGTTGGGTTTGCTGGGGATGCTGGACATCGTTGAGCAGGATCACAAACTCGTCGGAGCCATAGCGAAACACCGAGTCCGACTCCCGTACCGACGCCACCAGCCCCTGGCTGACCTGCTGCAGCACTTCGTCGCCCACCGGATAACCCAGGGCGTTGTTGATGCGTTTGAAGCGGTCGAGTCCGATAAACATCACCGCCAATTGCGTGTCATGCCGACGGCCGAGGGCGATGGCCTGGGTCAGGCGATCACCCAGCAGCGTGCTGTTGGGCAACTGCGTGAGCGCGTCGTATTGCAATAGGTGCGAGACTTTGAGCAATTCCTGCACCCGTTCTTCGATCGTGCGCTCCAGGCCGATCACCTTCAGCGCGACGTCCTGGGCGAGTTGCCATTTCCACGTCAGGGCGCTGGCCATCTGGCGGATTTCCAGAGGGTCGAAGGGTTTCTTCAGGATCAGCAGTTGGTCGTTGTATTTCAATCGCGCTTCGATGGCTTCGAAGGAATAGTCCGAATAGGCCGTGCACAGGGCGATCTGCAGGTTGGGGTCGACGTTCCACAGCTGCTCGATGGTGTGCAGGCCATCCCATCCGGGCGGCATGCGCATGTCGATGAACACCAGGGCGTAGGGCGCGTTGGTGGCCAGGGCCTGGTTCACCAGCGCAAGCGCTTCCTGCCCCTGGTAGGCGGAATCGAGTACAAACAGTTGGCGCGGCGCGGCGGCAGTGGTGCCGAACAGGGTTGCTTCAAGGCTGTCCAGTGACTGCTCGTCGCGTGCTTCTGGGCAGAGGATCTTGCGAAAGTCCTCATGGATCGAGGCGGTGTCATCGACGATCAGGATGCGACGGTTGGCCCGTCCTGAGTGCGGGTTCATGACGCGCTCCTCACCTGCAAAAGGTTCGACGGCATAACGTTCCTTCCCTGGTTGCACTATTGAGCGGGCGTGGACCCGCTGTGAGAGCATAGTCGGGTTACCTTGAAATCGGCGGCCAGTTGGCGTCAAATCAACCCCGCGCCATAAGCGAGGGAAGACGGCTTGGCACAAGGGTTCAATTTAGCTCAACTCGGTTTAATGTGAAGGCGCAGCCAACATGGATGAACAACTCGCGACTAAACCCACTATTTTGCTGGTCGACGATGAAGAGTCGATCCTCAACAGCCTGCGTCGCCTGTTGCGAGGTCAGCCTTTCGACGTGGTGCTCGCCGGCAGCGGTGCCCAGGCGCTGGAGATCATGGCCGCCCAGCCCATCGACCTGGTGATGAGCGATGCGCGCATGCCCGGCATGGACGGCGCGCAGTTGTTGGCCGAAATCCACCGCCTGTATCCCGCCACCAGTCGTATCCTGCTGACCGGCTACGCGGACCTGCCCACGATCATCAAGGCGATCAATGAAGGGCAGATCCACCGCTACATCGGCAAACCCTGGAATGACGAGGAACTCAAGCTGATCCTGCAACAGGCCCTGGAGCACCAGCGCCTGGAACGCCTGACCCACGAGCAGAACGATCAGCTCAAGCTGTTGAACGCCACCCTGGAAAAACGCGTGGCCGCGCGCACCTCCGAGCTGCAACAGACTGCCGATATGCTCGACCTGGCCTATGACGAGCTCAAACACAGCTACGTAACCGGCACCGAAGTGTTTTCGCTGCTGGCCAACCTGCGCCTGCCCAAAGACAAACAGACCAACCGCCCGCTGATCGAGTTGGTGCGTGTGTACTGCGCCGCCCAGTCCATCGATGAGGCCAGCACCCGCGACCTGGCGATGGCCGCCGCGCTGTACAACATCGGCAAGTTGAGCTGGAGCGACAGCATGTTGGTCGAGCCGGCCGACAAGCTGCATAGCACCGACCGCGAACGCTATCGTGGCTACCCGACCCAGAGCGAATCGTTGTTGATGACCCTGGAGCCGATGAAGGATGCGGCGCGGATGATCCGCCATCACCAGGAGCGCTGGGATGGCAGCGGTTTTCCGGACCACCTCAAGGGCGAAGCGATCCCGTTCGGCTCGCGCCTGCTGAAACTGGCAGTGGACTTCATCGAGTTGCAGAAAGGGCTGATCCTCGAGCGGCATCTGAACAGTGATGAAGCGCTGTTATATATCCGCAAATACGCCGGGCGCCTCTACGATCCGGCGTTGATCGACGATTTTGTCCAGGCTTGCGCCGCGTTTGTCAGTGATGTGACCTTGGGCGACCCGACCGTCAAGGTGCTAAGCACCCGTGAGTTGGCCGCTGGCATGGTCCTGGCGCGCAACCTCAATGCCGACAACGGCATGCTGCTGCTCAACGCCGGCAAGGTGCTGAACTTGCCATTGGTGGACAAGCTGATCGCCTTCGAAGCGATGGAAGGTGCCAAGTACAGCGTGTTTATCAAGGAACCGGACGAGGCATGAGTCGCGTCCCATTACGCTCACTTTTTTGACTTCAAGGTTTTCATTCCCATGTCCATGACCCTCCGCATCGCCGCCGCCCTCCTGATCGGCAGTGACGGCCAAACCCTGTTGGTACGCAAGCGCGGCACCCAGGCCTTTATGCAGCCGGGCGGCAAGATCGACGCTGGCGAGCAGCCCGCCGAGGCTCTTGCGCGTGAACTGTTCGAGGAGTTGAACCTGCGGATCAACCCCAGCGACGCCGTCTACCTCGGCCATTTTTCGGCCCCCGCTGCCAACGAACCGGGTTTCACCGTGGACGCCCAATTGTTCCTGGTGCAGATCGACACAGCCGTCACCCCCGCTGCCGAAATCGAAGAAGTGCGCTGGATCGACCCCGCCGGTGATGGCGGCCTGGTCCTGGCGCCGTTGACACGTGACCTGATCCTGCCGTTCTATCGCTCATCGCTGACTGCCACCGCCTGATTTCCAGGCTCAAGGACTGCCCCGTGATCCCGCTCAACGACTTGCTGATTTTCGCCGCTGCCTGCCTGCTGATGGTGCTCACACCCGGCCCGAACATGATCTACCTGATCTCCCGTTCGATCTGCCAGGGGCGCAAGGCGGGCATGGTTTCGTTGCTTGGCGTGGTGGCGGGGTTTTTTGTGCATCTGTTCGCGGCGGCCGTGGGTTTGACCGCCGTGTTCCTCGCCGTGCCGATGGCCTATGAAGTGCTGAAATGGGCCGGTGCCCTGTACCTGCTGTGGCTGGCCTGGCAAGCGGTCAAGCCGGGGGCACGCTCGCCGTTCGAAGCCCAACAATTGCCGCCCGATTCCACGCGAAAACTGATCACCATGGGGTTTCTCACCAGCGCGCTGAACCCCAAGATCGCGGTGTTCTACCTCTCGGTGTTCCCGCAGTTCATCACCCCGGAGCACGGGTCGGTGTTTACCCAGAGCCTGATGCTCGGCTTCACCCAGATCAGCGTGAGCTTCGTGGTGAACATGCTGATCTCGTTGTTCGCCGCCTCGATTGCTGCGTGGTTCATGCACAACCCCACGTGGCTGTCGGTGCAACGCTATTTCATGGGGTTTGTCCTCGCGGGCCTGGCGGTACGGCTGATGCTAGAGCAGCGGCGCAGCGCATGAATATTCGCGAGCTCACGGCCGGCGACGCCGAGGCGTATCGGGCATTGATGCTGGAGGCCTACGGGGTTTATCCACAGGCGTTTACCTCCAGCGTCGCCGAGCGCGCAGCAATGCCCCTGAGCTGGTGGGAAAAGCGCCTCGACAACCCACTGGATCGGCTGCTGGGCGGTTTTGATGGGGATGAACTGGCGGGCATTGTCGGCCTGGCATTCGAGCCTCGGGAGAAGGCGCGGCACAAAGTGACCTTGTTTGGGATGTACGTGACCGCGGTTTATCAACACAAGGGCTTGGGCCGACGGTTGGTGCAAGCGGCACTGGACGAAGCGCGCCAGCACCCGCGCCTCAAGGTGATCCAACTGACCGTCACCGCCGGCAATGATGCCGCCTTTGCGTTGTACCAACGCTGCGGCTTTATCCAGTACGGCCTGGAGCCGCTGGCGGTGCGGGTGGGCGTGGATTACTTCGACAAAATCCACATGTGGCGCGAACTCACGGCGGGCTGAGGTCCAGTGTGGGAGGGCGGGTGTTTCAGCGCACCGCGCTCACGCCGTCCAAGGTCGAAAACGACGTGTCCTTGGCCGTGAGCAAAAAGTCGCGCATATACGGCGCATCCAGCATGTCCGCACGAATCCCTGCATACAGCGTCGCAAACAACCCTTTCTCACCCAGCCGCTTGGCTTTTACATAGCCACGCGAGCTGTATTCGTGCAGCGCCCAATGGGGCATGCCGCACACACCCCGGCCGCTGGCGACCAGTTGCATCATCATCACCGTCAGCTCCGAGGTGCGCACTTGGGCCGGCTCGATGTCGGCCGGTTCCAGGAAACGGGTGAAGATGTCCAGGCGGTCGCGCTCCACCGGGTAGGTGATCAGGGTTTCGGGGAGCAGGTCTTCGGGCACGATGTACGACTTGTTCGCCAACGCATGTTGGTTGGCGACCGCCAGCATGGCTTCGTAAGTGAACAGTGGCACGTATGTGATGCCCGGCAGTTCCAGCGGGTCGGACGTGACGACCAGATCCAGATCACCTCGGGCCAGGGCCGGCAGCGGTGCGAAGGCAAAACCTGAGGCCAGGTCCAGCTCGACTTCCGGCCAGGCATCGCGGAACTGGTCGATGGTTGGCATCAACCACTGGAAGCAACTGTGGCATTCGATCGCCATGTGCAAGCGCCCGGCAGTGCCGCCAGCCAACCGTGCGATGTCGCGCTCGGCACCGCGCAGCAAGGGCAGGGTGGCGTCGGCCAACTGCAGCAGGCGCAGGCCGGCGCTGGTGAAGCGCAGCGGCTTGGTCTTGCGCACGAACAGTGGCATGCCCAGACGTTCTTCCAGCTCCTTGAACTGGTGGGACAGTGCCGATTGCGTCAAGTGCAGGCGCTCAGCGGCTTCCACCAGGCTGTCGGCTTCGCGCAGGGCGTGCAGGGTCTTGAGGTGACGGATCTCGAGCACGGGCTCTCCATGAGTACAATTTGTGAAGAATCTGAATGGCGTGAGTTTGTCTCATGTTGCGAGGCGTGTCGACCTCGACCGCTGGGCACTCTTCATCAAACTGTCATGGAACTGTGGCAGCGCGCTTGAACAATCTTCATCAGACTCGCGCTCTACTGGGGTTCTGCGTTTCGGTGTTTTTCATGCGCGTGTTGCTTTTACTGGCCGCTTTCTTGTTCGGCCTGCCGTCTTTTGCGGCGTCTCGATGTGATGTCAATGTCCCGACCCAAACGGTCGACCTGGCTCAGGTGAGCATCGCCTACCAGAGCATCGGCCGTGCGTCCGACCCGGCCCTGCTGCTGGTGATGGGCCTGGGCGGGCAGTTGATCCACTGGCCGGATGAAGTGGTGGTCGCCCTCTGCCAACAAGGCTTTCGGGTGATCCGCTATGACAACCGCGACGTCGGCCTGTCCACCTGGCGCGAGACCCCGGCCAATGCCAACCTCACCTTCGAAGTGCTGCGCTACAAGCTCGGTCTGCCGGTAGCGGCGCCGTACACCCTGACCGATATGGCCGATGACGCCCTGGGCTTGATGGACGCGTTGCAGGTCCAGCAATTCCACGTGCTCGGCGCGAGCATGGGCGGCATGATCGCCCAGCATTTGGCGGCCATGGCGCCACAGCGGGTCGAGAGCCTGACCCTGATCATGACCAGCTCTGGCGCCGAAGGCCTGCCGGCACCCAGCGCGGCGTTGGTGCAACTGCTGTCGCGGCGCGGCGCGCCCAATCGCGAAGTCGCCCTGGAACAACAGGCCGATCTGCTCGCCGCACTGGGCAGCCCGACTATCCAGGATGATCGCCAGGCGTTGCTGCACCAGGCTGCGCTCTCTTACGACCGTGCCTTCAACCCGGAGGGCGTGAAGCGCCAGATCATGGCGATCCTCGCCGAGCCCAGCCGCGTGCCGCTGCTCAACCAGTTGCGCGTGCCGACCCTGGTGGTCCACGGCACCGCCGACCCGTTGTTGCCGGTGATGCACGGCGTACATTTGGCCGCGCATATCCAGGGCAGCCAATTGAAGCTGATTCCCGGCATGGCCCATCGTTTCCAGGAAGCGTTCAAGGCGCCGCTGCTGACGGCCGTGTTGCCGTACCTGCAAGCCCATCGTGAAGATGCCGCCCATTGGGCGCAGGTTGATCAGGTGGCGCCTGCGAAGCTGCTGTGAGGTGGTGTATCGTGCAACCTTTGCGGCGTATGACTGCCAACGAGGTTGCCTACCATGAGTACCCCCCTGAAAATCGATTTCGTCAGCGACGTGTCCTGCCCCTGGTGCATCATCGGCCTGCGTGGCCTGACCGAAGCCCTCGACCAGTTGGGCGCCGAGGTGCAGGCTGAGATTCATTTCCAACCGTTCGAACTGAACCCGAACATGCCCGCTGAAGGGCAAAACATCGTCGAACACATCACCGAAAAATACGGCTCGACGGCCGAAGAATCCCAGGCCAACCGTGCGCGCATCCGCGACATGGGCGCCGAGTTGGGTTTTGCCTTTCGTACCGATGGCCAGAGCCGTATCTACAACACCTTCGATGCCCACCGCCTGCTGCATTGGGCCGGCCTTGAAGGCTTGCAGTACAACCTCAAGGAGGCGTTGTTCAAGGCCTACTTCACCGATGGCCAGGACCCGTCCGACCACGCTACCCTGGCGATCATTGCCGAGAGCGTCGGCCTGGATATCAAGCGTGCGGCCGAGATTCTCGCCAGCGACGAATACGCCGCCGATGTGCGTGAGCAAGAGCAGCTGTGGACATCCCGTGGCGTGACGTCGGTGCCGACCATCGTGTTCAACGATCAGTACGCGGTCAGCGGCGGCCAGCCGGCTGAGGCGTTTGTGGGCGCGATTCGCCAGATCATCAATGAAGCCCGAGCCTGACCGTGTTCCCATGTGGGAGGGAGCAAGCCCCCTTCCACATGAGTTCTGTGTGAATCTGAATATCTCGCTGGCCCGCCCCTTGCATTGACCCCCTAAAGCCATAGGGGACACATGACCTTGAACATTCTCGACCTCGACCACAGCCTCACGGCCCAGGCACCTATTGCCCGGCGCCTGGCCAGTGGCCGTGCCACGCGCATAGACCTGCTGGACCTGGGCCCAAAGCTGCGCTTGTGGTCCACCGAAACCACCTGGAAGCGCTTCACCGAACGCCTGGCCCAACGGCCACGGCCCACGGATGCGCGGCCGGACATCCTGTTTGTCGGCTCCGGCGATTATCACCACCTGACGCCGGCATTTCTCGCCGATCTCAAAGAACCCATCAGCCTGATCCACTTCGACAACCACCCTGACTGGGTGCGCTTTGCGCCCAAGCGCCACTGCGGTTCGTGGGTCAACCGCGCGCTGAAGATGCCGGCGATCAAACGCATCGTCACCTTGGGCCCGTGCAGCGACGACCTGCATAACCCGCAACTGCGTGGCGGCAATCTCGGTGCCCTCAAGCGCGGGCATTTGCAGCTGTTTCCCTGGCAGCACCCGCCGTCGAAAGTTTGGGGCCGGGTCGGCGATGGCGCCGGTCACCAGCAGCAGGAAAACCACCTGCACTGGCGCAACCTGGCAGAGCTGGATTGGGCGGCGTTCCTTGCGCAGATGATCAGCAGCCTGCCCACCGAGGCGATCTGGATCACCATCGATAAAGATGTGCTCGCCAGCGAAGACGCGGCCACCAACTGGGACCAGGGCGGCATGCGCCTGAGCCACTTGCTGCAAGCCCTGCGCGCTTTGGCGGCACGCAAACGCATCATCGGTATCGACGTGTGCGGCGAGTTCGCCACGCCGGCGTTCAGTAATGCGTTCAAGCGTTGGGAAGCCAAGTCCGACCAGCCGCCGCCGGAGCGTTGGAGCGCCGAGGATTTGCAGCGTAACGCCGCCACCAATGAGGCCCTGATCGGGCTGTTTGAGGAGTTGTTCCCGTGACGTTGACCGTGGTGTTGCTGGTGGCGTTTTCCATCGTGCTCGATGTGATCGGCCAGTTGTGTTTCAAGCTCGGCCTGGACCGTTTGCCGGAGCTGGAAGGCGGCTTTCGCCTGAACGCGTTCTGGGGCCAGGTGTTTAACGCGCCGTTGTTGTGGGCGGGAATCGGCGCCTACGTCATCGAGTTTTTCATCTGGCTCGAAGCCTTGTCCCGCGCGCCGTTGAGCCTGTTGTTTCCGGCCGCCGCGCTGGCCTATTGCGGGGTGGTGCTGGCGGGCAAAGTGGTGCTGGGCGAAACCGTCAGCCGCCGCCGTTGGCTGGGCACGTTGGTGATTACCCTGGGCGTGATGCTGGTGGCGATTGCCGGGAGTCAGGCATGAATTCGCACGCGTGGTTGCAGGGGCGTTTCGGCACCGTGGTGCTCTGGGCCTTGCTGATCTGCACCGAGAGCGCCGGGCAGTTGTTCACCAAGGTGGCCGGCGACCAGTTGGGGCAGATGGATTTCGATTGGCAGTGGCTGGCCAACGTGGCGCGCAACCCTGGGATCCTGGCGGCGATTGCCTGTTATATCGGCGCGTTTTTCGTGTGGATGCTGATCCTGCGACGCAGCAGTTTGTCCCTGGCGTTCCCGCTCAGCTCGCTGGTGTTTGTGGTGGTGCTGCTGGGCTCGTGGCTGGGGCTGGGTGAACATATCAGCCCGCTGCACTGGGTCGGGATGGCGGTGATTATCGGTGGGATAGCGCTGCTGGCCGAAGGCGAAGAGAACTGATACAGGCCATGAAATGCAGGCCAATGTGGGAGGGGGCTTGCCCCCTCCCACCTTTATATCTTCATACATCAAGTGAATCAGTCGAAGGTGTAGCTGATCGCTGTCTGCACCTGGCCCTGGTTCACATCCCCGGTCTGCCTGACGATGCTGCTGTCCGCCGCCGAGCCCACCAGGTGCACCCAGCTGGCGCTGGTCAGCAGCGACCAGTTGGGCGCCAGGGGGAACTGGAAACTCTGGCTCAGGGTGATGTTCTGGAAACCGCCGCTGGCGTTGTAGGCCTTGAAGCCCGTGGCGGCCGCCTCGTTGTCATCCACGCCGAAAAACGTCTGGGTCTGGCGCGCGTCGGCAAAGTGCGCGACCAGGCCGCTGCTGCCGATGACGCCACCGCCCAGCGGGTAACCCAGTTCACCGCCCACCTTGCCCAGCGCGCCGCTTTGCGAATGGCCACCGCCGACGGCCTGGCCCAACTGTGCGTAGACCCGCCAGAAGTCAGCCGGCGCGTACTGGATAAAGCCCCCGACTTCGGCCATGTCCGACACATTGCGCAGCCCCTGCAGCGAGCCGTTGGAGGTGCGGCCCTGCACGTAATTGATATACGGGCCGGCCGTCAAACCCTGGGTGTTCAGCGCGCTCCAGGTCAGGCCGTCGTCGGTGCCCAGGCTGACCGTGCCCCAGTCCAGGTCGAGGTAGGGCACGGGCCGGGTTTCGTAACGGCTGCCCGTCGGGTCGTGGGGTTGGTAGCTGACGCCTGCGCCGACGTCACCGGTGATGCCTTCGGCCTGGGCGGTGAGGCTCAGTAAACCGGCCAGCGCAGCGCATGTGATCCTCAACATGGTCACAGTTCCTAAGTGAATACACGCGCATGAACGCGCAAACCGCCGCGCCTACGCAAGCACTCATCTTGTTTGTAGCAAGCTACAAAAATTGTAGCTCCCACGACACAAAATCCCTGGCCACACCCAGATAACCCCCAGCCCTGTTGGGCTTTGACCAATTGGCACACTCCCTGCTCTACCCCTGGTGAAAGCGCAGACAGCGCACTCCATCAAGGTAACCACAATGATTGACTGGCATATCGTGTGCGACTTCGACGGGACCATCACCCCCACCGATGTCATCGACAACGTCCTCCAACGCTTCGCCGGCCCCGAGTGGGAAACCATCGAGCAGCAATGGCTGGACGGGCATATCGGTTCACGCGAATGCCTGAGCCGCCAACTGGCGTTGATCAAGGCCACGCCCAGCGAGTTGCTGGCGTATTTCGACAGCGTTGAAATCGACCCGGACTTTCCGGATTTCGTCGATCACGTGATCGGCCTGGGCGCGTCCCTCGAAGTGGTCAGCGACGGCATCGAACAAGGCATCGCGCGGATCCTGTCGCGCAATTACGTGACCTTGCTGCCGATCCTCGCTAACCGCCTGCGCCAGGTCGACCAGAACAGCTGGCGCATCGACTTCCCCCACTCAAGCGATGCCTGCCGCGCCGCGTCCGGCAACTGCAAGTGCAAATCCACGCCGCGCAACAAGCGCGTGCTGGTGATCGGCGACGGCAAGTCCGATATGTGCGTGGCCGCCACCGCCGACTTTGTGTTCGCCAAGGGCAGCCTCGCCGAGTATTGCGTCGCCCACCAGATTCCCCATGCGCGCTTCGACACCTTTGCCCAAGTGCCTGCGTTGCTGGCGCAACTGCCGCAAGGCATTGCCGCCAACGCGACTTCCTTCACTGCCGACACCCAGGAAATTTTCCACCATGTCTGATATCCGCATCGCTACCGCCGACGACCAGATCCTTCTGGATAAAGAAGCCAAATACTGCTCCTACGGCGACACCGTTCACTACATCGAGCCGCCGCGTATTTTCAGCCGCTGTGAAGGCTCCTACGTGTGGGACACCGAAGACCAGGCCTACCTCGACCTGCAAATGTGGTACTCGGCGGTCAACTTCGGCTACGCCAACCCGCGCCTGAACAATGCGCTGAAACAGCAGATCGACACCCTGCCGCAAATCGCCAGCCAGTACCTGCACAAGGGCAAGATCGAGCTGTCGGAAATGATCGCGGTGGACGCCAAGAACAAGTTCGGCCTCGACGGTCGCGTGCACTTTAACGTCGGCGGTTCGCAGTCCATCGAGGACTCGCTGAAAGTGGTACGCAACGCCACCAACGGCAAGAGCCTGATGTTCGCCTTCGAAGGCGGTTACCACGGGCGCACCCTCGGCGCGTCGTCGATCACCTCCAGCTACCGCTACCGTCGTCGCTACGGCCACTTCGGCGAACGTGCGCAGTTCATCCCGTTTCCGTACCACTTCCGTGGCCCCAAAGGCATGACCAAGGAAGAGTACGGCAGCCACTGCGTGCAGCAATTCGCCCGCTTGTTCGAGACCGAATACAACGGCGTGTGGGACCCGAAAGTCGGCCAGAGCGAATACGCCGCGTTCTACGTCGAGCCGATCCAGGGCACCGGCGGCTACGTGATCCCGCCGATGAACTTCTACCGTGAACTCAAGCATGTGCTGGACCAGCACGGCATCCTGATGGTGTCCGACGAAATCCAGATGGGCTTCTACCGCACCGGCAAGTTGTGGTCGATCGAACACTTCGACGTGCAGCCGGATGTGATCGTGTTCGGCAAGGCGCTGACCAACGGCCTCAACCCACTGGGCGGTATCTGGGCCCGTGAAGAGTTGATCAACCCGAAGATCTTCCCGCCAGGTTCGACCCATTCCACGTTCGCCTCCAACCCGTTGGGCACCGCGGTGGGCCTGGAAATGTTCAAGATGACCAACGAAGTCGACTACGGCGCGATGGTCATGGCCAAGGGCAAATACTTCCTCGAAGGCCTGCAGGACCTGCAAAAACGCTTCCCGATCATCGGCGACGTCGACGGCCTGGGCCTGGCGCTGCGCTGCGAAATCTGCGGCCCGGACGGCTTCACGCCGGACAAGGCGACCCTGGACTACATGGTCGAAGAAGGCATGAAAGGCGACATGGTGGTGGATGGCCAGAAACTCGGCCTGATCCTCGACGTGGGCGGTTACTACAAGAACGTGATCACCCTGGCGCCGTCCCTGGAAATCAGCTACCCGGAAATCGACCTGGGCCTGAAGCTGCTCGAGCAGTTGCTGGTGCGAGCGACCACACGGTGAAACGGGCAGAGATCGACCTCGGTGAAGGTGATGCCGGTTTCGTTCTCGGTGAGGGGCCGGTCGGGATCCTGTTGATCCACGGCCTGACCGGCACCCCGACCGAACTGCGCCAGGTCGCCAAGGGCCTGGCCAAGGCGGGCAACTGCACGGTGTACGTGCCCACCCTGGCCGGGCACTGCGGTGACAACAGCGACCTGCAGGCCACCGGCTGGCGGGACTGGTACGAAGGCGTGCGCAAGACCTTTGTGCAGGTCAAGCAGCGGCATGCGCAGGTGTTTGTCGGTGGTTTGTCTATGGGCGCGGTGATGTCGATGTATGTGGCGTCGGAGCATCCGGGCCAGGTCGCCGGGTTGCTGATGTACTCGACCACCTTGAAGTACGACGGCTGGAGCATCAACAAAATGGCGTTCATCACACCGTTGCTGATCCGCATTCCTTTCGGTGTGCGCTTGTTCCGCTTCACCGAGAAACCGCCCTACGGCATCAAGAACGAGCGCCTGCGAGCGATTGTTGAACGCCAGATGAAAGAGGGCGAGAGCAGCGAAGCGGGGTTGTTGACCATGGAAGGCGTCACCGTGCGCGAATTGCACTGGATGAACGCGGTGGTCAAGAAACGCATGCCCCGGATCAACGTGCCGGCGCTGGTGTTGCATTCCATCGAGGACGACATTACCAGCCGCTGGAATGCCGACTACGTCGAGCGCCACCTGGGCGGGCCAGTGACCAAGATTCTGTTGGATAACTGCTACCACATGATCACCGTCGACCTGCAATACCGGCGGGTGATTGAGTTGAGTGCTGACTTTATCCAGCGGCAGGTTTCCCTTGGCCAGCAGGCTTGTTGTAGTGAGCGGGCTTGCTGTGGTGAGCGGGCTTGCCCCGCGCTGGGTGGCGAAGCCGCCCCAAAACCTGCCATTGCGGTCTAGCTAAAGAAACTCATTGCCTGGATTGGGGCTGCTGCGCAGCCCAGCGCGGGGCAAGCCCGCTCACCACAAAAAGCCTGTTCACCACAAAAAGCATGTTCACCACAAAAAGCATGTTCACCACAAAAAGCCCCATTCACCACAAAAAGCCCGCTCACCCCAGGCCATAACTACGGAAATGATGTGATCACCACCCAAGCCTTCCCCACCATCCGGGCCCTCCAGCGCAGTGCGTGGAACGACTGCTTCCCCGGTGCCCTGGAGGACTGGGATTATTACGTCGCCGTGGAAACCGCCGCCATCGCAGATTTCCAGTGGCGCTACCTGGCCGTTTACGAAGATGGAACGTTGGTGGCCGTGGCGCCCGCGTTCATCACCCATTACCGCCTCGACACCACGGTGTCAGGCGCCGGCAAACGTTTCGCCGAACGCTTGGAACGCCTGTGGCCGGGCGTGTTGCAATTGGGCCTGTATGCCATCGGCTCGCCAGTGGCCGAGCGCTGTGACGTCGGGTTTGCCAGCCATGTCCCCGAATCGCGCCGCCCGCTGTTGCTCAAGCACCTGCTGAACGTTGCCCGCCAGGACGCGGACGACGCCGGTATCAGCCTGCTGGCCGTCAAGGACGCACCCAGCAACGATCCGCACTGGGCCGAAAGTTGCCGCGCTGGCGGTTTCCAAACGATGCCGAGCCTGCCCAGCGGTGTATTGCCGCTGCCCTACGGCTCGGTGGACGCCTACCTCGGCTCCCTGGGCAAATCCACTCGCAAAGACTTGCGCCGCAAGCTGCGCGCTCCCGGACCACGGGTGGAGTGGCGGCGCAATATCGATGACGTGCTGCCCGAGGTCATGCGCCTGTACGAAGCCACGCTCACGCGGGCCGAGTTGCAATTTGAACGCCTGCCGGCAGGCTACTTCACCGGCGTGCTCGAACGCCTTGAATCACGCGCAGTGTGTGCGCTTTACTGGGTGGACGAGCAACTGGTGGCATTCAACCTGATGCTGGTGGACGAGCACCGGCTGGTGGACAAGTTCTTTGGGCATGACGTGGCGTTTACCCGTGACTACAACCTGTATTTTCGCAGTTGGCTGACCAACGTCGACTACTGTATTGAACACAAGATCGCGCTGTACGAGTGCGGCCAGGCCGGGTATGCCAGTAAGCTGCGCCTGGGCTGCGAGTTCCAGGGCAACAGCGTGTTTTTTCGCCACCGCAACCGGCTGGTCAACGGCCTGCTCACGTTAGTAAAACTGTTTATTCGACCGGACCGTTCCGACCCTGCCATGGCTGCTGCGATAAGCGAAACACGATGATCACCAAGACCCGCCAGAAAGCCCGTCCCTTTGCCATTTCGCGCTGGAGCGTCCAGCGCAAGCTGGTGCTGGCGTTCTGGTTGGTCAGCGTGGTGCCCACCATGATCGCCGCGGAGCTGGCCGCCACCACGCTGTCGCAGATTTTCGACAGCAACGTGCGGATCTGGCTGCAAGAGTCGACCAAAATCGTCAAGGACGAGATCGGCGACATCCTTCACGACAACGCGCGCATGGCCAAACTGTTCCTGCGCTACACCAGCCCGCCCGAGAGCAAACAAGCGGCGCGGCACGACCGGCTGACGTCCGACATCGCCGATGCCACGGACATCGACGTGGTGGCGCTGATCCGCGTCAGCGACCACAAAACCGTGTTCAGCACCGCCGCCGATGACATCGTCAAGCAGATCAGCCTGACCAGCAACGCGGTGTTGCAGACTGTGCAGGTGGCGGGGGTGAGCACCGGCATTGTGGTCTCCACCTTTGACACCAACCAAGACGGCGTCGATTACCAATTGCTGGTGGCGACCTATCTCGACAGCAGCTTCCTCACCAGCGTGGCCGACGTGCATTCCCTCGACCTGCGCCTGTACCTGGCCAACCCGGACGGCTTCTCGGAAATCTTCTCGACCCAACGCTTCGAGGACCACCCCGCGCGCATTCCCAAGAACGTCGAAACCGCGATGCGCAGCACCAAGCAGCCCAGCGAGCAGTTCACCAATAACTACAGCGGTTTGTACTGGCCGATCTTCAACGACGCCGGCGACCTGCAAGGCGTGATTTTCAGCGGCCTGCTGCGCCATAGCAGCCTGGTGGGGCTGGTTAACCAGAGCAACCTGTTCGTCTTGATATTCCTGGTCAGCTCGGCGCTGTCGTTGGCGGCGGGGGTGTTGGTGTCGCGACGCCTGACCCGGCCGTTGCGGGACTTGTCCCAAGGCGTGGGCGCGGTGATTTCGGGCAACTACACGCACCGTGTAGCGGTCAGCGGCGGCGACGAGTTGGCGCAGCTGAGTAGCACCTTCAACCATATGACCGAGCGCCTGGGCGAGTTGCATCACCTCGAAGCCCAGTTGCGCCGGCGCGATCGCCTGCATGCCCTGGGCGAAGTCGCTATGGGCCTGGCCCACGAGATCCGCAACCCGCTGGGCATCATCAAGACCGCCACCCAGTTGCTGCACCGCCGCGCTGACCTGCCGGATACCGACAAGCGCCACTTGGAATACGTGATCAGTGAGGTCAGCCGCATCAACGAGTTGATCACCGAGTTTCTCGATTTTGCCAAGCCGAATCCGCCGCTGCGCGTGTTGCAGCCGGCTCGCCCGCTGGTGGAGGAAATCCTCGGCTTTTGCGCGCCCGAACTGGCGACCAATACCATCGATGCGCAGATCGACGACCAGGCGCCGGGCGCGATGATCTACGCGGATGCCAAGCAACTCAAGCAGGCGTGCCTCAACCTGATCCTCAACGCCATCGACGCGATGCCCGACGGCGGGCGCCTGACCCTGGGTATTCGCACGCTCGGCGCCAACACCGTGATCAGCATTGCCGACACCGGCCAGGGCATTGCGGCAGAGATGGTCGAGCGCATCTTTACGCCTTTCGTGACCACCAAGGCCTCGGGCACCGGCTTGGGCCTGGCCAAGGTCTATTCGATCATGGAAAGTCACGATGGCAGCATCGAATGCGCCAGCGAGAAAGATGCCGGCGCCACCTTCAGTCTGTACATTCCAGCGATGGGCGAAGACGACGAGGACAGTCATGACGCATAACATTCTGGTGGTCGACGACGAACCCAAGCTCTGCGATCTGCTGGCATCGGCCCTGGGCCAGAACGGCATCCAGGTGTTTATCGCCGGCAACGGCCTGCACGCGCTCAAGGTGCTGGAACAGGAAGACATCGACCTGGTGATCAGCGACTGGCGCATGCCTGGCATGGATGGGCCGGCGCTGCTGGCTGAGATCAAGGTGCGCTACCCCCATGTGCCGGTGATCGTGATGACCGCCTACAGCACGGTGAAAAACGCCGTGCAGTCGATGCGCAATGGCGCCTATGACTACATTGCCAAGCCGTTCGATATCGACGAGCTGGACATCACCGTGGCCAAGGCCCTGCAGTTTCGCGACATCCTGCGCGACAACGCGCGCCTGCGCGCCGAGCTGAACGAGCATGCGCAGTTCGATAGCCTGGTCGGCGACAGCCCGGCGTTTCGCACGGTGCTGCAAGCGGTCGATTCCGTGCGCGACAGCAGCGCGACCATTCTGCTGACCGGCGAAAGCGGCACCGGCAAGGAAATGGTCGCCCGTGCCATCCACAAGCACGGTAGCCGTGCTGACCAACCCTTTGTCGCGGTCAACTGTGCGGCGATCCCGGAGGGGCTGCTGGAAAGCGAGATGTTCGGCCATCGCAAAGGCGCATTTACCGGCGCCGTGGCCGACCGGGTAGGGCGCTTTATGCAGGCCGACAAGGGCACGCTGTTTCTCGACGAAGTGGGCGACATGCCCCTGGCGTTGCAGGCCAAGATCCTGCGTGCGTTGCAGGAGCGGGTGATCGAACCGGTGGGCGACCCTCGCGAACGCAAGGTGGATGTGCGGGTGATCGCCGCCACCAACAAGAACCTGCTGGAGGCGGTGGCCAACAAGGAATTTCGCGAAGACTTGTATTACCGCCTCAACGTGTTCCCGATCCCGCTGCCGGCCCTGCGCGAACGTGTGGAGGACATCGCACCCCTGGCCCGGCACTTCGCCCACACCCTCAGCGCCACTGCGGGCAAACGCATCACCGGCTTCAGCCCCGAGGCGTTGCAGGCTATGGCCGCGTATCACTGGCCGGGCAATATCCGCGAGCTGCAAAACTGCGTGGAGCGCGCGACGATCGTGGCGGCCTCACCCGTCATCGAGGATATCGACTTGCCGGGTTACCTGTTTGCTTCGAAGCCGAGCGAGGGCGGTGTGACGGCGATCCTCAGCGACGGACCGGGCATTCCCCAGGACCTGGATGCGGCGCTGGCGGAGGTGGAGAAGGCTTACATACTGGCGGCGTTGCAGGAGAGTCATGGGGTGCAGGCAGCGGCGGCGGCGAAGATCGGGATTTCGGAGAGGAGTTTCTGGTATCGCTTGAAGAAGCTGGGCATCCAGGTCGACAAGATCGTCCGCTGACACGCCTCAATCCAAGTGTGGGGTGTCAGGTGTGAAGGCGCACCCAGACGCTGACCAGCACCGTCGCGGCCATCAACCACGCTACCGCCGCCAAGGCCAGCGACGCCTCCAACCGCATCCGATCCACCAGCACATACAACGTCGCCAGATACACAAAGTACGGAATGATCGACCACATCCCGAACAGGATCGTGGTCTTCAGGTCGTCCACCGAGCGGCCCTTGCCGACGATGTAATGGGCGATCAACGCAAAGGTCGGAAACAGTGGCACCAACCCGGCGATGTAATAGTTCTTGGTCTTGGCCAATGCGGCCAAAATCAGCACCACCGCCGCCCCGAGAGCGGCCTTCAAGAATAGATCCATCAGTGGCTCAACCCGTATTTTTTGACTTTGTCGAACAGGGTGGTTTTGGCCATCCCCAGTTCCAGGCTGGCCTGGGTCAGGTTGCCGCCGCTGCGTTGCAGGGCGTCGCTGAGCAGGTTGCGCTCAAAGGCTTCCACCGCTTCGGTAAAGGCCAGGCCCTGGTTGCCGCTGCTGGCGCCGCTTTTCTTGAAGGCGGGCAGGCCCAGGGCAAAACGTTCGGCGACGTTGCGCAACTCCCGCACGTTGCCGGGCCAGTCGTGGGTCATCAGGCTGGACAGGGTCTGGTTGTCCAGCTCCGGCGCCGTGCGGTCGAAACGCAGGGACGACTGCTGCAGGAAGTGTTCGAACAGTTGCAGGATGTCTTCGCGGCGTTCGCGCAAAGGCGGCAGTTCCAGGGTGACCACGTTGAGGCGGTAGTACAGGTCGCTGCGGAACTGGCTGGCGCGGCTCAGTTCGTCGAGGTCGGACTTGGTGGCGGCGATTACCCGGCAATCCACCGCCACGCTCTGGTTTGAACCGAGGCGTTCGAGGGTGCGTTCCTGCAAGACCCGCAGTAGCTTGATCTGCAGGTTGATCGGCATACTTTCCACTTCATCGAGGAACAGCGTGCCTTCGTGGGCGTGTTCGATCTTGCCGATGCGGCGTTTGCCGGCGCCGGTGAAAGCGTTGGCTTCGTGGCCGAAAATCTCGCTTTCGAACAGGTTTTCCGGCAGGCCGCCGCAGTTGAGGGCGACAAACTGGTGCGAATGGCGGCGGCTGAAATCATGCAGGCAACGGGCGACCAGTTCCTTGCCGGTGCCGGTCTCGCCTTCGATCAGCACGTTGGCCGACGTGTCGGCGACGTTGGCGATCAATTCGCGCAGGTTCTGCATGGCCGGGGAGCGGCCGATGATGCGGCCTTCCAGCGAGTCACGCTCGGCCAACTGGCGGCGCAGCGACCAGACTTCCCGCGCCAGCCCGCGTTGTTCCAAGGCGCGCCGGGCGACGTCCACCAGGCGCTCGGGCGAGAAGGGTTTTTCCATGAAGTCGTACGCACCATTGCGCATCGCGCCCACGGCCATGGAGATGTCGCCATGCCCGGTGATCAGCACCACCGGCAGGCTTTTATCCAGGGCCTTGAGGCGGGTGAGCAGCTCCAGGCCATCGATGCCCGGCAGGCGGATATCGCTGATGACAATGCCCGCAAAGTTTTCGCCGATGCACTTCAAGGCCTCTTCGGCACTGCCCACGCCGACGCTGGGGATGTCTTCCAGGGCCAAGGCCTGCTGGCAGCCGAGCAGTACGTGGGGGTCGTCTTCGACGATCAATACGGTGAGTGCTTGAGGATCAATATTCATGTCGACTCAGCTTGTTGAGCGCCCACCAACGGCAGGCTCAGGACAAAGGCAGTACCACCGCTGGCCGGATGCTCCACGGCGAGGTTGCCGCCGGTGGCCGCCGCGAGGCTGGCGGACAGGGTCAGGCCCAGGCCCAGGCCTTGCTCGCCGGGCTTGGTGGTGAAGAACGGTTCGAACAAATGCTTGCGTGCCTCGGCGTCGATGCCGTGGCCGTTGTCGCGCACCTGCAGGCGGTATTTACCCTCGGCGACGCTGCCTTCCAGCCACAGCTCAGGGGCCGGTTGCGCTTGCATGGCGTCGAGGGCGTTGCCGATCAGGTTGACCAGGATCTGCTCCAGGCGCGTCTGATCGATCTGCACTTGGGCCGGGTCGAAGCCGCGGTGCACGGTCAGCGGCAGGTTGTCCAGGCGTGCGCCGAGTACCTGGAACGCGGCGTCCACCGCCTTGGTGAGGCTGGCCTCGCCCTGGTCGTCACCGCGCCGGGCAAACGAGCGCAGGCTAGCGGTGATACGGCCCATGCGGTCGATCAGTTCGTTGATGGTCTTGAGGTTGGCGCTGGCGGTGTCCAGGGCGCCGCGTTCGAGGAAACGCACGGTGTTGCCGGACAGGGTACGCAGCGCGGCCAGCGGTTGGTTCAGTTCATGGGCGATGCTGGTGGACATCTGGCCGATGGCGGCGAGTTTGCCGGCCTGCACCAGCTCATCCTGGGCGCGGCGCAGGGTTTCTTCGGCCTGGCGTCGTTCGCGGATCTGGCCCTTGAGCCGTTCGTTGCTGGCGCGCAGGTCGGCGGTGCGTTCGGCAATCCGACGTTCCAGTTGGCTGTTGGCTTCCTGCAAGGCCTCCCGCGCAGCGAGGCGGGTGGCGATGACTTTGCGCCGCTCATTCCAGGCAATCAGCAGGAATGCCACCAGGCCAAACGCGACAGCCACCAGGATGCCCTGGTTGATCGCGGCGCGGCGCAGGTCGTTGAGCGGGGTGAGCAGGGTGAAGTTCCACGGTGTGTCGTTGAGCGGGCGGGTTTGCGCCAGGTAGCTGACTTCGTGTTCGTCGTTGACCACTTCGCTGTTGGCCGGGAAGGTGAGTTTTTCGGTGCCTTCGTTCAGGCGCTCGCGGGCCAGCGGTTCCAGCGCGTTCAGCGTGGCCCAGTAGTATTGAAGGCTGTGGGCCAGGCGATCCTTGGTCTCATCGCTCAACGGACGCACGGCCTTGAGGCGGCGGGCCGGGTCGCTGGAGAGGATGATGATGCCATTCTCGTCGCTGACAAAGGCTTCCAGGCGCGCGCGTTGCCAGCGTTCTTCCAGCGCTTCGAGGCGCACCTTGACCACTGCGACGCCGATGATCTTGCCGTGCTCTTCCAGCCCGTGGGCCAGGTAATAGCCGGGTTCGCCATTGGTGCTGCCGATGCCGTAGAAACGTCCGGGCTGGCCTCGCACAGCGTTCTGGAAATAGGCACGGAAGGACAGGTCTTCACCCTGGTAACTGTCGGCATCGCGCCAGTTACTGGTGGCCAGCACCCGGCCAGTGGTGTCCATCACATAGATGGCCCGACTGCGACTGCGTCGGTTCAGGCCTTCGAGGTAATCGTTGACGCTCTTGCGGGTTTCCTGGCTCGGGTCGGCGAGCAACTGCGAGACGCTGGTCTCCAGCTCCAGCAGGCTGGGCAGGTAGGTGTATTTGCTCAGTTCACTTTCAACGGTGCGGGCATGCAGCTCCAACTGGCGCTCGCCCGTGTCGCTGAGGGTGCGGATGCCGTAGTACTCACTGATCCAGAAGCCGATGTAACCCAGGCCGATCATCAGGGCGATGATCAACGGCGGCAGGAACAGTTGGCGAATCAGGCGAGGTTTCACGGCAAGTGATGGCGGTGCGGCGCGAAATTGGTTGGGGTCGCATTTCATCACAGATGCCTTGGGTCAACCAGCAATGGTGCAGGAGCCTGTTTTTTTGATGATGAGCTCGGTGGTGAGAGGGCCTAGTGTGGTGTGGTGAGCGGGCCCGCTCATCACACAGCAGGCCCTATCCACCGGGGCTTAGTGTTGCAGGATTTTCTCAAGGAAGTGCTGCGCACGTTCGGAACGGGCGCTGATGTCGCCGAAGAATTCTTCTTTCGGGCAGTCTTCGATGATCTTGCCAGCGTCCATGAAGATCACGCGGTCGGCCACTTTGCGGGCGAAGCCCATTTCGTGGGTTACGCACATCATGGTCATGCCTTCCTGGGCCAGTTGCACCATCACGTCCAGCACTTCGTTGACCATTTCCGGGTCAAGGGCCGAGGTCGGTTCGTCGAACAGCATGACGATCGGGTCCATGGCGAGGGCGCGAGCAATCGCCACACGCTGTTGCTGGCCGCCGGAGAGTTGGCCCGGGTGCTTGTGGGCGTGCGCCGACAGGCCCACGCGCTCCAGCAGTTGCAGGCCTTTCTTGGTGGCTTCTTCCTTGCTGCGGCCCAGTACCTTGATCTGCGCGATGGTCAGGTTTTCGGTGATGGTCAGGTGCGGGAACAGTTCGAAGTGCTGGAACACCATGCCCACGCGCGAACGCAGTTTCGGCAGGTTGGTCTTCGGGTCGGCGATGGAGGTGCCGTCGACCACGATGTCGCCCTTCTGGAACGGTTCCAGCGCGTTGACGCACTTGATCAGGGTGGACTTGCCCGAGCCCGAAGGCCCGCACACCACGATCACTTCGCCTTTTTTGACATCAGTGCTGCAATCGGTCAGCACCTGGAAGTCGCCATACCACTTGTTGATGTTCTTGATAGAGATCATACGGCAAACCTTTTTTGCAGACGCTTGACCAGCAGCGAGGCGGAAAAGCTGATGATGAAGTAGACGACACCGGCGAAGATCAGGAACTCATTGGAGCGGCCGATGATGTCGCCGTTGGAGCGGGCGGAGTTGAGGAAGTCCACCAGGCCCACGGTGTAGACCAGCGAGGTGTCCTGGAACAGGATGATGCTCTGTTGCAGCAGCAACGGGGTCATCTTGCGGAACGCCTGGGGCAGGATGATCAGGCGCATGGTCTGGCCATAGGTCATGCCCATCGCTTGCGCTGCGCCCATCTGGCCCTTGGGGATCGACTGCACGCCGGCCCGCACGATCTCACAGAAGTACGCGGCTTCGAACATCATGAAGGCCACGACGCAGGAGGTGAACGCACCGATCGGGGTGTCTTCGCCGGTGATCCAGCGCAACACGAACGGCACCGCCAGGTAGAACCAGGTGATCACCAGGAGCAGCGGGATCGAGCGGAAGTAGTTCACGTAGGCGCCGGCCACACGCGACAGCAGTTTGCTGGATGACAGGCGCATCAGCGCCAGTACGGTACCCAACGCGATACCGCCGACCACGCCCATGACCATCAACTGCAAGGTCATGACCATGCCGTTCCACAGGCCCGGAATGGCGGGGATGATGCCGCTGAAATCGAGGTCCATTATTTACCCCCCACGGAGATCAGGCCGGGCACGGCGACTTTCTTCTCGACCAGGCGCATCAGCAGCATCAGGCTCATGTTCAAGGTGAAGTAGATCAGCGTGGCCAGGGTGAAGGCTTCAAACAGGTTGGCCGAAAACTCGGCAGTCTGTTTGGTTTGTGCCAGCAGTTCCATCAAACCGATCAAGGACGCCACGGAGGAGTTCTTGAACACGTTGAGGAATTCCGATGTAAGCGGCGGAATGATGATGCGGTAGGCCTGTGGCAGCAGCACGTTCCAGTAGATCTGCGGCAGCTTGAAGCCCATGGCGCGCGCGGCCGATTCCTGGCCCCGTGGCAGCGCCTGGATGCCGGTGCGCACTTGCTCACACACACGGGCGGCGGTGAACAGGCCCAGGCACACGACGACGCTCAGGTAGGCCGAGGTGGTCGGGTTCAGGTCTTGTTTGTACCAGTCCTGCAGGTTTTGCGGCAGCAGGTCGGGTATCAGGAAATACCAGATGAACAGCTGCACCAGCAGCGGCACGTTACGAAACAGTTCCACGTAGCAGGTCGCGATGCCCGATACGAGGCGGTTTGGCACAGTGCGCATGACCCCCAGAATGGAGCCCAGCAGCAAGGCGATGATCCATGCCACGACAGCGATGGCAATGGTCCAGCCCAAGCCGGCGATGTACCAGTCGAGATACGTCTCGCTGCCCACGCCGGTGGACTTGAAGAACACGCCCCAGTCCCAGTTGTAATTCATTAGGGTCTCCCCTCGAAATCGATCGATGTACAAGCACCCGCTTGGGGAAAATCCATTCCCGCCTGACGATGAACGCCAGGCACACGCGATCGGCTCGGAAACCGCCAGGTCGAGTGTTCCAAAGTAAAGCCAGCAGGTAATCACAGACGCCTGAGGGAGGGTTGGCTCCCTCAGGAGATAAGGTTAGATCAGTGTCAGATTTTTACGTCAGGCGCTGGCTTATCGCTTGGGTTGGCGATCAGCTCTTTAACCTTGTCGCTCATTGGGAAGTTCAGGTTCAGGCCTTTAGGTGGAATCGGGCTTTCGAACCATTTGCTGTAGATCTTGTTGATCTCGCCGGACTTGTACAGCGCGGTGATGGCGCCATCCACGGCTTTCTTGAAGTCTGGGTCGCCTTTGCGAACCATGCATGCATAGGCTTCGAAGGACTGTGGAGTACCGGTGATTACCCAATCATCCGGCTTCTTGGCCTTGGCTTCTTCGCCGGCCAGCAGGGCGTCGTCCATCATGAACGCAACGGCACGGCCGCTTTCGAGCATCTGGAAGGATTCGCCGTGGTCTTTGGCGGAGATGACGTTCATGCCCATTTGCTTGTCGGCGTTCATCGCTTTGATGATGCGCTCGGACGTGGTGCCCGCGGTGGTCACGACGTTCTTGCCTTTGAGGTCAGCAAAGTCAGCGTAGGACGGCTTGCCTTCCTTGTCTTTCTTGACCAGCAGACGGGTGCCGATTTCGAAGATGTTGACAGTGAAGTCGACTTGCTGGGCGCGCTCGGCGTTGTTGGTGGTGGAGCCGCACTCAAGGTCCGCAGTGCCGTTCTGGATCAGCGGAATACGAGTTTGCGAGGTAACCAGGTTGTACTTGGCCTTCAGGTCGGGCTTGTTCAGGTCTTTTTTCAGTTGCTCGACGACAGCCAGTTGGATGTCGTGGGAGTAGCCAACTGGTTTGCCCGAACCATCCGCGATGTAGGAAAACGGAATGGAGCTGTCGCGGTGAGCGAGGGTGATAGTGCCGGAGTCGTTGATTTTCTTCAGTGTGCCGGTGAGTTCGGCGGCAAAGACTGGAGTGCTGATCAGAGCAGCAGCGATAGCTGCGCCCAGGATATGGGGAACGATGCGCATCAATACTTCCTCGACATTTGTTTTTTTTATGAAGCCAGTTAGACGGCTCTCTTGTACAGCGAATGCCCGTGACGGCTCCTGAGGCGTCCCAGACAATCGTCCAAGAGTGTAGAGCATGAGTCGTGCCAGGCCATGCTAAAAAGGTTAACTATATGATTTATATGATGATTAACTTTGTGTGACGGCAAATATATAACCGTCTGATCCGGCAAACCGAATAGGTTGCAGTGTCGTGTTCGGAAAACCGAATGCTGTAGGGCTTCTGTAGGAAAGAGCTTGCTCACGAAGAAACACAAAAAACGCCGCGTTTATTTTGGGTAAACGCGGCGCTGTCGAGTTTTTTCGCGAGCGAGCTCGCGCCTGCATCGGGGGGAATCAGGCTGCTTGGATCTTGCTGCGGTCCTGCTCAACCTTGGACAGGTAGCGTTGCAGGTTGTCCTGTTCTTGCGGAGTGGTGAACAAGCCAAGCTTGGTGCGACGCCACAACACGTCCTGGGGTTGGGTTACCCATTCTTGCGCGCACAGGTAGTCGACTTCGCGGGTGTACAGGCCGCCACCCAGGTGGTCACCCAGGTCGGCCAGCGATTGCACGCCTTCGAGCAGGCGCCAGGTACGGCTGCCGTAGGTGGTGGACCAACGGCGAGCGATCTCGCTCGGCACCCAGTCGAATTTGCTGCGAATGGCCTCGGCCAGGGCTTCTGGCGAGGTCATGTCTTCGCCGCCCGGCAGGCTGGCCTTGGCGGTCCAGCTGGGGCGCATCTGGGTGAAGTACGGCGCCAGTTGGGCCATCGCCGACTCGGCGAGCTTGCGATAGGTGGTGAGTTTGCCGCCGAACACCGACAGGATCGGCGCTTCGCCCGTACCGCCGGACAGCGACAATGTGTAGTCGCGGGTGATGGCCGATGGGTTGTCCGACTCGTCATTGCACAGCGGGCGCACGCCGGAGTAGGTATGGACGATGTCGTCGCGGCTCAGTTGTTTCTTGAAGTGCGCGTTGACCACCTTGAGCATGTAGTCGGTTTCACCTTCGGTGATCGCTACTTTTGCCGGGTCGCCGGTGTATTCGCGGTCGGTGGTGCCGATGATCGTCAGGTGGTTCAGGTACGGAATGGTGAAGACGATACGCTGGTCTTCGTTCTGCAGAATGTGCGCATGGGCGCCTTCATACAGTTTTGGCACGATCAGGTGGCTGCCCTGGATCAGGCGGATGCCGTAGGGCGAATCCAGCTTCAGGTCGTCCTTGATGAACTTGGCGACCCACGGGCCGGCTGCGTTCACCAATGCGCGAGCGCGGATCGAGAACAGGCTGCCGTCGGCGCGCTCCATGTTCATGTCCCACATACCATTGCTGCGGTGCGCGCTGACGCAACGGGTCTGGGTGTGGATGTGCGCGCCTTTTTCGCGGGCGGCCATAGCGTTGAGCACCACCAGGCGGGCGTCATCGACCCAGCAGTCGGAATATTCGAACCCCTTGGTGATTTCGCTTTTCAGCGGGCTGTCGGCGCCGAACGTAAGGCTTTTGGAGCCGGCGAGCTTTTCGCGCTTGCCCAGGTGGTCGTACAGGAACAGGCCGGCGCGGATCATCCACGCTGGGCGCAGGTGCGGGCGATGTGGCAATACGAAGCGCATCTGCTTGACGATGTGCGGGGCCTTGGCCAGCAGCACTTCGCGTTCGGCCAGGGCTTCGCGCACCAGGCGGAATTCGTAATGTTCCAGGTAGCGCAGGCCGCCGTGGATCAGCTTGCTGCTGGCAGAGGACGTGTGGCTGGCCAGGTCGTCCTTTTCGCAAAGGAATACCGACAAACCGCGACCGGCTGCGTCTGCTGCGATGCCGACGCCGTTGATCCCGCCGCCGATAACGGCAACGTCATAGACTTCGGCAAGCGGTGGAGCAGGCAAGGTGGAAGGGTTCATCGGCTGGCCTCGCGATTTTTTCGTCTTGGAATTCGAACATTAATGTTCATTTGCGAAAATGGTAGCTGATAAACGCGGGCGCAGCCACTCGAATTCGATTGAAAAAACTCATCGAAGGGTGGGGAAAGGAAGAATTGTGAACATGAGACTGGGAAGGTGGGTGTCAGATGGATCGTCATCGGGGGCTTGCCCCCGATGGCGGCGGTACAGGCGCTACACGACTTCCAGCCGAACCTTATGCTCATTGAGCAACTGCACCAACGCCGGCACCGGCTGCTGGTCGGTCACCAGGCAGTCCACCAGGCTGATCGGCCCCAGGCGAATCATGGCATTGCGCCCGAATTTGCTGGAGTCCGCCGCGAGGATCACTTGGCGTGCATTGGCGATGATCGCCTGGGAAACCCTGACTTCCTGATAATCGAAGTCCAGCAGGCTGCCGTCCTCATCAATGCCGCTGATACCGACCAAGGCAAAGTCGACCTTGAACTGGTTGATGAAGTCGACACTGGCCTGGCCCACCACACCGCCGTCACGCCGCACATTGCCGCCGGTCAGCAGCACGTCGAAGTCATCCTTGGCGCTGAGCATGGTGGCGACGTTGAGGTTGTTGGTGATGATTTTCAGGTGGTTGTGATTGAGCAGCGCACGGGCGATCGACTCGGTAGTGGTGCCGATATTGATGAACAGCGAGGCGTGATCGGGGATTTGTGCGGCGATGGCTTCGCCGATGCGCTGTTTCTCGTCGCGCATCTGGTCGGCACGCATGGCGTACGCGGTATTTTCGACACTGGAGTCATAGGCCGCGCCGCCGTGGTAGCGGCGCAGCAGATTGGCGTCCGCCAGCTGGTTGATATCGCGGCGGATGGTTTGCGGGGTGACAACGAACAACTGCGCCATTTCCTCGATACTCACGTAGCCGCGTTCGCGGACCAGTTCGAGGATTTGTTGTTGGCGGGGAGGCAGATTCATGGGGCGTCCTTTGGGCTGCCATACAAAAGTGGCCCATGATGACGCAGGAATCTGCTCCCGACCAGTTACAACCGGCGCTTGGCTTATTCAGCGCCTTCGTGCGGTTCCCAGTCGCGGGTGCGGCTGACCGCTTTTTGCCAGCCGGCGTAGAGTTTCTCTTTGGCCGCTTCATCCAGCTGGGGCTCGAATTCGCGCTCGATCACCGCCTTGCCACGCAACTCGTCCAGGCTGCCCCAGAAACCGCAGGCCAGACCGGCCAGGTAGGCGGCGCCCAACGCGGTGGTTTCACGCATTTGGGGGCGCTCGACCTGGGTGCCAAGGATGTCGGCTTGAAATTGCATCAGGAAATTGTTGGCTACCGCGCCGCCGTCTACCCGCAGGGCTTTGAGGCGTTCGCCGGAATCCTGCTGCATGGCGTCGAGAACGTCACGCGTCTGGTAGGCAATCGACTCCAGGGCTGCACGAATAATGTGATCCACGCGTACGCCACGGGTCAGGCCGAACAGCGCGCCACGGGCGTACGGGTCCCAATACGGAGCACCCAGGCCGGTGAAGGCTGGGACCAGGTACACGCCGTTGCTGTCCTTGACCTTGCCGGCGAAGTATTCGGTGTCGTGGGCGTCGTTGATGATCTTCAACTCGTCACGCAGCCACTGCACGGTGGAGCCACCGTTGAAAACCGCGCCTTCCAGGGCGTAGGCCACTTCGCCACGCGGGCCGCAGGCGATGGTGGTGAGCATGCCGTGCTTGGACTTCACGGCCTTGTCGCCGGTGTTCATCAGCAGGAAGCAACCGGTGCCGTAGGTGTTCTTGGCCTGGCCGGCTTCCACGCACATTTGGCCGAACAGCGCCGCTTGCTGGTCACCGGCGATCCCGCCGATGGCGATGCCGCTCTTGGTACGGCCGTAGATTTCCGAGGAGGACTTCACTTGCGGCAGCATTTCCCGCGGGATGTCGAGGATCTCCAGCATCTTCGCGTCCCACTCCAGCGTGTGGATGTTGAAGAGCATGGTGCGCGAGGCGTTGGTGTAGTCGGTGACGTGGGTCTTGCCGCCGGTAAATTTCCAGATCAGCCAGCTGTCCACGGTGCCGAACAGCAGCTCGCCGTTGCGCGCACGCTCGCGGCTGCCTTCGACATTGTCGAGGATCCACTTGAGCTTGGTGCCGGAGAAGTAGGGGTCGGTGACCAGGCCGGTGGTGTCGCTGATGTACTGTTCATGGCCATCGCGCTTGAGCTGCTGGCAGATCTCGGTGCTGCGGCGGCACTGCCAGACGATTGCATTGTAGATCGGGCGGCCGGTGACCTTGTCCCATACCACGGTGGTTTCACGTTGGTTGGTGATACCGATGGCGGCGACCTGGTCATGGTGCAGTCCGGCCTGGGCCAGGGCTTCGACCATCACCGCGCTCTGGGTGGCGAAGATTTCCATCGGGTCGTGCTCGACCCAGCCCGCCTGCGGGTAATGCTGGGCGAATTCACGCTGTGCGGTGCACACCACGTTGGCGTCACGATCAAAGATGATCGCCCGGGAACTGGTGGTGCCCTGGTCGAGGGCAATGATGTAGTTCTTATTCTGAAGGTCGGTCATGTCGATTGCCTTGCACGAAAATAAGGAAGTCAGAAATCAGCCTGGGCCTCAAAGGGCAGGAGGGCCAGGCTGGCGCTATCAGGAAATACGGGTGTTGCCGTTGACAGCCGTGTCAGGTGTTTCAGCTATAGCAGGTGCGGCGCTCGGCAGGTGACGGGCAATCAGCCCGCGATAGGCCGCAGCACCCAGGCATGCGCCGACAATCGGTGCGAAAATCGGTACCAGGAAGTAAGGAATATCGCGACCGCCAGTAAAGGCCATTTCACCCCAGCCCGCGAAAAAGGTCATCAGCTTGGGCCCGAAATCCCGCGCCGGGTTCATCGCAAAGCCGGTCAGTGGGCCCATTGCGCTGCCGATCACTGCAATCAACAGGCCGATCAGCAGTGGGGCCAACGGGCCGCGTGGCAGGCCGTTGTTGTCATCGGTCAGGGCCATGATCACGCCCATCAAAATCGCGGTGATGACCATTTCCACCAGGAATGCCTGGGCGGTGCTCAGCAGCGCGTGGGGGTAGGTGGAGAACACCGACGCCAATTCCAGGCTGGCTTGGGTGCCGCGCACCAGATGGTGGGTTTGTTCGTAATCGAAAAAAAGATTGCTGTAGAGCGTGTAGACCAGCGCCGCTGAACAGAACGCACCGGCCACTTGGGCGAGGATATAGAAGGGCAGTTTGCGCTTTTCGAAATCGGCGAAAAGGCACAGTGCGATGCTGACGGCCGGATTGAGGTGAGCCCCGGAAATCCCGGCGCTCAGGTAGATCGCCATGCTGACGCCGATCCCCCAGATAATGCTGATTTCCCACAAACCAAAGCTGGCACCCGCGACCTTGAGCGCAGCGACACATCCTGTACCGAAGAAGATCAGAAGCGCAGTCCCCAGGAATTCGGCCATGCATTGGCTCGAAAGTGAAGGCTGTTGAAGAGCAGTTGTCATGGAAAACCTCAATTGTTGTTCTTGTCTGGCGCACCGTCTCAACGGGCGGTTGCGCGATGTTCACCGTGACGAGGATCCCCATCCAAGGCACGGCTTAATACTGGAATGCTGTAGGTGTATTCCTACAGTATTCGGAAACGAAAAAATATAGACAAGAATGACCGCTGTCAAAGGTCGAAAGTGAACGGTGGGTCACTTTATAACTATGGGTTTGATGAATGATCATGCTTGCCTCACCGAACATCGCTTGAAGAAAGGCACGCCCTAGAGCGTTTTACGTGGGCTTGGCCTAGAATCGGCCATCTGTTTGCCACCGCCGGAGACGCCATGACCCCCGCATTGGATCTGTTGAAAAAAGTTCGCGCCGAACATCGAATCCACAGTTATGAACACGACCCCAAGGCGGCCTCCTATGGCCTGGAGGCCGCAGAAAAATTGGGCCTCGACCCGGCGCAGGTGTTCAAGACCTTATTGGCCAGCAGTGAAAAGGGCGAATTGTTGGTGGCGGTGGTGCCGGTCGTCGGAAGTCTGGACTTGAAAGCCCTGGCGCAGGCAGCGGGGGTGAAAAAAGTCGAAATGGCCGACCCTGCTGCGGCCCAGCGTTCCACCGGTTACCTCTTGGGCGGTATCAGCCCGTTGGGGCAGAAGAAGCGTTTGCGCACATTCATTGATGTAACGGCGCAACAGTTTGCGACGATTCATGTGAGTGCGGGGAGGAGGGGGTTGGAAGTTGAGCTGCCGGCGGCGGTGCTGGCTGAGCATACCCAAGCCAAATTCGCGCCGATTGGCAGGGAGTAATCTCAGGCCCGGTGGAGCTCCAGCATGGGAGGGGGATTGCTCCCGATCGCTGAGTGTCAGTTAGCTTATGTTCAGCTGCTACACCGCTATCGGGGGCAAGCCCCCTCCCACATTTGTTCTCTGTGTTTTCAGGTAATCAGTTGGCCGGGCTGTAACGGCGTACACCAGAATCAACCTGAGGGATCTGCGCGGCGGTGCTGCCCGACGCCTGGAACAGCACCAGATGTTCAGCCGCCACACGAATCCCCACATCCGCCCCGACCTGATGATCCGCATGGCTGGGGAAAATCGACTCCAGCTGTGCGCCCGTCGGCAGCTGCAGGCGGTACAGGGTCGACGCACCGAGAAAGGTCTTGCCGACGATCCGCGCTTTGAGCGTGCTGTCCGGCGCATAGACGATGTCATCCGGGCGCAGCAGTACATCCACCGCGCCTCCGGTCGGCCAGGTGTAGGCGCGATTGCCGCGCAGGTCGCCCAGTTCGGTGCTGACAGACTCGGGCGAGCTCAATTGACCACGGATGAAGTAACCCTGGCCGATAAAGCTGGCGACGTAAGGTGTTTGCGGTTCGTGATAGAGGTTATAAGGCGTGTCCCATTGTTCCAGCCGGCCTTCCTTGAACACGCCGACTTGGTCGCTGACGGCGAAGGCTTCTTCCTGGTCATGGGTGACCAGGATCGCGCTGGTGCCGCGCGCCTTGAGGATGTCGCGCACTTCATGGCTGAGCTTGCGTCGCAGTTCGCCATCGAGGTTGGAGAAGGGTTCGTCGAGCAGCAACAGTTGTGGCTCCGGCGCCAGGGCGCGGGCGAGGGCGACACGTTGCTGCTGGCCGCCGGACAGTTCGTGGGGGAAGCGCTTGCCCAGGTTCTTCAGGTTGACCAGTTCCAGCAGCTCGGCGACCACGCGGTCCTTTTGCGGATGTTTACGGATGCCGAACGCGATGTTGTCGGCCACGCTGAGGTGGGGAAACAGCGCGTAGTCCTGGAACACCATGCCGATGCGACGTTTCTCTGGTGCCAGGGTGAAGCCGGCACTGGAGATCACTTCGCCCGCCAGGCTGATTTCTCCTTCGTGCACCGGCTCAAAGCCGGCAATCGCGCGCAGGGTGGTGGTCTTGCCGCAGCCCGAAGAGCCGAGCAGGCAGCCGATATCACCTGCGTTGAGGTGCAGATTGAGGTTCTGCACCACCCGTTGATCTTGATAGCCGCATGCCAGATTGCGCAGGTTCAGCAGAAGTGGCTGGCTCATGCGTGGTGGTACGACGGCGGCACGAGGAATTCGAGCAAGGCCTTCTGGGCATGCAGGCGGTTTTCGGCCTGGTCCCAGGCGACCGAACGCTCATCGTCGAGCAGGTCGAGGCTGATTTCCTCGCCACGGTGCGCGGGCAGGCAGTGCATGAACAGCACGTCCGGCGCGGCCAGGTCGAGCAGGGCGCGGTTGACCTGGAACGGCGCGAACAGGGCCAGGCGCTTGGCGGTTTCGTCTTCCTGGCCCATTGAGGTCCAGACGTCGGTGCTGACCAGGTGCGCGCCGAGCACGGCGTCACGTGGGTCACGCACGAGGGTGACGCGATCACCGGCCTGTGCCAGGAAGCGCGCATCCGGCTCGTAGCCCTCAGGGCAGGCCACGCGTAGCTGGAAGTCGAATTGGATCGCCGCTTCTATATAGCTGTTGCACATGTTGTTGCCGTCGCCAATCCAGGCCACGGTCTTGCCCTGGATCGAGCCACGGTGTTCCAGGAACGTTTGCATGTCGGCCAGCAACTGGCAGGGATGCAGGTCGTCGGACAGGCCGTTGATCACTGGAACCCGCGAATTTTCGGAAAACTCGGTCACGGTGCTGTGGGCAAAGGTGCGGATCATTACAGCGTCCAGCATGCGCGACATGACGCGAGCGCTGTCGGCGACGGGTTCGCCACGGCCCAACTGCGTGTCACGCGAGGACAGAAAGATGGCTTGGCCACCCAGTTGGATCATGCCGGCTTCAAAAGACACGCGGGTGCGGGTCGACGACTTCTCGAAAATCATCCCGAGAACGCGGTTTTTCAAAGGCTCGAACAGTACGCCGCGGTTACGCAGGTCTTTAAGCTCAATGCCTCGACGGATCACGCTGACCAGCTCTTCGGGCGTGCAATCCATCAGGGAGAGAAAGTGCCTTGCGCTCATCATTAACTACCTTTTTGCAACAGACCGCAGATACTCAAAGCCTTGTTTATTGTGACAACGGGCGAGACCTGCGGCGAAAGCCGCACGGGGCGACGAAATAGGGGAAGGCGCGATATTGACATTAAATGTCGCGTCTTACCAATAGGGCTACGTTTTTAGGGGTGTTCAAGAAGGGCGCGAGAGCGCTTTTGAAGACGAATTCCTGACAGCAGCGGGCCATTTGTACACTGGCCTCATAGCCTTTTGCAACGGGCCGGGGCGGGGTTGGACCAGGCTACGTCGGTTTCAGGGGCGGCTGCGCAGATCTGTAACCGTTACTCATGCTTGGCTATGGCCTGGCCTGATGCTGGCCGATTCACAGGACTGACGATGCTGGTACGCACCAGATACACGGCCCATAGTCAGGCCAACGCCCCTATAAAAGAGACTGGCCATGACCAAGACTCTCCACCACCGTGCATGCCATCTGTGTGAAGCCATTTGTGGTCTGACCCTGGAAACCACCCAAGCCGAAGACGGCAGCCTGGCAATCACCTCGATCAAGGGCGATGCGCTGGACACGTTCAGCCGTGGCCACATCTGCCCGAAGGCGGTGGCGTTGCAGGACATCCAGAACGACCCGGATCGCCTCCACCAGCCCATGCTGCGGGTGGGCAGCGAATGGCAGCCGATTCCTTGGGACGAGGCCTTTGCCCTGGTGGCCGAGCGGCTGGCGGGCATCCAGGCGCGGCACGGGCAGAATGCGGTGGCGGTGTATCAGGGCAACCCCAGCGTGCACAACTACGGGCTGATGACCCACAGCAACTACTTCCTTGGCCTGCTCAAGACGCGCAATCGGTTTTCCGCGACCTCCGTGGACCAGTTGCCCCACCACCTCACCAGTCACCTGATGTACGGTCATGGCCTGTTGTTGCCGATCCCGGACATCGATCAAACTGACTTTATGCTGATCCTGGGCGGCAACCCGCTGGCGTCCAATGGCAGCATCATGACCGTGCCCGATGTGGAGAAGCGCCTCAAGGCTATCCAGGCCAGGGGCGGCAAGGTGGTGGTGGTCGACCCACGGCGCAGCGAGACGGCGGCGATTGCCGACCAGCATCTGTTTGTGCGTCCGGGCGGTGATGCAGCGTTGCTGTTCGGGATGCTTAACACGTTATTCAGCGAGCGTCTGACTCGCGACAGCCATCTGCCGGTTGAAGGGCTGGACGATGTACGCCGCGCAATCGCCGGGTTTACCCCTGAGGCGATGAGCCGCCAATGTGCGGTGCCTGCCGAGCAGATCCGCCAATTGGCCCGGGACTTTGCCGCAGCGGACAAGGCGGTGTGCTACGGGCGCATGGGCGTGTCGACCCAGGCGTTTGGCACGCTGTGCCATTGGCTCGTGCAGTTGATCAACCTGGTCACTGGCAACCTGGACCGTGTGGGCGGCGCGATGTGCACCACACCGGCGGTGGACCTGGTGGCGTCGACCGGCGGCGGGCATTTCAATCGTTGGCAGAGCCGCGTTTCTGGGCGTCCGGAATACGGCGGCGAGCTGCCTGTGTCGGCCCTGGCTGAAGAAATGCTCACCGAGGGCGAAGGGCAAATCCGTGCGCTGGTCACGGTGGCGGGTAACCCGGTGTTGTCCACGCCCAATGGCCGCCAGTTGGAGCAGGCTTTGGATGGGTTGGAGTTCATGGTCAGTATCGATCTCTACATCAACGAGACCACTCGGTATGCCGACCTGATTTTGCCGTCCACCTCGGCCCTGGAGAACGATCACTACGACACCACCTTCAACATGTTTGCGGTGCGTAACGTCACGCGCTTCAACCGTGCGATCTTGCCCAAGCCGGAAGGCGCGCTGCATGACTGGGAAATTTTCGTCGGTCTGGCCACAGCCTTTGCGGCGCAGACCGGCGTGGTGCTCAAGCCGACGATGCCGCCAGCCAAGATGATCGACTTCGGACTGCGTGCCGGGGCGTATGGGGATGCGTCGAGTCATAAACTGTCGGTGGCGATGTTGGCCGATCATCCCCATGGTGTGGATTTGGGGCCGTTGCAGCCCAATCTTGCTGCGCGTTTGAAAACGCCTGACGGCAAGGTGCAGGCCGCGCCTGCGGTGATTCTGGCCGACCTCGCGCGCTTCGCAGCGCAGCCGCTGCCCGTGGCTGACGAACTGCTGTTGATTGGCCGTCGGCATGTGCGCAGCAATAATTCCTGGATGCATAACTATCATCGCCTGGTGAAGGGCAAACCCCGACATCAATTGCTGATGCACCCCGATGATCTTGTCAGCCGGCAATTGAGTGATGGCCAACGGGTGCGCGTAAGTTCGCGCATCGGCATGATCGAGGTGCAAGTGCTGGCCAGCCTGGAGATGATGCGCGGTGTTGTCAGTCTGCCCCACGGCTGGGGCCATGGCCGCCCCGGCGTGCAGATGACCATCGCCAGTGAGCAACCAGGGGCGAGTGCGAATGACTTGACCGACGAGCGGCAGTTGGATGAGTTATCCGGGAACGCTGCGCTCAATGGCGTTCCGGTTCAGGTAGCAGCCACCTGAGCATCCGGCTGGAATTTTGCGTTACAATGCGCCACCGTGCCGACCCGTGAGTCGCAAAGTTCCTGCAGAGGTGTTCCATGGATATCATCGAAACGATCAAAGAGCAGATTGCCAACAACACCATTCTGCTTTACATGAAGGGCGCTCCGAACGCTCCTCAGTGCGGTTTCTCCGCGAAGGCCTCCCAGGCTGTGATGCAGTGTGGCGAGAAGTTCGCTTACGTGGATATCCTGCAAAACCCTGAAATCCGCGCCAACCTGCCTAAGTACGCCAACTGGCCGACGTTCCCACAACTGTGGGTCGCCGGTGAGCTGGTTGGCGGTAGCGATATCATCACCGAAATGGCAGCTGATGGTTCGTTGCAGGCGCTGATCAAAGACGCAGCGGCAAACGCGGCGGCCAAGACCGACGCTTGATTCGCGTGCAATAAAAAGCCCCGCTTCTCGTGAGAGAGCGGGGCTTTTTTGTCACGTCTGTCCCGTCCTGAATAAGGTTTTGTCCCGTCCTGAATAAGGTTTACACCTTCTGACCGATCTTCAGGAGGATTCAATGGATACGTGTCCCGTCCTGAATAAGGCTTATTCACCCATCTGCGATTGCAGGTAGTTCTCAAGGCTGACTTTGTCGATCAGGCCCAGTTGGGTTTCCAGCCAGTCGATGTGTTCTTCCTGGTCTTCCAGGATGTCTTCCAGCAGTTCGCGGCTGCCGAAGTCGCCTTGTGCTTCGCAATGCGCGATGGCGGCCTTGAGGTCACTGTGGCTCTTGCGTTCAAAGCCAAGGTCGCTGCCGATCATTTCCTGGGTGTGCTCGCCGATGTTCAGCTTGCCCAGGTCCTGCACGTTCGGCAGGCCTTCCAGGAACAGGATGCGCTTGATCAGCGCGTCGGCATCCTTCATGGCCTTGATCGATTCTTTGTATTCGCGCTTGCCCAGCTTTTCCAGGCCCCAATCGTCGTACATGCGTGCATGCAGGAAATACTGATTGATCGCGACCAGTTCATTGGCAAGGATTTTGTTGAGTTGCTGGATGACTGAGATGTCGCCTTTCATGACTGGGGTCCTGCCCTGTAATAGCTGTGTATAAGGCGGAGTTTGAGCGGCGAAAACCCTAGTGTCAAACCTAAGTTATTGAATAATAAATGAAAATTAATCGGAATAAGAATGTTTGTGTTCCGCGTCTTGGCGCTAACTAATTGAATTACAGGCATAAAAAAACCGGACACTAAGTCCGGTTCTTTAAAACACGCCTATTTAAGCGTGTGTAAATTCTGCTGAATAGGGGAGCGTGGCCTGGGCTGTCTGCAGCTGCGTCAGGGTTTCCCGTACGACTTGCTTGGCGAGGCAAGCGCATTTACCGCACTGGCTGGCAACGCCGGTGGTTTCACGCACTTCCTTGTAGCTGCAGCAACCTTCATAGATTGCTTCGCGGATTTGTCCGTCGGTGACGCCAGTACAGAGGCACACATACATAAGGGAGAACCGTCGCGGGTTTAAGGCTTAAGTGCGATGGATCTTAATGTTAACGAGAATGATTGTCAAAGTAGATTCGTAGGGTATTTCCCTGCATCGCCCGCGCACTGACGAACGGTTTTTTCAGTGTATGATGGTCGGTCTTCACGAAGCGTGACTGCGTCACAGGCCTGTCGCTTAAACGCGGCAGACTCAAGGCCGGTCCTTTTACTTCAATCGTCACCCCTACATCAGGAGATACCCAATGAGCGTACTCGTCGGCAAACAAGCCCCGGATTTCGACGTACCTGCCGTCCTCGGCAATGGCGAAATCGTAGACAGCTTCAAACTGTCCGAAGCCATCAAAGGCAAATACGGCCTGGTGTTCTTCTACCCGCTGGACTTCACCTTCGTCTGCCCTTCGGAGCTGATCGCTCTGGATCACCGCATGGACGATTTCAAAGCCCGTAACGTTGAAGTGGTTGCCGTTTCCATCGACTCCCATTTCACCCACAACGCCTGGCGCAACACCGCCATCAACGATGGCGGCATCGGCAAAGTCAAATACACCATGGCTGCCGACATGAAGCACGACATCGCCAAGGCCTACGACGTTGAGTCCGAAGGCGGCGTGGCGTTCCGTGGCGCGTTCCTGATCGATGACAAGGGCGTCGTGCGCTCGCAGATCATCAACGACCTGCCGCTGGGCCGTAACATGGAAGAGCTGATCCGCCTGGTCGACGCTCTGCAATTCCACGAAGAGCACGGCGAAGTCTGCCCAGCCAACTGGAAGAAAGGCGACAAAGGCATGAACGCTTCGCCAGAAGGCGTTGCGGCTTACCTGACCGAGAACGCTGGCAAGCTGTAAGCCAGAATCGAGGTAAAAAAAACCGGCCTGTGAGGGCCGGTTTTTTTTATGCTTGGGGTTTGACCTGTCAGTCGCCGAAGTCTTCCCAGCCGCCCATCTGCTTCCAGCGGTTGACGATGCCGCAGAACAGATCGGCAGTCTTCTCGGTGTCGTAGCGGGCCGAGTGGGCTTCGCGACCGTCGAAGTCGATGCCTGCGGCCTGGCAGGCTTTGGCTAGTACGGTCTGACCGTATGCCAGGCCGGCGAGGGTGGCGGTGTCGAAGCTGGAGAACGGGTGAAACGGGTTGCGCTTCATGTCCAGGCGCGCCACGGCGGCATTCAGGAAGCCCAGGTCGAAGCTGCTGTTATGCCCCACCAGGATCGCACGCTTGCAGCCGTTGGCCTTCAACGCCTTGCGCACGCCACGGAAGATGTCGGTCAGTGCCGCTTCTTCGCTGACAGCCATGCGCAGTGGGTGATCCAACTTGATCCCGGTGAACTCCAGGGCGGCCGCTTCGATGTTCGCGCCTTCAAACGGCTCGACACGGAAGAAGTGGGTGTGTTCTGGATACACAAAGCCCTGTTCGTCCATGCCGATGGTCGTTGCGGCGATTTCCAGCAGCGCATCGGTGGCGCAATTGAAACCGCCGGTTTCTACGTCGATGACCACCGGCAGGTAGCCGCGGAAACGTTCGGCCATCGGATGGCGCGAGCCACCGCCACCGCCGTGTTCCTGGTCGTCATCGTAATGGTCTTCACTCACTTGCTTTCCTCCAGCAGGCGCCAGCGCAGTGTTTCACCGGCGCGCAGCGGGATAACGGTCAGCTCGCCAAAAGGCAGGCTGGCAGGGGCGGTCCAGTCTTCACGGACCAGGGTAATGCGGTCGGTATTCGCCGGCAGGCCGTAGAAACGCGGGCCGTTGAGGCTGGCAAAACCTTCGAGTTTGTCCAGGGCGTTGCGCTGTTCGAACGCTTCGGCGTACAGCTCGATGGCGGCATACGCGGTGTAGCAACCGGCACAGCCGCACGCGGCTTCCTTGGCGTGCTGGGCGTGGGGCGCCGAGTCGGTGCCGAGGAAGAACTTCGGGTTGCCGCTGGTTGCGGCGTCCAGCAACGCGACTTGGTGGGTGTTGCGCTTGAGGATCGGCAGGCAATAGAAGTGCGGCCGGATCCCGCCCACCAGCATGTGGTTGCGGTTGTACAGCAGGTGATGGGCGGTGATGGTCGCACCGACGTTGGCCGAGGCCTCGGTGACGAACTGCACGGCGTCGGCCGTGGTGATGTGCTCGAACACGACCTTGAGGGTCGGGAACAGCTCGACCACGCGGCGCATGTGCTCGTCGATGAAGACCTTCTCGCGATCGAACACGTCCACATCGCCACGGGTGACTTCGCCGTGGATCAGCAGCGGCATGCCGACTTCAGCCATGGCTTCGATGGCCGGCAGGATCTTGTCGATGCTGGTCACGCCGGAGTCGGAGTTGGTGGTCGCACCGGCCGGGTACAGCTTGGCGGCGTGCACATAACCGCTGGCCTTGGCCTCGCGAATCTCTTCGGGCTGGGTGCGGTCGGTGAGGTAGAGCACCATCAATGGTTCGAAGCGGCTGCCGGCCGGTCGTGCAGCGAGGATACGCTGGCGATAGGCATCGGCTTCAGCGGCGTTACGCACCGGTGGTACCAGGTTAGGCATGATGATGGCGCGGCCAAACGTGCGCGCTACATCGGCCACGGTTTGGGGCAACGCAGCACCATCGCGAAGATGAATATGCCAGTCGTCGGGACGCAGCAGGGTCAGGCGGTCGGACATTGGGGATTCCAGGCGGGTCAATCTGGTGGGAATGCTACCGGAAAAGACTCTTGCAGGCACTCGCTATCAAGTTTTGCAGGATGCATCCGATAGCCTTTGGTATGCCTTATCGATGTATGACGCTTTGAAGTGTTGTAGAAACCAGTGGAGCCTCCCGTGCGCCAGCATTATCTAGCCCTGCTCAGTGTGTTCGCCAGCCTGCCTGCAATGGCACTCACGTTCCAGACACGTCTGGAGAATATTGAGTGGAAGGTGGAAGGCGACAAGTTCGAGTGCCGCCTGACCCAGCCGATTGCCGATTTCGGTTCGGGTGAGTTCGTGCGCCGGGCCGGCGAACAGGCGACTTTTCGCCTCAAAGCCTATAACGGCTCCTTGGGCGCCGGGTCGGCGACCTTGTTGGCCGCAGCGGCCCCTTGGCAACCGGGCCGGGGCGATATCAACCTCGGGGCCGTGCGCGTTGGCAGTGGCGACGTACTGTTCAACAGTTCCCAGGCCCAGGCCGGGCGCCTGTTCAATGGCTTGCTCGACGGCCGTTCACCGACCGTACGGCACTATGGACGCGAGGGCGGCTATTCCGAAATTCGCCTGCTGCCGGTGAAATTCAACAAGGCCTATAGCGATTACCAACTGTGCACCGCCAAGCTGCTGCCGATGAATTACGATCAGGTCAAGCAGACCGAAGTTGGCTTCCCTGGAGGTGGCATCGAACTGGACGCGGCGGCCAAGCAGAAGCTGGCGGTGATTCTGGAGTTCATGAAGGCGGACCCTACCGTCAACCATGTCGAGTTGAACGGCCACTCGGACAACAGCGGCAACCGCCTGAGTAATCGCGATGTTTCACGCCGTCGCGCACTGGCGGTGATGGACTACTTCAAAGCCAATGGCATCCAGGAATCCCAGATCACCCTGCGTTTCCATGGCGAAAGCTACCCCTTGGCGCCCAACACCAATGCCGCCAACCGGGCCCGCAACCGCCGGGTCAATATTCAGCTGGAGCGGGTGGCAGCCCCCGAGAAACCGGCACCTCAGGCGGCCGCACCGAGCAACCCGGCGCATACCTCTTAAAGGGCGGCCGACGGTCGCCCCCTCGACATAATCTGTCGCTTTATCTTCATTTGCTGTCGCGCCCCTGTAAATTCACGGTTTTGGTCGGTAGAATCGACGGCTTTCCGTACAACCCCGTGGAGTGATGGCATGGCCGACGTAAACAAGGTCGTTCTCGCGTATTCCGGCGGCCTGGACACTTCGGTGATCCTCAAGTGGCTGCAGGATACTTATAACTGTGAAGTGGTGACCTTCACCGCTGACCTGGGTCAGGGCGAAGAGGTCGAACCTGCACGTGCCAAGGCGCAAGCCATGGGCGTGAAAGAGATCTACATTGACGACCTGCGCGAAGAATTCGTCCGCGATTTCGTCTTTCCGATGTTTCGCGCCAACACCGTCTACGAAGGCGAGTACCTGCTGGGTACCTCCATCGCACGTCCGCTGATCGCCAAGCGCCTGATCGAAATCGCCAACGAAACCGGCGCCGACGCCATTTCCCATGGCGCCACCGGCAAGGGCAACGACCAGGTGCGTTTCGAACTGGGCGCCTACGCCCTCAAGCCAGGCGTGAAAGTGATTGCTCCTTGGCGTGAATGGGACCTGCTGTCCCGTGAAAAGCTGATGGATTACGCTGAAAAGCACGCAATCCCGATCGAACGTCACGGCAAGAAGAAGTCCCCGTACTCGATGGACGCCAACTTGCTGCACATCTCCTATGAAGGCGGCGTGCTGGAAGACACCTGGACCGAGCACGAAGAAGACATGTGGAAGTGGACCGTCTCCCCGGAGAACGCTCCAGACAAGGCGCAATACCTGGAACTGACCTACCGCAACGGCGATATCGTCGCGCTGGACGGCGTCGAAATGACCCCGGCCACCGTGCTGGCGACCTTGAACCGTATCGGTGGTGAACACGGTATCGGCCGTCTCGACATCGTCGAGAACCGTTACGTGGGCATGAAGTCCCGTGGCTGCTACGAAACCCCGGGTGGCACCATCATGCTGCGCGCTCACCGCGCCATTGAATCCATCACCCTGGACCGCGAAGTGGCTCACCTCAAAGACGAGCTGATGCCAAAGTACGCCAGCCTGATCTACACCGGCTACTGGTGGAGCCCAGAGCGTCTGATGCTGCAACAGATGATCGATGCCTCTCAGGCCCACGTGAACGGCGTTGTGCGCCTGAAGCTGTACAAGGGCAACGTGATCGTCACTGGTCGCAAGTCCGATGATTCGCTGTTCGACGCCAACATCGCCACCTTTGAAGAAGACGGCGGCGCTTACAACCAGGCGGACGCAGCAGGCTTTATCAAGTTGAACGCACTGCGCATGCGCATTGCCGCCAACAAGGGTCGCTCGTTGTTCTGAGTATTCCTAGCGTTGTAAAGAATGGCCTCTTGCTCAAGAGGCCATTTTTTTTGCCCGGGTATTTTGAATATTAAGGCGGTGTTTATCTTTGTTTAATAGTATTTAACGTTTTACTAGTTCGCCTGGTTTCTTCGGATTGTTTAGCGCTGGTCGTACGAGAATGTTGTAGGAGTGAATGAATTTTTTACACCTGCATGGGAACTGGTCTTACAGAAAGTTCACTCATTCAAGTGCGGCAGATGTGTAGTGCGATGATTTTTTTGTAGGAAATTTGGGTGTAAGTAAATATGTTAAATGGAACTGAAATAACCGAATTTTTTCCGTCTGCCCTGATGCGCGGAGTCAGACTGGAAGGGGCATTTCCTGAAAGTTATGTGCGTTACGTTTACCCTACTCCCCCAGCCCCAGGGAGATTTCACTCAAAATATGTAAGAGCGCGGAAAGGTCTGAAAGGCTCCATAAAACCAGATGCGCCTCAGTTGGGGTTTTTTTGTAGGGCAATTCCTTTATCGATGTGGGCTGGGTCTCTGCTTGCTGTTGCTCGAGGGGGAATGCTATGCCAACTAGGAAACGACTAGGCTATTGTGCTTGCTCTGAATAATTCGAACAGCGAAATTGGACTTTCTCATGAATAAAGTGCTGATCGTGGATGATCATCCCGTCATTCGTCTTGCTGTGCGTATGCTAATGGAACGCCATGGTTATGAAGTCGTTGCTGAGACTGATAACGGTGTCGATGCGTTGCAACTTGCGCGGGAGCATATGCCGGACATTGTCATACTGGATATTGGAATTCCAAAACTCGATGGTCTGGAAGTTATTTGCCGACTGTCCTCTACCAAGCAAGCTACGCCATTCAAGGTGCTGGTGCTGACGTCACAGGCGCCCGGTCACTTCTCCATGCGCTGCATGCAGGCGGGTGCCGCGGGCTATGTGTGCAAGCAACAGGATCTCACCGAGTTGCTGAGTGCGATCAAGGCCGTCCTGTCGGGCTACAGCTACTTTCCGAACCAGGCGCTCAACTCGGTCCGCTCAACCATGGGCAATGCCAGTGAGGCCGATATGGTCGAGCGCCTGTCGGGCCGCGAGATGATGGTGTTGCAGCAACTGGCTCGGGGCAAGACCAACAAGGAGATTGCCGATGGCATGTTCCTCAGCAACAAGACAGTCAGCACCTACAAGACGCGCCTGTTGCTCAAGCTCAATGCGCGTTCGCTGGTGGACCTGATTGAGTTGGCTCAGCGCAACGGCTTGGTATAGCGCCCGTTTTCCGGCAAAAAAGCCTCCGTCAGGGAGGCTTCCGGACATTAACCACTGGGTCAGAGGTCGAAGTCGTAGTCGGCCAGCTGTTTTTGCAAGCGTCGTTCTTCCAGAAGATTGTCGATGGTGCGGCGTTTGCTTAGATTGGTTTTGGCCACCTCAGCAGGTGCTTCGGCCCCATCGTCATCTGACTCAACGAGATCGTCTTCTACTTCCAGTTGCTCTTTGCCAGTGCTCATAAGGTTAACTCCAGGCTAAGACTGCCGTTGGCGCTCCTTATAACGATAATCCACGAATGGGTAAAAAAGATTTTTTCAATCGATTGATCGAAAAAACCAATGATCCCTCAATCGTCGGAAGTCTTGTCCTTGTATTCACACAAGTCTTCAATGCGGCAGCTGCCGCAGCGCGGCTTGCGGGCCTGGCACACGTAGCGTCCGTGCAGGATCAGCCAATGGTGGGAATCGAGTAGATAGGGCTTGGGCACAAACTTCATCAATTGCTTTTCCACGTCCACCACGTTTTTGCCGCGAGCAATACCGGTCCGATTGCTGACGCGGAAAATATGCGTGTCCACGGCCATCGTCAGTTGTCGAAAGGCAGTGTTGAGCACCACGTTGGCGGTTTTGCGGCCTACGCCCGGCAGAGCTTCGAGTGCCTCGCGGGTCTGCGGCACTTCGCTGCCATGCAGTTCTACCAGCATGCGGCAGGTTTCGATGACGTTCTTGGCTTTGCTGTTGTACAACCCGATGGTCTTGATGTATTCCGACAACCCGTCCACACCCAGGGCATGAATCGCCTCAGGGGTGTTTGCCACCGGGTATAGCTTGGCGGTGGCCTTGTTGACGCCAACGTCGGTGGATTGGGCCGAGAGAATCACAGCAATCAGCAGCTCGAATGGCGAGGAGTAGGCCAACTCGGTCTTGGGTTCTGGATTGTCTTCGTGAAGCCTGCGGAAAATTTCCAGGCGTTTTGCGGCGTTCATGGGGCGGTGGGTTCCTTGCTTGCGGTCAGCGTGGTTTCGAATAGAGGTTCCAGGCCTGGAAGCCTGCGAGTAGCAAGCCGAGCAGGATAAACCCGGCGGGTACCAATGTGGTGCCCAGAATCGTGCGCAACAAGCCCAATATGATCAGCAATGCGCCGAACAGGCCGAACAGTTGCAATCGAGCTTTGCCCTGGCCAGCGTCGAAAAACCCCGAGTGTTCGAGCACTACGCACTGCACGCTGATCAATGCGAGGTAAACACCCAACTGCTGGTAGACGGGCAGCGCAAACGCCTGCAGCAGCACCTGCGTACAACTGACCAGCGTAGCGGCCAGCACAATGCTGGCGGACAGTCGGGACTGAGTGTTGGGCCGCTGGCGCACACCCTGCATCACGAAACCGTAGAGCACTCCGATCAGGGCGCAAAGCCCGAAGAAACTCAAGGCCTTGGGCAGCGTGTCAGTCACTCCGATCAGCGGCGCGAGCATCAGCGAGTTGCTCAAACTGAAAGGTTTATTCATAGGCGCCCGGTTCCAACAGTGAGGCGCGATGCTCATCGAAGTAGCGCAAGGCATCGTGAACCGCGTCTATCACCGCATGGGAGGTTACGGTTGCACCGGCCATTTGATCAAACTGGGCCGGGTCTTCACGAGTGCGCCCTTTGAACGCGGCCATCCACGGGTTCCCGGGCTCACCGATATGGCCGCCAAGGCTGGGCGTTTCTGATTGCTGCAACACTTTGACTCCCACCAATCTTCCATCGTTGCCGATGGCGATCAGCAGCTCGATCGGGCCAGCGTACCCGGTGGTTTTCAATTGAAGCAGGACTGCGCTGGGCTGCCCGGCCAATGTAGCGAGGTAGCCACCGCGCAATTGGCTGTTGGTCAGTGGTTCATCCGTCGCCAATGGCTTGTCCAATGGCTGGTTGTCATAGCTGTCGCTGGGAAGCAGGTCAAGCAAGGCTTGGCGTTGTTGCGCCTGGGCCTGGCGGGCTGCGTAATCGACGGTCAGATGCTGAAGGCCCAGGGTCAAGGCAATCCCAAGGATTGCAGTGAGCGCCACGGGTATCCAGTTTTTCATCGCTTCACCCCAGTGGCTGTCAGGCGGTCCAGTGCAGGCACGGCCAGGTTCATCAGCAGTACGGCAAAGGCTACGCCGTCCGGGTAACTGCCCCAGGAACGAATCACATACGTCAGCAGCCCTACGCCCGCACCAAACAGCAGCCGCGCCCCTGGGCTCTTGGGCCCGGAGACGGGTTCGGTAACAATAAAGAATGCGCCCAGCAGGGTGGCGCCGGTCAGCAGATGGAAGAGGGGCGAGCCGTTGGAGTCGGAGCCTGACCCATTCCAGCACAGCAAGCTGATCACAAAAAGACTGCCCAGCATGCCCGCCGGTGCATGCCAGCTGAATACACGCTCACGCAACAACCAGAGGCCGCCCGCCAGGTACGCCAGGCTGACCCATTCGCCGCCCTTGCCGCCGAAATGGCCGAACGCCGGGTTGCTGGTAAACAACTCGTCGACGGTCAGGCTCTTGTTGAGGCGCAGGCTGTCCAGAGCGGTGGCCTGCGCCCAGGCGTCGGGTGCGTCGCCGTGCAGCCCGAACACCTGTTGCAGGCTGGCCAGTAGGTCCAGCCCATGAGTGGCCGGCCAATGGGTCATGGGTTGAGGGAAAGCCACCAGCATCAACGCCAACCCCACCATGGCAGGATTGAACGGGTTGCGATTGCCGCCATACAGATGCTTGCCCAACAACAACGCGCTGGCCACGGCCGCCACACATAACCACCAGGGGCAGTATGGCGGCAATGCCAGCGCCAACAGTGTTGCACTGACCAGGCTGCTCAAGTCGCCGCCGGGTTGTCCGCGCAGGCGTTGTGCGCCCGCATCCATTAGCAGGGCACATCCTCCCGCCAACGCCAGGTTGATCAGCACCCCCCAACCGTAAAACACACACATCACCGCCACACCTGGCAGCGTGGCCAGCAGCACGCGTTTCAATGCCTGCTGCGGGTCAGGCACCGTGGGCCTCTACCTGGCGCTGGGCCTCATCAAGCTTGTTTTGCGCGTCGGCCAATTGTCGCGCATCGGCGTGTTGATCCTGGGCTTTCTTCAATTCGGCGCGGCGCATCGCCAGCTGGATTTTGGCGCGCTTGAGGTCGGCGCTATTGCGGGCCGGCGCCGCGGGAGTGCTATTGGGTGCCAGGGCGGCCAGTGCCTGCTCTGAGGCCTCGAATTGTTGCTGCAACACGATCAATTGCGACTGCTGCTCAAAGGTCGGCGGATGCCCAAACGCCTTCAAGGATTTGTGCAATTGCGCGCGGCTCATTGCGACATTGATCTTGGCCTTCTTCACCGCCGCATCCTGAGCCGCTTGCACAGCATCAAGGGGGACGGCCTCCACTGGCGCCGAGTGCTTGGCCCTAGCCAGGCGTTCGGTGAGTTTGTGTGCTTGCTCCCGTTGCAGCCGTGCGTTGCGTTGCTCGAAGCGCCGCCTTGCTCGATCGCGCTTGAGTGCGCGTTCGCGGTGCTCCTTGTCGTTGGTCGCCAGGTCGCCGACGATAGGCAGCACGGTGATCGGCGGGCGCATCTCGATGCAGTCCACCGGGCAGGGCGCGACGCACAGGTCGCAGCCCGTGCACTCGTCGATAATTACCGTGTGCATCAACTTGGCGGCGCCGACGATAGCGTCCACCGGGCACGCCTGGATGCATTTGGTGCAACCGATACACTCGGCCTCACGGATATACGCAACCTGTGCCGGCGCCTCGCCACGGCTGGTATCCAACGCCAGCACCGGCACGCTCAGCAATTGGGCGAGGCCCGCGATGGTTTCCTGCCCACCGGGCGGGCACTTGTTGATAGCTTCGCCCTGGGCGATGCCTTCGGCGTAAGGCTTGCAGCCAGGGTGCCCACATTTGCCGCATTGGGTCTGCGGTAGCAGGGCGTCGATACGTTGAATCAGGCTCATGCTTTGATCATTGCGTTGAAACCCAGGAAGGCCAAAACCATAAGGCCGGCGCTTATCAGCTCCACCGGCAGGCCGCGAAAGGGCAGGGGGATGTCATTGTCTGCGATACGCTGGCGCAGGTCGCTGAACAGGCTCAACACCAGCCAGAAACCGAGCCCGGCGCCCAGGCTCAGCGCGATCATAGAGCGAAAGCCTTTATCGTTCTGCGTGTCCAGTAGCACGGCGCCCAACACACCTGCGTTGGCCATCAGCAACAGCCATAACCCTTCCAGAGGCAATGCCGGTCGCAGTCGGGCAAGCAAACCAAGCACGGGGCGGATCAGCAGTGCGGTCAGCGGCACAAATACGAAGAGCCGTAACGCCGTCAGCGCCAGCGGTTGCAGAACATAATGGTCCAGCAGGTAACCCAGTGAACTGCTCAGCACCGTCAACACACCGGTGGCGAGCCCCAGCGCATGCACATGCGAGCGCTGCCCATTGGCCAATACCGAGTCGACAGCCAACGGCATCTGCAACACAAGGTTGCTGATCAGGGCTGCGCTGACAAACGTGAGGAAAATATCGGTCATGGACATGTCGGTTAAGCAAACAGGGCTTGATTATCCGGCAAGCGAGACAGTGGCACTAGCTCAAAAGCCCTGTCGCCGAGACGGCAGGGCTGTTTGCGGGGTTACTTGATGCGTTGACCCGGCTTGGCGCCGCTGTCTGGGCTCAGCAGGTAGATCTCTTCACCGCCAGGGCCGGCGGCCATCACCATGCCTTCGGAGATGCCGAACTTCATTTTCCGTGGCTTGAGGTTCGCGATCATCATGGTCAGGCGACCGTCGAGCTTGGACGGGTCCGGATACGCGCTCTTGATCCCGGAGAACACGTTGCGTTGCTCGTCACCGATATCCAGTGTCAGGCGCAGCAGCTTGTCGGCGCCTTCCACGGCCTCGGCCTTGATGATCAGCGCAACACGCAGGTCAACGGCGGCAAACGCGTCGAACTCGATTTCTGGAGAAAGCGGGTCCTTGGCCAGTTCGCCATTACCTGCTGGCGCAGCTGAGCCGGTGTCGGTCTGGCTGGCGGCGAGGTCTTCTTTCGAAGCGTCGGTCATGGCTTGGACTTTTACCGGGTCGATACGGGTCATCAGCGGCTTGAACTCGTTCAACTGATGGTTGCTGAGCAGGGTGGCATGGTCGCTCCAGGTCAGTGGCGCAACATTGAGGAACGCCTCGGCGTCGGCTGCCAGCAACGGCAGAACCGGCTTGAGGAAAATCACCAATTGGCGGAACAGGTTGACGCCGGTGGCGCAGATCGCCTGGACTTCTGCCTGTTTGCCTTCCTGCTTGTTCAGCGCCCACGGGGCCTTGTCGGCAATCCAGGCGTTGGCGCGGTCGGCCAGCCCCATGATTTCACGCATGGCGCGGGCAAAGTCGCGAGCTTCATAAGCATCGGCGATGCTTGGTGCCGCAGCCAGGAACGCGTCGGTCAGTTCCGGCGCGGCATTTTCAGCCACCAGCACACCGGCGTTGCCCTTGTGGATAAAGCCGGCGCAACGGCTGGCAATGTTGACGACTTTGCCCACGAGGTCCGAGTTGACCTTCTGTACGAAGTCTTCCAGGTTCAGGTCCAGGTCGTCGACGCCACGGCCCAGCTTGGAGGCGTAGTAGTAGCGCAGGTATTCCGGCGACAGGTGGTCCAGGTAGGTGCGCGCCTTGATAAAGGTGCCACGGGACTTGGACATTTTCTGGCCGTTGACCGTCAGGTAGCCGTGCACGTTAATGCCGGTCGGCTTGCGGTAGCCCGAACCTTCGAGCATCGCCGGCCAGAACAGGGCGTGGAAGTTGACGATGTCCTTGCCGATGAAGTGGTACAGCTCGGCGGTGGAGTCCTTGCCCCAAAACGCGTCGAAGTCCAGCTCCGGCGTGCGGTCGCACAGGTTCTTGAAGCTGGCCATGTAACCGATCGGCGCGTCCAGCCACACATAGAAATACTTGCCTGGCTCGTCCGGGATCTCAAAGCCGAAGTACGGCGCATCGCGAGAGATGTCCCACTGTTGCAGGCCGGCATCCAGCCATTCGGCGATCTTGTTCGCCACAGCGTCCTGCAAGGTGCCGCTGCGGGTCCAGGTTTGCAGCATCTGCTGGAAATCCGGGAGCTTGAAGAAGAAGTGCTGGGAATCCTTGAGCACCGGGGTGGCGCCGGAGATCGCCGACTTCGGGTCCTTCAAGTCTGTCGGTGCATAAGTGGCGCCGCATTTTTCGCAGTTGTCGCCGTACTGGTCTTCGGTGCCGCATTTCGGGCAGGTGCCCTTGATGAAGCGGTCGGCCAGGAACATTTTCTTTTCCGGGTCGAAATACTGGGTGATCGAACGCTGGGCAATGTGCCCGGCATCACGCAGCTTGAGGTAGATCTGGCTCGACAGCTCACGGTTTTCTTCGGCGTGAGTGGAGTGGAAGTTGTCGAAGTCCACCAGGAACTCGGCAAAGTCGGCGCTGTGTTCAGCCTGCACATTGGCGATCAGTTGTTCCGGGGTGATGCCTTCCTTCTCGGCGCGCAGCATGATGGCCGAACCGTGGGCGTCGTCCGCGCAGACATAGATGCATTGGTTGCCGCGATGCTTCTGGAAGCGCACCCACATATCGGTCTGGATGTACTCAAGCATATGGCCAAGATGGATAGAACCATTGGCATAGGGCAGGGCGCTGGTGACGAGGATCTTGCGTGGCTCGGACATGGGGCTCGGCTACTTGATGAAACGGAGGTCGGCCACTATAAAGCGCCGGGAAATTTATTTCACCCCGTGACGCTGTTTCAGCATTTTCCACACCGGCAAAAGCATGCCGCTCAGCAGCTGGAACAGGTAGGATAGCGGCCTGTTTCAGTCAGTCTTTTTTCGGGAGTAGCCCATGAGCGCCGTGAATCGCGCAGCGGTGGAAGCCGTTCTTCGCCAGTACACCGATCCCTATTTGAACCAGGACCCGGTCAGTGCCGGCTGTGTACGCGCCATCGAGGTCCAGGGTGATCAGGTGTCGGTGCAGTTGGAACTGGGTTATGCCGCCGGCCTGTTCAAGAGTGGTTGGGCGCAGATGCTGCAAATGGCCATTGAAGGCCTCGACGGCGTTCGGTCAGCCAAGGTCGACATCCAGTGCGTGATCGCACCCCATAAGGCTCAGGCGCAGATCCCGGGCCTGGCCAACGTCAAGAACGTGGTGGCCGTGGCATCCGGCAAAGGCGGCGTGGGCAAATCCACCACTGCCGCCAACCTGGCCCTGGCCCTGGCCCGTGAAGGCGCGCGCGTGGGCATTCTTGATGCCGATATCTATGGCCCTAGCCAGGGTGTGATGTTCGGCATCGCCGAAGGGACCCGGCCGAAAGTCAAAGACCAGAAGTGGTTCATGCCGATCGAGTCATTGGGCGTGGAAGTCATGTCCATGGCCTTTCTGACTGATGACAACACGCCGATGGTATGGCGCGGGCCGATGGTGTCCGGCGCCTTGCTGCAATTGGTCACCCAGACCGCTTGGGGCGATCTGGATTACCTGGTGATCGACATGCCGCCGGGCACTGGCGACATCCAACTGACCCTGGCGCAGAAAGTCCCGGTGGCGGGTTCGGTGATCGTCACCACTCCCCAGGACCTGGCCCTGCTCGACGCGAAAAAAGGCGTGGAGATGTTCCGCAAGGTCAATATTCCGGTGCTGGGCGTCGTGGAAAACATGGCCGTGCACATCTGCTCCAACTGTGGCCACGCCGAGCATCTGTTCGGTGAGGGCGGCGGCGAGAAGTTGGCGACTCAGTACGGCGTAGAATTGTTGGCTTCGCTGCCGCTGTCGATGCTGATTCGTGAACAGGCCGACGGCGGCAAGCCCACCGTGGTGGCTGAGCCCGACAGTCAGATCGCGATGATCTATCAGGAACTGGCTCGCCATGTGGGCGCGCGGATCGTCTTGCAGGAAGCTACAACGCCATCGATGCCGACAATTACCGTCAGCGACGATTGAAGTGATTGAAGGTAAGAGGCCTCGACTGTGTCGGGGCTTTTTTACGCCTGGCAGGCGGTCAAGAGGCGTGGGTGACCCATTTACGCAATGGCTGGTGTAAGCATTGGCTTACTTTTCCGTAAGTGTTTGGGGTTTTTACCGGCCGTGTACGTCTCGAAATGTTTGGCTGTTTTTCTATCTATTTGAAAAATAACAATTATTTATTTTCTTTTGAAGCGTGAAGCTCGTCGGCGCTGCGCACGCATCCCGTTGAACTTCCCTTGGAACTCTCTAACATCAGTCCTGTGTCCACGGATTGACACAGCCATCACGGAACGATGGTTCAGGGAATATCGCAGGATGCGATTCATCAGGATGATGAAAAGGAATACAGGGACTAGGGAAAAAATGTGGGCGGGTCATACCGCCCCTTTTTTTGCCTGTAGAAAAGTAAATGCCTGACCCAGAATGCAAAAAAGCCCCTGAAAGGGGCTTTTTTATTGGGCGGCGGCGCGGTTAGCGCTCCAGGTCTTTGATTTTGCCTTTGACGCCGTCCCACTCTTCTGCACCAGGCAGCGACTCTTTCTTCTCAGTGATGTTCGGCCAGATTTCCGCCAGCTCGACGTTCAACTGAATAAATTCCTGCATCTCCGCCGGGACTTCGTCCTCGGAGAAAATAGCGACGGCCGGGCATTCCGGTTCACACAGGGCGCAGTCAATGCACTCGTCCGGGTGGATCACCAGGAAATTCGGGCCTTCGTAGAAGCAGTCCACCGGACACACTTCGACGCAGTCGGTGTACTTGCACTTGATGCAGTTGTCGGTAACGACGAAGGTCATTTCTAATTTTCTCCTCAGGCGGCGGCAGCGAAACCCTTTACGGCAGGGCTCGCGAGGTTCGGGAGCGATAGTCTGCAGGCCAGGCTAAAAGCCAGCAGCATCCCAAACCGCGCGAGAGTCTACCAGCTTGCAAGCGTCTGCGTTATATCCGAACCTGCAGTGCATATAACATTTCGAGCGCTTTTCGCGGCGTCAAGCCGTCCAGGTCAAGCTTGGCGAGCTCATCCAGTACTGGGTGCGGCAGGCTTGCGAACATATCGCTCTGGTGCGGCGCGGCGGGTTTGCTGGCGGTCTTGGCAGGGCTGGCGACCACGGTTTCATGGGGCAGGGCCGTGGTTTCCAAGCGGCTGAGGTGTTCGCGGGCGCGCAGGATCACATCGTTCGGCACACCGGCCAATTGCGCCACAGCCAGGCCGTAGCTCTGGCTGGCCGGCCCTGGCAGCACATGGTGCAGGAACACGATGCGTTCGTTGTGCTCGGTGGCATTGAGATGCACATTGGCTACCAGCGGCTCGCTTTCCGGCAGCACGGTCAGCTCGAAGTAGTGAGTGGCAAACAGTGTATAGGCACGCAGATGGGCCAAGCGCTCGGCCGCCGCCCAGGCCAGGGACAGACCGTCGAAGGTGCTGGTGCCGCGACCTACCTCGTCCATCAGCACCAGGCTGCGCTCGGTGGCGTTGTGCAGGATGTTGGCGGTTTCGCTCATTTCCACCATAAAGGTAGAACGGCCACCGGCGAGGTCATCGCTGGAGCCGATCCGGGTAAAGATGCGGTCGACCAGTGAGAGCTCGCAACTGGCTGCTGGCACGAAGCTGCCGATATGCGCCAGCAGCACGATCAGTGCGGTTTGGCGCATGTAGGTGGATTTACCGCCCATGTTCGGACCGGTAATCACCAGCATGCGGGTGTCGTCGTCCAGCGACAGGTCGTTGGCGACGAACGGTGTGGTCAGCACCTGCTCAACGACCGGGTGACGCCCCTGCACAATGCGCATGCACGGCTCGCTGACAAAGCGTGGGCAGTTCAGGTCAAGGTTCAGCGCGCGTTCGGCGAGGTTGCTCAGCACGTCCAGTTCAGACAGGGCGGCAGCGGTGTCTTGCAGCGGCGCCAATTGGCCGATCAAGTCTTCCAGCAGCGCCTCGTAGAGCATTTTTTCCCGCGCCAGGGCACGGCTCTTGGCCGACAGCGCCTTGTCTTCGAATTCTTTGAGCTCCGGCGTGATAAAGCGTTCGGCGCCTTTGAGGGTCTGGCGACGCTGATAATCAATCGGCGCCTGCTCGGCCTGCTTGCTGGGCAACTCAATAAAGTAGCCGTGCACGCGGTTGTAACCGACCTTCAGGTTGGCCAGGCCGGTGCGGGCTTTTTCCCTGGCCTCCAGGTCGATCAGGAACTGCCCGGCGTTTTCACTCAAGGCTTGCAGTTCATCCAGCTCATTGTCGTAGCCGGTCTTCAGCACGCCGCCGTCGCGGATGATCGCCGGGGGGTTATCGATGATGGCTTTTGCCAGCAGTGCTGCCAGTTCCGGGTAGGTGCTGGTGGTTACGGCCAACTGTTGCAAGTGCGGCGCATCCAGTTCGGTCATTGCCGCCTGCAGTTGCGGCAGTGCACCGAGTGCATCGCGCAGGCGCGCCAAGTCACGGGGGCGAGCGTTACGCAGGCCGATACGCGCCAGGATGCGCTCGATATCGCCGATTTCCTTCAGCTGTGGTTGCAGCTTTTCAAAGCGATAGCTGTCCAGCAGGCAGGTAATAGAAGACTGGCGTGCCTGCAGCACGCTCAAATCCCGCAGCGGCCGGTTCAGCCAGCGGGTCAGCAAGCGGCTGCCCATAGCGGTCTGGCAACGGTCGACCACAGATTGCAGGGTGTTGTCGCGTCCGCCCGCGAGGTTGGTGTCCAGCTCTAGGTTGCGACGGCTGGCACCATCGAGCACCACGGTATCGTCCAAGCGCTCATGGCGCAGGCTGCGCAGGTGCGGCAGGGCGGTGCGCTGAGTTTCCTTGGCGTAGCTGAGCAGGCAACCGGCGGCGCCGATGGCCAGGGTCAGGGTTTCGCAACCAAAGCCCTTAAGGTCTTGCACGGAAAATTGCTGGCACAGGCTTTTCAGCGCCGAGTCACGCTCGAAATCCCACGGCGCGCGACGCTTGGTTCCGCGGCGCTTTTCTGCCGGCAGGTCCTTGGGCCAGTCATCCGGGATCATCAACTCCACCGGATTGATGCGCTCCAGCTCCGCCAGCAGGTTCTCCCAGCCCTTGATTTCCAGCACCGTGAAGTTGCCGCTGGTGATATCCAGCACGGCCAGGCCGAACAGACGCTCATCGCCCAGCACAGCGGCGATCAGGTTATCGCGGCGCTCATCCAGCAACGCCTCATCACTGACCGTCCCCGGCGTAATAATGCGCACCACCTGGCGTTCAACCGGCCCCTTGCTGGTGGCCGGGTCGCCGATCTGCTCGCAGATCACAACCGACTCGCCCAGCTTCACCAGCTTGACCAGGTAGCCTTCCAGGGAGTGGTAAGGAATCCCACACATCGGAATCGCTTGTCCGGCCGACTGCCCGCGCGCCGTCAGGGTGATGTCCAGCAGTTTGGCGGCCTTCTTTGCATCTTCGTAGAAGATCTCGTAGAAGTCGCCCATGCGATAGAACATCAACTGATCAGGATGCTGGTTTTTCAGGCGCCAATATTGCTGCATCATCGGCGTGTGGGAGGACAGATCGGAAGTGTTTTTACTCATCAGATAGTTAGCAAATTCGTTAAAAGGAGTGGGGCAAAGATGGGGCACTTGGTCCTGCTGATTTTGCGATGGCGGCAAGGTTAACACGCGAACTCTACCCTTCGCAGGTCTGCTAAAGGGCATGGCAAGTGCATAAAAATGCATGGTTGATGCAAATCAGCATTTGCCAACCCTAAAAACTCTCGTCACTATCCGCGTTATGCAAAAACGCAACGTTTCTATCGTCTTAAGAGAACTGCTGGATCGCGACCGGATCTCCCCCACGGAGCTTTACCGGCGCACCGGCGTGCCTCAATCCACGCTCTCGCGGATCCTCAGCGGCAAGATCGTTGATCCGTCGGACAAGCACATCTCCCGCATCGCGCAATACTTCTGCATCAGCACCGACCAGCTACGCGGGCGCATGGCGCTGGGCAATTCGCGTGAAGAGGGGCGTGACCCGATGCATTCGGAACTCAAGGATATAAGCCTGTGGGATGACGACACGCCCGTTAATGATGACGAGGTGTCGATCCCCTTTCTGCGTGAGGTTGAATTGGCTGCTGGATCAGGAAGATTCGTCATCGAGGAAAGCGAGAAGGCCAGCCTGCGTTTTGGAAAGCGCAGCCTGCGGCACAACGGTGTGCAGTTCGACCAGGCAAAGTGCGTGACGGTACGTGGTAACAGTATGTTGCCGGTATTGCGCGACGGCGCGACGGTTGGGGTCAACGCGGGCAAGAGTGGGATTGGCGATATCGTTGATGGCGACCTGTATGCCATCAATCACAATGGTCAACTGCGGGTCAAACAGCTCTACCGTCTGCCTTCCGGGATTCGCCTGCGCAGTTTCAACCGTGATGAGCACCCGGATGAAGATTACAGCTTCCAGGATATCCAGGATGAGCAGATCAGCATCCTCGGCCATGTGTTCTGGTGGGGTATGTACGCCCGTTAACCAACTCTCGTAAGAAAAAGCCCGCCCACGAGCGGGTTTTTTTGGCCTGTTGAAAATCGCCAAGCCCTTTGCCCATCAGGCTCTAAATGCATTTGCGCATATCATTTTGTAAAATAAATGCATTTACGCATTGACTGTATATGCATACATGCATATTCTTCGTCTCAAGCCAGCCAATAAGGTCTGGTGGAGGCGGCAAGGATGCTGCCAAGGAAGACAAGGACGGCACGCAATATCGGCAAGGACGCCATCGAAGCGATGGCAAGGATGCCAGGCAACACCGGCAAGGACGCCGACGCTCTTTAGTTTCAAGGGCTTACCCAGACAGGCAGGAAGACTGTTCGCAACCACACTGAGAAACGATCCGTACCGCGCCAGTAGCGCCGAAGGATCGCGCTGGACCGCATTACTGAAAAGCCTGTGCAACCGGGCTTTTTGGAATGCCTACCTACAAACCGAATCCAAACACCGGCAGTTTGCTGGTATCGCTCAGCCAGGAGGTGTTACATGACAATCGAGCAGCAAGCGTTGGCGGAAATGCCTGTCTGGCTGGTGATTGTATTGGCATTGATCGGAGGTGTAGCCGGCGAAATGTGGCGGGCCGACAAAGAGGGCGCGCGGGGCTGGTCACTGATGCGGCGCCTCGCACTGCGGTCGGGGGCATGCATGGTCTGCGGGGTCTCGGCATTGATGTTGTGCTACGCCGCGGGCATGTCGATCTGGACCGCGGGTGCCATTGGTTGCCTTACTGCCATGGCTGGGGCTGACGTCGCGATCGGCCTTTATGAGCGTTGGGCGGCCAAGCGTATCGGCGTCAAGGAGGCCCCGCCTTCTCGGCCGGACCAGCAGTAGCCGGTGTAATGATTGCAACCACACCATCAATGTCATCGTGGAGCGCAGGCAGACTGTCGCTTGCGCGTGCCATCGGGTCCTGTAGGGTAAGCGAATCCCCACCCACTTCCGGAGACGACCGTGAAGGAAATCACTCAACTGGCTGCTGAATTGGGTCGCCGTTTACAAGTGCTCAATGCCCACGTTACCACCGCCGAATCCTGCACCGGCGGTGGAATTGCCGAGGCCATCACGCGGATTCCGGGAAGTTCGGCCTGGTTCGAGGCTGGGTATGTCACCTATTCCAACCGGCAGAAGACCCGGCAATTGAATGTGCCGCAAGCATTGTTCCTCAAAGTGGGTGCAGTCAGCGAACAAGTGGTGTTGGCGATGGCCAGGGGTGCGCAGGAACAAAGCCTGGCGCGATTTTCAGTTGCAGTGAGCGGCGTGGCGGGGCCGGATGGCGGTTCGCCAGACAAGCCGGTGGGTACTGTTTGGCTCGCGTTCGGTGTTGGCGAGGAACTGACGGCCGAGCTTCAGCACTTCACCGGCAACCGTGATGAGGTCCGCCGACAAACGGTAAAGGCCGCGTTAGAGGGCTTGTTGCGACGAGCTGCAGCAGAAATAGAAAATCAGGGGTAGGCGATCTCCGATCTTTGTGGAACAATACTGTCTACTTATACAGGTGTTGGCCGCCCCGGCCTTATTGATTACGTGAGGACTTTAATGGACGACAACAAGAAGAAAGCCTTGGCTGCGGCCCTGGGTCAGATCGAGCGTCAATTCGGCAAGGGTGCCGTAATGCGTATGGGCGATCACGACCGTCAGGCGATCCCGGCTATCTCCACTGGCTCTCTGGGTCTGGACATCGCACTCGGCATTGGCGGCCTGCCAAAAGGCCGTATCGTTGAAATCTACGGTCCTGAGTCTTCCGGTAAAACCACCCTGACGCTGTCGGTGATTGCCCAGGCGCAAAAAATGGGCGCCACCTGCGCGTTCGTCGACGCCGAGCACGCCCTGGACCCTGAATACGCCGGTAAACTGGGTGTCAACGTTGATGACCTGCTGGTTTCCCAGCCGGACACCGGTGAGCAAGCCCTGGAAATCACCGACATGCTGGTGCGCTCCAACGCCATCGACGTGATCGTGGTCGACTCCGTGGCCGCTCTGGTGCCGAAGGCTGAAATCGAAGGCGAAATGGGTGACATGCACGTGGGCCTGCAAGCCCGTCTGATGTCCCAGGCGCTGCGTAAAATCACCGGTAACATCAAGAACGCCAACTGCTTGGTTATCTTCATCAACCAGATCCGTATGAAAATTGGCGTGATGTTCGGCAGCCCGGAAACCACCACCGGTGGTAACGCACTGAAGTTCTACGCGTCGGTCCGTCTGGACATCCGCCGTACTGGCGCGGTGAAGGAGGGTGACGAGGTTGTCGGCAGTGAAACCCGCGTTAAAGTCGTGAAGAACAAAGTGGCTCCGCCATTCCGTCAGGCAGAATTCCAGATCCTGTACGGCAAGGGTATCTACCTGAACGGCGAGATGATCGACTTGGGCGTGCTGCACGGTTTCGTCGAGAAGTCAGGTGCCTGGTATGCCTACAACGGCAGCAAGATCGGTCAGGGCAAGGCCAACTCGGCCAAGTTCCTCGCAGACAACCCAGATATCGCTGCCACGCTTGAGAAGCAGATTCGCGACAAGCTGCTGACTGCTGCACCTGACGTGAAAGCTGCCGCCAACCGCGAACCGGTTGCAGAAGTGGAAGAAGCTGACACTGACGTCTGAAGCAAACGATGACTGTTGTACTGGATACACTTGTCGCCGTTCGGCGCACTGCGATGGACCTGCTCGCTCGGCGCGAGCATGGTCGAGTCGAGCTGACGCGTAAACTGCGTCAGCGCGGTGCAGACTCTGAGATGATCGAAACCGCCCTTGACCGGTTAACGGAAGAAGGGCTGCTGTCGGAGTCCCGTTACCTCGAAAGCTTTGTCTCCTACCGAGCGCGCTCGGGCTATGGCCCCGCGCGTATTCGCGAAGAGCTGAGCCAGCGTGGCCTGCAACGCGCCGATATTGACCTCGCCCTGCGTGAGTGTGGTATCAGTTGGCAGTCGCAGTTGGAAGACACTTGGCGTCGCAAGTTCTCAGGCCATCTACCCATCGATGCCAGGGAGCGCGCCAAACAAGGCCGCTTCTTGAGTTACCGCGGGTTTTCGATGGAGATGATCAGCCGTTTGCTCAGTGGTCGAGATATGGACGACTGAGTCCAAAGTGATGGGGTTGGTGGGCTATTGTGGCGAGGGAGCTTGCTCCCGTTGGGCTGCGTAGTAGCCCCAGTTACTTAGTCTGAACCCCACAAAAAAGGGCCCACTATGAAAATAGCGGGCTTTTTTTTACACTAAAAAATCAAGCCGTCTGCGGCGTCACCCGTTGCTGCGTCTTCCCCTGAGCCTGCACCCAGTTCTCCGGCAAATTGATGTAATCCACCAACTCCCGCAACCGACCCTGATCCCGCCCATTAAAGTTGAACACCAACCGCGTTAAATGGCTGAACCGAGCTTCATCATGTTCCTCGCCGGTATAGGCGAGCTGCTGGAAGTCCCCGTTCAGGCGCAGGCTAGCAAACTCATTCTGCAAATAGGCCAATGCGCGGTCACTGAGCGGATGATTCATGCGCACTACAAACTCACGCTTGAGCCAGCGTGTGGAATGGAAGTTGGCATAAAACTGGTTGATCTCTTCGACCGCCTCTTCAGCGCTGTATACCAGCCTTATCAGTTTGAGGTCGGTCGGCAGAATGTAGCGATTGGCTTCCAACTGGCTGCGGATAAAATCCAGCGCGCCTTGCCAGAACCCACCACCCGGCGCGTCCAACAAAACCACCGGCACCAGTGGGCTCTTGCCGGTCTGGATCAGTGTCAGCACTTCCAGTGCTTCATCCAACGTGCCAAAACCGCCGGGGCACAACACCAGTCCATCGGCTTCCTTGACGAAGAACAGCTTGCGGGTAAAGAAGAAGTGGAATGACAGCAGGTTCTCGGTGCCATCAATGGTCGGGTTGGCATGCTGTTCAAACGGCAGAGTGATATTGAACCCCAGGCTATGTTCCAAGCCGGCACCTTCGTGCGCCGCGGCCATAATGCCGCCGCCGCCGCCGGTGATCACCATCAGGTCGGAGCGCGCCAGTGCGGCGCCGACGTCACGGGCCAGCGCATACAGCGGGCTTTCCACCGGTGTCCGTGCCGAACCGAACACCGTGACCTTGCGCCGGCCCTTGAACTGTTCGAGTACACGAAAGGCGTTGTCCAGTTCACGGATGGCTTGCAGGGTGATCTTGGCATTCCAGCGGTTGCGGTCGTCCTGGGCCATGCGCAGCACGGTGAGGATCATGTCGCGATACAGAGGGATATTCGGGCTGTCGGGGGCGATCAGCTGGAGTTGGGCTTCGACCTGCTGGGTGAGGTCGGCTCCATTCTTTTCGAAATGCTGGAGCAGGCTGTCATTCGGTTCGTAAGGCATTCAACTTCTCCTTCTTGCAGGGCCGGGTAGCCGACGAGAGGTTCGCCGGAGGCTACGACACTGCATGTGTCGCTGCTTGCCGCAGGGGCAACCTTCTTTTGCCCTGAAAATGTTACAGAACAGCATGAAAGATACTGTGGGTGAGCGGTTGGGATGACTTGATCATGGGCCGAAAAACCCTTGGCTGGCAACCGCTTATTGGTCATGCAACACGGAGTCTAGCTGCCTGGAGGGCATTGCAGCGAGGGGAGTGCGCGCCACAGGGCAGCAGCGCGCGAGGGTGAGGCAGGGTTACTTTTTCTTCTTCGCCGGTGCCGGGCAATCCGCTTCCGCGAATTTCACCGAAGCCACAGGCCGGTTGGTCTTGTTCTCGGTGATTTCGTAGCGCATTACCGCGCCCTTGGCCATCAGCTCGCGGTAGCCTTTGTTCAGGCAAACACTCTGGCCGAGCTGGAAATACACCGCTTTGGGGTTGGCGCGCATCTGTTCGGCGCGGTCTGGCAGCACGCTAAGGTGATCGATCAGTTGCATGCCTTCAACGGTGTAGGCCACTTCCAGGGTTTTTTCGTCGATTTCCCGGGGCAAGTCCTTGTTGCTCTCAGCCGCGACGCTTTGCAGTTTCCTGTTCATCTGGGCCTCCAGCAGCGAGGCCGCCTGAGCGCCCACGGGCAATACCAACGCAAGGGCGATGGATGGGGCGGCAAGGCGCAGCATGGAACGCAGCATGGGACTCTCCTGATTCGGTTACTGGTGCATAGACCAGCCACTGGGCTGTGCGTTCAGTGGCGCGCGATTATAGGTGACCCTTGGCCACTACAGCCAGGCGTATCGCTGGTAAACTGCGGCCCCTTAAGACCTCTTTGAGTGTTCACTGTGTTGATTTACCCGTTCCTATGGCGTGTCCGATGAGCCACGCCGTTTCCCGCCTGCGGACCCAGCGCCTGGCGCGTGCTATCAAGCCTTTTGTCAATCGTGGCTCGCGTGCCGAACGCTGCGCGGGTTGCCGGGTCATCCCGCAATATTGTTTGTGTGCCTGGCGCCCCAAGGTCGAGGCGCGCTGCGCGATGTGCCTGCTGATGCATGATGTCGAGCCGATGAAGCCCAGCAATACCGGCTGGCTGATCGCCGATGTCATTGACGACACCACGGCTTTCGCCTGGTCGCGCACCGAGGTGGACCCGGATTTGCTCACCTTGCTGGCAGACCCACAATGGCAACCCTACATCGTGTTCCCGGGTGAGTTCGTGGCGCCCGAACGGGTTGTCAGCGAGGTCAAGGTGGAGGAGGGCAAGCGCCCGCTGTTTATATTGCTTGATGGCACCTGGAGCGAAGCGCGCAAGATGTTCCGCAAAAGCCCTTACCTGGAGCACTTGCCCGTTTTAAGCCTGGCCCCGGAACAGCTCTCGCGCTACAAACTGCGCCGCTCCAAACGCGATGATCATTTTTGCACCGCCGAAGTCGCGGCGCTGTGCCTGGAGCTTGCTGATGACGGCGCTGCGAGCGAGGTCCTGGATGCCTACCTCGATGTTTTCAGCACTCATTACCTGGCGGCCAAGTTCCAGATGCCTTTGGATGCGACAGACGTCGTGCATACTCGTCTCTCGCCCTACATCCCGGCGGTATAACCAGACGACGTTTGCATGATGGCACTGCAAACCCGCAACCCGCTAAAATGCCCACGGGCGTAGTGCTTGACCCCCCAGGCTACGCTGGGCATGCTGGGCGCCGATTGGGGCGCAACCGTGAATTTTCGACGTCGTTTCAGGTGCTCTTGACGTTGATCGTGCCCTATGGCGATGGCTGCCTGGCCGTTGCCGTGTGTACTGGCGAACCCTGAACCCATCAGGGCTGCCATAAAAAACAGGATCATTTAATCAATGGCCACATACGAAATCCTGATAGCCGATGACCACCCGCTGTTTCGCAGTGCGCTGCATCAGGCCGTGACGCTGGGCCTTGGCCCCGATGTCCGTCTGGTTGAAGTCGCCAGCATTGCCGAGCTGGAAGCCCGACTCACCGAAAAGTCCGACTGGGACCTGGTGCTGCTCGACCTGAACATGCCCGGTGCCTATGGTTTCTCGGGGCTGGTGTTGTTGCGCGGGCAATACCCGCAGATCCCTGTGGTAATGGTCTCGGCCCAGGAAGACGCCGATGTGGTGGTGCGCTCCAAGGAGTTTGGCGCCAGCGGTTTCATTCCCAAGTCCAGCGCCATGGAAGATATCCAGAAGGCCGTGCGCACGGTATTGGACGGCGATGTCTCCTGGCCGCCCCAGGCGTTCGAAGAAATCAACGTATCGGACGAGGCCAAGGCCGCCCGCGATGGCTTGGCCAGTCTGACGCCGCAGCAGTTCCGAGTGTTGACCATGGTCTGTGAGGGGCTGTTGAACAAGCAGATCGCCTATGAGCTGAGCGTGTCGGAGGCGACTATCAAGGCGCACGTGACGGCGATTTTCCGCAAGCTGAACGTGCGGACGCGCACTCAGGCCGCGCTGCTCTTGCAACAACTTGAGTCAATTTCGCAGTAACAAGATGTCACCTATTCACGCTTTTTTGACTTGGCGTGATCTAGCTTCCCCACTCCTTTGGTTCAGTTGCCTACGTCTATGTCGCCTTTCAAGGGTCAAACCGGTATCAAACGTATCTTCAATGCAGGGGGTTATTCCCTGGATGGCCTGCGCGCGGCGTTCACAGGTGAGGCGGCCTTCCGCCAACTGGTGCTGCTCAATGTCATCCTGATTCCGCTGAGCTTTTTCCTCAACGTCAGCCGGGTCGAGCGTGCCTTGCTGATTGCGGTGTGCCTGTTGGCGTTGATCGTCGAGTTGCTCAACTCGGCCGTGGAAGCGGCAATCGACCGCATCTCGCTGGATCGCCACCCGCTGTCGAAAAACGCCAAGGACATGGGCAGCGCTGCGCAATTCGTCGCACTGACCATGATCACCCTGGTGTGGGCCGTAATCCTGATCTAAGCCTCAGGCAATACTCGGCAGCACGATTTCATCGCTGCGCTGAACCCCAGCGGTGAAGGCGCGGCACAGCTCCAGGAACTCGCGCATCGCCGAGGTCTGGTACTTCTGTTTATGCCAGATGAAATAAAACTGCCGTGCCAGGTCCAGGTCCGGGGTTTCCACCGGCACCAGGCTGCCGCGGCGGAACGCGTCGCGCAGTGCCAGGCGCGAGATACAACCAATTCCCAGTCCCGATTCCACTGCGCGCTTGATTGCCTCAGTGTGCTCAAGCTCCAGGCGGATGTTCAGCGCGCTACGGTGATGGCGCATGGCTTGGTCGAACGTCAGGCGCGTGCCTGAGCCTTGTTCCCGCAGGATCCACGCTTCGTGGGTCAGCTCTTGCAGCGTCGCCACGCCGCGTTTGGCCAGGTGATGCTGCGGCGCGCAAAACACCACCAGTTCGTCTTCCACCCAGGTTTGCACTTCGATGTCCGGGTGGCTGCAGTCGCCTTCGATTAGACCCAGGTCAATTTCGTAATGCGCAACCTGGTGCACGATATTGGCAGTGTTCTGCACATGCAGCTTTACCTGGCTCTCGGGGTGCTGCTGCATGAAACTGCCGATCAGCAGAGTGGCCAGGTAATTGCCGATGGTCAGGGTCGCGCCGACGGCGAGGGAGCCGAAGCCGGACTTGCCGTTGAGCAGGTCCTCGATTTCCTTGGCCTGGTCCAGCAGCGCTACGGCTTGGGGCAACAGCTGATGGCCGAGGGCGTTGAGGCTCAAGCGTTTACCGGCGCGGTCGAATAATTGGCAGCTCGATTGGCGCTCCAGCTCGGTAATCGAAGTGCTGGCGGCGGATTGAGATAAGGCCAGAAGGCCAGCAGCGCGCGAGACGCTTTCCTGCTGGGCAACGGCGACGAAGACTTGCAGTTGACGGAGAGTAAATCGCATATCGATATAACCGATAACCCTTATCTTAATAATCCAGTTAACAGATATTGTCGCCGCCATTAGAATGCTGTGCAATTGCGCACTTCATCTTTGGCGCAGACCCATTTCCAGGAGTCCCCCGTACATGAGCAACATGAACCACGAGCGTGTCCTCAGTGTTCATCACTGGAACGACACTCTGTTCAGCTTCAAGTGCACCCGCGATCCGGGCCTGCGCTTCGAGAACGGTCAGTTCGTGATGATCGGCCTGCAACAGCCTAACGGCCGCCCGCTCATGCGCGCTTACTCCATTGCCAGCCCGAATTGGGAAGAGCATCTGGAGTTCTTCAGCATCAAGGTGCCGGATGGCCCGCTGACTTCCCAGTTGCAGCATCTGAAGGAAGGCGACGAGATCATCATCAGCAAAAAACCGACAGGCACCCTGGTGCTTGACGATTTGAAGCCCGGCAAGCACCTCTACCTGCTCAGCACCGGCACTGGCCTCGCTCCGTTCATGAGCGTGATCCAGGACCCGGAAACCTACGAGCGTTTCGAAAAAGTGATCCTGTGCCACGGCGTGCGTTACGTCAACGAAGTCGCTTACCGCGAATTCATCACCGAGCACCTGCCGCAGAACGAGTTCTTCGGCGAGGCCCTGCGTGACAAGTTGATCTACTACCCAACCGTGACCCGCGAGCCGTTCGAAAACGAAGGCCGCCTGACCGACCTGATGCGCAGCGGCAAGCTGTTCAGCGACATCGGCCTGCCACCGATCAACCCCGAGGACGACCGCGCCATGCTGTGCGGTAGCCCAAGCATGTTGGACGAAACCAGCGAAGTGTTGAACAGCTTCGGCCTGAAGGTTTCGCCACGTATGCGTGAGCCGGGTGACTATCTGATCGAGCGTGCGTTCGTCGAGAAGTAAAGCAGTCAGGCCATGTGCTGACTTTGCAACACAGTAGATGCAAATGTGGGAGGGGGCTTGCCCCCTCCCACATTTGTTTCCGGTTTATCCAGCGGGAAGTATTTCCAGCACACAAATCATCCCCGGTTCGGGATAGTGCCAGCGCACATCCACGTCCCAGAACTGCGCGCCATACTCGCGCTCAGGCCCAGGCGTCTGATACGCCGGCCGTGGGTCCTGCGCCAAGCACTGATCAATCAACGCCACCAACGGTTCGCCCAGGCGCTGTGCGTGGCCTTGTGCCTGCTGCAACGCCGTCTTCAGCCACTGCACGGGAATCAGCTGCGGCGCAGCACTGGCGATGCCGTTGGTAGCGGTATCAACGATGTCGGCATAGGGCACATACGGCTTGATATCCAACACCGGCGTGCCATCGAGCAGATCAATCCCGGAAATCCACAGCCGGCCCGGTTCTACCTTGTCCAGCTTCACCACCGACTGGCCGATACCGTTGGGTCGATGAGTTGCGCGGGTAGCAAACACGCCCATGGACGTATTCCCACCCAGGCGCGGCGGCCGCACTTTCAGGCGCGGCTTGTCTTCCAAGGCCTGGTGGAACAGAAACAACAACCACACATGGCTGACCTGCTCCAAACCCTGCACTGCCTCACCCTGGTCGAACGGTGCCACCAACTCCAGCACGCCACGGGCGGCGGGCGCCAGTTGCGGTTGGCGTGGGATGGCGAACTTCTCCTTGAAGCAGGAGCGTACGAAACCGACGGGCGAGACTTGGTAACTCATGGCTTATGCACGAACCCGCAGGGTCAGCCCCTTGAGGAAGTTACGCAGCAACTGGTCGCCACACGTGCGGTAGTTGGTGTGGCCGAACTTGCGAAACAGCGCGCTCAGCTCTGGCTTGGACACCGGGAACTCGGCAGCCTTGAGGATGGCGTGCATGTCGTCTTCCTTCAGTTCGAAGGCCACGCGCAGCTTTTTCAGGATGATGTTGTTGGTCACCGGGGTTTCGATCGGCTGCGGCGGGCGGCTTTCATCCTTGCCACGCTTGAAGATCACCAGGCCGTCGAGGAAGTAAGCCATGACTTCATCCGGGCAGAACACGAAGCCTTCTTCCTCGTCTTTCTTGAGGTAGGTCAGCAGGTCGTCCTTGGTTACGTCCATGCCGCCGAGCTTGATGATCTCGACCATCTTGTTGTCGCTGATGTCGAGCATGTAGCGCACGCTGCGCAGTACGTCGTTGTGAATCATGGTGGGCAATCCTGGTATTCAACTGAGGACACCGCCCATCAGGCGGTGTCGAGAAAAGGGCGAGCGGCTTAGAACTTCTCTTTGCCGGACAGGTAACGCCATTGGCCGACCGGCACTTTGCCGATGGACACACCGCCGATACGGATGCGGCGGATGGCCACGACTTTCAGGCCAACGGCTTCACAAAACAGTGCGATCACGCCTGGCTGCGGGTTTTTCATCGCGAACCGCAGGCGGTTTTCGTTCTGCCAGCTGGCTTTGACCGCCGGCAGCTCTTTGCCTTTGTAGGTCAAACCGTGATTCAGGCGGTTCAGGCCGTGGGCAACCATGTCGCCCTCGACCTCTACCACGTATTCCTGCTCGATCTTGGCGGCATCGGCGGTCAACTTGCGCAGGATCTTCCAGTCTTGGGTAAACACCAACAGCCCGCTGGCCTTGGCTTGCAGATCGGCGCTGGCGGTCAGGCGCAGGAAGTGACCCTTGAGCGGGCGCTTGCTGAAGCGGTGTTCTTCGGACAGGGTGTCGGCGCTGATCGAGGCCATTGCCGTCTCAGCATCCATGCCGGCGGGGGCATGCAGCAGGATCGTCACTGGTTCCGGCACCGTCGCCTTGGCGTCGGGGTCGAGTTCGACTTTCTGGGTCGTGACCTTGAACTGCGGCTCGTCGATCACTTCACCGTCCACCGAGACCCAGCCGCCTTCGATAAACAGCTCAGCCTCCCGACGGGAGCAACCGACCAGTTCGATAAGGCGTTTGGAGAGGCGTATGGGGTCAGTCATGACAAGGGCCGTAACAAAAGGGGGCGGCTATTGTACCTGTGTGGGCGCGGTTAATCCCGACCCCATTTCATTTAGCCCCGGCGCTCCTGTTGGTGCACCTGGCGCAAACGCATATGCAGCAATGGATAAGGCTGGCCCAGGCCATCATGCTCCGTGCGTCCGATCACCTCGAACCCAAGCTTCAAGTAAAACCCCAGGGCTTGAGGGTTCTGTTCGTTGACGTCCAGCACCTCGGCATTCATGTGCTCGACCGCATACCACAGCAGTTGCCGGCCCAGACCCTGGCCGCGGTGCTGTGGGTCGATAAACAGCATCTCCACCTTGCCCGCCGCAACACCGGCAAACCCGCTGATGCGTTGGCGCGAGTCCTTGGTGCAGATCAACATCACCGCGTCCAGATAGCGGGTCAGCACCAGATTTTTGAGCAACACGATGTAACTGTCCGGCAAAAAATCATGGGTGGCCCGCACTGAAGCCTCCCAAATCTGCGCCAACTGCGCGTAGTCGCTGGTGTTGGGTGTGTGGATAACCGAGTGCTGACGCATGCCCGCTGCCCCTTGTGCTGAACCATGTCGATGGGCAAAACGATAGACGTAAAAAAGCCCCGCCTCTTGTCCAGAGGCAGGGCTTTTTCAAGTTTTTATCGCATTAGTCGCGCTTTTCGGCCCACAGGTCGTACTCGTCGGCGTCGGTCACGGTGCACCACACCTTGTCGCCCGGCTTCAAACCGCTGGCATCGTCGATAAACACGTTGCCGTCGATTTCCGGCGCGTCGAAGAAGCAGCGGCCCACCGCGCCTTGCTCGTCGACTTCGTCGATCAGCACTTCGATTTCCTTGCCGATGCGCAGTTGCAGGCGCGCCGAGCTGATCGCCTGCTGGTGCGCCATAAAGCGCTCCCAACGGTCTTGCTTGACGTCGTCCGGCACCACGGCCAGGTCCAGCAGGTTGGCCGGAGCACCTTCCACCGGCGAGTATTGGAAGCAGCCGACGCGGTCCAGTTGGGCCTCGGTCAGCCAGTCCAGCAGGTACTGGAAGTCTTCTTCGGTTTCGCCGGGGAAGCCGACGATGAAGGTGGAGCGGATGATCAGCTCCGGGCAGATCTCGCGCCAGTTCTTGATACGCGCCAGGGTCTTGTCTTCGAAGGCCGGGCGTTTCATCGCCTTGAGCACTTTCGGGCTGGCGTGCTGGAACGGGATGTCCAGGTACGGCAGGATCTTGCCGGCGGCCATCAACGGGATCAGCTCGTCGACGTGCGGGTACGGGTAAACGTAGTGCAGGCGCACCCACACGCCCAGGCTGCTGAGGGCTTCGCAGAGTTCGGTCATGCGGGTTTTCACCGGCGCGCCGTTCCAGAAACCGGTGCGGTACTTCACGTCGACGCCATAGGCGCTGGTGTCCTGGGAGATCACCAACAGCTCTTTCACACCGGACTTGACCAAGCGCTGGGCTTCGTCGAGCACGTCACCCACCGGGCGGCTGACCAGCTTGCCGCGCATCGACGGGATGATGCAGAAGCTGCAGCTGTGGTTGCAGCCTTCGGAAATCTTCAGGTACGCGTAGTGGCGCGGGGTCAGCTTGATGCCTTGTGGCGGCACCAGGTCGATCAGCGGGTTGTGATCCTGGCGCGGCGGCACCACTTGGTGCACGGCATTGACCACCTGCTCGTACTGCTGCGGGCCGGTCACGGCCAGCACGCTTGGGTGCACGTTGCGGATATTGCCTTCTTCCACGCCCATGCAGCCGGTCACGATGACCTTGCCGTTTTCCTTGATGGCTTCGCCGATCACTTCCAGGGATTCAGCCTTGGCCGAGTCGATGAAGCCGCAGGTATTGACCACCACCACGTCGGCGTCCTGGTAAGTCGACACAACGTCATAGCCTTCCATACGCAGTTGCGTAAGGATGCGCTCGGAGTCGACCAGAGCCTTCGGGCAACCCAGGGAAACAAAGCCAACCTTGGGGTTGGCTTTTGCGATGGTGGTGGACATGTCTAACCTCGGTATTGAATGACGCCGCCAGTCGGGCACGACAGGGCGGCGGACGGGCACTTGGTGTGCCTCTGATCAAAAAGTGCGCAATTCTAGCGGCGGGCAATCCACTTGACCAGCTTTATGCAGGGAAATGCGACGAGCGCTGCGCTATGCTTCGCGCCGTTGCGCACGGGTAAAACCCCTGGGTCAACAAAACGTCTGTTACGAGAAGTAAAACAGCGCATGCTAGGGTCAACTTAGGCGCGCTGTTTATAAAAGACCTCAGGTCAAAGGGCAGGAGTGGTTGATGGGTCACGCGAGTAGTCAGGCAGCAGGTGCCGAGCATTCAAACACCAAGCCGATTGGCATGCTGGTGGCGGCGGTCGGGGTGGTTTACGGCGATATCGGGACCAGTCCGCTCTACACCCTCAAAGAGGTGTTTACCGGGGGCTATGGGGTTCAGGTCAACCATGACGGTGTGTTGGGGATCCTGGCGCTGATCTTCTGGTCGCTGATCTGGGTTGTTTCGATCAAGTACATGCTGTTCGTGCTGCGCGCCGATAACCAGGGCGAAGGCGGCATCATGGCGTTGACGGCGTTGGCACGTCGGGCGGCAGGGGAACGCAAGAAGTTGCGCAGTTTCCTGGTGGTCTGTGGCTTGTGCGGTGCGGCGTTGTTCTACGGCGATAGCATGATCACCCCGGCCATTTCCGTGTTGTCGGCGGTTGAAGGCCTGGAACTGGCGTTCGACGGCCTGGAAAAATGGGTCGTGCCGATTGCGCTGGTGGTGCTGGTGGCGCTGTTCCTGATCCAGAAGCACGGCACCGACCGCATCGGCAAGCTGTTCGGCCCGGTGATGGTGACGTGGTTCCTGGTGTTGGGCGGTCTAGGCATCTACGGCATCGTCCAGCACCCTGAAGTGCTCAAGGCATTGAACCCGATGTGGGCCGTGCGTTTCTTCGAGGCTCATCCCGGCATTGGCGTGGCGATTCTGGGCGCAGTGGTGCTGGCACTGACCGGCGCTGAAGCGCTGTATGCCGACATGGGCCACTTTGGCCGCAAACCCATCGCCCGTGCCTGGTTCATCCTGGTGTTGCCGGCGTTGGTGCTCAACTATTTCGGCCAGGGCGCGATGCTGCTGGGTGATCCGGAAGCTGCACGCAACCCGTTCTACCTGCTGGCGCCGAGCTGGGCGCTGATTCCGTTGGTGGGGTTGTCCACACTGGCCACGGTGATCGCCTCACAAGCGGTAATTTCCGGCGCATTCTCCTTGACGCGCCAGGCGATCCAGCTGGGTTACATCCCGCGCATGCACATTCAACACACCTCCAGCGCCGAACAGGGCCAGATCTATATCGGCGCGGTGAACTGGTCGCTGATGGTCGGCGTAATCCTGCTGGTGCTGGGTTTCGAGTCCTCCAATGCGCTGGCCTCGGCCTACGGTGTGGCGGTGACGGGCACCATGCTGATGACCACCATCCTGGTCTCGGCGGTGATGTTGCTGCTGTGGAAATGGCCACCGGTGCTGGCCGTGCCGGTGTTGCTCTGCTGCCTGTTGGTGGACGGGCTGTACTTCGCGGCCAACGTGCCGAAGATTATCCAGGGCGGCGCCTTCCCGGTGATCGCGGGGATCGTGTTGTTCGTGTTGATGACCACCTGGAAGCGCGGCAAGCAATTGCTGGTGGAGCGTCTCGACGAGGGCGGCCTGCCGCTGCCGATCTTTATCAGCAGCATCCGTGTGCAGCCGCCTCATCGTGTGCAGGGCACGGCGGTGTTCCTGACCGCGCGGCCCGACGCCGTACCGCACGCGCTGTTGCACAACCTGCTGCATAACCAGGTGCTGCACGAGCAAGTGGTGCTGCTGACGGTGGTGTACGAAGACATCCCGCGCGTCCCGGCCTCACGGCGTTTTGAGGTGGATTCCTACGGCGACGGGTTCTTTCGCGTGATCCTGCACTTCGGCTTCACCGACGAACCGGATGTGCCCGAGGCGCTGAAGTTGTGCCATTTGGATGATCTGGACTTCAGCCCGATGCGCACCACCTACTTCCTCAGCCGCGAGACGGTGATTGCCTCGAAAATCGAAGGCATGGCGCGCTGGCGTGAAGCCTTGTTCGCGTTCATGTTGAAGAACGCCAACGGCAACCTGCGCTTCTTCAAACTCCCGGTAAACCGGGTGATCGAGCTGGGCACCCAGGTCGAAATGTAAGACTGTGCTGCACGGGGGCCGGCAATCGGCTCCCGCTTTGCTTCTGAACCCTGTGCGATCCAGCGTTGTCGACTAGGCTCTAAGCACTGTTGTGTAGGAGCGAGCTTGCTCGCGAAAAACGTCAACGATCACCTGTTTATCCTGGATGAACGCGGTGCCTTTGGATTGTTCGCGGGCAAGCCCGCTCCTACAAGAGTGCCCACGGAACTTAGAAGAGGTGCGCCATGAGTCAGCTGCTCGAACCCTATACCCTGCGCCAATTGACCCTCCTGAACCGCATTGCCGTCTCGCCGATGTGCCAATACTCCAGTGACGATGGCTTGGCCAATGACTGGCACCTGGTGCACCTCGGCAGCCGTGCCGTCGGCGGCGCCGGGTTGATTTTCACCGAGGCCACCGCCGTGACGGCCGATGGGCGTATCACGGCCCAGGACCTGGGCCTGTGGAACGACCAACAGATCGAACCGCTGCAGCGCATCACCCGCTTTATCGCCGCCCAAGGCGCGGTCGCCGGTATCCAGTTGGCCCACGCCGGGCGCAAAGCCAGTACCCACCGGCCGTGGATCGGCAAACATGGTAGCGTCAAGCCCGAAGACGGCGGTTGGGTGCCGGTGGGGCCATCGCCGATTGCCTTCGACCCTCAGCACACTCAGCCCCGGCAACTGGACGACGGGCAGATCCAGCAAGTGATCGCCGACTTTGTCGCCGCCGCCAAACGCGCGCTGACTGCTGGGTTCGAGGTGGTGGAAATCCACGCGGCTCACGGCTATCTGTTGCACCAATTCCTGTCGCCCATCAGCAACCAACGGCAGGACCAGTACGGCGGTTCCTTCGAGAATCGTATCCGCCTGGTGCTGCAAGTGACTCAGGCGGTGCGCGAAGCCTGGCCCCAGGAGTTGCCGTTGTTCGTACGGGTGTCGGCCACCGACTGGGTGGAAGACGGCTGGAACCCCGATGAAACCGTCGAGCTGGCGCGCCGCCTTAAAGAGCTGGGTGTGGACCTGATTGACGTGTCCTCTGGCGGCACCGCCGCCAATGCCGAGATTCCCACCGGCCCCGGCTACCAGACGCGCTTTGCCGAGCGTGTGCGCAAAGAGTCGGGCATCGCCACCGGCACCGTCGGCATGATCACCGAGCCGGCCCAGGCCGAGCACATCCTGCGCACTTGTCAGGCCGATATCATCTTCCTGGCCCGTGAACTGCTGCGCGATCCTTACTGGCCGTTGCACGCCGACGATGACCTGGGCGGGCGCAAGGCGATCTGGCCGGCGCAGTACCAGCGGGCGACCCATCGGGACCAGCCGATTCATGAGTCTGACTTGAGGGATTGACCCTTCACCGGCGCTATCGAAACCCACCCTTGGCCGGTGGGTTTTTTTTGCTTGCTGCTGTGGGATGGCACTGTAGGTATTTGTTACCGAAGTAATTTTTTAAGTGAATACTCTAAAAAAATCCCACACGTAACGAGATTGTTTCTACGCTTAGGTTAGGACCGGTTTCTGGCCCAGGGAGTCAGTCTGTTTGTCCACGGGGGCATTGCGCTTCCCTGGAAGTGGTTAGTGGGCGCCGGGAGTATTTGATTGATATCAGGAGAAGCAGTCCATGGCCAAGTCCGATGGCGTAGCAGGTTGGGTGGCGTCTTTTTTGGCCCGCAGGGTGTCCACGCGTGGCCGCCGGTTGAGTTTGGATGAGGTCGAATTGCTGGCGCAGTATCGCGCTCTGAACGAGAGCGATCAGGTGGCAATGCGTTATCTGATTGGGGCGATGAAGAGCGTATCGCGGTTTTAGCGCCGACGTAGAACTCGTGTGGGAGGGAGCCAGCCCCTCCCACATTGGCTATCAGGTGTACTTACGCTGGTCCGGTGCCGGCGGGAAATACTGATACAACCAGGTTTCACTCAGTGTGCGGTCCTGGGTGCGGATAAACAGGCGCAGTTCCACTGGCTCCACGCTGTCGCTGGTCGGGTACCAGTCGAACAGGATGCGGTAGCCCTTGATGTTGTCGAGCACCAGCACGCTGAAGTCTTTCACTTCACCGTGGGAGCACGTCACCACCGGCTCGATCCCAGTGCCTGGCGGTAGGCGGTCCAGGCCACCGCCTTTGAAGTCCACGGCAAAACGCCGTGCCCACACGTTCGGGTAGTGCTCGCCCGGCGCCCAGCCTTCGGTAAAACCACCCATGCCGGAACGGGTCGCGTCGACCTGGGCCAACGGTGTGCTCACTGGCGGCAAGGCGCTCCAGTACAGCTTGTAGCCATAGTTGAGCGACTCACCCGCAGCCACCGGCTTTTTCGGGGTCCAGAAGGCCACGATATTGTCCAGGGTCTCGCCGGTGGTAGGGATTTCCAGCAGGTCGATCGAGCCTTCACCCCACGCCGTGGTTGGTTCGACCCACAGGCTTGGGCGCTTGCTGTACCAGTCCACCGTGTCCTGATAGCTGGCGAACTCATGGTCGGTCTGCACCAGGCCAAAGCCTTTCGGGTCTTTGTCGGCGAACGCGTTGAATTGCAGCTTGGCCGGGTTGTTCAGCGGGCGGCAGACCCACTCGCCATTGCCGCGCCACATCGCCAAGCGGTCCGAGTCGTGGATTTGCGGGTGGATGGTGTCGCACATCCGCCGTTCATGGGTGCCGCAGCTGAACATGCTGGTCATCGGCGCGATGCCCAGTTGCTCGATGGCGGTACGCGCATTGATGTGGGCGTCGATCGCCATCACCACCTGATTGGCCTGGCAGTCGATGTCGAAGCGGTAGGCACCGGTGGCGCTCGGCGAGTCGAGCAGGGCGTAGACCACAAAACGGGTGGCGTTCTTGTCCGGGGTTTCGAACCAGAACTGCGTGAAGTCGGGGAACTCCTCGCGTTTTTTCGCGTAGGTGTCGATGGCCAGGCCACGGGCCGACAGGCCATATTGGCCGGTGGAATCCACCGCACGGAAGTAACTGGCGCCGAGAAACGACAGCACGTCATGGCGGTTCAGTTCCGGCGCCTTGAACAGCTTGAAGCCGGAGAAGCCCAAGTCGCCGGTCAACTGCTGGGTGTCGACACTGGTTTTTTCGTAGTTGAACAGGGAAGGGCGGAAGTGCACTTCGCGGGCTTCACGGGTTTTCGGATCAACACTGTGCATGCGCACCGGCGTCTTGAAACCCATGCCGACGTGGAAAAACTGCACGTCCAACTGGCCGTTCAATTCCTTCCATAGCGAATGCTTGCCGTCGTAGCCGATGGCGTTGAAATTCTGCGGGGTCATGGTTGCCAGTGTCGGTGGCAGCACTTGTTTGGTGTCTTTATACGCGGTCCCGGCGAGCTGCTTGGCCTGGGCCTTCAGTGCGTCGAAGTCGAACGCCACGGCCTTGCCGTCGGCGGCACGGTTCCCGGCCCAGGCTTGCGCGGCCAGCAGGCCGCTGGCCGACAAACCGGTGTAAGCCGCAATGGCCATGGACGCTTTGAGCAAATTCCTGCGGTGCATAGAGACAACCTGTCGTGAGCAAATCCCGCGCCGTTCCTGGCACGTAGCGGATCAGAAATTACGGTTCGGACATGCCTTCGGCCAAACACAACGGACATTAAACAGACGCCGGATAGCTTAAGCGGTTCGATGACGTAGGAAAATTGATTGATGGCTGTGTGATGGCGTTGCATGTGCGACAAGACATTTCCGACTATCCGTCTGGGCGCAGCACTCAAACATCATGAAGATCAAATGTGGGAGCGAGCAAGCCCGCTCCCACATTTAGACTGTATTTCAGGCGACTTCCCCGACGGCCCTGAACGCCTCATCAATCGCCGCGTGCGCATAGGCACTCCACGCCGCATCCGAGTTGGCAATGCTCACATGCCCCAGCGGTTTTTTCGCCAGGGTCATCCACGCTTCGCTTTCATCGGCGTCATCGAACAGGCTGTTGGAGAAGCTCGCATAACCATGTGACCAGCGGTTGACAGTGATCGCCAGAATGTCGCGTTCATGATTGAACCCACCCGGGCCCAGCATGCGTTGTAACTGGTCACGCAATTGCGCCTCAAGCTGTTCAAAGGTCTGCCCATACAACTTGCCGCGCCCGGCCCGTGCCTGGTCGCGGGCGTTCATGCCGCTGTTGGGGCTGGTGGGCACATAGACCATGTGCAAGCCAATCGGCTGCGTCGGGTCGCGCGGGTGTTCGTAGCCGCCCATGCTCACCGGGTAGTCCAGCTTGATGCGGCTGTAGGGCTGGGTCGCGGCGTAAATCTCGTGCACCCCCAGTGTCTGGAATGACTGCCAATTGCGGATCACCACCTTGGTGTACACCAACGGGTATTTCACGTTCTGGCTCAACGCATGGGCCTGGGGCGCTGGCAGATCCTTGAGCAGGTACGGAATCATCATGTTGTAGCAGGCCAGGATGCAGCGGTTGCCGCGCACCTGTGCGAGTTGGCCCCCGCGGCTGTAGCCGATATGCACGCCATCACCGACATTGCGCACGCTTACCGCCGTACTGTTCAGGCGCAGTCGCACGGCTGCCTTGGGTTGGTCGAGCCTGGCGTAATCGAACGCGGCCAGCACGATATCGTCCATGGTGTGCCCCGGCGCCACGCCTGGGATCAGGCTGCGCACCAGCAACCGCGCCACCGAGGCATTGCCATCCGGGAAGTGGTAGATGTAGGGCTCTTCCATTTCCGCTGCGGCTTCTTCGCTGATCGGCGCCAGGTTCATCCCCGAAAAACCTGGGAAACCCACGCTGTAGGCATCGGCTGCCGCCACGGCATCGATGCTCAGCGCCATGAAGTCATTGGTGCGGCTCTGGAAATACTTCACCGCGCCTTCTGATAAGCCTACGTCCTTGAGTAGGAAATCACGGTAGCTGGTGGCCGCCAGGTAGTCGGCTTTTTGCTCGGCGGTTTTACCCGGCAGGTAGTCCCTGGGTGCGGTGTGCAGGGCGATCAAGGCTTGGCGGTCGGCTGCCGGCAACGGGAAGTCGTTGATGAAGTCTGCCAGGCTGCGCGCATTCAGTTGGTCTGGCGCGATATCGTCGGCCACCATCGGCGTCGGGTCGCCCGTCACCAGTTTGTCTTCGCCGAAGTTTTCCTTGTCGAAAAACACCCCGCGTGACAGACCCAGGCCTGGATAGAACTGGCGGTCAAACGCGGTTTCGAAGCGCTTGATCGTGACCCCGAGCTTCTTCAACAGCCCGTTCACTTCTTTGCTGTACAGATGGTTCGGCGATTGCAACGCCTCGCTGCCGCCGTAACCGATGATCGTGCGGCCACCGGCCTGGAATTCATTGCGCTTGGCGTGGCCGCCGAAGTCGTCGTGGTTTTCCAGGATCAGGATCTTCGCCTTCGGGTGCTGCTCCCGGTAAAACCAGGCCGCCGACAAACCACTCAAGCCGCCGCCGACCACTACCAGGTCGTACTCTTCGGTGATCGGCAGTTTTTCGGTGTCGAACACCTTCTTTTCCCAGCCCATCTGGTGCGCCACTTCGAACGAGCCGACATGGCTGCCGCGCAGGCCGGTGAGGGCTGGAGGGTAGTAACGTCCATCGGGTGCGGCCTGGAGCAGTTGCAGCGGGGTCATGCCAGCGGCAACGGTGATGGCGACGCCGTTGAGGAAGTCGCGGCGGGTGATGTCCATGAGGGAACCTGAGATTTTATTGTGGTAGGACCCAGCACCCAAGGCAGGTGCCGGGGAAACGCTCGATCAGTGTTTGAACATCACATGGCGAACCGTGGTGTAGTCCTCCAGCCCATACATGGACATGTCCTTGCCGTACCCCGACAGTTTCTGACCGCCGTGGGGCATTTCGCTTACGAGCATGAAGTGGGTGTTCACCCACGTGCAGCCATACTGCAACCGTGCGGCCAAACGATGGGCGCGGCCCACATCGGCGGTCCATACGGACGACGCCAAGCCATAGTCCGAATCATTGGCCCAGCCCAACACCTGTGCTTCGTCGGTGAACTTGGTCACCGACACTACCGGCCCGAACACCTCGCGGCGCACGATCTCATCGTCCTGCTGCGCATCGGCTAATACCGTCGGTTCAAAGAAGAACCCGTTGCCTTCCACCGCCTTGCCACCCGTCACCAGGCGGATATGCGGTTGCGCCACGGCCCGTTCGACAAACCCGGCCACGCGGTCGCGGTGTTGCGCGGTGATCAGCGGGCCCAGCTCGGTGGCCGGGTCATCCTGTAAACCGTACTTGATGCTCGCCACCGCGGCGCCGAGTTTCTCGACAAAGGCATCGTAGATATCCGCCTGGGCGTAGATGCGGCACGCGGCGGTGCAGTCCTGGCCTGCGTTGTAGAAACCGAAGGTGCGAATGCCTTCCACGGCGGCGTCGATATCCGCGTCGTTGAAGATGATCACCGGGGCCTTGCCGCCCAACTCCATGTGCATGCGCTTTACGCTGTCGGCCGTGCTGGAAATGATATTTGCGCCAGTGGCGATGGAGCCGGTCAGCGACACCATGCGCACTTTCGGGTGGTTCACCAGCGGGCTGCCGACGGTAGGCCCACGGCCGAACACCAGGTTGAGGACGCCGGCCGGGAAAATCTGCGACGCCAGTTCGACCATGCGCAGCGCGGTCAGCGGGGTTTGTTCCGACGGCTTGAGGACCACGGTATTACCGGCGGCCAGGGCTGGGGCGATTTTCCAGGCGACCATCATCAGCGGGTAGTTCCACGGCGCGATGGAGGCGATCACGCCCACCGGGTCGCGGCGGATCATCGAGGTGTGGCCGGGCAGGTATTCGCCGCCGGCCGAGCCGCTCATGCAGCGGCTGGCGCCGGCGAAGAAGCGGAACACATCGGCAATCGCCGGGATCTCATCGTTCAGCGCGGCGCTGTAGGGTTTGCCGCAGTTGTCCGACTCCAGCTTGGCCAGCTCCTCGCCATGGGCTTCGATCGCGTCTGCCAGTTTCAGCAGCAGCAGCGAGCGATCCTTGGGCGGGGTTTGCGACCAGCTTTCAAAAGCGGCATCGGCAGCACGCACGGCCGCGTCGACCTGGGCTTCGCTGGCTTCGTTGATTTCCACCAGTACCCGGCCCAACGCCGGGTTGAAGATGGCTTGGGCCGGGCCTTCGCCTTCGACCAGTTGGCCGTTGATCAGTAATTTGGTTTGCATGGTTCAGCTCTCCACAAAACGACGGTTGCTGCCTGAGGAAACCCGATTCAAATGTGGGAGCTGGCTTGCCTGCGACAGCGGTGCTTCAGTCGATACTGCTATCGCAGGCAAGCCAGCTCCCACATTGACCGTGTTTCAACAGTGGCTATGTGTTGTTAGTTATTTACCGCCACTCCCCGCCACGCTTTCACCGCCGCGCGTCAGGTAATAGGCGCCGAGAATCGGGAACATCGTTACCAACATCACCAGCATCGCCACCACGTTGGTCACCGGCACATCCCGTGGGCGGCTCAATTGGTTGAGCAACCACAGCGGCAACGTGCGCTCGTGGCCCGCCGTGAAGGTGGTGACGATGATTTCGTCGAATGACAACGCAAAGGCGAGCATGCCGCCGGCCAGCAGGGCCGAGCCCAGGTTGGGCATGATGATGTAGCGGAAGGTCTGCCAGCCGTCGGCGCCCAGGTCCATCGAGGCTTCGATCAGGCTGTGGGAGGTGCGGCGCAAACGGGCGATGACGTTGTTGTAGACGATCACCACGCAGAAGGTCGCGTGGCCGACGATGATGGTGAACATCCCGGGCTCGATGCCCAATGTCTTGAACGTCGCCAGCAGCGCAATACCGGTGATGATCCCCGGCAGCGCGATCGGCAGGATCAGCATCAGCGACACGCCTTGCTTGCCGAAGAACTCCCGGCGATACAGCGCCGCCGAGGCCAGTGTGCCGAGTACCATCGCGATCAGGGTGGCGATGGCGGCGATCTGCAGCGACAGCTTGATCGACTCCAGCACGTCCGGCCGGGCGAAGGCCACGCTGAACCACTTCAACGTAAAGCCCTGGGGCGGAAAGCTGAACGCGGCTTCTTCGGTGTTGAAGGCGTAGAGGAAGATGATCAGGATCGGGAAATGGAGAAACACCAATCCACCCCAGGCGGCGATCTTCAAACTCAAGCTGGATTTGTCAGAGTGCATCGAAGGCCCCCAGGCGTTTGACGATGGACAGGTAAACCGCGATCAGCACGATCGGCACCAGGGTGAACGCCGCGGCCATGGGCATGTTGCCAATGGCGCCTTGCTGGGCGTACACCATGCCGCCGACGAAGTAACCCGGTGGGCCAACCAATTGCGGCACGATGAAATCGCCCAGGGTCAGCGAAAAGGTGAAGATCGAACCGGCGGCAATCCCCGGAATCGACAGCGGCAAAATCACTTGCATGAACGTCTGGCGCGGCTTGGCGCCGAGGTCCGCTGACGCTTGCAGCAGCGACGGCGGCAAACGCTCCAGCGACGCCTGGATCGGCAGGATCATGAACGGCAGCCAGATATAGACGAACACCATGAACCGCCCCAAGTGCGAGGTGCTCAAGGTGCTGCCGCCCACGCCTGGAATGCCCAGCACGAACTGCAACACCGGCTCCAGGCCCAGGTGCTGGACGAACCACTGCGCCACGCCACCCTTGGCCAGCAGCAAGGTCCAGGCATACGCCTTGACGATATAACTGGCCCACATCGGCATCATCACCGCGATGTAAAAGAACGCCTTGGTCTTGCCCGTGGTGTAGCGCGCCATGTAGTAGGCAATCGGGAAGGCCACGATGGCGCTGGCGATCGACACCACAATCGCCATGCTCAAGGTGCGCAGGATGATGTCGAAGTTCGACGGCTGGAACAGCGCGGCGAAGTTGGCCAGGGTCAGGTCCGGCGTGACCGCCATGGTGAAGTCGTCGAAGGTGTAGAAACCTTGCCACAGCAGGGTCAGCAACGAGCCGAGGTAGATCGCGCCGAACCAGATCAGCGGCGGTATCAGCAACATCGCCAGGTACAGGTTGGGCTTGCGGTACAACAGGTTGGAAAACCTGCGCATCGGCGGTTGGGAAAGGGCCAGGCTCATGTCACACCTCGCCTGCGCTGTCGGTCAGCGGGGTCATGGCTTCCCGCGCCCAGCGCGCGGTGATGGATTGGCCGACCTGATGGCCGCTGCTGATATCCAGCCACTGGTTGTTGGCCTGGCTGATATTCAGCGCCTGGCCGTTTTCCAGTTTCAGCTCATAGCGGGTGGCGCTGCCCTGGTACTGGATGTCATGCAGCAGGCCGCTGATTTCAACTTCACCGGCACCCAGCGGGCCTTCGGCAAACCGCACGTGTTCCGGGCGGATCGAAAACGGCTGCGCGCTGCCGCTGAGGCGCTGGGCCAGCTCGCCGCGAATCACGTTGGAGGTGCCGACGAACTCGGCGACAAACGCGGTAGCCGGTTTCATGTACAGGTTGCGCGGTGTGTCGACTTGTTCGATGCGGCCTTTGTTGAACACCGCCACCCGGTCGGACATCGACAGTGCTTCGGTCTGGTCGTGGGTGACGAAGATGAAGGTGATGCCGAGCTGGCGTTGCAGCTTTTTCAGCTCGCTCTGCATCTGTTCGCGCAGCTTGAGGTCAAGGGCGCCCAGGGGTTCGTCGAGCAGCAATACGCGGGGGCGATTGACCAGGGCGCGGGCCAGGGCCACACGCTGGCGTTGCCCACCGGAGAGTTGCACCGGCTTGCGCTCGCCATAACCGCCGAGGGCGACCATGCCCAAGGCTTCTTCGGCGCGGTTCAAACGTTCGGTCTTGCCCACGCCTTTGACCTTGAGGCCATAGGCTACGTTGTCGCGCACATTCATATGGGGGAACAGCGCGTAATCCTGGAACACGGTGTTTACATCACGCTGATACGGCGGCAAGCCGGCGGCTTCCTCGCCATGAATCCGGATCGAGCCGGCACTTGGCTGCTCGAAGCCCGCGATCAGGCGCAGGCAAGTGGTCTTGCCCGAGCCGGAAGGGCCGAGCATGGAAAAGAACTCGCCGTCCTGGATATCGATGGAAACCCGGTCAACGGCTTTCACTTCGCCGAACTGACGGGAAACGTGGGTGAATTGGACTGCAAGCGTCATGGTGCGGTGCTCCAAAAAAGCATGGGCCGTCGCAGCGGCCCGGTCTGGGCTTCTGAACAAAACTACAGGTGTGTATACGGTCGGTGTGGGAGGGGGCTTGCCCCCTCCCACAGGGGCCGAGGTTGTCAGGAAGATTTACCTGCCGCCCATGATCGCGATGTAATCCTGGGTCCAGCGGCTGTACGGCACGAACTTGCCGCCTTCAGCCTGCGGGGTTTTCCAGAAGGCGATCTTGTCGAACTGGTCGAAGCCGTTGGTCTTGCAGCCTTCGGCGCCGAGCAGTTCGCTTCCCTTGCAGGCCGCTGGCACCGCCGGCAGCGAGCCGAACCACGCCGCAACATCGCCCTGGACCTTGGGCTGCAACGACCAGTCCATCCACTTGTAGGCGCAGTTCGGATGCTTGGCTTCACTGTGCAGCATGGTGGTGTCGGCCCAGCCGGTGGCGCCTTCTTTGGGGATGGTCGAGGCGATCGGCTGCTTCTCATTGACCAGGCCGTTGACCTGATAAGGCCAGGCGCTGGAGGCCACCACGCCTTCGTTCTTGAAGTCACTCATTTGCACAGTGGTGTCGTGCCAGTAGCGGTGGATCAACGGTTGCTGGGCGCGCAACAGGTCGAGCACGGCTTTGTACTGGGTTTCGGTCAGTTCGTACGGGCTCTGGATGCCCAGTTCCGGCTTGGTGGCCTTGAGGTACAGCGCCGCATCGGCGATGTAGATCGGGCCGTCATACGCTTGCACGCGGCCTTTGTTCGGCTTGCCGTCCGGCAGGTTCTGGGGGTTGAACAGCACGTCCCAACTGGTGGGCGCGGTCTTGAACACGTTGGTGTTGTACATCAGCACGTTCGGGCCCCACTGGTAGGGGGTGCCGTAGGTCTGCTGGCCGACCACGTACCACGGCGCATCTTTAAGGCGTGGGTCGATGTTCTTCCAGTTGGGGATCAGCGAGGTGTTGATCGGCTGCACACGCTTACCGACGATCAACCGCAGCGATGCGTCGCCCGATGCGGTGACCAAGTCATACCCACCCTTGGCCATCAAACTGACCATTTCGTCAGAGGTGGCGGCGGTTTTCACATTGACCTTGCAGTCGGTTTCCTTCTCGAAACCGGTGACCCAGTCGTAGGCCTTGTCGCTTTCGCCACGTTCGATATAGCCAGGCCAGGCGACGATATCCAGCTGGCCCTCACCAGCGCCTACGGCCTTGAGCGGTTCGGCGGCCTGGAGGCTGGCGCTGGCCAGCAGCGCGGTAGTCAGGGCGCTGAGCAGTGCGGTCTTGTGCGCGGACATGGGGGTTCCCTCTTCTTTAATTATGGTCGGGGCAGTTGTGTGCAACGGGTGACGCAGAAGCTTAGTTGTTGTTTTAAAGATGTTGGCCGTGGCGGGCCATGATGTGGCGCACCACGCTGTAGTCCTGTAGCGAATCGCTGGACAGATCTTTCCCATACCCTGAGCGCTTCAAACCGCCGTGGGGCATTTCGCTGACCAGCATGAAATGGCTGTTGATCCAGGTGCAGCCGTATTGCAGGCGCGCCGCCACCTGCATGGCTTTGTCCAGGTTCTGGGTCCACACCGATGAGGCCAGGCCGTATTCGGAATCGTTGGCCCAGTCCACCGCCTGCTCCAGCTCGTCGAAGCGCGTTACGGTGACCACCGGGCCGAACACTTCACGTTGGACGATTTCGTCATTCTGTTTACAGCCAGCCAGCAAGGTCGGCTGGTAATAGAAGCCCGCGCCCGAATGCACCGCAGCGCCAGTGACCCGTTCGATGTGGGGCTGGCCGAGGGCGCGCTCGACAAAACTGGCCACGCGGTCGCGCTGGCGCGTGCTGATCAGCGGGCCGAGTTCGTTGTCGGCATCGCGCTTGCCGGCAAAGCGCAGGCTGCTGACCGCCGCGCCGAGCTCGGCGACCAATTTGTCGTGGATGCCGGCCTGGGCATAGATACGGCACGCGGCGGTGCAATCCTGGCCGGCGTTGTAATAGCCGTAGGCGCGCACGCCTTCGACCACGGCTTGCAGGTCGGCGTCGTTGCACACGATCACCGGCGCCTTGCCACCCAGCTCCAGGTGCGTGCGTTTCAGGGTTTTCGACGCGGCTTGCAGGATTTTTTGCCCAGTGACGATATCGCCGGTCAGGGAAACCATGCGCACTTTCGGGTGGCTGACCAGATGGCTGCCCACACCTTCGCCGCCGCCACAGAGGATGTTGATGACCCCGCGTGGTAACAAGTCCTTCAGCACCGGCGCCAATGCCAGGATCGACAGCGGCGTGTGTTCCGATGGCTTGAACACCAAGGTATTACCGGCAGCGAGGGCCGGGGCGATCTTCCAGGCCGCCATCATCAATGGGTAGTTCCACGGTGCGATGGAGGCAACCACGCCAATTGGATCGCGCCGCACCATGCTCGTGTAGCCCGGCAGGTATTCGCCGCTCAGTTGCCCGGTCTGGCAGCGCACGGCCCCGGCGAAGAAGCGGAACACGTCGACGGTCGCGCTCAAGTCATCCTGGCGCGCCAGGTGCAATGGCTTGCCGCAGTTCAGGGATTCCAGGCGGGCGAGGTAGTCGGCTTGCTTTTCGATGGCATCGGCGATGCCCAGCAGAATGTTCGAACGTTGCTGCGGCGTGGTCCGCGACCAACCGGCAAACGCGCGGTGAGCGGCGAGGATTGCCGATTCCACCTGCTCGGTGCTGGCTTCGGCGATCTGGGTGAGCACTTCACCGGTGGCCGGGTTGAGGATCGGTTCGGCGAACCCCTGGCCCTGGACCAGTTCGCCGTCGATCAGCAACGCAGTGAGCAGCGGGGTGGGCGCGCCGGACATTTTTCGCGATCTCTTTTGTTGTGTGGTCATGGGCGTTCTCTTACAAGGCGCCTGACCTTCTCTTATGGATAGAGAGAGACTAGAGGTCAGGCGCGAGGTCAACAAATACTAAATACTGAATGCAGCGTTCGATTAAATAGATGGCTTGCGTGGATGAGGTTGTTCGCGGGCGACCGTCAGGAACGGGTCCACCAAGGCGGGCCGTGCCGTTCCGCGGCGCCAGGCCAGGCCTACATCGAGGGTCTGGCTGAGGTCGGCTATCGGCCGGGCTTCAATAATGTCGCCCTCCAAGGACCAGGGGCGGTAGGTCATGTCCGGTTGAATCGACACGCCCAGGCCTGCGGCCACCAGGCTGCGCACTGCTTCGGTGGAGGCGGTGCGCAGGGTCACGCGTGGTTGTAGGCCGGCGCCCGCCCACAGGCGCTGGGCGTTGTGGCCCATTTCGTCGACATTCAGTTGAATCAGCGGCTCGCGCGCCACATCGGCCAGGTTGATGCTGTCGTGTTCCAGCAGCGGGTGCTGGGCCGGCAACCACAGGCGGTGGGGCGAGTGGGTCAGCACTTCGGTTTGCAGGGCGTGGCGGTCTTCCAGGTTGGAGAGGATCAGCACGCCCACATCAATTTCGCCGCTGACCAGCAAGTGTTCGATATACGGGCGCTCGTCCTCCATCACGCGGATTTCCACGTTGGGGTAGGCGCGCTGGAAACGGGTGAGCAAATCCGCCAGGTAATAGCCCGCCACCAGGCTGGTCACGCCGATGATCAATTGCCCGGCCACTTGGTCGGTGCTCTGTTGCAGGCTGCGCTTGGCGTTGTCGACGGTGGTGAGGATCAGGTGCGCCTGGCGCAGGAACTGATGGCCCTGGTGCGTCAGGGTCATGCCCTTGGTGTGGCGGTTGAACAGGTTCACCCCGATTTCCTGCTCCAGTTGCTGGATCGCCAGGGTCAGGGTCGACTGGGAAATGAACGCGGTTTGCGCGGCGGCAGAGATCGAACCGGTCTCGGCCACGGCGATAAAGTGCCGGATTTGACGCAAGGTCATCATGCTGGAATTACCAGTGGGGTGTTTTTATAGATTTATCCGAGTGTATATCGGTTTTAGCGAACGGCACCGGCGTTACATCTGGAAGCACTCTAGATCGGGGCTTTTTGGCACTTAGTTTTACGCTGGGGGCCTATTGGTCCTATGAACCCAAGTGCCTGGAGGCTACGAATGAATACCCGTGGATTGCTCGATCAGTTGCTCAAGTCCGGCCAGGACATGTTGCAAAACAAGGCAGGCGGTCAACGCAAGCAGGACGACAAGGGCGCCCTCGGCGGTCTGCTCGGCGGTGGCGGGCTGGGCAGCCTGCTCGGCGGCGCCGGTGGTGGCGCCCTGGCAGCGGGTGCGATGGGCCTGTTGCTGGGCAACAAGAAAGCGCGCAAGTTCGGCGGCAAAGCCCTGACCTATGGTGGTCTGGCCGCATTGGGTGTGATTGCCTACAAGGCCTACGGCAACTGGCAGGCCAATCAAGCCAATGCGCCCAAGGGTGAGCCGCAGACCATCGACCGTCTGCCACCGGCCCAGGTCGAACAACACAGCCAGGGCATTCTCAAGGCGCTGGTCGCAGCGGCCAAGGCCGATGGCCATGTGGACGAACGCGAGCGCGAACTGATCGAAGGCGAGTTCACCAAGCTGGACAACGACCGCGAACTGCACAGCTGGCTGCACGCCGAACTGAACAAACCCCTGGACCCGGCCGATGTCGCCCGTGCGGCCAGCACCCCGGAAATGGCGGCCGAGATGTATATCGCCAGCGTGATGCTGGTGGACGAAGAGAACTTCATGGAGAAGGCGTATCTGGACGAACTGGCTCGCCAGCTCAAACTTGAGCCTGGATTGAAGCTGGAGTTGGAAAAGCAGGTACGGCTTAACCAATAAGCACCCATGCACACGTATCCAAATGGGGGAGGGGGCTTGCCCCCGATGAGCATGGGTATCTACACAACTCTCAAGGGCTCACCACAGGGTTCTGTATCAACCTTTAAGAGTTGGGTAGATACCTATGCCCCGATGACGGTAGTCAGCAGCAGGCAGGTTGACTGACACAACACCATCGGGATGCAAGCCCCTTCCCACAGCCGTTTTTGCATTCTGTGAGCGCTACATCAAAAGCCATTGATTAATGAGGGCTTCTGCTCAGCTATACTCCCCCCCATTTGAATGGCCCTTCGAGGAATTACTGTGAAGAACTGGACCTTGCGCCAACGCATCCTGGCAAGTTTTGCGGTCATTATCGCCATCATGCTGTTAATGGTCGTGGTCTCCTATTCACGGTTGCTGAAGATCGAAACCAGCGAGGTTGCCGTACGCGATGACGCGGTGCCGGGGGTTTACCTCAGCTCGATGATCCGCAGCGCGTGGGTCGACAGCTACCTGCAAACCATCGATATCATTGGTCTGCGCGAGGATAAAGCCTTCACCAATACCGACAAGAACGACTACAAGGCCTTCGAAGCGCGCATCGAGCAGCAGATAGCCAGTTACGAAAAAACCGTGCACACCCAGGCTGACCGCATGGAGTTCGATAACTTCAAGGCCGCACACATCAATTACAACAAGGTCCTTGAGCAAGTGCTGGACCGTGTCCAGAACAATGACCTGCCGGCTGCGCGTGAAATGCTTGAAGAGCAACTGACGCCGATCTGGACCGAAGGTCGCATGAAGCTCAATGACATTATTACCGAGAACAAAAACGTCTCTGACCGTGCCACCGCGGCCATTGATGACGCCGTGCTGTCGGCCAAGATCAGCATGGGTGTGTCGCTGATCATCGCCATCCTGGCCGCCGGCCTGTGCGGCCTGCTGCTGATGCGCGCAATCATGGCGCCGATGCAGCGCATCGTCGAAATCCTCGACACCATGCGCACCGGCGATCTGAGCAAGCGCCTGAACCTGGAGCGCAAGGACGAATTCGGTGCGGTGGAAACCGGCTTCAACGACATGATGACCGAGCTCACGGCCTTGGTCTCCCAGGCCCAGCGCTCGTCGGTGCAGGTCACCACCTCGGTGACCGAGATTGCGGCCACGTCCAAGCAGCAGCAGGCCACCGCCACTGAAACTGCCGCGACTACCACCGAGATTGGCGCCACTTCGCGGGAAATCGCCGCCACTTCCAAGGATCTGGTGCGCACCATGACCGAAGTGTCGACTGCCGCCGACCAGGCTTCGGTGGCCGCCGGTTCTGGCCAGCAAGGCCTGGCGCGTATGGAAGAGACCATGCACTCGGTGATGGGCGCCGCCGACCTGGTGAACGCCAAACTGGCGATCCTCAATGAGAAGGCCGGCAACATCAACCAGGTGGTGGTGACCATCGTCAAGGTCGCCGACCAGACCAACCTGCTGTCCCTGAACGCCGCCATCGAAGCTGAAAAGGCCGGTGAGTATGGGCGCGGGTTTGCCGTGGTCGCCACCGAAGTGCGCCGTCTGGCCGACCAGACCGCCGTGGCCACCTACGACATCGAGCAGATGGTGCGTGAGATTCAGTCGGCGGTGTCCGCTGGGGTGATGGGCATGGACAAGTTCTCCGAAGAAGTGCGGCGCGGCATGTTCGAAGTGCAGCAAGTGGGCGAGCAACTCTCGCAGATCATCCACCAGGTCCAAGCCTTGGCGCCGCGGGTGCTGATGGTCAATGAAGGCATGCAGGCCCAGGCCACCGGCGCCGAGCAGATCAACCACGCGCTGGTGCAACTGGGGGATGCCAGCAGCCAGACCGTGGAGTCCCTGCGCCAGGCCAGCTTTGCGATTGATGAACTGAGCCAGGTTGCGGTGGGTCTGCGCAGCGGCGTGTCGCGTTTCAAAGTCTGATGAGCGACCTCGTGGCTAAACGCGGCGCCGTCCCGGCAGCGAAAAAAGCGTTGTTCCTGGTGTTTCACATTGGCAGCGAACGCTTTGCCCTCAAGGCCACCGAAGTGGCCGAGGTGCTGCCGCGCCTGCCGCTCAAGCCCATCGCCCATGCGCCCACCTGGGTGGCGGGCATCTTTGCCCATCGTGGGGCGTTGGTGCCGGTGATCGACCTGAGTGCGCTGACCTTCGGTACGCAGGCCCAGGCGCGTACCAGCACGCGGCTGGTGCTGGTCAATTACCAACCGCAGCCTTGGGTCGAGCCGCGCTGGCTCGGGCTGATCCTGGAGCAGGCCACCGACACCCTGCGGTGCGATCCCGCCGAATTCCAACCCTATGGCTTGGATAACCGCCAGGCGCGGTATCTCGGGCCGGTGCGCGAGGATGCGCTGGGGCTGATGCAATGGATTGGCGTCAATGACGTGCTCACCGATGACGTGCGCGCCTTGTTGTTTTCTGCCGAGTTGAGCGTATGAGCCACGATCCGCGCTTCTTTGCCTTCTTGAAAGAACGTATCGGCCTGGACGTCGCGTCGGTCGGCGAGGCCATCATTGAGCGCGCCGTACGCCAGCGCAGCCAGGCCGTGCAGGCGCAAACGCCGGGCGAATACTGGCAGCACCTGCAAAGCTCCCACGATGAGCAGCAAGCACTGATCGAAGCCGTGATCGTCCCCGAAACCTGGTTTTTCCGTTACCCCGAATCCTTTGCGACCTTGGCCCGGCTGGCGACTGCACGCCTGGCCGAGATCAAGCAGATGCGTGCACTGCGCATCCTCAGCCTGCCGTGTTCCACCGGTGAAGAACCCTATTCGATTGCTATGGCCCTGCTCGACGCGGGCCTGGCGCCGCACCAGTTCAAGGTACTGGGCCTGGACGTCAGCCCGTTGTCGGTGGAGCGTGCGCGGCGTGGGGTGTATGGCAAGAACTCGTTTCGCGGCAGCGATATTGCGTTTCGCGACCGACACTTCATTGAACACAGCGACGGTTTTCACATCGCCGACCGTGTGCGCGAACAGGTGCGCCTGCAGGTCGGTAATTTGCTCGACCCAGCGCTGCTGGCGAACGAGGCCAGCTACGACTTTGTGTTTTGCCGCAACCTTTTGATCTACTTCGACCAGCCGACCCAGAAGCAGGTCTTCGATGTGCTCAAAGACCTGACCCACGTGGACGGCGTGCTGTTTATCGGGCCGGCCGAGGGCAGCCTGCTGGGGCGCCACGGCATGCGTTCGATTGGAGTGCCGCAGTCGTTTGCCTTCAGCCGGCATGCCGGGCCAGTCCCGCCTGAGCCGGTGTTTGTGCCTATCCCGGTGCCCCAGCGCAGCGCGGCACCCATCCCCGTCAAGCCGCGACCGTTCAGCACCGCGCGTGCCCAGGTGGTGCCGATCAAGACAGCGCCGCCTTGCGACGCAGGTAATTTGCTCAGCCGCATTGCCACCCTGGCCAACGAAGGCAAAAGTGCCGAGGCCCGTGCTGCCTGCGAACAATATCTGAACAACCACCCGCCGGCCGCCCAGGTGTTCTACTGGCTGGGGCTGCTCAGCGATGTGGCCGGCAGTGCCCTGGAAGCCCAGGGCTATTATCGAAAAGCCTTGTACCTGGAACCCCAGCATCCGCAGGCCTTGATGCACCTGGCCGCGTTGCTGGAGTCCCAGGGCGACAGTGCGGGGGCGCGCCGCTTGCAGGCGCGGGCTGCCCGGAGCGAGCGAGCAGACAGTGAGTCCAAACGATGAGTAGCCCCGACGCGCTCGACACCGCCGGCCTGGACCTGACCCTGGCCGACACCCAGGCCATCGACGACTGCTGGAACCGCATCGGCATCCACGGCGACAAGTCCTGCCCGCTGCTGGTGGAGCATATCCACTGCCGCAACTGTGCGGTGTACTCGGCGGCCGCCACGCGCCTGCTGGACCGCTATGCGTTGCAGCAGGACGACCGTCGCCCGGAGGCCGCCGCCGAAGTCGACGAAGAGATTGTCACCCGCTCGCTGCTGATGTTCCGCCTTGGCGAAGAATGGCTGGGCATCGCCACCCGGTGCCTGGTGGAAGTGGCGCCGCTGCAACCGATTCACTCGCTGCCGCACCAACGGTCCCGTGCCTTGCTCGGCGTGGCCAATGTGCGGGGTGCGTTGGTGGCGTGCCTGTCGTTGGTCGAACTGCTCGGCCTGGACAGCACCGGCAATGCCGCCAGCGGTGGGCGGATTATGCCGCGCATGCTGATCATCGCCGCACAGGATGGCCCGGTGGTGGTGCCGGTGGACGAAGTGGACGGCATCCATGCCATCGACGAGCGCACCTTGAACGCGGCGTCGGCGTCGGGTTCCCAGGCCAGTGCACGCTTCACTCAAGGGGTGTTGCAGTGGAAGGGCCGCAGCCTGCGTTGGCTGGACGAGGCGCAATTGTTGTCCGCCGTGACCCGGAGCCTCACATGACCCCCGATCAGATGCGCGATGCGTCGCTGCTGGAACTGTTCAGCCTGGAAGCCGATGCACAGACCCAAGTCCTGAGCGCGGGCCTGCTGGCCCTGGAACGCAACCCGACCCAGGCCGACCAGCTTGAGGCGTGCATGCGCGCGGCCCACTCGCTCAAGGGCGCGGCGCGCATTGTGGGGGTGGACGCCGGGGTCAGCGTGTCCCATGTCATGGAGGATTGCCTGGTCAGCGCCCAGGAAAGCCGTCTGTACCTGCAACCCGAACATATCGACGCCTTGCTGCAAGGCACCGACCTGCTGATGCGCATCGCCACGCCGGGTAACACCGTGGGGCCGGCAGATGTGGACGCCTATGTGGCGCTGATGGAGCGCTTGCTCGATCCGTCGCAACCGACGGCCAAGGTCGCGCCGCCTGTCACGGTGCCCGAGCCGGTCCCTGTCGTTGAAGACCTGCCGCCAGAGCCCGAGCCCGCGCCGCCGGTGACCAGCGACCCGCCACGCCAGAACAAACGCATGACCGAAGGCGGCGAACGCGTCTTGCGCGTCACCGCCGAGCGCCTGAACAGCCTGTTGGATTTGTCGAGCAAATCCCTGGTGGAAACCCAGCGGCTCAAGCCTTACCTGGCGAGCATGCAGCGCCTCAAGCGTATCCAAAGCCAGAGCGTGCGCGCGCTGGACACCTTGGACGGCCAGCTCAAGGCCCTGGATCTGAACCTCGAAGCCCAGGAAGCCCTGGCCGATACCCGCCGCCTGTTGAGCGAAGCCCAAGCGCTGCTGGCAGAAAAAACCGCCGAGCTGGATGAATTCGGTTGGCAGGCCGGGCAGCGCGCCCAGGTGCTCTACGACACCGCACTGGCTTGCCGCATGCGTCCGTTTGCCGATGTTCTGGCCGGGCAGGTGCGCATGGTGCGTGACCTCGGCCGCAGCTTGGGCAAGCAAGTGCGCCTGGAGATCGAGGGCGAAAAGACCCAGGTCGACCGCGACGTGCTGGAAAAGCTTGAAGCGCCGCTCACCCATTTATTGCGCAATGCCGTCGACCACGGCATCGAAATGCCCGACCAGCGCCTGCTGGCGGGCAAGCCGGCCGAAGGGCTGATTCGTCTGCGCGCCTCCCATCAGGCCGGTTTGCTGGTGCTGGAACTGAGCGACGACGGCAACGGTGTCGACCTGGAGCGCCTGCGCGGCACCATTGTCGACCGGCATCTGTCGACCCTGGAGACGGTGCTGAACCTGAGCGAAGAGGAGCTGCTGACGTTCCTGTTCCTGCCGGGGTTCAGCCTGCGTGACAAAGTCACCGAAGTGTCCGGGCGCGGCGTCGGGCTGGATGCGGTGCAGCATATGGTCCGCCAACTGCGCGGCGCGGTGGTGCTGGAGCAGACGGCGGGGCAGGGCAGCCGTTTTCACCTGGAAGTGCCACTGACCCTCTCGGTGGTGCGCAGCCTGGTGGTGGAAGTCGGCGAAGAAGCCTATGCGTTCCCGCTGGCGCATATCGAGCGCATGTGCGACCTCGCTCCCGACGACATCGTGCAACTGGAAGGCCGCCAGCATTTCTGGCACGAAGGCCGGCATGTCGGCCTGGTCGCCGCCAGCCAACTGTTGCAGCGCCCGCCGGGGCAGAGTAATGACGAGACCTTGAAGGTGGTGGTGATCCGCGAGCGCGATGCGGTGTACGGTATCGCCGTGGAACGCTTTATCGGCGAGCGCACCTTGGTGGTGTTGCCGCTGGATGACCGCCTGGGCAAGGTCCAGGATATTTCCGCCGGCGCCTTGCTTGACGACGGCTCGGTGGTGTTGATCGTCGATGTGGAAGACATGCTGCGTTCGGTGGACAAGTTGCTCAACACCGGGCGCCTGGAACGCATCGCCCGGCGCAGCCAGCAAGCCACCGAAGCACCGCGCAAGCGGGTGCTGGTGGTGGACGACTCGCTCACCGTGCGTGAACTGCAACGCAAGCTGCTGCTTAATCGTGGTTATGAAGTGGCCGTCGCGGTCGATGGTATGGACGGTTGGAACGCCCTGCGCTCCGAAGACTTCGACCTGCTGATCACTGACATTGATATGCCTCGCATGGACGGTATTGAATTGGTCACACTCTTGCGCCGTGATAGTCGCCTGCAGTCTTTGCCGGTGATGGTGGTGTCGTACAAAGACCGTGAAGAAGATCGTCGTCGTGGGCTGGACGCTGGCGCCGACTATTACCTGGCCAAGGCCAGTTTCCATGACGACGCGTTGCTGGACGCGGTGGTGGAACTGATCGGGGGCGCGCGGGTATGAGGATAGCGATCGTCAATGACATGCCCCTGGCGGTGGAGGCCTTGCGCCGCGCCTTGAGTTTCGAGCCCACGCACCAGGTGGTGTGGGTGGCCAGCAATGGCCTTGAAGCGGTGCAGCGTTGTACCGAATTGACCCCGGACCTGATCCTGATGGACCTGATCATGCCGGTGATGGACGGCGTGGAGGCCACGCGCCAGATCATGGCCCAGACCCCGTGCGCGATCCTGTTGGTGACTGTCGACCGTCAGGCCAACATGAGCCGAGTCTTCGAAGCAATGGGGCACGGCGCCCTGGATGTGGTGGACACGCCGGCGCTCGGCGTGGGCAATCCCAAGGATGCGGCAGCGCCGCTGTTGCGCAAAATCCTCAATATAGGCTGGCTGATCGGCCAGCGCGGCAGCCGTGTACGCGCTGAGACCACGTCTGAGCGCAACACCGGTAAACGCCAGAGCCTGGTCGCCATCGGCTCGTCGGCGGGTGGCCCGGCTGCCCTGGAAATCCTGCTCAAGGGCTTGCCCCGGGACTTTCCCGCCGCCATTGTGCTGGTGCAGCATGTGGACCAGGTGTTCGCCGCCGGCATGGCCGAGTGGCTGAGCAGCGCCTCCGGCCTGCCGGTTCGCCTGGCCTGCGAAGGTGAGCCACCGCAAAGCGGCGTGGTGCTGCTGGCCGGTACCAACCATCACATTCGTTTATTGAAGAACGGCACACTAGCCTATACCGCAGAGCCGGTGAACGAGATTTACCGGCCTTCGATCGACGTGTTCTTCGAAAGCGTGGCCAGCCACTGGAATGGCGATGCCGTCGGCGTATTGCTGACGGGCATGGGGCGCGATGGGGCCCAGGGCCTCAAGTTACTGCGTGAACAAGGTTATTTGACCATCGCCCAGGATCAGCAGAGCTCGGCGGTGTATGGGATGCCCAAAGCGGCGGCGGCGATTGATGCTGCTGTTGAAATTCGCCCACTGGATAGAATTGCGCCCCGATTGCTGGAGGTCTTTGCAAAATGACGACTTTGCGCGGTGCTGGCTTGCAGGTAGTAATTCAGGTGACTGCACATGAATGATTTACAGATCGACGACATCAAGACCGACGAAAATGCCGCCATGGTGTTGCTGGTCGACGACCAGGCCATGATCGGCGAAGCCGTCCGGCGCGGTTTGGCCCATGAAGAAAATATCGACTTTCACTTCTGCGCCGACCCGCACCAGGCGATTGCCCAGGCCATCCGTATCAAGCCGACGGTGATCCTGCAGGACTTGGTGATGCCCGGTCTTGACGGCCTGACCCTGGTGCGCGAATACCGTAACCATCCGGCCACACAGAACATCCCGATCATCGTGCTTTCCACCAAGGAAGATCCGCTGATCAAGAGTGCGGCGTTCTCGGCCGGGGCCAACGATTACCTGGTCAAGCTGCCGGACAATATCGAACTGGTGGCGCGCATTCGCTATCACTCGCGGTCCTACATGACGCTGTTGCAGCGTGATGCAGCCTACCGTGCGCTGCGGGTCAGCCAGCAACAGCTGTTGGACACCAACCTGGTGCTGCAACGGCTGATGAACTCCGATGGGTTGACCGGGCTGTCCAACCGCCGCCACTTTGACGAATACCTGGAGCTGGAATGGCGTCGTGCCATGCGCGACCAGACCCAGCTGTCGTTGCTGATGATCGATGTGGATTTCTTCAAGACCTACAACGACAGCTTCGGCCACGTGGAGGGCGATGAAGCCCTGCGCAAGGTCGCCACTACTATTCGTGAAGCCAGCAGCCGTCCTTCAGACCTGCCGGCACGTTACGGGGGTGAAGAGTTTGCGTTGGTGCTGCCGAACACCTCGCCGGGCGGCGCACGACTGGTGGCCGAGAAGCTGCGCATGGCGGTTGCTGCGCTGAAAATCCCGCATATCGCGCCGGCTGAGGGCTCCAGCCTGACGGTCAGTATCGGCCTGTCGACCACGACGCCGCAGCAGGGCACGGATTGTCGGCAGCTGATATTGGCGGCGGACAAGGGGTTGTATACGGCCAAGCACAATGGGCGCAATCAGGTCGGCATCGAGTGACTCCAGGCCGCAACAGATCAAAATGTGGGAGGGGGCTTGCCCCCTCCCACATTTAACCCTGCGTAGTCTGCCTTTTCGCCAAGCGGGCTGCCGCTCCCCCCCGTTTACCGTTATACTCGCCGGCTTTCAAAAGTTCGCCAACGAGTGCTGCCCGCCATGGAAATCAACCCGATCCTTAACACCATCAAGGACCTGTCCGAGCGCTCCGAAACTATTCGGGGGTATCTTTGACTACGATCAAAAGCATGAGCGTCTGACCGAAGTCAATCGCGAGCTTGAAGATCCCGCTGTCTGGAACAAACCCGAATACGCCCAGGAGTTGGGCCGCGAGCGCTCGGCGCTGGCGCAGATCGTCGACACCCTCGACGAGCTGAACACCGGTCTGGCCGATTGCCGTGACCTGCTGGACATGGCCGTCGAAGAAAACGACGAAGGCGCAGTGGGCGATGTCGTCGCCGAGCTGGCCCGTCTCGAGGAAAACCTCGCCAAGCTCGAATTCCGCCGCATGTTCAGCCATGAAATGGACCCGAACAACGCCTACCTGGACATCCAGGCCGGTTCCGGCGGCACCGAAGCCCAGGACTGGGCCAACATCCTGCTGCGCATGTACCTGCGCTGGGCCGACAAACGCGGCTTCGACGCGACCATCATGGAGCTGTCGGCCGGTGAAGTGGCTGGCATCAAGGGCGCAACCGTGCACATCAAGGGCGAATACGCCTTTGGCTGGTTGCGTACCGAAATCGGCGTGCACCGCCTGGTGCGCAAGAGCCCGTTCGACTCCGGCAACCGTCGCCACACCTCGTTCTCTGCCGTTTTCGTCTCCCCAGAGATCGATGACAAGGTGGAAATCGAGATCAACCCGGCCGACCTGCGGATCGACACCTACCGCTCCTCCGGTGCCGGTGGCCAGCACGTAAACACCACCGACTCGGCCGTACGGATTACCCACGTACCGACCAACACCGTGGTGAGCTGCCAGAACGAGCGTTCCCAGCACGCGAACAAGGACACCGCCATGAAAATGCTGCGGGCCAAGTTGTACGAGCAGGAAATGCAGAAGCGCAACGCTGCTTCCCAGGCGCTGGAAGACACCAAGTCGGACATCGGCTGGGGTCACCAGATCCGTTCGTATGTGCTCGATGCGTCGCGGATCAAGGATCTGCGCACTAACATCGAACGCAGCGACTGCGACAAGGTGCTCGACGGCGATATCGACGAATACCTGGAAGCCAGCCTGAAATCTGGCTTGTAATACCCCCTGTAGGAGCGGGCTTGCCCGCGATCCCCGGCCTACGCCTGGGACAACGAACCTGATGGAAAATTTTAAGACATGAGCGACCAACAACTCGACCCGCAAGCCCTGCAACAGGAAGAAAACTCCCTGATCGCCCTGCGCAAGGAAAAGCTGGCTGCCGAGCGCGCCAAGGGTAACGCCTTCCCCAACGACTTCCGCCGCGACAACTACTGCGATGCCTTGCAGAAACAGTACGCGGACAAGACCAAGGAAGAGCTGGCAGAAGCTGCGATTCCGGTCAAGGTGGCAGGTCGTATCATGCTCAACCGTGGCTCGTTCATGGTGATCCAGGACATGACCGGGCGTATCCAGGTCTACGTCAACCGCAAGACCCTGCCGGAAGAAACCCTGGCCTCGGTGAAAACCTGGGACATGGGCGACATCATAGCAGCCGAAGGTACCCTGGCCCGTTCCGGCAAAGGCGACCTGTACGTCGAGATGACCAGCGTGCGCCTGCTGACCAAGTCCCTGCGCCCACTGCCGGACAAGCACCACGGCCTGACCGACACCGAGCAGCGCTACCGTCAACGCTACGTTGACCTGATCGTCAACGAAGACGTGCGCCAGACTTTCCGCGTGCGTTCGCAAATCATCGCGCATATCCGCAGCTTCCTGATGCAGCGTGACTTCCTGGAAGTCGAAACCCCGATGCTGCAAACCATCCCTGGTGGTGCCGCAGCCAAGCCGTTCGAAACCCACCACAACGCGCTGGACATGGAAATGTTCCTGCGTATCGCGCCGGAGCTGTACCTCAAGCGCCTGGTGGTCGGCGGTTTTGAAAAGGTGTTCGAGATCAACCGCAACTTCCGTAACGAAGGCGTCTCGACCCGTCACAACCCAGAATTCACCATGTTGGAGTTCTACCAGGCTTACGCCGACTACGAAGACAACATGGACCTGACCGAAGAGCTGTTCCGCGAACTGGCGCAGCTGGTCCTGGGCAGCACCGACGTGCCGTACGGCGACAAGGTGTTCCATTTCGGCGAGCCGTTCGTACGTCTGTCGGTGTTCGACTCGATCCTCAAGTACAACCCTGAGCTGACCGCTGACGACCTCAACGATATCGACAAGGCCCGCGCCATCGCCAAGAAGGCCGGCGCCAAGGTGCTGGGCTTTGAAGGCCTGGGCAAATTGCAGGTGATGATTTTCGAAGAGCTGGTCGAGCACAAGCTGGAACAGCCGCACTTCATCACCCAGTACCCGTTCGAAGTGTCGCCGCTGGCCCGTCGCAACGATGACAACCCGAACGTCACCGACCGTTTCGAGCTGTTCATCGGTGGCCGCGAAATCGCCAACGCCTACTCCGAGCTCAACGATGCGCAAGACCAGGCCGAGCGCTTCATGGCCCAGGTGGCCGACAAGGACGCCGGCGACGACGAAGCCATGCACTACGATGCTGACTTCGTGCGTGCCCTGGAATACGGCATGCCGCCGACTGCCGGTGAAGGTATCGGTATCGATCGTCTGGTGATGTTGTTGACCAACTCGCCGTCGATCCGCGATGTGATCCTGTTCCCGCATATGCGGCCAGAAGTGTAAGCGTAGCGAAATCCGAAGCCGCCTTTTATAAGGCGGCTTTTTTATGTGGCGTTTTTAAGCGTCAAGCAAACAGCGCCAGGTTTTGATCTATTCAAGGATGTGTGTCGTGAACCGCGTAATCGCTCAAGAAGGCGCCGCCGGCATTGCTGCTGCCGTGGCTGAAAGCGTCCAGTACCAGGGCCGTAAGGCCAGCCGCCGGGGCAGCGAGCAACGCAGGCAGGACATTCTCGATGCAGCCATGCGCATCGTGGTGCGCGAAGGCGTACGCGCCGTGCGCCATCGGGCGGTGGCGGCGGAGGCAGGGGTGCCGTTGTCGGCCACTACCTATTACTTCAAGGATATCGATGACCTGCTCACTGACACCTTTGCCCAGTACGTCGAACGCAGCGCCGCGTTCATGGGCAAACTGTGGGTGCGCAACGAAGGCTTGCTGCGCGAGATGGTGGCCTACGGCGATGGTAGCCCTGAGTCGCGCTCGCAGCTGGCCGATGACATCGCGCGCCTGACTGCCGACTACGTGCTGCGCCAACTGACCAACCGCCGCGAACACCTGATGGCCGAGCAGGCCTTCCGCCAGGAAGCACTGCTGAACCCGCGCCTGGCCGAACTGGTGCGTTCTCATCAGCAGATCCTGTTGCAGGGCACTGGGCAGTTTTTCCAGGTATTGGGCTCCCGCGAGCCGCAACAGGACGCCAAGGTGTTGACGGCGATTATCAGTCGGATGGAATATCAGGGCCTGCTGGGCGGCGCAGAGCCTCTGACCGGTGAAGAGATGCTTGAGATCCTCAAGCGCTACATGCATTTGGTGTTGGCCTCGGTCTGACACCGGGGGAGTCCAATGAAAACCTGGCGTGTGGCGGTAATCGCCTTGTCGTTCCTGTTGCTTAGCGGTTGCCTGGTCACGTTCAAGGACCCGTTGCCCGCCCATGATGCGGCGCCGGATGAGTTGCTGGGCCATTGGACCAGCAGGAATGCCTGGGGCGAACCGCTCAATCTGCGCATCAGCCGTGCCGGTGAGCACCGCTACAAGGCGGTGAGCTACCCTAAAGCCACGCCGGCCCAGCGCGATGAGTACCTGTTTACCGTTTCGCGTCATGGCAACCGCTGGTACCTGTCGGCACCGTTGTCGGCCCGGTTCGGAGGGCATTACTTCCTGGCGGGGTTCGAGTTCGACGATAAGCACGAATTGGTGGTCTATAACCTCGACCTCGAACAGATTCACCAGGCCATCGGGCAACAGGTGCTGCAGGGCAGCAGCGTGGATACCGTCGAAGGCGCCGGCGTACGGGTCGACAGTTCCATGAGCCAGGTGTTTGCCTACCTGGATGATCCGGCCAATGCCGATGTGTTCGTTGAAGCCGTGCGCTACCGGCGTGCGGGTAAATAACGTTTAAAGAAGGAAACACCCGGTGGACGATTACCAGCAGACGATACGCACCTTGTCCGATCGCATTGTGCTGGCGCAAACACCGATTCGCGTCCTCGACGCCGTGAAGTGGGACGAAAACATTCGCCAGGGATTCCTCAAGGCCAAGGGCAAGGCAATGCCCGCCGTGGACCGCGACTATTACCTGAACCGCCCGCTGTCGTTCGATTCCAGCGCGGTGAAGCTGGAATTCCAGAACATCGAGCGTGACATCACCCGCCGGCTTGGCCAGTTCAGCCCGGTGGGGCAGATCATGCGTCGCATGTGCCGTGAATACCGCATGGTGGTGCGCATGCTCGAGGCACGTGGCACCGAAGACTTCGGCCTGATCTCCCAGGAGCTGTACGGCGCCGCTTCCGATGCGTTCCACGCCGGCGACCCGACGCTGGCCGACCTGGGCATGATGCTCTCCGACTACTTGAACAACATCGACGGCCGTGGCGACCTCAAGGACGAAGCCAAGACCCTGACCGCCAAGGATGCTGTCGCGCTGCTGCAAACCCGCCTCAATAAAGTGTTTGGCGAGGCAGAAGAGACCATCCGCGTGTTCGAGTCGGACGGTATCGTCGCCGACGCGGCGGCGGGTGCCGATTACATCAAGATCCGCGCCGACGCGATGTTCAACAGCCGCGACGTGCGTGCCCTGGAAGTCCATGAAGGCCTGGTGCATGTGGGCACCACCCTCAACGGCCAGAACCAGCCGATCTGCACCTTCCTGTCCAAAGGCCCACCGTCGTCCACCGTGACCCAGGAAGGCCTGGCGATCCTGATGGAGATCATCACCTTTGCCTCCTACCCGAGTCGCTTGCGCAAACTGACCAACCGCACCCGCGCCATCCACATGGTGGAAGAGGGCGCCGACTTCCTGCAGGTGTTCGAGTTCTTCCGCGAACAAGGTTTTGAAATGGCCGAAAGCTACGGCAACGCCAGCCGCGTGTTCCGTGGCTCGGTGCCCAACGGCCTGCCGTTTACCAAGGATTTGTCCTACCTCAAGGGCTTTATCATGGTCTACAACTACATTCAGCTGGCCGTGCGCAAAGGCAAGCTGGAACAAGTGCCGCTGCTGTTTTGCGGCAAGACCACCCTGGAAGACATGCGCACCCTGCGCCAACTGGTCGACGAAGGCCTGGTGGTGCCGCCCAAGTACCTGCCGGAGCAGTTTCGCGACATGAACGCACTGGCGGCGTGGATGTGCTTCTCCAACTTCCTCAACCACTTGAGCCTGGATCGGATCGAGGCGGATTACTCCAATATCCTTTAAATGCGTTTATTCACGAGGCTTCAACGGATGAGAATCCTCGGCATTCTATGCCTGCTACTTACCTTGAACGGCTGCAGTTCGCTGCTGTTCTACCCCGAGCCCGGCCTGCCCTTTACCCCAGAAAAGGCCCGGTTGGCGTACCGCGACGTGACTCTCACCACCGCTGACGGCGTGAAGCTGCACGCCTGGTGGCTGCCGGCCAAGGCTGGCGCGCCGGTCAAAGGCACGGTGCTGCACCTGCACGGCAACGGCGGCAACTTGGCCTGGCACCTGGGCGGCAGTTGGTGGTTGCCCGAGCAGGGCTATCAAGTGCTGCTAGTGGACTACCGTGGATATGGGTTGTCCGAGGGTACGCCGTCATTGCCGGCGATTTACCAGGATATCGATGCGGCGTTCAGGTGGATCGACAAGGCCCCTGAAACCCAGGGTCGACCGCTGATCGTGCTGGGTCAAAGCCTGGGCGGTGCGCTGGCGGTGCATTACCTGGCAGGACACCCGGAGCGTCAGACCCAGCTCAAGGCCCTGGTGCTGGACGGCGTGCCCGCCAGTTATCGTGACGTGGGACAATTTGCGCTGAGCACCTCTTGGTTAACATGGCCACTGCAAGTGCCCTTGTCCTGGCTGGTACCCGACGCTGACAGTGCGATCAACGCCATGGCGCAACTGACCCGTGTGCCGAAACTGCTGTTCCACAGCCTGGATGACCCCATCGTGCCCCTGGCCAACGGTATCCGCCTGTATCAGGCTGCGCCCGCGCCACGGGTGTTGCAGTTGACCCGTGGCGGCCATGTGCAGACCTTTGCCGACAAGACCTGGCAAACCGTGATGCTGCGCTATCTGGACGACCCGCAGCACTTCAACGGCCTGCGCCGCCTGGGCGAAATTGCGAACTACCCCATTCCTGAAGCTGATTCATCAGAGAGCCCGCAATGAGTGAAGAACGCAACATGATCCCGCTGATTCTCACCGGCATCGGCACCATCATCGGTACCGTCGGTTGCCTGTGGTACTACGGCTACCTGCACTTCGCGAAACCCGAAGACGCGTTGCTGCTGAGCGACTTCACCATGCTCAAGACCGTGCCCGGCGAGGACTACAAGATTTCCCTGACTCCGGCCAGCCAAGTGGCGCAATGCGTCGATGGCGTGCTGGTGATGTTCGACACCGAGCAGAAAGGCCTCAGTGGGGTACTGGTGAACAATAAGAAGCAGGCCGTGCGCTGCGTAGGCCAGGAGACACCTCAACTGCAACAATAAGCCTTCGGCGGACATATCTGGAACCGTATTGCGTAGGAAGCCACATAAGGTGTAATAACTTACGCAGAGCGGAGCCAGGAAGGTGGCTATAGCAATTGGAGCAATACGCAACATGTTGGACATGGCCAGGGGGCATGAAGCGCTGGAGCTTAGAGACGCGCAAGAACACGCGCTCAAGCAATTGATGGACAGGCTGTCTGACAACGCCTATGACACCACCACGATCACGCTGCCAGACGATGCTGATTGCCCCATCACATTCGGTTGATCAAAAAAAACCCACCTTACGGTGGGTTTTTTCGTGCAGCGTCAATCAATCAGTTAGCAACGGAAGACCGTGGCTTGACCGGCTGGTTGTCGTTGGAGATGGTCACTTCAACGCGGCGGTTCATGGCGCGACCGGAAACGCTGCCGTTATCGGCAACCGGGTATTCCTTGCCATAGCCAGTGGTCACGATGCGACGTGGGTCAACGCCCATCTTGATCAGCGCTACCTGTACCGAAGCCGCACGGCGCTCCGACAGGCTCTGGTTGTAGGCGTCTGCGCCGGTGCTGTCGGTATAGCCTTCAACAATTACCTGGCGATCCGGGTTTTCCTGGAGGAACTGCGCCAGCTTGTTGATGTTGACCAGACCGCTGGATTTCAGGTCGGCCTTGTTGGTGGCAAACAGCACATCACCAAAGGTCACCAGGGTGCCGCGCTCGGTTTGCTTGGCATTCAAGCTGTCTTGCAGTTGCTTGATCTGCGCGTCACGGGCGTCCAGCAGGGCGCGGGCGCGTTCGTCGCCGGCATTTTTCAGCTTGGCTTCGGACTCACGCAGCACGATGGTGTCTTTGGCCACTTCCACGCGCTGGTTGGTCAGGTACGCCAGTTGGTCGACTTTCTTCTGGTCTTCCTTATCGCGATAGGCTTTGTCGGCCTTGTCCAGCCAATCCTGGGCATCCTTGGTTTCCAGGGCTGCAACTTTGGTTGCGTTAGGGTTGGCTTGCAGGGCCGAGAAATTGGTCCGTGCGTTTTCCAGGTTCGCGTTCGGCGGGGTGGAGCAGGCCGCCAAGGCAACGCTCATCGCCAGCAGGGCAGGGATCATCAATTGTTTACGCATAGTCGTGTCGTCCTTTCAATTCGATATCAGGTGCGATGCAGTCGGGGGCGGCGGCTTATTTCTGCTGGATAGCAGCCGGGCGCATGCCTTCCTTGCGCAGCTCGTCAACGGCCTTCTGGGAATCCTTCACCGCCTGGTCAGCCTTGGCTGCCTGGGCTTTGCGCTCTGCAACGCGAGCGTCCCATTCAGCTTGTTCAGACAGGCGACGGGCCTCGTCGTAGTTCTTGTCGTGCATCGCGATTTCGGCTTGCTTGAGCTTGTCCTGGGCCGATTTCATTTCTACGGCCGCATACTCGGTGCCGCCGGCGCTCACCGCGCTGTTCACTGCAGACTGCGTGACGGCGTACTGTTCGGTCGGTGGGTTGCCGGCGCAGCCCGCCAGAACGAAGCTGGTGCCGATTGCCAGCGCGGCCAATTTAAGCCCGCGCAGGTGGTTAAACGAGGATTTGGCAGTGCTGGTCTTCATCGTCTTCAACTCCATTGGATAACTCCTGAAAAACTTCAAAATCCATCTCGGTCGGTCACCGGTAGTGGGCCCGGAAGCAATGCTCGCGATGCCCTTTCAAACGGCCGTTCCAAGTGATGGCTTACTGGTTGTGACCGGAGGCTTTTTTGAATAGTTCAGCGAAGATGGCGATTTGCCTAAAAAAATATCTGACTAAACGGTCAGCGTAAAAACTTGGAACTTTGGCCGCGCGCAACGGTATGCCGAGCCTCTGTCGAGGCCCGGAATACGTGGTTTTGAGGTGGGGAAGCGGTGTCTGTCAGTGCTTCGGTTCGTCGGCGCTGGCTGACATATCGTGCAGGTAGCGACGGGACAATGTCAGGAAGCGAGGCGTGGGGCCGACGTCTTCATACAGCGGGTCGCCCTCTTCATCGGTGGCGATGACGTGTTGCCCCTTGATATAGGGAAAGCTGGCTTCCAGCTCCTCAAGGGCGGCGCCGATCAGCTCGCCGAGCAGTTCTTCGGTTTGGCGCTTGGGGTACATTTCGGCAATGGCCGCCAGCCGTGCGGCGGCCTCTACATCCAGATGGATGGCGTACTCGGTCTTGGTCAAGCGACCTTTGGCGTTCTCTTCCCAATGCTGGGCCAGTTCTCGAATTTTCATGGCAACCTCAATAAAGCCTGGGATGGCAGGCGGTGATGAGTGACCAGTCGCACGCAGGGATAACGCGGCGGCTCACAGTTGAGACTAGCTGCAAGCGACAAGGTTTAAAGTCTTGTCATAAAACGATGCTGGCGGCACTCTGGCAGGCCTGCGCGTCCCGGATTTCTGGCTGGAGATTGGCTGATGAGTGATATCGATGCACGCTTGCGTGAGGATGTTCACCTGCTGGGTGAACTGCTGGGCAACACCATTCGAGAGCAGTACGGCGATGATTTTCTCGACAAGATCGAGCAGATCCGCAAAGGCGCCAAGGCCGACCGTCGCGGCGCTGGTGATGAACTGAGCACCAGCCTCAACCAGTTGCAGGAAGATGAGTTGTTGCCGGTTGCCCGGGCTTTCAACCAGTTTCTCAACCTGGCCAACATTGCCGAGCAGTACCAGTTGATTCACCGGCGCGATGAGTCGCAGCCGGCGCCCTTCGAATCGCGCGTACTACCGGAGTTGCTGGCCCGCCTGCAAAGCGAAGGGCACAGCAACGAATCCCTGGCCCGCCAACTGGGGCGCCTGGAGATTGACTTGGTCCTCACGGCGCACCCCACCGAAGTGGCGCGCCGTACCCTGATCCAGAAATACGATGCGATCGCCGCGCAACTGGCGCTGCAAGATCACCGCGACCTCACGACCGCCGAGCGCGAGCAGATCCGCCAGCGCCTGCAACGGTTGATCGCCGAGGCCTGGCACACCGAAGAAATCCGCCGCACCCGACCCACCCCGGTGGACGAGGCCAAATGGGGCTTTGCGGTGATCGAGCATTCGCTGTGGCACGCCATCCCGAATTATTTGCGCAAGGCTGACCATGCCTTGCACGCCGCCACCGGCTTGCACTTGCCGCTGGAAGCTGCGCCGATTCGTTTTGCATCCTGGATGGGCGGCGACCGGGATGGCAACCCAAATGTCACCGCGTCGGTCACCCGCGAAGTGTTGCTGCTGGCGCGCTGGATGGCCGCCGACCTGTACCTGCGCGACATCGATCACCTGGCCTCCGAGCTGTCGATGCAAAAGGCCAGCCCGGCGTTGCAGGCCAAGGTCGGTGACAGCGTCGAGCCTTACCGCGCCTTGCTCAAGCAACTGCGCGAACGCCTGCGCGCTACGCGCCAATGGGCGCACACCGCGTTGAGCAGCAGCACGCCGGCCCCGGCTGAGGTGCTGCAGAACAACCGCGACCTGCTGGAGCCGTTGGAGCTGTGCTATCAGTCATTGCATGAGTGCGGCATGGGCGTGATTGCCGACGGTCCGCTACTCGACTGCCTGCGCCGAGCCGTGACGTTCGGCCTGTTCCTGGTGCGCTTGGACGTGCGTCAGGATTCCAGTCGCCACTCGGCGGCCATGACTGAAATCACCGATTACCTGGGCCTGGGTCGTTACGAGGAGTGGGACGAAGACGCGCGCATCGGTTTCCTGACCAAAGAGCTGGCCAACCGCCGGCCGCTGCTGCCGGGTTATTTCAAACCATCGGCGGATACCGCTGAGGTATTGAATACCTGTCGAGAAATCGCGGCTGCGCCGGCCGCTTCGCTGGGCTCGTACGTTATCTCCATGGCCGGGGCTGCCTCGGACGTGCTCGCTGTGCAACTGCTGCTTAAAGAGTCGGGCGTACAACGACCGATGCGCGTGGTGCCGCTGTTCGAGACCCTGGCCGACCTGGATAACGCCGGCCCGGTGATAGAGCAACTGTTGCTGCTGCCGGGCTATCGCGCCCGGTTGCAGGGCCCGCAGGAAGTGATGATCGGTTACTCCGACTCGGCCAAGGACGCCGGTACCACTGCCGCTGCCTGGGCGCAGTACCGGGCGCAGGAGCGGTTGGTGGATATCTGCCGTGAGCAACAGGTGGAACTGCTGTTATTCCACGGTCGCGGTGGCACCGTCGGGCGTGGCGGCGGCCCGGCCCACGCGGCAATCCTGTCGCAGCCGCCGGGTTCGGTGGCGGGGCGGTTCCGTACCACCGAACAGGGCGAGATGATCCGCTTCAAGTTCGGCCTGCCGGACATCGCCGAGCAGAACCTCAATCTGTACCTGGCCGCGGTGCTGGAAGCGACGTTGCTGCCACCGCCGCCGCCGCAGCCGGCCTGGCGCCATTTGATGGACGAATTGGCGGCCGACGGTGTCAGCGCTTACCGCGCTGTGGTGCGGGAAAATCCGCAATTCGTCGAGTATTTTCGCCAGTCCACCCCCGAGCAGGAGTTGGGGCGTTTGCCATTGGGCAGTCGTCCGGCCAAGCGCCGCGCCGGCGGTATAGAAAGCCTGCGCGCCATCCCCTGGATCTTCGGCTGGACCCAGACCCGTCTGATGCTACCGGCCTGGCTGGGTTGGGAAGCGGCGTTGAGCAAGGCTTTGGAGCGCGGTGAAGGTGAACTGCTGGGGCAGATGCGTGAACAGTGGCCGTTCTTCCGCACCCGCATCGATATGTTGGAAATGGTGCTGGCCAAGGCTGATGCCGATATCGCGCGGCTGTATGACGAGCGTTTGGTGCAACCGGACCTGCTGCCATTGGGTGCGCACTTGCGCGACCTATTGTCGCAGGCTTGTGATGTGGTGCTTGGCCTGACCGGCCAGTCGCAACTGCTGGCCCATAGCCCCGACACCCTGGAGTTCATCCGCTTGCGCAACACCTACCTCGATCCCCTGCACCTGTTGCAGGCCGAGTTACTGGCACGCTCGCGCCAGCAGGAAGCGGCGCAGGACAGCCCTCTGGAACAGGCGCTGCTGGTGTCCGTGGCCGGTATTGCCGCTGGTTTGCGCAACACTGGCTGAGGTTTTTTGCGTGTTCTCAATGGTTTGCAGATAAACCACGACGGCCGCCCGGAACAGGGCGGTCGGCGTTTACAGGGCCGGGTTGCACTCAGGCATACCCTACCTATGACGCATGCCTGGCGCGGTTCCTGCGACTTTTGGCGGCTTGTGTGGTTAAGGCCTGCTGTGTATCTTGATCAGCCTTTGGCCGTTTGGGCGGCCCGAATCCTATTGTTACGAGCCACACTTCTTTGAGATTTGCCCCCACGCGGTGAATCCGAGCGTCATCTCTATATAAAAATTGAGGAGCACATCAATGCGCGTCATTCTGCTGGGAGCTCCCGGGGCCGGTAAAGGTACTCAGGCAAAGTTCATCACTGAAAAATTCGGCATTCCACAAATCTCCACCGGCGACATGCTGCGTGCGGCCGTCAAGGCTGGCACCGAGCTGGGCCTGATCGCCAAGAGTGTGATGGACAGCGGCGGCCTGGTTTCCGATGACCTGATCATCAACCTGGTCAAGGAACGCATCAGCCAGGAAGACTGCAAGAACGGTTTCCTGTTCGACGGCTTCCCACGCACCATTCCCCAGGCTGAAGCCCTGGTGAAGGCCGGCGTAGAGCTGGACGCCGTGGTCGAAATCGCCGTTGAAGACGAAGAAATCGTCCAGCGTATTGCCGGCCGTCGCGTTCACGAAGGTTCGGGCCGTGTGTACCACGTGGTCTACAACCCGCCGAAGGTTGAAGGCAAGGACGATGTCACCGGTGAAGACCTGGTGCAGCGTAAAGACGACACTGAAGAAACCGTGCGTCATCGCTTGTCGGTCTACCACTCGCAGACCAAGCCGCTGGTGGACTTCTACCAGAAGCTGTCCGCAGCCCAGGGCAAGCCGAAGTACAGCCACATCCCTGGCGTTGGCTCGGTAGAAGCCATCACTGCCAAGGTGCTGCAAGCACTGAGCTGATCCTTCGATCGGCTTGCGACACAACGGCCCGCTTGCGGGCCGTTGTTGTTTATACTGGCGCACTTTTTTTCGACTTGGACACCCCCACCGATGAGCACCCTGCTGGCCCTGGACACCGCGACTGAAGCTTGCTCCGTTGCCTTGCTGCACGATGGCAAAGTAACAAGCCACTACGAGGTGATCCCGCGCCTGCACGCGCAGAAGCTGTTGCCGATGATCAAGCAACTGCTGGAAGACGCGGGCACCACCCTGGCTGCCGTCGATGCCATCGCCTTTGGCCGTGGCCCTGGCGCGTTTACCGGTGTGCGTATCGCTATCGGCGTCGTCCAGGGGCTGGCGTTCGCGCTGGAGCGCCCGGTATTGCCGGTGTCCAACCTTGCGGTACTGGCCCAGCGCGCATTGCGTGAGCATGGCGCCTCGCAAGTGGCCGCCGCCATTGATGCGCGGATGGATGAGGTCTATTGGGGCTGTTACCGCGAAACCGCTGGCGAAATGCGCCTGGTGGGCGTGGAAGCGGTGCAACCCCCGCAATCGTCGGCATTGCCAGACGATGCCAGCGGCGACTGGTTCGGTGCGGGCACTGGCTGGGGCTATGGCGAGCGTATCGGCGTTCAACTGGTTGGCCAGGACGCCGCCATGTTGCCTCACGCCGAAGATCTGCTGACCCTGGCGCGCTTCGCGTTTGAGCGTGGCGAGGCGATTCCTGCAGATCAGGCTGCACCGGTTTACCTGCGCGATAAAGTCGCGCAAACCAAAGCCGAACGCGGGATTATTTGACGCCAAAAAGGCTGGTGATTGGCGGCAAAAGTCGCCAATCGTCAGAATTTGTCCCAGGTTTTAAACCTTTTTCAAATTATGTGTTCTAGTTATCACCAGAGCATTTGCGCGCAACGGACAGTGCTGCCAAAATGCCATTACTGATAGCGAGTTCGCGCCTATGCGTATAGATGGATTTTCCTCACAGTCGTACCCAATCAAGCGTAAGCCGCGTAAGGCAAACGTCACGGTGGACGAGTCTGTCGAGGATTCGCCGGACTTCATTGAAGTCCAGTCCGACGCGCAGGCCAACGCTCAAGCACGCATCAGCGGCCTTCCCGCCCGTCAACAAGACATGGTCTTCCCGCGCTCCATGAGCAAAAGCGTTGCCACCGCCCTGGCCAGTTACCTGACCACCGCCGGTTTTGTCGAATGGGATATGGAAGTGCTGGGCCTCGACATCCACATCTGATGCGTCTGCCTTACTTCCTCGGTTGCCCGTCCTGGAGCGAAAACGCCTGGCGCGAGTACCTGTACCCAGCCGATGCACGTTCCAACGATTACCTCGCCCTCTATTCCCAGGTCTTCAACGCGGTTGAAGGCAATACCACGTTCTATGCCCGCCCTTCAGCCGCCACGGTGCAGCGCTGGGCTGAAATCATGCCGGACGATTTTCGCTTCACCGCAAAATTCCCCGGTGATATCAGTCATGGCGGCGACTTGCGTGAGCAATTGCCAGCGGCAGAAAGTTTTGTCGGTTTGATGAGCCCGCTCGGTGAGCGCGTTTCACCGTTGTGGCTGCAACTGTCGGCGAGTTTTTCACCACAACGCCTGGCTGAACTGGCTGGTTTTATTGATGGCCTGGAGCGCCCGCTGGCGGTGGAAGTGCGCCACCCGGAGTTCTTCGCCAAAGGCGATGCCGAGCGCATGCTCAACCGCCTGCTTCGCGACCGCGGCGTCGAACGTATTTGCCTTGATCCGCGCGCGTTGTTCAGTTGCACGTCCACCTCGGCGGCGGTGCTGCATGCCCAATCAAAAAAGCCCAAGGTACCAACGCGCCCGGCCGCGCTGACCCAGTTTCCGCAATTGCGGTTTATTGGCCATCCGGAGCTGGAAGCCAACGACCCGTTCCTGATTCCGTGGGTAGAAAAAATCGCCGGTTGGATCGAAGAGGGCCGCACGCCTTACGTGTTCTTGCACACCTCGGACAACCGCCTGGCTGCGCAACTGGCTTTGCGTTTCCACGACAAACTGATGGCCCGTCTGCCCGGCTTACCCGCGCTGCCGACATTGGATCGACAACCCGAAGCCGAACAACTGGGGTTACTCTAGGGCTCCTTTTCCCGCCAGGAGTCAGTCATGGATGCCCAAGCCCGACGCGCCGAAACCTTCAAGGCCTTGCATGAGCGCGACCGCGCCTTCGTGATGCCCAACCCTTGGGACGCGGGCTCTGCCGTGATGCTCGCCAGCCTGGGTTTTGAAGCCCTCGCCACGACCAGTGCGGGTTATGCATTCAGCCTGGGGCGCCCGGATGCGGAAGGGGCGTTGTCCCTCGAAGACACCTTGCTCAATGCCGCCATGATCGCCAAGGCCACCGCACTGCCGGTGGCGGCTGACCTGGAGAACGGTTTCAGCGACACGCCTGAAGGCTGCGCCCAGACCATCCTGCGCGCTGCTGCCAGCGGTATCGTCGGTGGCTCCATCGAAGATGCCACGGGCATTGCGGTCGACCCGATCTATGCTTTTGAGCGCTCTGTCGAACGTGTGGAAGCTGCCGTCGCCGCCGCCCGCAGCTTGCCATTCCCCTTCACGCTGACGGCCCGAGCGGAAAACCTCCTGCATGGTCGCCTGGATTTGCCTGACACCATTCGCCGCCTTCAGGCCTACGCCGAAGCCGGTGCCGACGTGTTGTACGCGCCGGGCCTTCGCAGCGCGCAGGAGGTGTTGGCGGTGGTCAAGGCCGTGGCGCCCAAGCCGGTGAATGTGTTGATGTCCGGCGGCTTGAAGCTCAGCGTGGCGCAATTGAGTGCGATGGGGGTCAAGCGCATCAGCGTGGGATCGGCCCTGGCGTTGGCGGCCTATGGCGAGTTCTACCGGGCGGCGCAGGAAGTCTATGAACTGGGCACTTTCACCTTTACCGAACGTTCGATGCCGTTCAGCACAGCCAATCAGTTCTTCAAGGGCTAAGGCGTGCGATTTTTCAAAATATTGGCTGTGTTACTGCTGCTCGGTGGCGCTGTTGCGGTCGGTGTAGGGCGAGGCTGGGTGCCGCTGCCGGCTCAATGGAACCCGTGGGCGCCGCTGGACGTGCGTGCCAGCCCGAACCTGTTGACCCGCTACAAGCTTGGGCGCTTGCAGGAGGATCCGGCGTTGTGCGACCAGGTGCTGAAAACCTCCGGCCTGCGCGTCAGCCATCAGGCCGACACGCCGGCCGATGCAGCCTGTCCTTTGCGCAATACCTTGCGCGTGCAGGCTGCAGACGTGGCCCTAAGCAGCAGCTTTCTCGCCAGTTGCCCGTTGGCGGTGGCGTTCGCGCTGTTCGAGCGGCACAGCCTGCAACCGGCGGCCCAGGCGGTGTTCGGCCAGGCCGTCACGCGGGTCGATCACCTGGGCAGCTTTGCTTGTCGCAATATCTATGGTCGTGCCCAAGGGCGGCTCAGTCAGCATGCGTCGGCCAATGCCTTGGATATCGCCGGGTTCCGGTTGGCGGATGGGCGCAGTATCAGCGTGCTCAAGGATTGGCCGGGGGAGGGCGACCGCGCACGATTCCTGCGTCAGGTGCGTGATAGCGCCTGCGATAATTTCAACGTGGTGTTGAGCCCGGACTACAACGCCGCGCACCGCAACCATTTCCATCTGGACATGGGACGTTGGTGGGTGTGCCGCTGAGGCTCAGGCGGCCAGGCGCAGATTATTGGCGATCAGTGGGCGTGCCCAGTAGTAATCGAAGTCCAGGGCTTTTTGTTGGGCCACCAGCTCTTCGGTCGGGTACGGCGTGGCGGGCGGCGGCAACAAGTCCAGTTCGAACTCGGCGATCGGCAAATGCAGGGGGCGAGCTTGCGGCGCCGGGCTTGGCTCGGGCAGCGGTTGGCCGGCGGTGAGTACGATGGGGCGTACCCAGCCGCTTTCGAAATTCTGCTGGCGCTGCTGGGCGACGATTTCTTCGTCCGGGTACGGCGTCGCAGCCGGTGGCAGCAACTCGGTTTCGAATTCGGCGATGGGCAGGAACAGTGGCTCAGGCGGTGCGATCTCGGTGTCTTTCACGTCGCACTCACGCTGCGTGAGGATCTGCGACAACAGGTCGGCGCCTTCGTGGGGTTCTACCGCTGGGTCCACCGCTGCCGGCGCCTGGGCGGCGAGCGCGGCGGGCGTATCGCCGAGCTGCTCGGCCAGCGCTCGGGCGAAGAAGTCCTGCCACACATGGCTCACCCCGGCCAGCGCTTGAGTATTGCGCAGGCCGTAGTGGTTGTGGGTCGGCAGTACACCGATGGTTAGGGGGAGAATGTCTGACATTTTTCTCGGTCGACGCTCAGCTCTGGCAAAATACCTGACTGTTATTTTTATCGGCCGCTGTTTGCCGATCCTTAATATTTTTGAGCGTAGTGATTGATGAGCGAACAACCAGCGGCCAGCCGCATCCAGGTCGAGGCCTTGGGCGACGGTTTCAAGGGCCGCGCCGAGCAGTGGGCAGCGCAGCTTGGCTTGCCTCTACAGCTCGCGGACGCGGACTTTTCCCTGCAAGTTGGCGAGCATGGCCTACAACTGCAACAGCTAGGCCCTGACGCGCCGGGGCCGGTGCGAGTGGACTTTGTCGAAGGCGGCGCGGCCCATCGTCGGCTCTACGGTGGGGGCAGCGGGCAGATGATTGCCAAAGCCGTCGGCATTGCCCAAGGCGTGCGTCCTCGGGTGTTGGATGCCACGGCAGGCCTGGGCAAGGACGCATTTGTGCTGGCCAGCCTGGGCTGCGAGATGAGCCTGATCGAACGCCAACCGTTGATCGGCGCCTTGCTCGAAGACGGCCTGGCGCGCGGTGCAGAGGATTTTGAGGTGGCGCCGATCGTGGCACGCATGAAGCTGCTCAAGGGCAACTCCATCGACGTTATGCTCAATTGGGAAGGCGAGCCACCACAGGTGATCTACCTCGACCCGATGTTCCCTCACCGTGAGAAAACCGCCTTGGTGAAGAAGGAAATGCGCCTGTTCCGCCCGCTGGTAGGTGATGACCCGGACGCACCGGCCTTGCTGGCCGCCGCCCTGGCCCTGGCCAGCCACCGCGTGGTGGTCAAGCGCCCGCGCAAGGCGCCGTGCATCGAAGGGCCCAAGCCGAGCCATGCGCTGGATGGCAAGTCCAGCCGCTATGACATCTATCCCAAGAAAGCGCTCAAAGCCTGATGTTCATGGCCTGTAGGCCCGCATAAACAACCCCACCACCTCCTGCACATGGGCTTCGGCGGCTTCTTCGGTCAGTTGCCCGCCGCAGCCATACAGCAGGCAGAAATTTGCCGTGCCCTTGAGCAGGCAAAAAAAGTGCTCGGCTGCCGTAAAGGTTTTTTCGATGCTTAGGGCGCCGCTCTGGTCGATCTTGCTGAGCAGGCGCTCCATGCCCTGGAGCATGCGCATTGGCCCGGCTTCGAAGAAGATCTGTGAGAGTTTCACGTCCTGATTGCCGGTGGTCATCATCAGGCGGTGCAGGTTCACCGACTCCTCGCTGTTGATCAGCCGATGAAACCCCCGCGCGATATTCAGCAACACCGTCTCGACGGGCATGCCCTCGGGCAGTTCGAAGTACATCACCGGCAACTGCTCTTCGCACTTGGCCACCACCGCGGCGGTGAACAAGGTCTCTTTGTCGGTGAAGTGGCTGTAGACGGTGAGTTTCGATACGCCTGCCTCAAGGGCCACGGCATCCATGCTGGTGCTGGCGTAACCATTGCTCAGAAACAGGAATTTCGCTGCATCGAGAATTGCCTGGCGTTTTGCCATGTCCTTTGGCCGCCCGGGGCTGTTGGTGTTTACAGGATTGTCGGACATTTCCACCTTTAATACTGGACTGGTGAGTTTGGTATTAATAACATACTGGCCAGTATAATTATTCCTAGCTTCATTTGCGAAAGGTCCTTCAGCATGCGCAGCACTTTCCTGCCCTTTGCGTTGCCTGTCAGCCTGGTCTTCCTATTGGCCGCCTGCGGCCATGAAGAACCGGCCCAGATCACCGTCCGCCCTGCGATGGTGGTGCAACCGCAACCATCGGCCCAGTCGATGGACAGCTACCCCGGTGAAGTGCGGGCTCGTTATGAGCCGGACCTGGCCTTTCGTATCGGTGGCAAAGTCAGTAAGCGCCTGGTGGAAGAGGGCGAGCGGGTCAAGGCCAACCAACCGTTGGCGGAACTCGACCCGCAGGATGTGCGCTTGCAACTGGAGGCCACCCGCGCCCAAGTCGCCGCCGCCGAGGCCAACCTGAGCCTGGTCCGCGCCGAACGTGATCGTTACAAGACCCTGATGGACCGTCAGATGGTCAGCCGTTCCCAGTACGACAATTCCGAAAACCTCTACCGGTCCGGTGAAGCGCGCCTCAAGCAAATCAAGGCCGAGTTCGATGTGGCCAGCAACCAGGCCGGTTACGCGGTGCTCCGTGCCCCGCAGGATGGGGTCGTCGCCAAGCGTGCCGTAGAAGTCGGCCAAGTGGTGTCCGCTGGCCAAACCGTGTTCACCCTGGCCACTGATGGCGAGCGCGAGGTGCTCATCAGCCTGCCCGAACAAGGCTTTGGCCGCTTCAAGATCGGCCAGCCGGTCGCGGTGGAGCTGTGGAGCCAGCCGGACCAGCGCTTTACCGGGCGCATTCGTGAACTGTCCCCCGCCGCCGATCCAAAGTCGCGCACGTTTGCCGCCCGCGTGGCGTTCATCGGCGGCAAAGTGCCGGCGGAACTGGGCCAGAGCGCACGCGTATTCATACAGGCCGATGGCGTTGTTCCGCTGTCGGTGCCGCTGTCTGCCCTCAGTGCGGAGAATGGCGCGTCCTACGTCTGGCGTGTGGCGCCGGACAATACCCTCAAGCGCACCCCGGTACGCATCGGCGCGTTCGGCGAAAAAACCGTCCCCGTCCTGGAAGGCTTGACCCCCACCGACTGGGTGGTTGCAGCGGGCGTGCATGTGCTCCACGAGGGCCAGCAAGTGCGCCCGGTGGATCGCTCCAACCGTGTCGTGAATCTGGCGGCCAAGGAGTAGTCCCCGATGGGTTTCAATCTTTCCGAATGGGCGTTGCGTAATCGCCAGATCGTGCTGTTCCTGATGATCCTGCTGGCTGTGGTTGGCACCTTGTCCTACACCAAGTTGGGACAAAGTGAAGACCCGCCCTTCACCTTCAAAGCCATGGTGATCAAGACCAACTGGCCCGGCGCAACCGCCCAGGAAGTCTCGCGCCAGGTCACCGAGCGTATCGAGAAGAAACTGATGGAGACCGGCGAGTACGAGCGCATCGTGTCGTTCTCACGCCCCGGTGAGTCCACGGTCACCTTTATCGCCCGTGACTCCATGCACTCGGTCCAGATTCCGGAGCTGTGGTACCAGGTGCGCAAGAAGATCAGCGACATCCGCCAGACCTTGCCGCCGGATATCCAAGGCCCGTTTTTCAACGATGAGTTCGGCACCACCTTCGGTAATATCTACGCCCTGACCGGCGACGGCTTCGACTATGCCGTGCTCAAGGACTACGCCGACCGCATCCAGATTCAGCTGCAACGGGTAGCGGACGTGGGCAAGGTCGAGTTGCTCGGCCTGCAGGATGAGAAGATCTGGATCGAGCTGTCCAACCTCAAGCTCGCCACCCTGGGCCTGCCATTGGCAGCCGTGCAGCAGGCGTTGCAGGAACAGAACGCAGTGTCCACCGCCGGCTTCTTTGAAACCCCGAGCGAACGCGTGCAACTGCGCGTGTCGGGCAATTTCAAAACGGTGGAGGAGATTCGCGACTTTCCCATACGCGTAGGTGACCGAACCTTTCGTATCGGCGATGTAGCCGATATTCACCGGGGCTTCAACGACCCACCGGCACCGCGCATGCGCTACATGGGCGCGGATGCGATCGGCCTGGCCGTGGCGATGCGTGACGGTGGCGACATCCTGGTATTAGGCAAGGCGCTTGAAGGCGAATTCGCACGTTTGCAAAAGAACCTTCCGGCCGGCATGGAGCTGCGCAAAGTGTCGGACCAACCGGCGGCGGTGAAAACCAGTGTCGGTGAATTCGTGCAGGTGCTGGCCGAAGCATTGGCCATCGTATTGCTGGTGAGCTTCTTCTCCCTCGGTGTGCGCACGGGCATGGTGGTGGCCCTGGCGATTCCGTTGGTGTTGGCGATGACCTTCGCCACCATGTATTACCTCGGCATCGGGCTGCACAAGATTTCTCTCGGCGCATTGGTACTGGCGCTCGGTTTGCTGGTGGATGACGCGATCATCGCCGTGGAAATGATGGCGATCAAAATGGAGCAGGGCTATGACCGGCTCAAAGCCGCCAGTTTCGCCTGGACCAGTACCGCCTTCCCCATGCTCACCGGCACGCTGATCACGGCGGCTGGCTTCCTGCCGATTGCCACCGCGCAATCGAGCACCGGCGAATACACCCGTTCGATCTTCCAAGTGGTGACCATCGCGTTGCTGGCCTCGTGGGTTGCTGCCGTGGTGTTCGTGCCCTACCTGGGGGAAAAACTCCTGCCGGATTTGGCGAAGATTCATGCGGCCAAACACGGCACCAATGGCCCGGATCCTTACGGAACACCCTTTTACCAGCGTGTCAGACGTTTGGTGGAGTGGTGCGTGAGCCGGCGCAAAACTGTGATCGTGCTGACCCTGCTGCTGTTTATCGGCTCGGTGGCCTTGTTCCGCTTCGTGCCGCAGCAATTCTTTCCGGCCTCCGGTCGCCTGGAGTTGATGGTCGACCTGAAGCTGGCCGAAGGTGCCTCCCTGAGCAACACCGCCGACCAGGTCAAGCGCCTGGAAGCCATGCTCAAGGACCACGCCGGCATCGACAACTACGTGGCCTACGTCGGTACCGGTTCGCCGCGTTTCTACTTACCCCTGGACCAGCAACTGCCGGCCGCCAGCTTCGCGCAATTTGTGGTGCTGGCCAAGACCATCGAGGGGCGCGAAAGCCTGCGCACCTGGTTGATCGAAACCCTTAATGAACAATTCCCCGACCTGCGTTCACGCGTTACCCGCCTGGAAAACGGCCCGCCCGTGGGTTACCCGGTGCAGTTTCGTGTGACGGGCGAGCACATCGAAGAAGTCCGCGCCCTTGCTCGGAAAGTGGCGGCCAAGGTTCGCGAGAATTCCCACGTGGCCAACGTGCACCTGGATTGGGAAGAACCGAGCAAAATCGTCTACCTGAACATCGACCAGGACCGCGCCCGTGCCCTTGGCGTCAGCACCGCCAACTTGTCGAAATTCCTGCAGAGTTCACTTACCGGCTCCAGCGTCAGCCAATACCGGGAGGACAACGAATTGATCGAGATTCTCCTGCGCGGCACCATCCACGAACGCACCGAACTGTCGCTGCTGCCTAGCCTGGCCGTGCCGACCGACAACGGTAAAAGCGTGGCGCTGTCGCAGATTGCCACCCTCGAATACGGGTTTGAGGAGGGCATCATCTGGCACCGTAACCGTCTGCCGACAGTCACTGTTCGCGCCGACATCTACGGCAAGGAACAACCGGCGACCCTGGTTCAGCAAATTCTGCCGACCCTCGCAGGCGTGCGCGCCGAATTGCCGGACGGCTATCTGCTGGACGTCGGCGGCACCGTCGAAGACTCCGCCCGTGGCCAGAACTCGGTGAAGGCCGGCGTGCCGCTGTTTATCGTGGTGGTGCTGACCTTGCTGATGCTGCAACTGCGCAGCTTCTCACGCACAGCGATGGTGTTTCTCACGGCGCCGCTGGGCTTGATCGGCGTCACGCTGTTCCTTTTGGTGTTCCGCCAGCCCTTTGGCTTTGTGGCCATGCTGGGGACCATTGCCTTGTCGGGCATGATCATGCGCAACTCGGTGATCCTGGTGGACCAGATCGAACAAGACATCAAGGCCGGCCTGGCGCCGTGGCAAGCGATCATCGAAGCCACCGTCCGACGCTTCCGCCCGATTGTGCTGACAGCGCTTGCGGCGGTACTGGCGATGATCCCGCTGTCACGCAGTGTGTTCTTCGGGCCAATGGCGGTGGCGATCATGGGCGGGTTGATTGTGGCGACAGCGTTGACGCTATTGTTCCTACCGGCACTGTATGCTGCGTGGTTCAGAGTGAGGAAGGACGTCGCGTAACCATGTTGGCCACTGTTTCAGCCCTAGTATTGTTGCTGCTTGCCCCGGGCCCGACCAACACCCTGCTGTTTCGCGCAGGTGTGTTGTTCGGGTTTCGGGCCTCTTGGAAGCTGGTGTTCATCGAGTGCCTGGCGTACTTGCTGCAAGTCTCGGCGTGGGGCGTGGCGCTGCTTTATCTAGCGGCGTTTTCGCCATGGGCGTTGAAGGTGACGCAACTGGCAGCAGCGTGCTACCTGCTGTATGTGTCGTGCAAGTTGTGGCAACGCAAAAGCAGCGAGATCAGCCCAGGCAACGATCGCTTCACCGGGTGGTATTTCTTTTTGCTGACGGTCATGAATCCCAAGGGTTTGCTGATCGTTTCCTTTATCGCACCGTCCAATACGTTCACCGCCACGCAAGATTATGCCGAGTTCATGGGGTTATTGGCGTTGGTGGTCGTGCCGGTAGGGGCCGCTTGGGTGTTGTTGGGGAGTCGCTTTGAAGGGATGCAGAAGAGTTGGCTCACGCCCTTGAAGATCAATCGAATCACGTCGATTGCCATTGGCTGCTTCGCAACCTTGATGATGGGTCGACTGGCGGATTCAGTTTTTCACTAGAATCGCTCCCCGTTGCAGGGAGCGATCCTTGCGCTGCTTATAGTGCCCCAAACACCTTCTTCGCCAAACTCGTCGCTGCAGCCGCCGGGTTCTTGCGAATGGTCTCTTCCTGCTGCGCAATCATCTTGAACAAACCGTCCAACGCTTGTTCGGTCACGTAGTTTTCGACGTTGGCGCTCTTGGCATCCACAGCGCCAAAGGCGGCTGCCTTGCCGGCCAGGGCGTTGTACTGCTGGGCGACGCCGACTTTGTCGGTAGCGGCCTTGACGATGGGCAGGAACTTGGCGCGGATTTGTTCGCGGCTGCTTTTGTTCAGGTATTGGGTGGCCGAGTCCTGGCCGCCGCTGAGGATGCCCTTGGCGTCGGTCACGCTCATGTTTTTCACGGCGTTCACCAGAATCGGCTGGGCCTGGGTCACGGCGGTTTCGGCCGCTTTGTTCATGCTGTCTTCCAACTGGGTGACCTGATCACCCATGCCGAACATTTTCAGCTTGTCGGCGACTTTGCCCAGCTTGCCCGGCAGGCCGATCTTGACTTCGGGGTTGTTGCTGAAACCGCCTGGGACCCCCAGTTGTTTCACCGCGATCTGTGCGCCTTGGGTGAGGGCGTCCTTGAGGCCGCCGCTGGCGTCACCCTGGGACAGGCTACTCAGGTCCAGGGCCATCGCATGGGCACCGAACAGCAGGCCGGCACACAGGGCAGTCAGGCGAAGAGAGTTACGGAGCATGGGCGCTTCCTTATGTTCTTGAAGTAATCAGTGAGCGACGGCATCAACCCGCAGGCGCAGCGGCTGTGGATCCTGGCCATTGAGCTGCACGGTGTGCCGTTCGGTGGTGATGAACAGTAGCTTGCCCTCCAGTTCGATGCGAGCACTCACCGAATAACTGTGGCCAGGTTTGACCTGCGCCGGGTCGTAGCTCAGGTGGAACGGCAGCGGCACCTGGCCTTTGACCGGGCCTTTCTGCTCAGCCAGGGTCAAGGCGGGCGCGTCCATCAGCGATACGTCCTGCAGGCTGACGCTCAAGGTCGCGGTCGGCGGCAGGGCGATGCGTTGCAGGTAGAACACTTCGCCATCAAGGCTGGCCTTCGGGGCGGGGCTCATGGTTTGGCAGGCTCCGAGCAGGGCGGTGAGGCCCAGCAGAAGGATTTTTTTCATGGTGCGGCTCCTTTTCAGCGGCGCCAGCATCCCACTGGCGCCTTGTTCAATCTAGCGGGTTTCTTCGGGTTCAGCCGGTTGTTCGGCCGCGCCATCCACACGATGCAAGGCCACCTGGCGTATCGACAGGCGAATCTCGGCCGGCAACACACGTTTGGCCGCGCCTTCGGCCAGTTCGCCCAGCAGGTCGTGGTAACTCAATTTGCCGGCCTCGTCGCGGCGCAGCACATCTTGTTCCAGCAACGTCTGGATGAAATGTCGGAAAAGGCTCTTGTCGAAGAACTCCGGCGCATTGAGGCCATGCAGGATCGACAGGCGCTGGGCCATGATGGTGCAGAGGTCTTCCAGTTCTTCGGCGCTGATGCTGTTCTGGCCGCTGTTGAGCAGCAGCGAGATCGCCATGTAGAAGCGTTGCAAGGTCTGGGCGATGCTTTTGGACAGCAGTGTCAGCAGCACAAAGTGCCGTGAACTCGGCGCCGGGCGCAGGTACACGGCGTTTTCGAAGCGCAGCAGGCCTTGCTCGACAAACGCTTCCAGCCACTGGTCGACCACGGTGTCGAGCTCTTCCAGCGACCAACGGATAAACAGCTCCGATTGCAGGTACGGGTACAGCGCGTGGGTGTAGCGCAGGATCTGCTCGCGGCTCATCCGCGAGCTGCTCTGGAAGAAACTCGCCAGTAGCGCCGGCAGGGCGAAGATGTGCAGCACGTTGTTGCGGTAGTAGGTCATCAGGACGGCGTTCTGCTCGTCCAGGTACACAATCTTGCCCAGGGCGTCGCTCTGTTCCGACAGCAGGTCCATGTCCTTGACGTGCTTGATCAGCGCCAGGCCATCGCCTTCCGGCAGGGTGGTGTGCGGCGAGTACGGCACGCGACGCAACAACGCGAGGTACAGGTCCAGTTGGCGGGCCATCGCCTGCTCATCCAGGGCCAGGCGCGTGGTCGACAGCAGCGCCAGGGCCACCAGGTTCACCGGGTTCACGGCTGCCGCTTCGTTCAAGTGACGCGCCACCCGTTCGCCGAGACGGTGGGTGGTTTCGTTGAGCCACGCCGGCTTGTAGTTCGGGCCCAGTTCCTGGGCGCGCCAGTCGGGTTGTTCGCTGTCGAGGAATTGCGCCAGTTTGATCGGTTCGCCGAAGTTGACCGCGACTTGGCCAAAACGCTGCTTGAGCGCGCCGACCACTTTGAAAATATCGAAGATCGACTCTTTTTTCTTGCTCGCGCCGCGCAACTCGCCGAGGTAAGTGCGGCCTTCGAGTACACGCTCGTAGCCGATATACACCGGCACAAACACGATCGGCATGCGCGAGGAGCGCAGGAAGCTGCGCAGGGTGATCGCCAGCATCCCGGTCTTTGGTTGCAGCATGCGCCCGGTGCGCGAGCGACCGCCTTCGACGAAGTACTCCACCGGGAAACCCTTGGTGAACAGGGTGTGCAGGTATTCGTTGAACACCGAGGTGTACAGCGGGTTGCCCTTGAAGGTGCGGCGCATGAAAAACGCACCGCCACGGCGCAGCAGGCTGCCGATCACCGGCATGTTCAGGTTGATACCCGCAGCGATATGCGGCGGCGTCAGACCATTTTTGAACAGCAGGTACGACAGCAGCAGGTAGTCGATATGGCTGCGGTGGCAAGGCACGTAGATCACCTCGTACCCCTGGGCAACCTTCTGCACGCCTTCGATGTTATTGACCTTGATGCCGTCGTAGATCTTGTTCCAGAACCAGCTCAGCACCACTTCCAGGAAGCGGATCGCGGTGTAGGTGTAGTCCGAGGCAATCTCATTGCCATAGCGCAGGGCCTGGGCCTTGGCTTTTTCCGGGGAGATTTTCTCGCGTTCGGCTTCGTCGGCAATGGCCTGGCGCACCAGCGGCATATTCACCAGGCCTTTGACCAGGTTACGCCGGTGGGACAGGTCGGGGCCGATCACGGCGGTCTTCAGGTTACGAAAGTGCACACGCAGGATGCGCTGGGCCATGCGCACGGTGCGTTCGTGCCCTTTATTGTGCTCGATCAATTCACGCAGGTTGATGGGCGCGGAGAATTGCACACGGGTCTTGCGACCCAGGATCAGGATGCTCAACAGGCGGCGCAGACGGCCGGTGACGGCCCAGCTGTCGGCAAACAGCAGTTTCCACGGGCTGGACTCGCTCGCCGGGGTTTGCCCCCAGAACACGCTGACCGGAATGATTTGTGCATTCTCTTCGGCGTGATCGGTCAGGGTATTGACCAGGCGGGTCAGCGTCGGCGGCGCGCCGCGCTTGTCCTGGCGACCGAGCCAGTCCGGCTCTGGCGTGAGGTAGAAGAACGCCGCTGGCTCCATCAACGGGCCTACGGATACCGGCAGCACCGGGCGCGGCAAACCGGCCTTGGTGCACTCGGCATCGACCACGGCCAATTCGGTGAGGGAGGGCGATTGCAGGACGTAGAACACCGGCCGGCTGCGGTCCAGGTTAAGGGTTAGGGACGACTGATTGATCGTCTCCGAGCGAACCCAGAGGTACAACAGTCGGCGCAAGGTGCCAAACACCAGACGGCGGAACGGAGAGCGGGTCATAGGCGAGCTGCTTGAAGTGGAAAAAAACCGAGCAGGCGCTCGGGCGGGTAGTGTGCCGTATTCGCCGAAAATCGGCAAAAAAGCAGCGATGTAAACTTGAGTTGATCGCTTTTGAGCCTGTCTTATACTCGGCAGTTCAATGCGAACGACTCAACAATAAAAAACGTACGTGGGAGTAAAATAGATGGCAACGCGCGAAACCGGCAATGTGAAGTGGTTCAACGATGCAAAGGGCTATGGCTTCATTCAGCGTGAAGATGGCAAGGATGTGTTTGTGCACTACCGTGCCATTCGCGGTGATGGCCATCGTTCCCTGGCCGAGGGCCAGCAGGTGGAATACGCCGTGGTGACCGGCGAGAAGGGGTTGCAGGCGGAGGATGTAGTCGGTTTGTAATACGGGTTTTTGTTACACCGCAGAACCCATGTGGGAGGGGGCAAGCCCCCTCCCACATGTTGATTGTGGTTTACCGCTCAGGCTCAGGCAGTTTTCCAAGTGATCTGCTCTTCACCGTCTGCGCTGATGCGGACCCAGGTGTCGGCGCTTTCCTCACCTTCTTCCTCGACCCACGTGCCCGGCGCGCAACGCACTTCCACATTCAGCGCGGCGAATGCAGCACGCGCACAGGCGATGTCGTCGTCCCACGGGGTCTGGTCACTTTCCAGGTACAGGCTGTTCCACTTGCCTACGGCTTTGGGCAGCCAGGTGACGGGCACATTGCCGGCCTTGCACTTGTAGGTCTGGCCACGCTGGACCCAGTCGCTGCACGGGCCCAGGGCGGCGCCCAGCCAGGCGGCGATGGCCTTGTAGTCGACGTCAGCGTCCTTCAGGTAAATCTCGATATCGGGTTGGCGCATGGATGTTCCTCGTTGCGGGATTCGAAAATCCATTCGCGGATACTTAAAGTCGGTTATTGAAGCACGAAATAGTCATAGCGCATCGACACGGTGACCAGCAGCGGCTCGACGGCTTCGACTACTTGGGCACGACGCTCGGCGCTGGCACGCCAGCCGTGGGGCGTCATGGCCAGCAGGTTGGCGCGGTCTTTGGGCTCGGCCAGGCTCAGCGTGAATTCCAGGGTTTCGCTGTGGGCCAGGCTCATGCCGTCCGGCACCAGGGCCAGGTGTTTGTCGTCGGTGTACTCGCGCACTTCGTCGTACAGGCGCTCGCGCAACTCCATCAGGTGGCCGCTGGTCGGGCCTACCTTCATCAGGCCGCCGCCGGGGCTGAGCAGGCGCTTGGCTTCTTGCCAGTCGAGCGGGCTGAACACGCTGGCAAGAAACTGGCAGCTGGCATCGGCCAGCGGCACGCGGGCCATGCTGGCGATCAACCAGGTCAGCGCCGGGTTGCGTTTGCACGCACGCTTGACCGCTTCCTTGGAAATATCCAGCGCGTAGCCATCGGCGTGGGGCAGGGCGTCGGCGATTTGCGCGGTGTAGTAACCCTCGCCACAGCCGATGTCCACCCAGCGCTGCGGCGCGCGTTCTGCGGCCAGCTCAGCCAGGCGCTTGGCCACTGGCGCGTAGTGCCCAGCGTTGAGGAAATCACGGCGCGCTTCGACCATTGCCAGGTTATCGCCCGGGTCGCGGCTGTTCTTGTGCTGCACCGGCAACAGGTTCAGGTAACCCTGGCGCGCCCGGTCGAAACGGTGCCCGGCCGGGCACGCCACGCCGTTGTCCACCGCATTGAGCGGGGCGCTGCAAATGGGGCAGGCGAGCATCAGGCGAGCAACTTGATCAGGGTCTGGTAATAGATTTCGGTCAGTACATCGAGGTCGCTGGCGAGGATACGCTCGTTGACCTGATGGATCGTCGCGTTGACCGGGCCCAGCTCGACCACTTGGGTGCCGAGGGTGGCAATGAAACGGCCATCCGAGGTGCCGCCACTGGTGGACGCCTTGGTCTCGCGACCGGTGATCGCCTTGATGCTTGCCGACACCGCATCGAGCAATGCGCCCGGTTCGGTGAGGAACGGCAGACCCGACAGCGCCCACTCCACATGCCAGTCCAGGCCATGTTTGTCGAGGATGGCCGCAACGCGTTGCTGCAGGCCTTCGACGGTGGATTCGGTGGAGAAACGGAAGTTGAATACCGCCGTCAGGTCACCCGGGATCACGTTGGTGGCGCCGGTGCCGGAATTGAGGTTGGAGATCTGGAAGCTGGTCGGCGGGAAGAACGTGTTGCCGTCATCCCAATGCTCGGCGGCCAATTCCGCCAGGGCTGCTGCGGCCAGGTGGATCGGGTTCTTCGCCAGGTGCGGGTAGGCCACGTGGCCTTGTACGCCGCGCACGGTCAGGGTGGCGCCAAGGGAGCCGCGACGGCCGTTCTTGACCACGTCGCCCACCAGGGTGGTGCTTGACGGCTCGCCGACGATGCACCAGTCCAGGCGCTCTTTGCGCGCAGCCAGGCGTTCGATCACGGCCTTGGTGCCGTGGTGCGCCGGGCCTTCTTCATCGCTGGTGATCAGGAAGGCCACCGAGCCCTTGTGGTCCGGGTAGTCGGCGACAAAACGCTCCGCCGCCACCAGCATCGCGGCCAGGCTGCCTTTCATGTCCGCTGCGCCACGCCCGCAGAGCATGCCGTTTTCGTCGATCAACGCGTCGAACGGGTCGTTCTGCCAGGCCTGCACCGGGCCGGTCGGCACCACGTCAGTGTGGCCGGCGAAGCACAGCACTGGCCCCTCGTGCTTGCCGTGGGTGGCCCAGAAGTTATCCACCTCGAAGATGCGCATCGGCTCCAGCGCAAAACCAGCGTCGCCCAGGCGCTGCATCATCAGCTTCTGGCAATCGGCGTCGATCGGCGTGACCGAGGGACGACGGATCAGGTCGATGGCAAGTTGAAGGGTCGGCGAAAGGTCGGCATGGGCCGTCATGGGAAAACTCCGGAAGCGTGTAATGGGCGCAGGACGAATGTGCTGAAACGGCGCAGATTCAATGTGGGAGGGGGCTTGCCCCCGATGGCGGTGTATCAGCAACTCATTAGCTGACTGACACGCTGCTATCGGGGGCAAGCCCCCTCCCACATAAGGCAATCGGTGCTGGCCTGATCCAACAAAACGGCCGTTATCTTATAGCAAAACGGCGACCAGAGGCCGCCGTTTAGTGCATTGCGCAAGTTTTTACGCCGCAGGCGCAGGCTCAGGCGCGGCTGCCGGTTTGGGCAGCGACGACAGGAACGCCATGATCAGCGCCGCCACATACGGCAGCGACTGCACCAGCAGCATCACCACCCAGAAGCGGATGTCGTTGCTCGGCAGGCCCTGTACCAGGAAGATTCCCAGCGCTGCGCCCCACAACAGCAGCATGATGAACATCTCTTCGCGGGCTTCGGAAATCGCGACCCAGAAGCCGTGGTTATCCGCGTTTTTCGGTGTACGAAAGAACGGAATGCTGGTGGTGAAAAAACCGTACAGCACCGCCTTGGCGATGGTGTGCGACAACGCCAGACCTGCCAGGGCCGCGCAGAACGCGTCCTTGAGGTTTACGCCAACGGCACGACGGTACAAGAAGATGATCTTGCCCACCTTGAACACGAACAGCGCCAGCGGCGGGATCGCGAAAATCAACAGCGGCGGGTCGACCCGCGTCGGCACGATGATCATCGCCGCCGACCACAACAGCGCGCCGACGGTGAAGAAGATGTTCATGCCGTCCGCCACCCACGGCAACCAGCCCGCGAGGAAGTGGTAGCGCTGGCCACGGGTCAGCTCGGTGTCCTTGCCGCGCAGCAGGCTGGCAGTGTGGCGCTTGATGATCTGGATCGCGCCGTAGGCCCAGCGGAAACGCTGCTTCTTGAAGTCGATAAACGTATCGGGCATCAGGCCCTTGCCGTAGCTGTCGTGGTAATACGCCGCTGACAGACCTTTCTCGAACACCCGCAGGCCCAGTTCGGCGTCTTCGCAGATGCACCAGTCGGCCCAGCCGAGTTCTTCGAGCACCGAGCGACGGGTCATGGTCATGGTGCCGTGCTGGATGATCGCGTCGCGGTCGTTGCGGGTGACCATGCCGATATGGAAGAAGCCTTTGTATTCCGCATAGCAGAGCTTCTTGAACGTGCTTTCGTTCTGGTCGCGGTAATCCTGGGGCGACTGCACCACGGCGATTTTCGGGTCGGCGAAGTGCGGCACCATGTGCTTGAGCCAGTTAGGCGACACGCAGTAGTCCGAGTCGATCACCGCGATCACTTCGGCATCCTTGGCGGTATGCGGGATCAGGTAGTTCAGCGCGCCGCCCTTGAAACCGGCCAGGGGCGCGACGTGGAAGAACTTGAAGCGCGGGCCGAGGGTTTCGCAGTAGTCGCGCACCGGTTCCCATACCGCGGGGTCTTTGGTGTTGTTGTCGATGATCAGGACTTCGTAGTCCGGGTAATCGAGGGCAGCCAGCGCGTCGAGGGTCTGTTTGACCATATCAGGCGGCTCGTTGTAGCACGGCACGTGGATCGACACTTTGGGGCGGTAGTGCGAATCCCCTTCAACCGGTAGGAATTCACGGCGACGCTTGTGGGTCCAGACTGCTTCCGCCAGTTCGTGGGCTTCGGTCAGCAACACGATAAACACGCCGAGGGCGCCAAGCGCCAAGAGGATACCCACGGTGACACTGAACCAGGTGCTGTATTGCTGGCTGTAGTCGTAGCCGATCCACACCAGTACCGAGCCGCACAGGAACGCGATAAAGGTCAGGAAGGTCCGGCCACGCTGGCGCAGGGCCGAGCCGTCGATCATCAGCAGGGTCAGGGACAGCAGTGCCAGCACCACCGAGCCGATGGCCAGCACGCGCCATTGCGGGATGGCGACCACAGGGCCTTCAAAGTTGAATTTCTGCTGGCGCGCGGCGTTGAACACGCCCCAATAGGCGCCCGCCGAGCCTTCGTCGCTGACTTTCCACGGCTGGTCGAAAGCCTCGATCACAAAGTAGTTGTAGCCCTGGCGATTGAGCTTGTTCACCAATGTACGCAGGTAAATCGCCTGGTCCGCCGGGGAGGTTTCATTACCCCCGCGCATACGTCCGTTGCTCGGCCAGCCAACTTCCGACAGCAGCAGCGGCTTTTTCGGGAACAGTTTTTTCAGATCCTTGGCCCGGTCGAGTACGTACTGGCCAGCCTTGTCCATCGGGATGTATTCCCAGAACGGCAGGATGTGCGCGGCGATCAGGTCGACGTGCTTGGCCAGTTGCGGGTTCTTTTCCCAGATGTGCCATTGCTCGGAGGTGGTCACCGGTACTTTTACCGCGCCACGCACCCGGTCCAGCAGCACGATCAGTGCCTCTGGGGTGATTTCTTCGCGGAACAGCGCTTCGTTGCCGACCACCACGCGCACAACACTGCGCGAGCTGTTGGCGATCTCGATGGCGCGCTGGATTTCTCGCTCGTTACGCTCCAGGTCCGGGCTGATCCAGATCCCCAGCGTGACGCGCAGGCCGAATTCTTCCGCCAGCTTGGGGATATCCCCCAGGGTGCCGTCGACCGAGTAGGTACGGATGTTGTCCGTCAGCTTGCTCATGATCGCAAGGTCTTGACGCATCTGTTCGTCGGTGGGGTACTGGTCTTTCTGTGGGAACTGGCCTTGCTGGAACGGCGAGTAGGAAAAACCGGAGATTTGCTCAGGCCAGTTGGGAGCAGTGACCGGGCGGTTGATCAGCGCCCAGAAACCGGTGAAGAGCGCGGCAATTGCCAGCACGATCACCAGGTTGAGTCCAAATTTACGCGATGCCATGGTTATGTCGGGTTCCAAAGGGTGTGGAACGAAAAGAGGTGTCGGCCTGCACCGAACGGCGCGCATCCTACACCGGCCTTTCCCTGAGCGTACAGCAGACAGAGAAAAGCCGGACGTTAGTCAGCGAAAGGTCATCTAAGTTCTTTACTTGTAGCTTGTCGCTTCGAACTTGTCGCTCGGTAGTCCATAATGCGCGCCGGTTTTTGGGGTAATGGTCATGAGTACAGAAGATCCGCGGTTTGCAGGCGTCGCCCGCTTGTATGGCATAGAAGGCCTGGAACGCTTGAAAGCGGCCCATGTGGCGATCGTCGGCGTCGGCGGCGTGGGTTCCTGGGCGGCGGAAGCCATCGCCCGTTGCGGGGTAGGCGAGATTTCGCTGTTTGACCTGGATGACGTCTGCGTCAGCAACAGCAACCGCCAACTGCACGCATTGGATAGCACCGTGGGCAAGCCCAAGGTCGAGGTAATGGCCGAACGCCTGCGCAGCATCAACCCCGATTGCACCGTGCACGCGGTGGCGGATTTCGTAACCCGTGACACTATGGCCGAATACATCACGCCGAACATCGATTGCGTGATCGATTGCATCGACGCTGTGAACGCCAAGGCGGCGCTGATTGCCTGGTGCAAGCGTCGCAAGATCCAGATCATCACCACCGGCGGCGCTGGAGGCCAGATCGACCCGACGTTGATCCAGGTGTGCGACCTGAACCGCACCTTCAACGATCCGCTGGCCTCGAAGGTGCGCTCCACCCTGCGCCGTGACTACGGCTTCTCCCGCACCGTGACCCGCCATTACAGCGTGCCGTGCGTGTTTTCCACCGAGCAGCTGCGTTATCCCAAGCCGGACGGTAGCATCTGTTTGCAGAAGAGTTTTGTGGGGGATGGCGTGAAGTTGGACTGCGCCGGTGGGTTTGGCGCGGTGATTATGGTGACGGCCACGTTCGGTATGGTGGCGGCGACCAAGGCGGTGGACAAGATTGTGGCCGGGGTGCGCAGGCCTTCGGAGCGGGTCAAGCCCGCCTAGATCTTACTGTCGCACCGACCCTCTCCCATTAGTTTTGTGTATGGCTCAGGTGGCGCATGCGCTGCAAGACTGCATTCAAGCCATTGCTGCGCGATGGCGACAGTTGGCGGGAAAGCCCAAGTTGATTAAACCAGTCGGGCAGGTCGACCGCCTGCAACTGCGCCGCCGACAACCCATTGACCCGCGCCAGCAGCAACGCCACCAACCCGCGAATCATCCGCGCATCGCTGCTCGCGGCAAACTGCCAATGACCGTCCTGCAAACGCCCCACCAACCACACCAGGCTTTCGCAGCCTTGGACCAGGTTGGCGTCGACCTTCTCGTCATCGGCTAAAACCGGCAGTCGTTCGCCCCATTGCATCAGCATCCGCGCACGCTGCTCCCAACTACCTACGGCCTGAAACGCTTCCAGCGCGGCGGCTGCATCTACCGGCAAGCTCATCGCAACATATCCAATGCCTGGTCCAGCGCGTCAAAGAAGCGCTCCAGGTCATCCGAATCGTTGTACAGCGCCAGGGACACGCGGATCGCCCCCGACAGCTGCATCGCCTTGAGCAGCGGCATTGCGCAATGATGGCCGGCGCGTACGGCAATGCCTTGCTCGGTCAGCAGGTGCGCAAGGTCAGCGTTATGCACGCCCTCGACCACAAAGCTGACCAGCGCCACCTGCGGCGCGCCCAGCACGTGCACGCCATTGCGCGCCTTCAGGCCGCGCAGCAGGTAGTCATGCAGGGCCGCTTCATGGGCGATGACCGCTTGCTGATCCAGCGAGCTCAGGTAGTCCAGGCTGGCGCCCAGACCAATCACGCTGGCAATCGGTGGCGTGCCGGCCTCAAAGCCCAGCGGTGCCGGGCGGAAGCTCGCGCTGTGGTAGTCGGCCTGCTGCACCATCTCACCGCCGAACTGCCAGTGGCGCAGGTGATGCAGGGCTTCGTTGCGGCCGTAGAGCACGCCGACGCCGTCCGGGCCGTAGAGCTTGTGGCTGGAGAAAACATAGAAATCGCAACCCAACGCTTGCACGTCGTGGCGACCGTGGACAATGCCCTGGGCACCGTCGATCACGGTGAGGGCGCCGTGTGGCTGGGCCAAAGCCAGTAAGGCGTGCAGCGGTTGCCAGGCGCCAAGCACGTTGGACAGCTGGCTCACCGCCAGCAGGCGCGTACGGGGGCCGATCAACTCGGCGGCGGCGCGCAGGTCGATCACGCCGTCGTCACCGAGTGGCAATACCAGCAGTGTGAGCGCGCGACGTTTGGCCAGTTGCTGCCACGGCAGCAGGTTGGCGTGGTGTTCCAGGGCGCTGATGACAATCTCATCGCCCGCATTGAATAAGTGCTCAAGGCCATACGCCAAGAGGTTCAGCGCTGAGGTCGCGCCATGAGTAAAGACTATTTGCCCGGTGTTGCCTGCATTCAACCACTGCGCAACCTTGCTGCGACTGTCCTCGAAGGCTTGGGTCGCATGGGCGCCCGGTAAATGCTGGGCACGGTGCACATTCGCTGCGCCATTGGCGTAGTAATGGCTGATGGCATCCAACAGGGCCTGGGGTTTTTGCGTGGTGGCGGCGTTGTCCAGATAAGTCTGGTCTTGCCGTTGCAGGGTGGCGATGGCCGGAAAATCGGCGCGCCAGGGGGAGGGCACAAGCATGGTGGTCAAGACTCGTATAAGCGAGCCGCGCCCCGGAAGGCGCAGCCCGCTAGTGGCATCGAGTGGCTGCTTAGTTGTGAGCGTGCAGCGCTTCGTTCAGTTCGATGGCCGATTTGTGGGTTTTGCACTCCACGGCACCGGTCTCGGAGTTGCGGCGGAACAGCAGGTCCGGCTGGCCGGCCAGTTCGCGTGCCTTGACCACCTTGACCAGTTGGTTCTGCTCATCCAGCAGCGCGACTTTGGTCCCGGCGGTGACGTACAGGCCCGATTCCACGGTGTTGCGGTCGCCCAACGGGATACCGATACCGGCGTTCGCGCCGATCAGGCAGCCTTCGCCGACCTTGATCACGATGTTGCCGCCGCCCGACAGGGTGCCCATGGTTGAGCAACCGCCGCCCAGGTCCGAGCCCTTGCCGACGAACACACCAGCCGACACGCGGCCTTCGATCATGCCCGGGCCTTCGGTACCGGCGTTGAAGTTGACGAAACCTTCGTGCATGACGGTGGTGCCTTCGCCCACGTAGGCGCCCAGGCGCAGGCGGGCGGCGTCAGCGATACGCACGCCGGCCGGGACCACGTAGTCGGTCATTTTCGGGAACTTGTCCACCGAGAACACTTCCAGCAGGTCGCCACGCAGGCGCGCTTCCAGTTGGCGTTCGGCCAGTTCGCTGATGTCGATCGCGCCCTGGCTGGTCCAGGCCACGTTCGGCAACTGCGGGAACACACCGGCCAGGCTCAGGCCGTGCGGCTTGACCAGGCGATGGGACAGCAGGTGCAGCTTGAGGTAGGCCTCGGGGGTGGAGGTCAGCGCGGCGTCTTCGGCCAGCAGGGTGGCCACCAGCGGTGTGTGGCTTTCCGCCAGGCGGCTCAGCAGCGCAGCCTGGACGGTGTCGACACCTTTAAGGGCGTCAGCCAGTTGCAGCGCTTGGCCCACGGTGAAGGTGATGGCCTGGTTGCCTTCGGTGTACCCGAGGATCGGCGCGATGGCCGCGACGATTTCAGCCGATGGGTTGAGCAGCGGTTGTGCGTAAAACACTTCCAGCCAAGCACCTTGGCGGTTCTGAGTGCCGACGCCGAAGCCCAGGCTGAACAGGGAATTGGACATGCTGTTACCTCTACAAAAATGGAAGGGCTGGCCTACTTGAGGGCCGCCGAATAACTATCTGGCTTGAAGCCAATCAGGGTTCTGTCACCGAGATCAAGCACCGGGCGCTTGATCATCGAAGGTTGCGCGAGCATCAATTCAATGGCTTTCGACTGATCGAGATCGGCTTTGCGTTCGTCTTCGAGTTTGCGAAAGGTGGTGCCCGCACGGTTCAAAACCACCTGCCAACCGTGCTCGTCGCACCATTGGGTCAAGTGTTCGCGGTCGATACCGGCCGTTTTGTAGTCGTGGAACTCATAGCTCACCGCGTGCTCATCGAGCCAGGTGCGCGCCTTTTTCATGGTGTCGCAAGCTTTGATGCCGAAAAGGTGCAACGTTTTGCTTGAAGCGGTCAAGGAATTGCCCCCTTTTAGGATGCTCAAAACGAAAGGTCCGGGATTATGCCACGACCAGCGGGTTTGGGTGCCGGTCGTCCTGCGCTGTGCGACTTTTGTGCAAAAGCCAGCGCGTAACATAGCCGGTTAATATGGCACTTCAACGGCCAGTTGTTGCCTGATGTGTGTCGTTGCAAGTCGATTGTCCGGGAAACCCGCTTTATGCAAACCGCCTACACCGTTCTTATCCTGCTGATGCTGGTCAGCGTTTCGCGTCTGGTCGGGCGTGTTATCCCTTTGCCATTACCCCTGGTGCAGATTGCCGCCGGTGCCTTGCTGGCCTGGCCGACGCTGGGGCTGCATGTAGCACTGGACCCGGAGCTGTTCCTGTTTCTGTTCCTGCCACCGCTGCTGTTCTCCGACGGCTGGCGCATGCCCAAGCGTGAATTGTGGCGCCTGCGTGGGCCGATCCTGACGCTTGCCGTGGGGCTTGTGCTGTTCACGGTGGTCGGTGCCGGTTACTTCATTCATTGGATTTTACCTACGATCCCGTTGCCGGTGGCCTTCGCCCTGGCGGCCGTGTTGTCGCCGACGGATGCCGTGGCGGTGTCGGCCATTTCCCAGAACCGCTTGCCTACGCCGTTGATGCATATGCTCCAGGGCGAAGCCTTGATGAACGATGCGTCGGGCCTGGTGACCTTCAAGTTTGCCTTGGCTGCTGCGTTGACCGGCGTGTTCTCCCTGGCCGATGCCAGCCTGACCTTTGTGTTGGTCGCCGTCGGTGGCCTGGCGGTCGGTGTGGCGTTGAGTTGGCTGGTCGGCCGCTTGCGCGCATGGATGATCGCAAGGGGCTGGGACGATCCGGCGACCCACGTGGTGTTCATGTTGCTGCTGCCGTTTGCGGCCTATGTGCTGGCTGAGCGCTTGGGGGCTTCAGGGATTTTGTCGGCGGTTGCGGCGGGGATGATGCAAAGCTGGCTAGACCTGTTGCCACGCCAGACCAGTACGCGCTTGCTCAATCGCAGCGTGTGGTCGTTGCTGGAGTTTGCCTTCAACGGCTTGATCTTCCTGCTGCTGGGCCTGCAACTGCCGGACATCATCAAGGCTGTGGTGAGCCATGAGGTGACGTTGTGGCCAACGCTGTTCTATCGCTGCCTGGACGTGGTCGCGATTTTCCTGGTGTTGGTGGTGCTGCGTTTTATCTGGGTGCAGAGCATCTGGAGGCTGTCGGGGTTATTGCGTCGCGTGCGTGGGAAAAGCGCGCTGACGCTGGTGCCGACCGCCCGATCCTGCTGGCTGCTGACGGTCGGTGGCGTGCGCGGTGCAGTGACCCTGGCCGGTGTGATGTCGGTGCCTTTGCTGCTGGCGCCAGGCAAGGATTTCCCCGAGCGCGACCTGCTGATCTTTATTGCCGCCGGGGTGATCCTGCTGTCACTGGTGGCCGCCTGTATCGCCTTGCCGCTGCTGTTGCGCGGCATCGAAAAGAGCCCCGATGAAAAACGCCACAAGGAAGTGCGCGAGGCATGGAAAAAGACCGCCGTGGCAGCGATTCACGCGCTGGAAACGGATGAGCCTGCTGAGTCAGAAAGCGCCGACGCCGCCCAGGCGGCACTGGCCACTGAGCTCAAGGCGCGGCTGATGTCGGAATATCGTCATCAGTTGGAGGTGTTCAACGATTCCGCTGAAGCCCAGGCGCTGGCGCTGCAGATGGACTTGCTTGAGCGAAAACTGCGGCTCAAGGCCCTGCGTGCGCAACGGTTGGAGTTGTACAGCCTGAGCCGTCATCACCAGATCGGTGATGACGTTTTGAGGGAGGTGTTGGCGGAATTGGATATGAGTGAGGCGAACCTGGGTCAGGTGAAATGACCCGGTTGCTTACCGACGACGCTGAATGAAATCGCGCATCCGCTGGGCCGCTTCCACGCACTCGGCCAGCGGCGCAACCAGCGCCAGCCGCACACGGCCGGCCCCTGGGTTAAAGCCATCGACTTCTCGCGACAGGTACGAGCCGGGCACCACGGTTACGTGTTCTTCCACGAATAGATCGCGGCAGAACGCGGCATCGTCGCCGTTCACATTCGGCCACAAGTAGAAGCCGCCGTCCGGGCTTTGCACATCCAGCACCGGTTTGAGGATCGCCAGCACGGCGTCGAACTTCTCGCGGTACAGGTCGCGGTTGGCCAGCACGTGGGCTTCGTCCTGCCAGGCGGCGATGCTGGCCAGTTGGGTTTGTACCGGCATCGCGCAGCCGTGGTAGGTGCGGTACAGCAGGAAGGCCTTGAGGATTTCCGCATCGCCGGCCACAAAACCGGAGCGCAGGCCCGGCAAATTCGAGCGTTTGGACAGGCTGTGGAATACCACGCAACGCTTGAAGTCTTGGCGGCCCAGTTCGACACAGGCACTCAACAGGCCCGGCGGCGGGGTTTGTTCGTCGAAGTACAGCTCGCTGTAGCACTCATCGGCGGCGATGACGAAGTCGTATTCGTCGGCCAGGGCGATCAGTTTTTTCAGGGTGTCGACCGGGATCAACGCGCCGGTCGGGTTGCCGGGGGAGCACAGGAACAGGATCTGGCAGCGTTTCCAGATGTCCGGCGTCACGGCGTCGAAGTCCGGGTTGAAGCCGTTCTCGTCCAGGCACGGCAGGTAGTGCGGCTTGGCGCCGGCCAGGAACGCGGCGCCTTCGTAGATCTGGTAGAACGGGTTCGGGCTCACCACCAGGGCATCGTCGCCACGGTTGACCACGGTCTGGGTAAAAGCGAACAGCGCCTCGCGGGTGCCATTGACTGGCAGGATGTTGCGCGCCGGGTCGAGCCAGCCCTTGGGCACGTTGAAACGGCGTTCGCACCAGGCGCCGATGGCCTCGCGCAGGGCCGGGATGCCCAGTGTGGAGGGGTACACCGCCATCTGGTCGAGGTTGTTGCTCAGTGCCTCGGCCACGAAGGTCGGCGATTTGTGCTTGGGTTCGCCGATGGACAGCGCGATCGGGCGTTTGTCCGGGTTCGGCGTGACGCTGCCCAGCAGGGCGCGCAGTTTCTCGAACGGGTAGGGCTGCAGCTGGTTCAGGGCGTTGTTCATCGGTGGATCTCGTGCAAGGCGTTGAAAACTGGGATGAGGTTCAAATCGTCAGGCGTGTGAGCTCGACGCCGGGCTCCTGGGTCACGCTCAGCTGCTGCACGATCGCCGCCTGCAAGCGCAGGCACAGCTCTGGGTCGGACAGCGGCTGGTTGTCGGCATCGGTGAGGAAGAACACGTCTTCCACGCGCTCACCGAGGGTTGCGATCTTGGCGTTCTGCAATGACAGGTCGAACTCCAGGAAGATCCCGCCGATCCGTGCCAGCAAGCCTGGGCGGTCCGGCGCGCTGAGTTCCAGCACCGTTACCGGGCGCTGCGCATCGTTGGAGATGGTCACCTGGGGCGCAAAGGCGAAATGCTTGAGCTGGCGCGGCACCCTGCGCTGGATGATCGTCGGGTAGTCGTCGGGGTTGCGCAGGGCTTCGGTGAGGCCTTCACGGATCTTTTTCACCCGCGCCGGGTTGTCGCCGATGGACTCGCCTTCGGTGTCGAGCACGATGTAGGTGTCGAGGGTGAACTGGCTGCTGGAGGTGATCACCCGTGCATCGTGGATGTTCAGGTTGAGCTGGTCCATGGCGGCCACGGTCACGGCGAAGAAGTCGTGCTGGTCGGGTGCGTAGATGAAAATCTGCGTGCCGCCCTCGAATTCGCGCTGGGTGGTTTCCTTGATCAGCACCAGCGGGCCGCCATCGGCGGGCTGTTGCAGGATCGCGTCGGTGTGCCAGGCCACATCGCCGGCGGTATGGCGCAAAAAGTAATCGTCGCCCAGTTGCGACCACAGTTGCTCGACGTCGTCCGGGTCGTTGCCGCCGCGTACGAGGATATCCAGCGCCGCGCTTTGGGTGCGGCGGATCTGCTCTTCGCGGTCCACTGGGTTTTCCAGGCCACGGCGCAGGGCGCGCTTGGTCTCGGTGTACAGCTGGCGCAGCAGGCTGGCGCGCCAGGAGTTCCACAGGGTTGGGTTGGTGGCGTTGATGTCCGAGACGGTCAGCACGTACAGGTAGTCCAGGCGTGTTTCATCGCCGACCGCCTGTGCAAAATCGTGGATTACCTGTGGGTCGGACAGGTCCTTGCGCTGGGCCGTGGTCGACATCACCAGGTGGTTCTGTACCAGCCAGACGATCAGGCGGCTGTCCCACTGCGGCAACTGGTGGCGCTGGCAGAACGCCTCGGCGTCGACCGCGCCGACCTCCGAGTGGTCGCCATGCCGGCCCTTGCCAATGTCGTGGTACAGGCCGGCCAGGTAGATCAGTTCCGGCTTGGGTAGCTTGGCCATCAGCTTACTGGCCAGCGGGAATTTCTCTGACACCTGGGTGTACTGCAGCTTACGCAGGTGCTTGATCAGGTTCAGGGTGTGAGCGTCCACGGTATAGATGTGGAACAGGTCATGTTGCATCTGCCCGACGATAAAACCGAACTCCGGCAGGTAGCGCCCGAGGATGCCATAGCGGTTCATGCGCCGCAGGTTGCGGTGGATACCGATCTTGCACTTGAACAGCTCGATAAACAGGCTGGTGTTGCGGATGTCGTTGCGAAAATCGTCGTCGATCAGGTGCCGGTTTTCCCGCAGCAGGCGGATGGTGTCGGCGCGCACGCCTTTGATTTCCGGCTGTTGGGCCATCAGCACGAAGATTTCCAGCATGGCAAACGGCGTGCGACTGAACACGTTGTCGTTGCGCGCTTCGATGTAGCCATCGTGCAGTTGGAAGCGCGAATTGATCGGCTGCGGCGGCGCTTCGTCTTCGGGGGCCAGGATCACTTCTTCAAAGTGCTGGATGATCAGGTCGCTGAGCTGGGCAATGCTCATCACCACGCGATAGTACTGCTGCATGAAGCTTTCGATGCTGGTCTTGGCGTCTTCACCTTCAAAGCCCAGCAGAGTGGCGATGGAGCGCTGGTGGTCGAACAACAGGCGGTCTTCGGCGCGCCCGGCGAGCATATGCAGGGCGTAGCGCACTTTCCAGATGAATTCCTGGGACGAGGCCAGCAGGGCGTTTTCGCTCTCTACCAAAAAACCTTCGCCGGCCAGGGCCCGCAGGTTCAGGGTGCCGTACTGGCGACGGGCGACCCACAAAATCGTCTGGATATCACGCAAGCCGCCGGGCGAACCTTTGACGTTGGGTTCCAGGTTGTATTCGGTGTCGTTGTACTTGTGGTGCCGGGCCTTCTGCTCGGCGCGTTTGGCCAGGAAGAAGTCCTTGCTTGGCCACATGTGCGCGGTGCTGGTGACTTCGAGCATGCGCTGGCGCAGGCGCTCCGGACCGCAGATGGTACGGCTTTCCATCAGGTTGGTGACGACCGTGAGGTCGGCGCGGGCCTCTTCGGCGCATTCGTCCACCGAGCGCACGCTCTGGCCGACTTCCAGGCCGATGTCCCACAGCAGCGTGAGAAAACGCTCGATGGAATCGCGAAAAATCTCATGATCGGCGCTGTCCAGCAGGATCAGCAGGTCGATGTCGGAGTAGGGGTGCAATTCGCCACGGCCGTAGCCGCCGACCGCCACCAAGGCGATATCGGCGTTTTCGCTCCAACTGAACTGTTCCCAGGCCTTTTGCAGGATGTTGTCGACGAACCAGGCGCGGTCCTCGATCAGCCGGCGGATGTCCCGGCCACTGCGAAAGCGCTCATCGAGCACCTCGCGGGCCTGGCGGATCGCCTTCTTGAAAGCCGCTATGGGGCTTGCCTTCAGGGCCAGTTCGGCCTGGAACTGGCCACGGTCGAAGAGTTCGGGATCCACCTGGGGCATCGATCGGCTTTCCTTTCTATCTGTCAGTCAGTCACAACACGCTGTGGGAAAACCTGGGCAAGCTTCAGGCCGAAACGCGTGGGATCGTGTCGTCGGCGCGCAGGGTGAAGATCTCGTAGCCGGTTTCGGTGACCAGCAGGGTGTGTTCCCACTGGGCCGAGAGCTTGCGGTCCTTGGTGATGGCGGTCCAGCCGTCGCCCAGCACCTTGGTGTCGGCCTTGCCTTGGTTGATCATCGGCTCGATGGTGAAGGTCATGCCTGCCTTGAGCTCCATGCCTGTGCCGGCGCGGCCGTAGTGCAGGATCTGCGGCTCTTCATGGAACACGGTGCCGATGCCGTGGCCGCAGAACTCGCGGACCACCGAAAAACCGTTCTTTTCGGCGTGCTTCTGGATCACTTCACCGATATCGCCCAGGCGGCAGCCGGGCTTGACGATTTCGATGGCCTTGTACATGCACTCCTGGGTGACCTGGGACAGGCGCTCGGCCCAGACTGGTACGGTGCCGACGTGGAACATGCGGCTGGTGTCGCCGAAATAGCGGTCCTTGATCACCGTGACGTCGATGTTCAGGGTGTCGCCGTCTTTCAAGGGCTTGTCGCCCGGGATCCCGTGGCAGACCACGTGGTTGACCGAGGTGCAGATCGATTTGGGGAAGCCCTTGTAGTTCAGCGGCGCAGGAATGGCGCCCTGCACGTTGACTATATAGTCGTGGCAGATCTGGTTGAGGGTTTCAGTGGTGACGCCGGGCTTGACGTGTTCGGCGATCATTTCCAGCACGTCGGCAGCCAGTTTGCCGGCGATGCGCATGCCAGCGATGTCTTCGGCGGTTTTCAAGCTAACGGTCATACAGGCTCTCTCTAGCGCGATGCGCTGAAATCAATACGGTTCACGGGCGTGCGACAAAAGGTTACATAATTCGCACAAACGCCAAAAAACGCGATTCTAACAGACACGGGCTGCAAATCATGAGCCCCTGACGATCGCTTCTCTCTATAAGGTGGGGCTATATCCGCTCTATTCAAAGGGTTGCATGTAGGTCGCGCACACCAAATGTGATTGCGGGTTTCGTTTTCGCCCTTCCTGTGGTATAAAATGCGCCGCTTTCCGGGGATGCTCCGGAGAGCTTAAATCCACACACGTGTCGACACGATGACCTGGGTGCCGGAGGCCTTGATGCCGCTGGTTGGTCATTGGGATACGTGGAGGCCAAACCCGACTTATTAAGGAACTATCATGTCCCAAGTCAACATGCGCGATATGCTGAAGGCCGGTGTGCACTTCGGTCACCAGACCCGTTACTGGAACCCGAAAATGGGTAAATACATTTTCGGCGCGCGTAACAAGATCCACATCATCAACCTTGAAAAAACCCTGCCAATGTTCAACGAAGCTCTGACTTTCGTAGAGCGCCTGGCCCAGGGCAAAAACAAGATTCTGTTCGTCGGCACCAAGCGTTCCGCTGGCAAGATCGTTGCTGAAGAAGCAGCACGTTGCGGTTCGCCGTACGTCGATCACCGCTGGTTGGGCGGCATGCTGACCAACTTCAAAACCATCCGTGCTTCCATCAAGCGTCTGCGTGACCTTGAAGTGCAAGCCGAAGACGGTACTTTCGCCAAGCTGACCAAGAAAGAAGCGCTGATGCGCTCCCGTGACCTGGAAAAGCTCGATCGTTCCCTGGGTGGTATCAAGGACATGGGCGGTCTGCCTGACGCACTGTTCGTTATCGACGTTGATCACGAGCGCATCGCGATCACCGAAGCCAACAAGCTGGGCATCCCTGTTATCGGCGTAGTCGATACCAACAGCAGCCCGGAAGGCGTTGACTACATCATCCCAGGCAACGATGACGCAATCCGCGCTATCCAGCTGTACATGGGTTCGATGGCTGACGCTGTAATCCGTGGTCGCAACCACGTTGCTGGTGGTACCGAGCAGTTCGTTGAAGAAGCTCCGGTAGCCGCAGCTGAGTAATTGACGCCCTGGCGTTGACTCAGTAAGCAAAAAGGGGGCTTGGCCCCCTTTTTGCCACCTCGAAAACCAGTTGTAAGCAGCGCAGCTACATCATCTGTAACGTGCAGCGGCCTACAAGGGTGGTTCGGGAAGAATTGATCCCCCGTTCGATCGGGTGGAATGGTTGAAAACCTATCCAAGAGGAATTTGAAAATGGCAGCAATTACTGCAGCGTTGGTTAAAGAACTGCGTGAGCGTACCGGCGAAGGCATGATGGATTGCAAGAAAGCCCTGGAAAAGGCTGACGGCGACATCGAAAAAGCCATTGATGACATGCGTGCTTCCGGCGCTATCAAGGCTGCCAAGAAAGCAGGCAACGTAGCTGCTGAAGGCGCTATCGCTCTGAAAGAAGACGGCAAATCTGCTGTTCTGCTGGAAGTGAACTCGCAGACCGACTTCCTGGCTCTGCAGGACGACTTCAAGGCATTTGTTGCTGCCAGCGTTGAAAAAGCGTTCGCCGACAAGCTGACTGACGTCGCTCCGCTGATCGAAGCTCAAGAAGCTGCTCGCCTGGTACTGGTCGGCAAGGTTGGCGAAAACGTCAACATCCGTCGCCTGGTTCGCGTTGAAGGTGATGTTGTTGGTGGTTACCTGCACGGCAACAAGATCGGTGTTGCAGTTGTGCTCAAAGGCGGCAACGTTGAACTGGCCAAAGACATCGCTATGCACGTAGCGGCCAGCAACCCTGAGTTCCTGCTGCCTTCGGAAGTTTCTGCCGAAGCGATCGAGCGCGAAAAAGCTGTGTTCCTGCAGCTGAACGAAGAAAAAATCAAAGGCAAGCCAGAAAACATTGTTGAGAATATGGTCAAAGGCCGTATCAGCAAGTTCCTGGCCGAAGCAAGCCTGGTTGAGCAGGCGTTCGTCAAGAACCCTGAAATCAAGGTTGGCGAACTGGCTAAGAAAGCCGGTGCTGAAATCGTTTCCTTCACTTACTTCAAAGTAGGCGAAGGCATCGAGAAGCCGGTCGACAACTTCGCTGAAGAAGTTGCTGCCCAGCTGGCTGCCGCCAAGCAATAAGACAGTTTTCAACTGTCGCCCGAAAGAGGCTGCCCGCTCACGCGCGCAGCCTCTTTTCAAATGGGCAGGCCAATTTTATTTGGCTTACCCTCGGAACTGGCTTACAAAGCCGTGTTCCGATGGCGCTGTGACAGCGTCCAGCTAGAGTGAACGCAAGCCGTAAACGGCTCGCCAAGAATTTTTAAAAAATACGCCGCAGGAGAGATTCGCAATGGCTCAGCAGGGCAGTGGTTATCAGGCTCGCTATAAACGCATTCTACTCAAGCTCAGCGGCGAGGCCCTGATGGGCTCGGAAGAGTTCGGGATCGATCCCAAGGTGCTTGACCGCATGGCGCTGGAAGTCGGCCAACTGGTCGGCATCGGCGTGCAGGTCGGCCTAGTGATCGGCGGCGGCAACCTGTTCCGTGGTGCGGCATTGAGTGCTGCCGGTATGGATCGGGTCACTGGCGACCACATGGGCATGCTGGCTACTGTGATGAATGCCCTGGCCATGCGCGACGCCCTGGAGCGTGCCAATATCTCGGCTATCGTGATGTCGGCTATTTCCATGGTTGGCGTGACCGATCACTATGATCGTCGCAAAGCCATGCGCCATTTGAACTCGAAAGAAGTGGTGATCTTTGCCGCCGGTACCGGTAACCCGTTCTTTACCACTGATTCGGCGGCGTGCCTGCGCGCCATCGAGATTGATGCCGATGTGGTGCTCAAGGCCACCAAGGTCGACGGTGTGTACACTGCAGACCCATTCAAAGACCCGCATGCCGAGAAGTTCGATCATTTGACCTACGATGAAGTGCTGGATCGCAAGCTGGGTGTGATGGACCTGACGGCTATTTGCCTGTGCCGCGACCATAAGATGCCGCTGCGCGTATTTAACATGAACAAGCCCGGCGCCCTGCTGAATATCGTACACGGCGGCGCAGAAGGGACTCTGATCGAGGAAGGCCAACAATGATCAACGAAATCAAGAAAGACGCTCAAGAGCGTATGCAGAAAACCCTGGAGTCTCTGGCCCATGCATTTGGCCAGATTCGTACCGGCAAGGCACACCCAAGCATCCTGGGCAGCGTGATGGTTCCGTACTACGGCACTGACACCTCCATCACCCAGGTGGCCAACATCACCGTGAAGGACTCGCGCACCCTGCAGGTCGTGGCGTTCGAGCGCAACATGCTTGGTGCTGTCGACAAGGCCATCCAGAGCGCTGGCTTGAACCTCAACCCGACCAACCTGGGTGAGTTGCTGCTGATCTCCATGCCGGCCTTGACTGAAGAGACCCGTAAGGGCTTCACCAAGCAGGCACGCAGTGCGGCTGAAGATGCACGCGTTGCTGTACGTAATATCCGTCGCGATGCCTTGGGTGACCTGAAGAAGCTGGTCAAGGACAAGGAAATCAGCGAAGACGAAGAGCGTCGCGCCGTCGCCGATATCGATAAGCTGACCAAGGACGCCGAGGCCCAGATCACCAAGGCCACCGACGAAAAAGAAAAGGACCTGATGGCCGTATAAGGGGTCAGGACGCCTTCATGGAAAAGACCAAGCAGGCTGTACCCTCCGTGGTGCCGCGCCATGTCGCGATCATCATGGATGGGAATAATCGCTGGGCGAAAAAGCGCTTTATGCCGGGTGTTGCCGGGCATAAAGCGGGTGTCGATGCGGTACGGGCTGTGATTGAGGTGTGCGCCGAGGCAAAGGTCGAGGTGTTGACCTTGTTTGCCTTTTCCAGTGAGAACTGGCAACGGCCCGCCGAAGAAGTCAGCGCCTTGATGGACCTGTTCTTCAAGGCGTTGCGTCGTGAGGCCAAGCGTCTGAACGACAACAATATCAGCCTGCGCATCATCGGTGATCGCTCGCGCTTCCACCCGGAACTGCAGGCGGCGATGCGCGAAGCCGAGGCTATTACTGCGGGTGCCAACCGTTTTGTGCTGCAGATTGCAGCCAACTACGGCGGCCAGTGGGACATCGCCCAGGCCGCACAGCGGCTTGCCCGCGAAGTGCAGGCCGGCCATCTACGACCGGATGACATCACGCCTGATCTGTTGCAAACCTGCCTGGTAACTGGCGACCTGCCATTACCAGACTTGTGCATTCGTACAGGAGGGGAGCACCGCATCAGCAATTTCCTCTTGTGGCAGTTGGCCTACACCGAACTGTACTTCTCCGACCTGTTCTGGCCGGACTTCAAACACGATGCCATGCGCACTGCGCTGGCTGATTTCGCTTCCCGTCAGCGTCGCTTCGGTAAAACGAGCGAGCAGATCGAAGCTGGAGCCCGGGTTTAAATGCTTAAACAACGAATCATCACGGCACTGATCCTGTTGCCGATCGCCTTATGCGGTTTTTTCCTGCTGGACGGTTCCGGCTTCGCGCTGTTTATCGGCCTGGTGGTGACCCTGGGTGCCTGGGAATGGGCGCGGCTGGCAGGTTTCAGTGCGCAGTTGCCGCGCGTGGTGTATGCCGCGGTCGTGGCGGTGCTGCTGTTCCTGATGCATACCCTGTCGAGCATCATCGTGCCTTGGGTGCTGGGGGCGGCGGTATTGTGGTGGGCGCTCGCGACCTACCTGGTGCTGACCTATCCGCGTACCAGTGGCCAATGGTCCAGCGTGGCCAGCAAGTTGGTCATTGGCTTGTTGATTTTGCTGCCCGCCTGGCAAGGGTTGGTGGAGATCAAGAATTCGCCGATGGGCAACTGGCTGATCATGGCAGTGATGGTGCTGGTCTGGGGTGCCGATATCGGCGCCTACTTCTCCGGTCGGGCATTCGGTAAGCGCAAGCTGGCGCCGGCGGTCAGCCCGGGCAAGAGTTGGGAAGGTGTGTACGGCGGTCTGGCATTGACCCTGCTGATCACGTTGGTGGTCGGTGTTGTACGGGATTGGTCGGTAACGGAAATCTTCCTGGCCCTGCTGGGCACGGCCATCGTTGTGTTTATCTCGGTGGTGGGCGACCTCACTGAAAGCATGTTCAAGCGCCAGGCCGGGATCAAGGACAGCAGCAATCTGCTGCCGGGCCATGGTGGTGTGCTGGATCGTATCGACAGCCTGACTGCGGCCATCCCGATCTTCGCCGTGCTGCTGTGGATGACGGCTTCGTGAGCCGCCTGCAACAGGTAACTGTGCTAGGTGCCACTGGCTCGGTAGGGTTGAGCACGCTGGATGTGATCGCTCGCCACCCTGATCGCTATCAAGTCTTCGCTTTGACCGGGTTTACGCGTTTGAGCGAGTTGCTGGCGTTGTGCGTGCGTCATGCGCCGCGCTTTGCGGTTGTGCCCGAAGCAGTGGCGGCGCGGGGGCTGCAGGACGATCTGCGGGCTGCCGGGTTGGCCACTCAGGTGCTGGTCGGGGAGCAGGGGTTGTGCCAGGTTTCGGCTGATGCCGAAGTCGATACGGTGGTGGCGGCTATCGTCGGTGCTGCTGGCCTGCGCCCGACCTTGGCAGCTGTCGATGCTGGCAAGAAAATCCTGTTGGCCAATAAAGAAGCGCTGGTGATGTCCGGCGCGCTCTTTATGCAGGCGGTGCGCAAGAGCGGTGCCGTACTGCTGCCTCTCGACAGCGAGCACAACGCAATCTTCCAATGCATGCCTGGTGACTATGCTCGCGGCCTGAGCCAGGTTGGGGTGCGCCGGATTTTGCTGACCGCTTCCGGTGGGCCTTTCCGGCAAACTCCCTTGGAAGAACTGGAGCACGTGTCCCCGGATCAGGCATGCGCCCACCCGAACTGGTCGATGGGGCGCAAGATCTCCGTGGACTCGGCAAGCATGATGAACAAAGGCCTCGAGTTGATCGAAGCCTGCTGGTTGTTCGATGCACGACCGGAGCAGGTCGAGGTGGTGATTCACCCGCAAAGTGTGATTCATTCCCTGGTCGATTACGTGGATGGCTCGGTACTGGCCCAATTGGGCAATCCTGATATGCGTACGCCGATCGCCAATGCCCTGGCGTGGCCGGAGCGAATTGACTCCGGTGTGGCGCCGTTGGATCTGTTTGCAATTGCCCGCCTGGATTTTGAAGCGCCGGACGAGCAGCGTTTTCCTTGCCTGCGTTTGGCCCGGCAGGCGGCGGAGGCTGGTAACAGCGCGCCGGCGATGCTCAACGCGGCGAACGAAGTCGCTGTGGCGGCGTTTCTCGAACGGCGCATCCGCTTTCCGCAGATCGCGAGTATCATCGAGGACGTTCTGGGGCTTGAGCCTGTGGTGGCAGTGAATGACCTCGGGGCGGTATTTGAAGCGGATACCAAGGCGCGGACCTTGGCCGAGCAATGGTTGAGCCGCAACGCGCGTTAGTCTGTGGGCGCGATCGAGCCTTCAGGCACTGGATTGGAATGCGGAGAAATTAGATGAGTGCGCTTTACATGATTGTCGGCACCCTGGTTGCTCTGGGTGTGCTGGTCACCTTCCACGAATTCGGCCACTTCTGGGTGGCGCGTCGTTGCGGCGTCAAGGTACTGCGTTTTTCCGTAGGTTTTGGCATGCCGCTGGTTCGCTGGCACGACCGCCGTGGTACCGAGTTCGTGATTGCAGCCATCCCGCTGGGCGGCTACGTCAAAATGCTCGATGAGCGCGAAGGCGAAGTGCCGGCCGATCAGTTGGACCAATCCTTCAATCGCAAGACCGTTCGTCAGCGTATTGCCATCGTTGCCGCTGGGCCAATCGCCAACTTCCTGTTGGCGATGCTGTTCTTCTGGGTATTGGCCATGCTGGGCAGCGAGCAGATTCGTCCTGTCATCGGTGCCGTCGAGGCGGACAGCATTGCTGCCAAGGCTGGGCTGGTTGCCGGGCAAGAAATTGTTTCCATTGATGGCGAGCCCACCACGGGGTGGGGCGCGGTCAATTTGCAGTTGGTGCGTCGCCTGGGCGAAAGCGGTACGGTCAGCGTCGTGGTGCGTGAGCAGGACTCCAGTGTTGAAACTCCGCGCGCGTTGGTGCTGGATCACTGGCTCAAGGGCGCCGATGAGCCTGATCCGATCAAGTCCTTGGGTCTTCGTCCGTGGCGTCCTGCGTTGCCGCCGGTGCTTGCCGAGCTGGATCCGAAGGGGCCTGCCCAGGCTGCCGGCCTGAAAACCGGGGATCGCCTGTTGGTACTCGATGGCCAGGCGCTGGGTGAGTGGCAGCAAGTGGTCGATCTGGTGCGCGTACGCCCTGATACCAAAATTGTGCTGAAAGTTGAGCGCGACGGTGCTCAAATCGACGTCCCCGTGACTCTGGCAGTTCGTGGGGAGGCCAAGGCGGCCGGGGGTTACCTGGGGGCTGGCGTCAAGAGTCCGGAGTGGCCGCCATCGATGGTGCGCGAGGTCAGTTTCGGGCCGTTGGCGGCAATTGGCGAGGGTGCAAAACGTACCTGGACCATGAGTGTGCTGACCCTCGAATCCCTCAAGAAAATGTTGTTCGGCGAGCTCTCGGTAAAAAACTTGAGTGGACCGATAACCATTGCTAAAGTGGCGGGCGCTTCTGCCCAGTCGGGTGTCGCGGATTTCTTGAATTTCCTGGCTTATCTGAGTATTAGCCTGGGTGTTCTGAATTTGCTGCCCATTCCAGTATTGGATGGGGGGCATCTGTTGTTTTATCTGGTCGAGTGGGTGCGTGGTCGCCCCTTGTCGGATCGGGTGCAGGGTTGGGGGATACAGATCGGTATCAGTTTGGTGGTCGGGGTGATGTTGTTAGCCTTGGTCAACGATTTGGGTCGACTGTAACGCTTCGCTGAATTGCGAATCTGCCGCATTTTGCGGCAGTTTGTTTATTGCCAGTTGGAATAAGAAAGGACTTCATGAAACGTCTGCTGCTAACTGCGGTTCTCACCGTATTGATGATCGCCGAAGTTCACGCCGAGTCCTTCACCATCTCCGATATTCGCGTCAACGGCCTCCAGCGGGTTTCCGCGGGTAGCGTCTTTGGTGCCTTGCCGTTGAACGTCGGGGAACAGGCTGATGACCGTCGCCTGGTGGAATCCACTCGTGCGCTGTTCAAAACCGGGTTCTTTCAAGACATCCAACTGGGTCGCGAAGGTAACGTCCTCGTCATCACTGTCGTCGAGCGACCTTCCGTCGCCAGTATCGAGATCGAGGGCAACAAAGCGATCTCCACTGAAGACCTGATGAAGGGCCTCAAGCAATCGGGCCTGGCCGAGGGCGAGATCTTCCAGCGCGCCACACTTGAGGGTGTGCGTAACGAGCTGCAACGCCAGTACGTTGCCCAGGGTCGTTACTCTGCAACCGTGGAAACGGAAGTGGTGCCGCAGCCTCGTAACCGTGTCGGCCTCAAGGTCAACATCAACGAAGGCACAGTGGCGGCCATTCAGCACATCAACGTGGTGGGTAACACCAAGTTCGCTGATGAAGACCTGATCGACCTTTTCGAGCTCAAGACTACCAACTGGCTGTCGTTCTTCAAGAACGATGACAAATACGCTCGCGAAAAACTCTCCGGTGACCTGGAGCGTCTGCGCTCCTACTACCTGGACCGTGGCTATATCAATATGGATATCGCTTCGACCCAGGTGTCCATCACTCCGGACAAGAAGCACGTCTACATCACTGTCAACGTCAACGAAGGCGAAAAGTACAAGGTTCGTGACGTGAAACTCAGCGGCGACCTGAAAGTGCCTGAAGACCAGGTCAAGGCGTTGCTGCTGGTGCAGAAAGACCAGGTGTTCTCGCGCAAGCTGATGACTACCACGTCCGAACTGATCACCCGTCGCCTGGGTAACGAAGGCTATACCTTCGCCAACGTCAACGGCGTACCGACGCCGCACGATGATGACCACACCGTGGACATCACCTTCGTGGTCGACCCTGGCAAGCGTGCCTATGTGAACCGCATCAACTTCCGCGGTAACACCAAGTCTGCGGACGAAGTGTTGCGCCGTGAAATGCGCCAGATGGAAGGTGGCTGGGCGTCGACTTACCTGATCGACCAATCCAAGACCCGTCTCGAGCGTCTGGGCTTCTTCAAGGAAGTGAACGTTGAGACGCCGGCCGTACCGGGTGTGGATGACCAGGTTGACGTGAACTACGCGGTGGAAGAACAGGCGTCGGGCTCGATCACTGCCAGCGTCGGCTTCGCCCAGAGTGCCGGTTTGATCCTCGGCGGCTCCATCACCCAGAACAACTTCCTCGGTACGGGTAACAAGGTTTCCATCGGCCTGACCCGAAGCGAATACCAGAGCCGCTATAACTTCGGTTATGTCGACCCCTACTGGACTGCTGACGGCGTGAGCCTGGGTTACAACGCTTTCTACCGTACTACCGACTACAAAGACCTTGATGTCGACGTTGCAAGCTATGCGATCGACAGCCTCGGCGCTGGCGTGAACATCGGTTACCCGATCAGTGAGACCTCGCGTCTGACCTTCGGCCTGACTGCGCAACAGGATGAGATCAAGACTGGCGTCTACACCGTGGACGAGATTTTTGACTTCACCCGTCGTGAAGGTGACAAGTTCCTGAACTTCAAGGCGTCCGCCGGCTGGTCCGAATCGACCCTGAACAAAGGTGTGCTGGCGACCCGTGGTCATTCCCAGAGCCTGACTCTGGAAACCACCACGCCGGGTAGCGACCTGTCGTTCTTCAAGCTCGACTATCGTGGCCAGCTGTTCCAGCCATTGAGCGACAACTACACCATGCGCCTGCACACTGAATTGGGTTATGGCGATGGTTATGGTTCCACCAACGGCCTGCCGTTCTACGAGAACTACTATGCGGGTGGCTTCAACTCCGTACGTGGTTTCAAAGACAGCACCCTGGGCCCGCGCGGTACGCCGAGTCGTGGATTTTCTAAAACGGGTAACGTAGGCACTGTCGCCGACTCCGACAATGACCCGCTGCCGTTCGGTGGTAACGTGTTGATCCAGGGTGGTGCGGAAATCCTGTTCCCGCTGCCGTTCGTCAAAGATCAACGCTCGCTGCGTACGTCGGTCTTCTGGGACGTGGGTAACGTGTTCGACTCCAAGTGTGAGCAGATCACCAACCCAAGTGGCGTGAAGTCCGATACCCAGTGCAACGACGTGAGCCTCAGCAACCTGGCAAGCTCCGTCGGTGTGGGTGTGACGTGGGTGACTGCGCTTGGCCCGTTGAGCTTTGCTCTGGCCATGCCGATCAAGAAACCGGATAACGCTGAAACCCAGATTTTCCAATTCTCCCTCGGCCAGACGTTCTAAGCGTCTGACCCAAGATAACGACAACGGATTCTGTAGGAGTTGCATTGTGCGTAAGTTGACTCAATTGGTTCTGCTGGCCACTGTGCTGGTAACCACCCCGGCCTTCGCCGAAATGAAAATCGCCGTCCTGAACTATCAGATGGCCCTGCTCGAATCCGACGCTGCCAAGAAATACGCCGTGGATGCCGAGAAAAAATTCGGTCCGCAACTGACCAAGCTCAAGACTCTGGAAAGCAGTGCCAAGGGCATCCAGGACCGCCTGGTAGCCGGTGGTGACAAGATGCAACAAGGCGAGCGCGAGCGTCTTGAGCTTGAGTTCAAGCAAAAGGCCCGTGACTATCAGTTCCAATCCAAGGAGCTGAACGAAGCCAAGGCTGTTGCCGACCGCGAAATGCTCAAGCAGCTGAAGCCGAAACTCGACAGCGCTGTGGAAGAAGTCATCAAGAAAGGTGCCTTTGACCTGGTGTTCGAGCGTGGCGCTGTCATCGACGTCAAGCCTCAATACGACATCACCCGTCAGGTGATCGAGCGCATGAACCAGCTGAAGTAAACCATGACCGCGACTATCAAGCTCGGCGAGTTGGCCGAGTTCCTGGGGGCCACCTTGCGCGGCTCCCCGGAGAAGGAAATTACTGGGCTAGCCACCTTGCAGGAGGCTGGCCCAGCTCAGTTGAGCTTCCTGGCAAATCCTCAATACCGTAAATACCTCGTCGACAGCCAGGCCGCAGCCGTACTGCTCAAGGCCGCTGATGCCGAAGGGTTTGCCGGGGATGCACTGGTGGTAGCTGACCCGTACCTGGCCTATGCACAGGTGTCGCACCTGTTCGATCCCAAACCCAAGGCAGCCGGTGGTATTCACCCGTCGGCGGTGATCGCCGATGATGCCCAGGTTGATCCTGCGGCGAGCATTGGCGCCTTCGCGGTGATCGAGAGTGGTGCGCGGATTGCGGCAGGCGTAACCGTTGGTGCGCATTGCTTTATTGGTGCGCGCTGCGAAATCGGTGCCGATGGCTGGTTGGCGCCCCGCGTGACCCTTTACCACGATGTGCGTATCGGTGAACGTGTCGTTATCCAGTCGGGTGCCGTGATCGGAGGGGAGGGCTTCGGCTTTGCCAATTCCAAAGGCATCTGGAACAAGATTGCCCAGGTTGGCGGTGTTTTGATCGGCGACGACGTGGAAATCGGTGTCAACACAGCTGTCGATCGCGGGGCTTTGGCCGATACCGTGATCGGTAACGGTGTGAAACTCGACAATCAGATCCAGATCGCGCACAACGTTCAGATTGGCGATCACACCGCCATGGCAGCGTGCGTGGGGATTTCCGGCAGCACCAAAATCGGCAAGCATTGCATGCTCGCCGGTGGCGTTGGGCTGGTGGGGCATATCGATATCTGCGACAACGTTTTCATCACCGGCATGACCATGGTGACCCACTCGATTACCGAGCCAGGGGCCTATTCGTCCGGTACCGCCATGCAGCCAGCGGCTGAATGGCGTAAGAGTGCAGCACGTTTGAGGCAGCTCGACGACATGGCGCGACGTCTCAAACAGCTGGAAAAGCGTGTTGGGGACGTGACCCCTGGCGGTAATGCTTCATCAGAAGGCTGATACCATTTCCATATCAAGTGTGCACAGCCGCTAGACTTGCCTCCTTGATTTGCTAGCGGGGCGTGCGTTTAGTCGCCCGCCCCCAATCTTTATTACAGGCTTCCCCCCGAAATGATGGACATCAACGAGATTCGCGAATACCTGCCTCACCGTTACCCGTTCCTGCTGGTGGACCGCGTAGTGGACCTCAATGTTGAGGAAAAGCGCATTCGTGCCTACAAGAATGTCAGCATCAACGAACCGTTCTTCAACGGTCACTTTCCCGCGCATCCCATCATGCCGGGCGTGTTGATCATCGAAGCAATGGCCCAGGCTGCCGGTATCCTTGGTTTCAAAATGCTTGACCTCAAGCCTGCCGACGGCACGCTTTACTACTTCGTGGGCTCGGACAAGTTGCGTTTCCGCAACCCGGTTACCCCGGGTGACCAGTTGATCCTGGAAGCCAAGTTCATCAGCTGCAAGCGCCAGATCTGGAAGTTCGAATGCCAGGCCTCGGTGGACGGCAAGCCGGTGTGCTCTGCCGAGATCATCTGTGCGGAACGCAAACTATGAGTTTGATTGACCCTCGCGCAATCATCGATCCGTCGGCCGTTCTGGCCGCCGACGTTGAGGTCGGCCCCTGGTCGATCATCGGCGCAGGTGTGGAAATCGGCGAGGGGACTGTCATCGGGCCGCACGTGATCCTCAAAGGTCCGACCCGCATTGGCAAACACAATCGCATCTACCAGTTTTCCTCGGTAGGCGAAGACACCCCTGACATGAAGTACAAGGGTGAAGAGACGCGCCTGGTAATCGGTGATCACAACATCATCCGTGAAGGCGTGACCATTCACCGTGGCACCGTGCAGGATCGTGCCGAGACCACGTTGGGTGATCACAACCTGATCATGGCCTATGCCCATATCGGTCATGACAGCGTGATTGGCAACCACTGCATCCTGGTCAACAACACCGCGTTGGCTGGCCATGTGCACGTTGACGATTGGGCGATCCTGTCCGGGTTCACCCTGGTGCATCAGTACTGTCACATCGGCGCCCACAGCTTTTCTGGCATGGGTACCGCCATCGGCAAGGACGTTCCGGCGTTCGTCACGGTATTTGGCAACCCAGCCGAAGCCCGTAGCATGAACTTCGAAGGCATGCGCCGTCGTGGTTTCAGCGAAGAGGCCATTCATGCCTTGCGCCGTGCCTACAAAGTGGTTTATCGCCAGGGGCTGACAGTAGACCAGGCGTTGACCCAACTGACCGAGCCGGCAGCGTTATTCCCGGAAGTCGCGGTGTTCCGTGACTCGATCCAGGCGTCGACTCGCGGCATCACCCGCTGATCATGGCCAATCTGCGTATTGCGTTGGTGGCCGGAGAAGCTTCCGGCGATATTCTGGGCGCAGGTCTTATGCGCGCCCTCAAGGCCCAGCACCCGGCGGTGGAGTTCATCGGCGTCGGCGGCCCGCTGATGCAGGCTGAAGGCCTTAGGTCCTATTTCCCCATGGAGCGCCTGTCGGTCATGGGGTTGGTGGAAGTGCTGGGGCGTCTGCGTGAGCTGTTGGCGCGCCGCAAGCTGCTGATCCAGACCCTGATCGAAGAACAGCCCGACGTCTTCATCGGAATCGATGCGCCGGACTTCACCCTCAATATCGAACTCAAGTTGCGTCAGGCCGGGATCAAGACCGTGCACTACGTCAGCCCCTCCGTGTGGGCGTGGCGACAGAAGCGTGTGCTGAAGATCCGTGAAGGCTGTGACCTGATGTTGACCCTGCTGCCGTTCGAGGCCAGGTTCTACGAGGAAAAGGGCGTGCCGGTGCGGTTTGTCGGGCATACCCTGGCCGACGATATCCCGTTGCAAGCTGATCGCGCAGCGGCCCGTGCGCAGTTAGGGTTGCCCGATGGCCCGCTCGTGGCACTGATGCCGGGCAGTCGAGGTGGTGAGGTCGGTCGGCTGGCCAGTGTGTTCTTCGATGCCGCCGAGCGCCTGCAAGCCTTGAAACCGGGCGTGCGCTTCGTGCTGCCCTGTGCCAGCCCGCAGCGTCGTACGCAGATCGAAACGCTGCTGGAAGGCCGTAACCTGCCGTTGACCCTGCTCGATGGCCAGTCGCACCTGGCCCTGGCGGCTTGCGATGCGGTGCTGATCGCCTCGGGCACTGCCACGCTGGAGGCTTTGCTGTACAAGCGTCCGATGGTTGTGGCCTATCGCCTGGCGCCGCTGACGTTCTGGATTCTCAAGCGTATGGTCAAGAGTCCCTACATCTCCTTGCCCAACTTGCTGGCTCAACGCCTGTTGGTACCGGAGTTGTTGCAGGACGATGCAACGCCCGAAGCCCTGGCGCAAACCCTGCTGCCGCTGATTGATGGCGGCGAAGAGCAGACTCGCGGTTTTGACGAAATTCATCGCACGCTGCGCCGTGATGCCTCGAACCAGGCGGCAGACGCCGTGTTGAGCTTGATCGGCCACAAACAGGAAGCTTTATGAGTACGCAAATGGGCCTGGATTTCAGCCTGGTTGCCCACGCCCACGAACTGGTGGCCGGTGTTGACGAAGTAGGGCGCGGCCCGCTGTGTGGCGCGGTGGTCACGGCGGCGGTGATTCTCGACCCGAGCCGTCCGATCCTGGGTCTCAATGACTCGAAAAAGCTCACTGAAGCGCGCCGCGAAAAGCTCTACGACGAGATTTGTGAAAAAGCCCTGAGCTGGCATATCGCTCGGGCCGAGGTCGAAGAAATCGACGAGCTGAACATCCTCCACGCCACCATGCTCGCCATGCAGCGTGCTGTTGAAGGGCTGCACATCACGCCCAAGCTGGCGATGATCGATGGCAACCGCTGCCCGAAACTGGCGATGCCGGCCGAGGCGGTGGTCAAGGGCGACAGCAAGGTCCCAGCCATTGCCGCCGCTTCGATCCTGGCCAAGGTTAGCCGTGACCGGGAAATGGCCGCGTTCGAATTGATCTACCCCGGTTACGGCATCGGTGGTCATAAAGGCTATCCAACGCCCGTTCATCTGGAAGCCCTGGCCCGCCTTGGTCCTACGCCGATCCACCGCCGCTCGTTCGCCCCGGTGCGCCTGGCTTACGAGGCGCGGGAGAGACTCAGCGAGGTTTAGTCGCGAGGCTGATGTTTTTGCCAAGGCCCGGTACAATCCCGGGCCTTGTTGTTTCTAAGTTTCTAGACAGGATCACTATGCCGGCTTCATTCGTTCACCTGCGCCTGCACACTGAATATTCCCTGGTCGACGGCCTGGTACGGATCAAACCCCTGGTCAAAACCCTGGTGGGCATGAACATGCCTGCGGTAGCGGTTACCGATCAGAACAACATGTGTTCCCTGGTCAAGTTCTACAAGAACGCCATGGGCGCCGGCATCAAGCCGATCTGCGGCGCCGACCTGTGGCTGTCCAACAAAGACCCGGATAACGCGCTGAGTCGTATCAGCCTGCTGGCGATGAACGGCGTGGGTTATCGCAACCTCACTGAGCTGATCTCCCGCGGCTTTATCGATGGCCAGCGCAACGGCTCGATCATCATTGAGCGCGAATGGGTCGCCGAGGCCAGCGAAGGCCTGATCATGTTGTCGGCCGCTAAAGAGGGTGAGATCGGCCTTGCGCTGCTGGGCGGCAACCCCCAGGAAGCCGAAGTGCTGGCGACGGAATGGATGCAGGTCTTCCCCGACCGTTTCTACCTTGAAGTGCAACGCACCAACCGTCCCAACGATGAAGAGCACCTGCACGCCGCCGTGGCCCTGGCCGATAAGCTGGGCGCGCCGCTGGTCGCTACCAACGACGTGCGCTTTATCAAGAAGGAAGATTTCGAGGCCCACGAAACCCGCGTGTGCATCGGCGAAGGCCGGGCCCTGGATGACCCGCGGCGCTCAAAAAACTACAGCGAAGAGCAATACCTCAAAAGCGCCGACGAGATGGCCGAGTTGTTCAGCGACCTGCCCGAGGCCCTGGAAAACTCTGTCGAGATCGCCAAGCGCTGCAACATTGAAGTGAAGCTGGGCAAGCACTTCCTGCCCAACTTCCCGATCCCCGATGGCATGACCATTGATGAATATTTCCGCAAGGTGTCGTTCGATGGCCTGGAAGATCGGCTTACGGTGCTGCTGCCCAAGGACACCACTGAAGATTACGAAGCCAAGCGCCAGGTCTACGTCGACCGGCTGAATTTCGAGCTGGATATCATCATCCAGATGGGGTTCCCCGGTTACTTCCTGATCGTAATGGACTTTATCCAGTGGGCCAAAAGCAACGGCGTGCCGGTCGGCCCAGGCCGTGGGTCGGGCGCCGGCTCGCTGGTGGCCTATGTACAGAAGATCACCGATCTCGACCCGCTGGAATATGACCTGCTGTTCGAACGGTTCCTGAACCCGGAACGGGTCTCCATGCCCGACTTCGACGTCGACTTCTGCATGGACGGTCGCGACCGCGTGATCGAATACGTGGCCGAGAAATACGGCCGCAACGCCGTAAGCCAGATCATCACCTTCGGTTCGATGGCCGCCAAGGCGGTAATCCGCGACGTGGCACGTGTGCAGGGCAAGTCCTACGGCCTGGCCGACCGCCTGTCGAAGATGATCCCGTTCGAAGTGGGCATGACCCTGGAAAAGGCCTACGAGCAGGAAGAAATCCTGCGTGACTTCATCAAGATCGATGAAGAGGCCGCCGAAATCTGGGACATGGCCCGCAAGCTCGAAGGCGTGGTGCGTAACGTCGGTAAACACGCCGGTGGCGTAGTGATCGCGCCGACCAAGCTCACTGACTTTTCGCCGATCTATTGCGATGAAGCCGGCGACGGCCTGGTGACCCAGTTCGACAAGGATGACGTGGAGGCGGCCGGCCTGGTGAAGTTCGACTTCCTCGGCCTGCGGACCCTGACCATCATCGACTGGGCGCTCAAGACCATCAACCGCGAGCGTGCCAAGGTTGACGAAGAACCGTTGGATATTGCGTTCATCCCGTTGGACGACAAGCCGACGTACCAACTGCTGCAAAAAGCTGAAACGACGGCGGTGTTCCAGCTTGAGTCGCGCGGTATGAAAGAGCTGATCAAAAAGCTCAAGCCCGATTGCCTGGAAGACTTGATTGCACTGGTGGCCCTGTTCCGTCCGGGCCCACTGCAATCGGGCATGGTTGATGACTTCATCAACCGTAAGCACGGCCGCGCCGAGTTGGCCTACCCGCACTCCGACTACCAGTACGAAGGCCTCAAGCCCGTATTGGCGCCGACCTACGGCATCATCCTGTACCAGGAACAGGTGATGCAGATCGCCCAGGTGATGGCGGGCTACACCCTTGGCGGCGCGGACATGCTGCGTCGAGCAATGGGTAAAAAGAAGCCCGAGGAAATGGCCAAGCAGCGCGGCGGTTTCATTGAAGGTTGTGCCACCAACAATATTGATGCCGACCTGGCCGGTAACATTTTCGACCTGGTGGAAAAATTCGCCGGTTATGGTTTCAACAAATCTCACTCCGCCGCCTACGGCCTGGTGTCCTACCAGACGGCCTGGCTGAAAGCCCACTACCCGGCGCCGTTCATGGCGGCGGTACTTTCGGCGGATATGCACAATACCGACAAGGTCGTGACCTTGATCGAGGAAGTGCGCACCATGAAGCTGCGCCTCGACGCGCCGGACGTGAACGCCTCGGAGTTCAAGTTCACGGTGAACGACGAAGGCCGCATCATTTATGGCCTGGGCGCGATCAAAGGCGTGGGCGAAGGCCCGGTGGAGGCGATTACCGAAGCGCGCCAGGACGGGCCATTCAAGGACCTGTTCGACTTCTGCGCTCGGGTTGACCTCAAGCGCATCAACAAACGCACCCTCGATGGCTTGATCCGCAGCGGCGCGCTGGACCGTCTCGGTCCGTACTTCCATGATGAACCAAAGGCTTATCAGGCGAATATCGACCGCAACCGCGCCGTGCTGCTGACGGCTATGGAAGAAGCGATCAAGGCTGCCGAACAAACCGCCCGCACCCACGACAGCGGCCACGCCGACCTGTTTGGCGGGTTGTTTGTCGAAGAAGACGCGGACGTGTACGGCAATCACCGCAAGGCCAAGGAGCTGACCCTCAAGGAACGGCTCAAGGGTGAAAAAGACACCTTGGGCCTGTACCTCACCGGTCACCCGATTGACGAATACGAAGGCGAGATCCGCCGTTTTGCCCGTCAGCGCATCATCGACCTGAAACCGGCTCGGGATACCCAGACCGTCGCCGGCATGATCATCGCCCTGCGGGTAATGAAGAACAAAAAGGGCGACAAGATGGGCTTCATCACCCTCGACGACCGCTCGGGCCGCATCGAAGCGTCGCTGTTTGCCGACGCGTTCCACTCGGCGCAGTCGCTGCTGCAGACCGATGCCATGGTGGTGGTGGAAGGGGAGGTCAGCAACGATGACTTCTCTGGCGGCCTGCGCCTGCGCATCAAGCGGGTGATGAGCATGGAAGATGCGCGCACCAACCTGGCCGAAAGCCTGCGTTTGAAGGTCAGGACTGAAGCGCTCAAAGGCGATCAGCTACGCTGGTTGGGCGACCTGCTCAAGCGCCACCGTGGTGCCTGCCCGGTGACCATGGAGTACACCGGCAGCGATGCCAAGGCCATGTTGCAGTTCGGCGAGACCTGGCGAATTGATCCTGCTGATGGCTTGATTCAAGCTTTGCGTGACCAGTTCGGCCGAGACAACGTCTTCCTCCAATACCGCTGACGGTCAGCACGTCTGACCTCGGCTGAACATTTAATCTCGACCTGGACGCGCCTCTCCCTTAAGGTAGGGCGCGAACAGACAACCGGCTGGCCAGGCACGCCCTGGCCGTCGACCCAAGACGGACGCTTATGAACCCGAATTTTCTTGATTTCGAACAGCCGATCGCTGACCTGCAAGCCAAGATCGAAGAACTGCGCCTGGTCGGCAATGACAATTCGCTGAATATCGGCGATGAGATCGCTCGCCTGCAAGACAAGAGCAGCACGCTCACCGAAGACATCTTCGGCAAGCTGACCAGCTGGCAGATTGCGCGCCTGGCCCGCCATCCGCGTCGTCCGTACACCCTGGACTACATTCAGCACATCTTCACCGAGTTCGACGAGCTGCACGGCGACCGCCACTTCTCCGACGACGCGGCCATCGTGGGCGGTATCGCTCGCTTGGACGACCAGCCGGTAATGGTCATCGGTCACCAGAAAGGCCGTGAAGTACGCGAGAAAGTCCGTCGCAACTTCGGCATGCCGCGTCCGGAAGGCTACCGCAAGGCGTGCCGCCTGATGGAAATGGCCGAACGTTTCAAGATGCCGATCCTGACCTTCATCGACACACCGGGCGCATACCCAGGTATCGACGCTGAAGAGCGCAACCAGAGCGAAGCCATCGCCTGGAACCTGCGCGTCATGTCGCGCCTCAAAACCCCGATCATCGCCACCGTGATCGGTGAAGGTGGTTCCGGCGGCGCACTGGCCATTGGCGTCTGTGACCAACTGAACATGCTGCAGTATTCGACCTACGCGGTGATCTCGCCTGAAGGTTGCGCTTCGATCCTGTGGAAAACCGCCGAAAAGGCACCGGATGCTGCCGAAGCCATGGGCATCACTGCTGATCGCCTCAAGGGCCTTGGCATCGTGGACAAAGTGATCGCCGAGCCATTGGGCGGCGCTCACCGTGACCCGGCCGCTGCCGCTGCGACCATCCGCGCTGAACTGGGCTCGCAACTGGCGATGCTCAAGAAGCTGGATAACGAAGCGCTGCTGGCCCGTCGTTACGAACGCCTGATGAGCTACGGCCTCTAACGTCGCAGCAGGTCTAAATGTGGGAGGGGGCTTGCTCCCGATTGCTGAGTGTCAGTCAATGCATCTTGTGACTGACCTACCGCTATCGGGGGCAAGCCCCCTCCCACATTTGCTTTGTGTATGCTTGGCTAACGTACTCCAAAATTGCGGCGGCAACGTTTGATGAAATCGACTCTATCCGCCCAGATCCTGCACAGCCTGGCCCTTTGGCGCAACGCGCCAGCCTGGCATATCGCATTCTCCGGCGGCCTCGACTCCACCGTCCTGCTGCACCTCCTCGCCTCACTGGCCAACACCGAAAACCTCCCGCCGCTCAGTGCTGTCCATGTCCATCATGGCTTGCAAGCTGCCGCCGACGGCTGGCCAAGCCATTGCCAGTCGGTGTGTGACAGCCTGGGTGTGCCGTTGCGCGTTATATCGGTGCAAGTGAAGCCCGTCGCCAGCCTTGAGCGTGCGGCCCGTGATGCGCGTTATCAGGCCTTCAGCGAAGTGATCCAGGCAGAGGAAGTGCTGCTCACGGGGCAGCATCGCGATGATCAAGCGGAAACCCTGTTGTTTCGCTTGCTGCGCGGGGCGGGTGTGCGAGGTCTGGCGGCAATGCCTGTGCATCGCAGTCTGGCAGGAGGGCATCTGGTGCGCCCGCTGCTGGATATCTCGCGTGCCGAGCTGCAAGCCTACGCAACCGAGTACCAGTTGACGTGGGTGGAAGATCCTTCGAACGCCGATCCGCGCTTCTCCCGCAATTACCTGCGTCACCGTGTGTTTCCAACGCTGGCCGAACGTTGGCCCCAAGCGATCTCCAGTCTGGCCCGTACCGCCGAACACCTCAGCGAAGCCCAAGTGTTGCTGGACGAGTTGGCTCGCATGGACCTGCAAGCTGCCGGTCAAGCTTCAGTATTTCCTTGGTTGGCCTTGCCGTCATTGGCCCTTGGTCCGCTACGCGAACTGTCCGATGCCCGTCAGCGCAATGCCTTACGCCACTGGCTCGCCCCGCTGGCGCGTTTACCCGACAGTGATCACTGGGCTGGCTGGCATTCCTTGCGCGATGCCAAAAACGACGCACAGCCTTTGTGGCGCCTGGCTGACGGCGAGTTGCACCGCTGTGGTGAACGCATCTGGTGGCTGCCTTCCACTTGGTCGGAATTTTCCGACGCAACGGTGAGCTGGCCCGATCCGCAAAACCCACTAGAGTTACCCGGCAATGGCCGGCTGAACATTCTCGGCGAGGCGCCCGAAGGTCCGTTGGAGGTCCGTTACCGCCAGGGCGGTGAAACGCTTGAAGTGCCAGGCAGAGGCCGGCGGGATCTGAAGCGCCTGCTTAATGAAAGTGGCATGCCGGGCTTCGTCCGTGGCAGATTGCCGCTGCTGTATCGGGGCTCGCAATTGCTGGGTGTGCCCAGCCTCGCTGGACGCTGGGCAACACCGGGTGAAGGCTGGCAATTACATTGGATGCCACAGACCTGCGATCAAGGTTTGAGCTGATAGCGCCTTTCCGGTAGACTACGCTCCCTTCTTGATACAACTTCTGTGGATTCGCCTGAATCGCAGCAGTTGCCGATTACCAAGCCGTCTTTGCTGGGCGATTCCAAAAAATGTGTAGCGATCAACGTACCGGTGTTTCACTGCTGGTCTGTCACAACGCGGCGGTTTTTTTGAAAGGTGCACTGTGATTAATGCTGGTGATCGGGGGCTTCGGCCTCTCTTCGCTTTCCCCGGCGGCTCGTACCGCTTTAACGCAGACTTCTAGGGTTTTTCATGACGCGCTACATATTCGTCACGGGCGGTGTTGTTTCTTCATTGGGGAAAGGCATTGCCTCCGCTTCATTGGCGGCCATCCTGGAGGCGCGGGGGCTTAAAGTCACCATGCTCAAGCTGGACCCGTACATCAACGTCGACCCGGGCACCATGAGCCCGTTCCAGCACGGTGAAGTGTTCGTCACACACGACGGCGCCGAGACCGACCTGGACCTGGGCCACTACGAGCGGTTCATCCGCACGACCATGACCCAGAACAACAACTTCACCACTGGCCGTGTCTACGAGCACGTGCTGCGCAAAGAGCGCCGTGGTGACTACCTGGGTGCAACCATCCAGGTGATCCCGCACATCACCGACGAAATCAAGCGCCGCATCATCAAGGGTGCAGGCGATGCCGACGTGGCGATGGTCGAGATCGGTGGCACCGTGGGTGACATCGAATCCCAACCGTTCCTCGAAGCCATCCGCCAGTTGCGTTTCGAAGTCGGCGCCAAGCGCGCGATGCTGATGCACCTGACGTTGGTGCCGTACATCGCTACTGCCGGCGAAACCAAAACCAAGCCAACCCAGCACTCGGTCAAGGAACTGCGTTCCATCGGCCTGCAGCCGGACGTGCTGGTATGCCGCTCCGATCACCCGATCGACATTTCCTCGCGTCGCAAGATCGCGCAATTCACCAACGTTGAAGAACGTGCGGTGATCGCGCTGGAAGACGCCGACACCATCTACAAGATCCCGGGCATCCTGCACTCGCAAGGCCTGGACGATTTTGTGGTCGAGCGTTTCGGCCTGCAATGCAATGGCGCGGACCTGTCCGAGTGGGAAGCCGTGGTCGACGCCAAGCTCAACCCTGAGCATGAAGTCACCATCGCGATGGTCGGCAAGTACATGGAACTGCTGGATGCGTACAAGTCGCTGATCGAAGCGATGAGCCACGCCGGTATCAGCAACCGCACCAAGGTCAACCTGCGCTACATCGACTCCGAAGACATCGAGAACCAAGGCACTGCTTTGCTCGAAGGTGTGGACGCGATCCTCGTGCCAGGCGGTTTCGGCCTGCGTGGCGTGGAAGGCAAGATCACCGCCGTGCAGTACGCTCGTGAGAACAAGGTGCCGTACCTGGGTATCTGCCTGGGCATGCAAGTGGCCGTTATCGAGTTCGCCCGTAACGTGCTGGGCTGGAAAGACGCCAACTCCACCGAGTTCGACAACAAGAGCGGCCACCCGGTCGTGGGCCTGATCACCGAGTGGGAAGACGCCACCGGCGCCGTCGAAACCCGTACCGAAAGCTCCGACCTGGGCGGCACCATGCGCCTTGGCGCGCAGGATTGCCTGCTGGAGCCGGGTTCGCTGGTTCACGATTGCTACGGCAAGGACGTGATCGTCGAGCGTCACCGTCACCGCTACGAGGTCAACAACAACCTGCTGCCGCAGATCAAGGAAGCCGGCCTGAAAATCTCCGGTCGCTCCGGTGATGGCGCGCTGGTTGAAGTGGTCGAAGCACCGGATCATCCTTGGTTCGTGGCTTGCCAGTTCCACCCGGAGTTCACCTCGACTCCACGTGACGGTCACCCGTTGTTCAGCGGTTTCGTCAAAGCCGCACTGACGCAACATCAGAAGAAGGCGTAAACCTGATGGCCCAGAAGATCATTCGCGTAGGCGACATCGAGATTGCCAACGACAAGCCCATGGTGCTGTTTGGCGGCATGAACGTGCTGGAAAGCCGCGACATGGCGATGCAGGTCTGTGAAGAGTACGTCAAGGTTACCGAGAAACTCGGTATTCCCTACGTGTTCAAGGCCAGCTTCGACAAGGCCAACCGCTCGTCCGTGACCTCCTATCGTGGCCCGGGCCTTGAAGAAGGCATGCGGATCTTCCAGGACATCAAGCAAGCCTTCGGCGTGCCGATCATCACCGATGTCCACGAGCCGGAACAGGCTGCCGTGGTCGCCGAGGTGTGTGACATCATCCAGTTGCCGGCCTTCCTCTCGCGCCAGACCGACCTGGTCGTCGCGATGGCCAAGACCGGCGCTGTGATCAATATCAAAAAAGCCCAGTTCCTCGCGCCCCAGGAGATGAAACACATCCTGAACAAGTGCGTGGAAGCGGGTAACGACCAGTTGATCCTTTGCGAGCGTGGTTCGAGCTTCGGCTACAACAACCTCGTGGTGGACATGCTCGGTTTCGGCATCATGAAACAGTTCGAATACCCGGTGTTCTTCGACGTGACCCACGCGCTGCAAATGCCCGGTGGTCGTGCCGATTCCGCCGGTGGGCGCCGTGCCCAGGTGTTGGACCTGGCCAAGGCTGGCCTTAGCCAGTCCCTGGCCGGCCTGTTCCTGGAAGCCCACCCGGACCCGGACAACGCCAAATGCGACGGTCCATGTGCCCTGCGCCTGGACAAGCTGGAGCCATTCCTGGCCCAGCTCAAGCAGTTGGACGAGCTGGTCAAGAGTTTTCCGACGGTAGAGACCGCGTAAGCGTCGTTTCTCCGGTAGACTTTCCCACGTTTTCTGTTCAGGCCCTCGGGCCTGAGCCTTGTCGCCTGCAAGCCTGCCCCGTTGTTCCACCCTTGCGGTCGGTCAAAAGTTTCCCTTCAGCTGCGTCGTTTTCGTCAACTTTGGAGTGTTTACAACAATGGCAAAAATCGTCGACATCAAAGGTCGTGAAGTTCTCGACTCCCGTGGCAACCCCACCGTCGAAGCCGACGTGCTTCTCGATAACGGCATCATCGGCAGCGCCTGCGCGCCGTCCGGTGCTTCCACCGGTTCGCGCGAAGCGCTGGAACTGCGTGATGGCGACAAGAGCCGTTACCTGGGCAAGGGTGTACTCAAGGCTGTAGCCAACATCAACGGCCCGATCCGTGACCTGTTGCTGGGCAAGGACCCGCTGGACCAGAAAGCCCTGGACCACGCGATGATCAAGCTCGACGGCACCGAAAACAAAGGTAGCCTGGGCGCCAACGCCATCCTCGCCGTGTCCCTGGCCGCTGCCAAGGCCGCTGCCCAGGACCAGGACCTGCCGCTGTACGCGCACATCGCCAACCTGAACGGCACTCCAGGTGTCTACTCGATGCCGGTGCCGATGATGAACATCATCAACGGTGGCGAGCACGCCGATAACAACGTCGACATCCAGGAATTCATGGTGCAGCCGGTTGGCGCCAAGTCCTTCTCCGAAGGCCTGCGCATGGGCACCGAGATTTTCCATCACCTGAAAGCTGTACTGAAGGCACGTGGCCTGAGCACTGCCGTGGGTGACGAAGGTGGCTTCGCGCCGAACCTGGCGTCCAACGAAGATGCACTGAAAGTGATCTCCGAAGCCGTGGCCAACGCTGGCTACACACTGGGCACTGACGTGACCCTGGCCCTGGATTGCGCGGCCAGCGAGTTCTTTGAGGACGGCAAGTACAACCTGTCCGGCGAAGGCCAGGTGTTCAACTCCGAAGGTTTTGCCGAGTACCTGAAGGGCCTGACCCAGCGTTACCCGATCATCTCGATCGAAGACGGCCTGGACGAGTCCGACTGGGATGGCTGGAAAATCCTCACCGACAAGATCGGCGAAAAAGTCCAACTGGTGGGCGATGACTTGTTCGTGACCAACACCAAGATCCTGAAAGAAGGCATCGATAAAAAGATCGCCAACTCGATCCTGATCAAGTTCAACCAGATCGGCACCCTGACCGAAACCCTGGAAGCCATCCAGATGGCCAAGGCTGCGGGCTACACAGCCGTGATCTCCCACCGCTCCGGCGAAACCGAAGACTCGACCATTGCCGACCTGGCCGTGGGCACCTCGGCGGGCCAGATCAAGACCGGTTCCCTGTGCCGTTCCGACCGTGTTTCCAAGTACAACCAATTGCTGCGTATCGAAGAGCAACTGGCCGGCAAAGCCAAGTACAACGGTCGCAGCGAGTTTCGCGGCTGATCGCTACATGATAAAAAGTCGACCGATTGCGTCGGAAAAATCACGACAGTGAACATTTCGACGCTAATCTGATGGCTATCAAGCACAAGCCTGGTTCTTCCAGGCTTCGTGCTATCAGGTGCTGCAAAAGCTTTGCATGGCTGTCTTTTTTCACTGGAAACCCGATATTCGATGCGCAGTCCCAATTGGTTGTTCCTCGTCTTGCTCTTGTTGCTGGCCGGCCTGCAGTACCGCCTATGGGTGGGTAATGGCAGCTTTGCGCAGGTAAAAGACCTGACCGAGCAAATTGCTGCACAGCACGCCGAAAACGAGATCTTGCTGGAGCGTAACCGCGTCCTGGATGCTGAAGTGCTCGAGCTGAAAAAAGGTACGGAGACCGTTGAAGAGCGGGCTCGTCATGAACTGGGCATGGTCAAGGAGGGCGAAACCCTCTACCAGTTGGCCCAATGAGCAATGGTTTGCCGGCCTTCTGGGCCGTGATTCCTGCCGCGGGCGTCGGTGCCCGTATGGCCGCGGACCGTCCCAAGCAATATCTGCAACTGGGCGGGCGCACTATTCTTGAACACAGCCTTGGCTGTTTCCTTGATCACCCAGGCCTCAAGGGGCTGGTGGTCAGCTTGGCTTCTGATGATCCCTATTGGCCCACGTTGGCCGGTGCTGCTGACCCACGTATCCAGCGTGCGGACGGTGGTTCGCAGCGCTCGGGCTCGGTACTCAATGCACTGCTGCACCTGAACGCCCTGGGCGCCAGTGATGATGACTGGGTGCTGGTGCACGACGCCGCCCGGCCCAATTTGAGCCGCGATGATCTCGACAAGCTGTTAAGCGAACTGGCTGATGATCCCGTCGGTGGCCTGCTGGCCGTGCCGGCCCGCGACACCCTCAAGCGCGTCGACAAGCACGGTCGGGTGGTGGAAACCGTCGACCGCAGCCTGATCTGGCAAGCCTATACGCCGCAGATGTTCCGCCTTGGCGCCTTGCACCGTGCATTGGCCGACAGCCTGGTGGCCGACGCGGTGATCACCGACGAAGCCTCGGCCATGGAATGGTCCGGCCAGGCGCCGCGCCTGATCGAAGGGCGCGCGGACAATATAAAGGTGACACGGCCGGAGGATCTTGAGTGGTTGCGGTTGCGCTGGGCGAACCGGCGGTAATCAGCGACACCGCGAGGGCCCGCCCAAACGACCCACATTCAACGACTGTACTCCGGCCTCCCAGCCAACCCTTCCTTCAAGAAATCCACCAGTTTCCTGACCTTGGGCGACAAATGCCGCTGCTGCGGATACAGCGCCCACACCGCCGTATTCGGCGGCTGGTGTGCCTCCAGCAACGACACCAACGCGCCACTGTGCAAGTGTTCCAGCACGTAATAATCGGGCAACTGACACAGCCCGACCCCCAGTAGCGCCGCGTCCAGTACTGCCTGCCCACTGTTGCAGCGCCAGTTTCCCTGCACGCGCTGGGAAAATTCCCGCCCGTCCTGGGCCAGCTGCCAGATATCCGAACTGCCGATCAAACAGTTGTGCCGGCTCAATTCCGACAAGCTGTGTGGGCGGCCGTACCGTTCCAGGTAGGACGGTGACGCGCATAAGTACATGCGCCGTGGCGCCAGGCGGCTGGCGACCATCCTTGAGTCAGAAAGTCGGCCCAGGCGAATCGCCAAGTCCAGGCCTTCATGCACCAGGTCGAGCTGGCGGTTGCTGAGTTCGATATCGACTCGCAACTGTGGGTAAAGCCTCATGAACCGTGTCACCAACGGCACGATAAACCGCTCGCCGTACGCCACGGCGCAGGTCATGCGCAACATGCCCTTGGGTTCGCTGGTCAGATCCCCCACCGCGCGCAGCGCTTCTTCGCGGCCATCTTGCAGGCGCTGGCAATGTTGGAGGAACGTTTGCCCGGCTTCGGTCAGGGTCACTTTGCGTGTACTGCGATAGAGCAGGCGTGTCTGCAGTCGCTCCTCCAACCGTGCGACCTGGCGGCTGATATGGGATGACGACACGCCCAGGCGCTCGGCGGCGGCCGTGAACTGGCTGCACTCCGCCACGGCGACGAACTCGTCGATGCCTTCCCAGCGGTTTTCCAACATTCTGATTATCCCTGTGTGGCAATAATGTTTTGCTTTTCGTTGGATTATTAATCAGCCAGCCGTGTTTTACACTGTTCTTCTCAATTTTCAGTCCCTGGAGAAACCCGGATGATCAAGTCACGCGCAGCTGTCGCCTTTGAAGCCAAAAAACCACTGGAGATCGTCGAAGTCGATGTGGCCATGCCCAAGGCTGGCGAAGTCCTGTTGCGAGTGGTGGCTTCGGGCGTATGCCACACCGACGCATACACCCTGTCTGGCGCCGACCCGGAAGGCATCTTCCCGTCGATCCTCGGCCACGAGGGCGGTGCGGTGGTTGAAGCCATTGGCGAGGGCGTCACTTCGGTTGCCGTGGGCGACCATGTGATCCCGCTGTACACCCCGGAATGCGGCAAGTGCAAATTCTGCCTGTCGGGCAAGACCAACCTGTGCCAGGCCATTCGCGCCACCCAGGGCAAAGGCCTGATGCCAGACGGCACCACGCGCTTTTCCTACAAAGGCCAGCCGATTTTCCACTACATGGGTACCTCGACCTTCTCCGAGTACACCGTGCTGCCGGAAATTTCCGTGGCCAAGATTCCTAAAGAAGCCCCGCTGGAAAAAGTCTGCCTGCTGGGTTGCGGCGTTACTACGGGTATTGGCGCGGTGATCAACACCGCCAAGGTCAAGCCGGGCGACACCGTGGCCATCTTCGGTCTCGGCGGTATTGGTCTGTCGGCCATCATCGGTGCGGTGAAAGCCAAGGCGGGTCGCATCATTGCCATCGACATCAACCCGGCCAAGTTCGAAATCGCCAAGCAATTGGGCGCGACCGACTGCATCAACCCGAAAGACTACGATCGCCCGATCCAGGACGTGATTGTTGATTTGACCGACGGCGGCGTGGACTTTTCCTTCGAATGCATCGGCAACGTGCACCTGATGCGTGCTGCCCTTGAGTGCTGCCATAAAGGTTGGGGCGAGTCGGTGATCATCGGTGTTGCCGGTGCTGGCCAGGAGATCGCTACCCGTCCATTCCAGTTGGTGACTGGTCGCGTCTGGCGCGGTTCGGCCTTCGGTGGTGTGCGCGGTCGTACCGAATTGCCAAGCTACGTGGAGATGGCCCAGACCGGCGAGATCCCGCTGGACACGTTCATCACCCACACCATGGGCCTGGAAGACATCAACAAAGCGTTTGACCTGATGCATGAAGGCAAGAGCATTCGTACTGTCATCCACTTCTGAGGTCGGCCATGAGTCTGGAAAACCTGTCCTGCCAGAAGAGCTTCGGTGGCTGGCATAAACGCTACAAGCATCATTCCGATGTGCTCGGTTGCGACATGACTTTCGCCGTTTACCTGCCGCCACAAGCGGAGCAGGGCGGCAAACTGCCGGTGTTGTATTGGCTGTCCGGGTTGACCTGCACTGATGAAAACTTCATGCAAAAGGCCGGCGCACAGCGCATGGCCGCCGAACTGGGGCTGATCATCGTTGCGCCGGATACCAGCCCTCGCGGTCCCGGTGTGCCGGGTGATCCGGACAACGCCTGGGACTTTGGCCTGGGTGCTGGCTTCTATCTCAATGCCACCCAGGAGCCTTGGGCCAAGCATTATCGGATGCATGACTACGTAGTGCAGGAGCTGCCGGATTTGGTTGAGGCGCATTTCCCGGCTTCGGACAAGCGTGGTATCAGCGGCCACTCCATGGGCGGACACGGCGCACTGGTGTGTGCGCTGCGCAACCCTGGGCGTTACCGCTCTGTTTCTGCATTTTCGCCGATCAACAACCCAATGGATTGCCCGTGGGGCCAGAAAGCATTCTCCCGTTATCTGGGGGAAGAACGCTCGAAATGGCGCGAATGGGATGCCTGTGTGTTGATCAGCGAAGCCTCGGAAAAGCTGCCTTTGCTGGTGGATCAGGGGGATCGCGACGATTTTCTCGCCGTGCAACTCAAGCCCGAAGCCTTGCAGCAAGCCGCGAAGATCGCCAAGCATCCGCTCGAGTTGCGGCTGCAGCCCGGCTATGACCATAGCTACTTCTTCATCGCTAGCTTCATCGAAGACCATTTGCGACACCACGGCCGCGCTTTGCTCGGTTAATGTGAAGCAAAAGTAGGTAGAATCACGCCCTGAATTAAATCGGGGCGTTTTTTTATGCGTATTGGCCACGGCTACGATGTGCACCGTTTCGCCGAAGGCGACTTCATCACCCTGGGCGGCGTGCGTATTGCACACCACCACGGGTTGCTGGCTCATTCCGACGGCGACGTTGTGTTGCACGCCTTGAGCGATGCCTTGCTCGGCGCCGCGGCGTTGGGTGATATCGGCAAGCACTTTCCGGACACCGACCCTACGTTCAAGGGGGCGGACAGCCGCGTCTTGCTGCGCCATGTGGTGGGCCTCATCCATGCCAAGGGCTGGAAGGTCGGTAATGTCGACAACACCATCGTGGCCCAGGCGCCGAAAATGGCGCCCCATATCGAATCGATGCGCGCACTGATTGCCGCAGACCTGCAAATTGAATTGGATCAAGTGAACGTGAAAGCCACCACCACCGAAAAGCTCGGGTTCACCGGTCGTGAAGAGGGCATTGCCGTGCACTCCGTCGCCTTGTTGCTGCGCGCATGAATGATCTGCAATTGTTGGGCCCGCGTGCCTACGGCGAGGCCTTGGGCAGCGCGGTCCTGAAGGCCACTGCCGAAGATTTCCAGGTCGACGAAGTGCTGGATATCCCGCTGACCGGCGAGGGCGAACACCTGTGGCTGTGGGTGGAAAAACGTGGCCTCAACACTGAGGAAGCCGCTCGCCGTATCGCCAAGGCTGCCGGTGTGCCATTGCGCACTGTCAGCTATGCCGGGCTCAAGGACCGCCAGGCGCTGACCCGCCAGTGGTTCAGCGTGCAGTTGCCAGGCAAGGCAGACCCGGACATGAGCGCTGCTGAAAACGACACCCTCAAGATCCTCAAGACCGCCCGTCACAAGCGCAAGCTGCAACGCGGCGCGCACTCGGCCAACGGTTTCACCTTGCGCCTGACTCAACTGGCCGGTGATACCGCGGCCATCGATGCGCGCTTGCAACTGATTGCCCAAGCAGGCATTCCCAATTATTTCGGCGCCCAGCGCTTTGGCCATAACGGTGGCAATGTCGTCGACGCGCGTGGTTGGGCGGCGCGCAAGGCGTTGCCGGAGCAGCGCAATGTGCGATCGCGGCTGCTGTCTACCGCACGCAGTTTCCTGTTCAACAAGGTGCTGGCGGCGCGGGTTGCCGATGGTTCCTGGCAGCGCGCCCAGGTCGGCGACTTGCTGGCGTTTACCGACAGCCGCAGCTTTTTCCCGGCGGGGGAGGCGGAATGCAGCGACCCACGCCTGGCAATCCTCGACCTGCACCCGACCGGGCCGCAGTGGGGTGAGGGCGATTCGCCCGCGACAGGCGCTACCCATGAGTTGGAGCAAACGGTTGCGGCCAGCGAAGCCGACCTGCGCGATTGGCTGGTGAATGCTGGCATGAGCCAGGAACGTCGCATTCTGCGACTGCCCATTGGCGGGTTGACGTGGCATTATCCCGGGCCTGACATTCTGCAATTGGAATTCGTCCTGCCGGCCGGATGCTTCGCCACTGTCTTGGTGCGCGAGCTTGTTGATCTGGTGCCGGTGGGGCAGACGGACAGCCCATGCGTATTCTGATATCAAACGATGACGGTGCCACCGCACCCGGCCTTGCTGCGCTCTACGCTGCGCTGCAGGATTACGCCGAGTGCGTGGTGGTTGCCCCTGACCAGGACAAGAGTGGCGCCAGCAGTTCGCTGACGCTTGACCGTCCCCTGCACCCGCAGGTTCTGGCCAATGGCTTTATCAGCGTGAACGGTACCCCTACCGACTGCGTGCACCTGGCCATCAACAGCCTGTTGGATCACGAGCCGGACCTGGTGGTGTCGGGTATCAACCTCGGCGCCAACCTGGGCGATGATGTGCTGTATTCCGGCACCGTGGCGGCAGCGCTTGAAGGGCGCTTCCTGGGCCGCACCTCGTTCGCTTTTTCGTTTGCCTCGCGGCAACTGGACAACCTGCCCGCCGCCGCCTATTTCGCGCGCAAGCTGGTGGAGGCCCACGCTTGCCTGGAACTGCCGCCGCGCACAGTGCTCAACGTCAATATCCCCAACTTGCCCCTCGATCACATTCGCGGTATCCAGCTGACACGCTTGGGCCATCGTGCCCGTGCGGCGGCGCCGTTGAAGGTGGTCGATCCGCGTGGCAAGGAAGGTTATTGGATCGCAGCGGCCGGTGATGCTGAAGACGGTGGCGAGGGCACGGACTTTCACGCGGTGATGCAAGGTTATGTGTCGATTACCCCGTTGCAATTCGACCGCACCTTCAGCGATGCCTTCAGTGGTCTCGAAGGCTGGCTGGAGGGGTTGCGCTGATGGCTCGTGAACAAGACGACCTGTTGCGTCGTGGTATCGGGATGACTTCCCAGCGCACCCGTGAACGTTTGATCCAGCGTTTGTACGAAGAAGGCCTGTCCAACGCCCAGGTGCTGGAAGTGATCCGGCGCACGCCACGGCATTTGTTTGTCGATGAAGCCCTGGCCCACCGCGCCTATGAAGATACCGCGTTGCCGATCGGTCACAACCAGACCATCTCCCAGCCCTATATGGTCGCGCGCATGAGCGAACTGCTGCTGGCTGCAGGGCCTTTGGACAAAGTGTTGGAGATTGGTACCGGTTCGGGTTATCAGACCGCTGTGCTGTCACAGCTGGTGGAGCGGGTATTCTCGGTCGAGCGTATCAAGGTATTGCAGGATCGCGCCAAGGAACGCCTGGTGGAACTGAACCTGCGCAATGTGGTGTTTCGCTGGGGCGATGGCTGGGAAGGCTGGCCTGCGCTGGCACCGTACAACGGCATTATCGTTACTGCCGTGGCCACCGATGTCCCGCAGGCGCTGCTGGATCAATTGGCCCCTGGGGGGCGCCTGGTTATTCCGGTCGGTTCCGGTGAAGTGCAGCAATTGATGCTTATCGTGCGCGAAGACGACGGTTTTTCCCGGCATGTATTGGGGGCTGTACGCTTTGTTCCGTTGCTCAATGGCCCGTTGGCCTGATCAATTTTCGCCGGCAGTGAATTCTGTTGATGGGGATGTGTCTTACGCCGGGGTCTAGCAATTCAACATGATGGGTGCAGTGATCAACACGCTTAATGATTCGTTTCAGTCGCGTGCCAGTAAAACGCCAATGCCCAGTTATACTTGCGACATATTTCAAGCCTGATACAGGCGTACATGTTCAGCCACCACAAAGGGAGCGGCGGGTGAGTCTCACAGGTCTTGCGCAGCGTATGGGTAAAACAAGTTTTCAGCGACTGGTGCTTGGCCTTGTCTTCGGTTCCTTGTTGGTGGGCTGTTCCAGCTCGCCAAGCAGCGGCGCACGGGTCGTTGACCGTAATAATGCCGCACCGCAAAAGCCGACCGTAACCACTGGGCAATATGTGGTGCGCAAAGGCGACACGATGTTCTCGATCGCCTTCCGTTACGGTTGGGACTACAAGGCACTCGCAGCTCGTAACAATATTCCTGTGCCATACACGATACATCCGGGTCAGACGATTCGCTTCGACGGCCGCACCGGATCCACGCCTACGACAGTTGTGACAAACACTGGATCTTCGCCCTCGTCTTCGAGCAAAACCACCATCATTACACGGCCTGCGGGTACGGCTTCGCCGGCGCCTTCCAGCAAGCCAGCAGCCGCGCCGTTGCCCCCTGCAGGGCCTGCGCCGACCGGTTGGGGATGGCCCTCAAACGGAGTGTTAATTGGAAAATTCTCTTCAAACGGTAGTTTGAATAAAGGCATTGATATCGCCGGGGATTTGGGACAGCCTGTTTTAGCTGCGTCTGATGGGACAGTGGTGTACGCCGGGAGTGGTTTACGGGGCTACGGCGAGCTGGTCATCATCAAGCACAGTGATACCTACGTCAGTGCCTACGGTCATAACCGCAGGCTGTTGGTTCGGGAGGGGCAGCAGGTCAAAGTCGGACAGACAATTGCCGAAATGGGTTCAACGGGCACAGACCGGGTGAAACTGCACTTTGAGATTCGCCGCCAAGGGAAGCCTGTAGATCCGCTGCAATTCTTACCCCGTCGTTGATGTGTTGCCAGCCTGTTCCCTCACGTAGAAGGAACAGGCTCCAGCGTTGCCAAGGATAAAGGCGTCGCTTGAGCTTGAGGTCGAACTCACCAAAGGACTATAACAATGGCTCTCAGTAAAGAAGCGCCGGAGTTTGACATCGACGATGAGGTTCTCCTTGTGGAGACCGGTATCGCTATGGAATCGATGTCGAATGAGGGACCTGCAACACCTTCAGTTCGCACCAAATCCAAGAACTCCTCCGCGTTAAAGCAGCACAAATACATTGATTACACCCGGGCGCTCGATGCGACCCAGTTGTACCTCAATGAAATCGGCTTTTCCCCTCTGCTGACTCCCGAAGAAGAAGTCCATTTTGCGCGCTTGTCGCAAAAGGGCGATCCGGCTGGGCGCAAGCGCATGATTGAAAGCAACCTGCGCCTGGTGGTGAAAATCGCCCGACGCTACGTCAATCGTGGGCTGTCTTTGTTGGACCTGATCGAGGAGGGCAACCTGGGCTTGATCCGGGCGGTGGAGAAGTTTGATCCCGAGCGGGGCTTCCGCTTTTCGACCTATGCCACTTGGTGGATTCGCCAGACCATCGAACGGGCGATCATGAATCAGACCCGCACGATCCGGTTGCCGATCCATGTGGTCAAGGAGCTCAACGTCTACCTGCGGGCAGCGCGTGAACTCACTCAAAAACTCGATCATGAACCCTCGCCCGAAGAAATCGCCAACCTGCTGGAGAAGCCGGTGGGGGAGGTCAAGCGCATGCTGGGCCTTAACGAGCGTGTGTCTTCGGTCGATGTCTCGCTGGGTCCGGATTCGGATAAAACCCTGCTGGACACCCTGACGGATGATCGCCCGACAGATCCTTGCGAGCTGTTGCAGGACGATGATCTTTCCCAAAGCATCGACCAGTGGCTGTCAGAGCTTACGGACAAGCAGCGTGAGGTGGTGATTCGCCGCTTCGGCCTGCGTGGTCATGAGAGCAGCACCCTGGAGGACGTAGGCCTGGAGATTGGCTTGACCCGTGAACGGGTTCGGCAGATCCAGGTCGAAGGGCTCAAGCGCTTGCGCGAGATCCTGGAGAAGAATGGCCTGTCGAGCGAGTCGTTGTTTCAATAAACGATGTAGCTTGAGTGGCTTGAATGTGGGAAGGGGCTTGCCCCCTCCCACATTTTTTTGTGCCTGGTATTACATTGACGTCAGGGTCAAATCCCAGACATAAAAAAACCCCGCTTTTAAGGGCGGGGTCTTTTCGACTAAGTCAGTACAAGTTAGATAACTTGAACTTCTTCAGCTTGCATGCCTTTCTGACCGCGGGTAGCGATGAAAGAAACCTGTTGGCCTTCTTTCAGGCTTTTGAAGCCGTCGGATTGGATAGCTTTGAAGTGAACGAACAGGTCGTCACCGGATTGTGGAGTGATGAAGCCGAAGCCTTTTTCATCGTTGAACCACTTAACGGTACCAGTTTGGCGATTAGACATGGTGTATCTCCTTGGACAAAGTTAACTGCGACTCAGGAAAAGCCCTGGCCGAGACTGAGTGCAAAGAGCAGGAAAAATTCTTGGAGATGGTTGGATCGAAATTCAACATATCGTGTAGAGATTCTCAGTGACACAAGCAGCACAGTGGCGCCACCTTAACCCTTTTTCCGGAACGTGCCAATGGTATTTCCGAAGGTTTCTCTATTTTCGTGACTGGCGGTGGTATTTACAGACGCCGGATGCAGCGATACGGCCCCCGGCTCCGCTGGCTGCGCCTTATAGCGGGCGATGCATTCATCAAGAAAAGCCCCACGCCCTTTGAACCCCAACGCTGGCCCCGGTAAGATGCCACACAGAATTTTTCCACCTCGCTATTCAGGACACCCGCCATGAGCATCAAATCGGACAAGTGGATTCGCCGCATGGCGCAAGAGCACGGCATGATCGAACCATTCGTCGAGCGCCAGATCCGTGGTGAAGGCGATGACCGAGTGATCTCGTACGGCGTTTCCAGCTACGGCTACGATGTACGTTGCGCCGATGAATTCAAGGTGTTCACCAACATCAACTCGGCCATTGTCGACCCGAAGAACTTCGACGAAAAGAGCTTCGTCGACGTCAAGAGCGACGTGTGCATCATCCCGCCAAACTCCTTCGCCCTGGCGCGCACGGTGGAGTTCTTCCGTATTCCCCGCGACGTGCTGACCATCTGCCTGGGTAAAAGCACCTACGCGCGCTGCGGCATTATCGTCAACGTGACGCCGCTTGAGCCCGAGTGGGAAGGCCACGTGACGCTGGAGTTCTCCAACACCACGACCCTGCCGGCCAAGATCTACGCCAACGAAGGCGTGGCACAGATGCTGTTCCTGCAGTCCGACGAGGCCTGTGAAGTGTCCTATAAAGACCGTGCGGGCAAGTACCAGGGCCAGCGCGGCGTCACCTTGCCACGCGCTTGATCGAAAGGTCCTGCGCGTAAAGGGAATTAGTCCGCAGAAAGTGACTCTATTGGGTGTACTGCCTCGGCGCGTGCAAAACGCGCCGGGCCACGCTTGAGGAGTGCCTTATGAAGATCGACCCGCGAATCAGCGCAGAACTTGCCCGGCTTGAACCCAACCAGATTGGCGTTCTGGCCTGGTCCCTGATGGCCGATCCCGCTTATGCGGGCGGCATCCCCGGCCAGCCTGAGCCGGATTACCCCCAGCCTACCGAACCCGGTGAGCCGACCCTTCCGGACGAGCCGCCACCGGCACCTGTTGCCTGATAGCAGCAGGGGCTGCGGTTGCCTCACTGAATCGGCCAGACCTGATGATCGCCAATCACATAGATTTGGTGGTCATCGTCCTGCTCCACCCCATACCCTCCAGTAAACGAACCAAACGCCGGCAGCAGGCTGACACGCTTGCCCAGTTGGAAGCATGGCAGGCGCAAGCTTTGACGGCCTTTGCCGCGCAAGCGATGCACGGGGTGCACGTGGCCCGCCAGTACATGATGGCTGGCATGAGCATTGGGTTCGTGTTGCAGGGCAAACGGACCCATTAGCATGGGCTCCGGGATTACTTCGATCTTTAAGTCGGCAGGTGGGTCGCCCGCGCGTTTATCGTGATTGCCGCGAATGAGGGTCATGGGCAGGTCGCGATAACGCCCTCGCCAGGCTCTGAGCGCCCCCAGCGTGCCACTGGCCTGTGAGCCGGGGCCGTGCAGGAAATCACCGAGAAAGATCATCTGCTGGCACGCCTGGGCTGCCAGTAGTCGATCCAATCGCCGCAGATTTTCGCTGGTAGTCCCTTGGGGCACCGGTTGCCCCAGGCTGCGATAGGCGGCCGCCTTGCCGAAGTGCGCATCGGCAATCAGCAGGCACTGACGCGCAGGCCAGTAAATGGCCTTGTCTGCCAGCAACCACAGTTCTTCACCCTCAAGCGTCACTGAACAATGCATCAGCGTTTCCCGTTATCCGCGACTGTTTCCAGATCCTTGACCATCCGCGCAATGCGCTCCGAGAGTTTTTCCGAACTCAAGCTTTCACGCATCCGCTCCACCAGCAGGGGGAACGCCAGGGGCGTAGGACGTTCGATCACATGCATGTCCAGTTTCAACGCCGACAATCGAAGCAAGGTCTCTTCCAGTCGGCGAATATCCAACTCGTCACGCAGCACTTCTTCTCCGGCCTGGGCCAGCAGCAGGTTCTGCGGGTCATATTGCTTGAACACCTCGAAGAACAATCCGCTGGACGCTTGCACCTGCCGCGTACTTTTCGGCGCACCGGGGTAGCCGGCAAACACCAGCCCGGCGATACGGGCGATTTCACGAAAGCGTCGCAGGGCCAGTTCCCCTGCATTCAGGCTGGCGACGACGTCCGTCAGCAAAGTCGCCGGGCTCAGCAGAGTCTCGTTCAGCAATGTCGGCCAATGCACAGGCGTAGCGCTCAGAAGCTCCAAACCATAGTCATTGACCGCGATGGAGAAGGTCACCGCCTGCCCTTGGCTGACTCGCCAGGCGAGCAAACTCGCCAGCCCCAAATGCACTTGGCGTCCGGCAAACGGGTACAGAAACAGATGCCAGCCCTCCCGCGATTTCAGCGCTTCGGCCAATAAATGTTCGCGTGTGGGCAGGCCGGACCAGCGTAATTGGGCCTGCAACAACGGTTGCACCGCCTGCATCTCGGGACCTTCGAAACGGCCGTGCGCCGCTGCATCAAAGCGCGCCACCACGGCGTCGGCCAGCTCATTGGACAGTGGCATGCGCCCGCCATTCCAGCGCGGTACGGCGGCTTTTTTCGCGGTACTGCGGCGCACGTAGGCTGTCATGTTTTCGACTCGCACCAGCTCCAGCAGGCGCCCTGCAAACAAAAAGCCGTCACCGGGCTTGAGCCGTGCGATAAAGCCTTCTTCGACACTGCCCAGGTTCTTGCCGCCGCCACCCTTGCTCCAGAACTTCAGCTGGATACTCGCGTCGCTGACAATCGTGCCCACACTCATGCGATGGCGCCGCGCCAGCCGAGCGTCGGGCACCCGCCAGATGCCTTGCTCGTCGGGCTCCACACGGCGGTAATCCGGATAAGCGGTGAGCGACAGGCCGCCATGCCGCACAAACCCCAGCGCCCAGGCCCAGTCGGCGTCTGTGAGGTCGCGATACGCCCAGGCACCGCGTACTTCCGCCAGCAACGCGTCCGGTGTAAAGCCGCCGCCCAGGGCCATGCTCACGATATGTTGTACGAGAACATCCAATGGCTTGTGGGGCGATTCGCGGGCTTCGATGCGCCGCGCTGAAATTGCATCCTGGGCCGCCACGGCCTCGATCAGCTCAAGGCTGTGGGTTGGCACCAGCGTCACCCTCGAGGGCCGCCCCGGCGCATGGCCGGAGCGTCCGGCACGTTGCATCAGGCGCGCCACGCCCTTGGCCGAACCGATCTGCAGCACCCGCTCCACCGGCAAGAAATCCACCCCCAGGTCCAGGCTGGACGTGCACACCACTGCCTTGAGCTGGCCGTCTTTCAACGCCCGCTCCACCCAGTCACGGGTTTCCCGAGACAACGAGCCGTGGTGCAGGGCAATCAGCCCAGCCCACTCGGGCCGGGCCTCCAGCAACGCCTGATACCAGATCTCCGATTGTGCCCGCGTATTGGTAAACACCAGGCAACTGCTGCTCGCCTCCACCTCGGCGACGACCTGCGGCAACATCTTCAAACCGATATGCCCGGCCCAGGGGAAACGCTCGGTGACCAGCGGCAACAAGGTGTCGACTTTCAGCTGTTTGGTTGTCTGCCCCTGTACATTGATTGCGCTGCCTTGTGGGACCAGGACCTCAAGCGCGTGGGCCTGATTACCCAAGGTTGCCGAAATGCCCCACACCATCAGGCCGGGATGCCAGCGTCGCAGCCGCGCCAATGCCAATTGCAACTGCACACCCCGCTTGTTGCCGATCAACTCATGCCATTCGTCCACCACCACCATGCGCAGGTGCGCCAGGCTCGCCTCGCTGTTGGCGCGGGCGAGCATCAGGGTCAGGCTTTCCGGGGTGGTGATCAGTGCGCTGGGTTGGCGACGGGTTTGTCGGGCGCGCTCGCTGTTACTGGTATCGCCCGTGCGCAGCCCGACGGTCCAGGGAATCTGCAAGCTCGCCAGCGGCGCTTCAAGGGCGCGAGCCGTGTCGGCGGCCAGCGCACGCATCGGCGTGATCCACAGCACTGTGAGGGGCTCGGCCGGCGGCGCGCGTTTACCCGTAGCGGGCGGGCGGCTGATGGCGAAACGGTTGAGGGCGGCAAACCACAAGGCATAGGTTTTGCCCGCGCCGGTGCTGGCGTGCAGCAGCCCTGACTGGCCGGCCTTGACCGCCGTCCACACCGCCTTTTGAAAGGCGAACGGCTTCCAGCCTTTGGCGGCAAACCATTGCTTGGCGAAGTCGGTGGGTTTTGCCATACGGCGGCTGACATTCCGGAGGGTCTATACCCACAGACCCTCCAGGCGCCGCAAAGGTTTACTTCAAGTTGCCACTCAAGAACTGCTGCAAGCGCTCGCTCTTGGGGCTGCCCAACACATCCTCAGGTGCGCCTTGCTCCTCCACCAGGCCCTTGTGCAGGAACAGCACCTGGCTCGACACCTTGCGCGCAAAGCTCATCTCGTGGGTGACCATGATCATGGTACGGCCTTCCTCGGCCAGGCCCTGGATCACCTTCAACACTTCGCCCACCAGTTCCGGGTCGAGGGCCGAGGTGGGTTCGTCGAACAGCATGACCTCCGGTTCCATGGCCAATGCGCGGGCGATGGCCACCCGTTGCTGCTGACCACCGGAGAGAAATGCCGGGTACTGATCGGCCACCCGTGCTGGCAGGCCGACCTTGTCCAGATAGCGTCGGGCACGGTCCTCGGCGTCTTTCTTGCTGCAGCCCAACACCCGGCGCGGGGCCATAGTGATGTTCTCCAGCACGCTCATGTGGCTCCACAGGTTGAAGTGCTGGAACACCATCGCCAGCCGCGTGCGCAGGCGCTGCAATTCGGCGTCGTCGGCCACGCGCATGCCGTGGCGGTCGCTGACCATGCGGATCGGCTTGCCGTCGAGGGTCATGGCGCCGTCGTTGGGGGTTTCCAGGAAATTGATGCAGCGCAAAAAGGTGCTTTTGCCAGAGCCGCTGGCGCCGATCAGGCTGATCACGTCACCGGTCTTGGCCTTGAGCGAGACACCTTTGAGCACCTCATTGTCGCCATAGCTTTTGTGCAGGCCTTCAACGGTCAATTTGTACATGGGGCGTGCATCCTCAAGGCGAAAGTAGGTAGCCGCTGCGGTAGGCCTCGGTGCCTGCGACGTGGCCGATGACCATCCCGGCAGTGGCCATGCGGCGCAGCGAACGAGCGTAAAGCAGGCCTGCGTTGTGGCAGTGCACGGGCGTTACGCGGTCGGTAATGGGGTCGATGATTTCGGCGATCAGTTGCCCGGCTTCCAGGTATTCACCGGGCAGAGCGCGGAACACCAGCAAGCCGCCCACCGGCGTGGCCACGGGTTCAACGCCCGCCAGTGGGGTGGCCGGGTAGGGCAGTTGGGGCAACGGGGCCGGCTCGCCGGCAATTGCGCCGAAGTGAATCAGGTAGTCGATGATCGCCTGGCAGTCGAGGCTGGCCAGGCCGTGGTTGACGTCGCCCTGGCCGCGCAGTTCGAGCGTCACCGAAAAGCTGCCCATGGGAATCGGGAAGCGTTCGGCAAATCGTTGCTGCAACTGCCACCAGACCAGGGTGAAGCACTCATCGAAGGACTGCCCGCCGGAGTCGGTGGCCAGCAAGTTGGCTTGCGAGCCGATATAGCGCGCCAACGGCTCCACCTGCGGCCAGGCCTGGGGCGTGGTGTACAGGTGCGCCACGGCTTCGAAGTCGCAATGCAGGTCCAGCACCATCTCGGCGTCGCACGCCAGGCGTTGCAGCACCAGCCGTTGAGACTGCAATTGGGTTGCGGCGGTTTGCCCGGCGAGGGCGCTGCTCAATGCGGCGCGAATCAGCTCGACATTGTTTTGCGGATCATCCCCGAGCAGCGCCTCGACCTGGTTGCCCACCTCTTCACTGAGGTCGACAAACAGGCGATTGAAGTTCTGCCCGCTTTCCAGCTCGTAGCGGCCCAGGGGGATATCCATCAACACTTGTTCCAGGCCCACCGGGTTGGCGATGGGCACCAATACGATCTCGCTCAACAGCCGCCCGGCGGCGGCCAATTCGGCGAGGCGCACCTTCAGGTGCCAGGCCACCAGCATGCCGGGCAGCTCATCGGCATGCAGCGATGCCTGGATGTAGACCTTGCCTGCCGCCTGCGGCGGGCCGAAGTGGAAACTGTGGATCTGCCGCGTCGTGCCCGGCACTGGCGAGATCAGTTCATGTCGCTGATGACGCATGAAGGCTCCTTAATGACTCGGCCCGAGGAAGGCCAGCCAGCGACGCTCCGCCAGCCGAAACAGGCCGACCAGCGCAAAGGTCACGGCCAGGTAGATCAGCGCGGCAATGCCGAACGATTGAAAGGTCATGAAGGTCGCCGAGTTGGCATCCCGCGCGACCTTGAGAATGTCCGGGATGGTTGCGGTAAACGCCACGGTGGTCGAATGCAGCATCAAGATCACTTCGTTGCTGTAGTACGGCAACGAACGGCGCAGTGCAGACGGCATGATCACGTAGGCGTAAAGCTTCCAGCCGCTGAGCCCGTAGGCTTTGGCGGCCTCGACTTCGCCATGGGCCATGCTGCGGATCGACCCGGCGAAAATCTCCGTGGTGTAGGCGCAGGTGTTGAGGGCGAAGGCCAGGATCGTGCAGTTCATCGCGTCGCGAAAGAACGCATCCAGCACCGGCTGGGCGCGTACGGCGGCGATGCTGTAGATGCCGGTGTAGCAGATCAGCAACTGGATATAGAGCGGCGTACCGCGAAACAGGTAGGTGTAGAACTGCACCGGCCAGCGCACCAGGCGGTTGCGCGATACGCGGGCGATGGACAGCGGGATCGACACCAGAAAACCGATCACCAATGCGGCGCTGAGCAACCACATGGTCATGGCCAGGCCGGTGATGTGCTGGCCGTCGCTGTAAAGGAACGGGCGCCAGTATTCCTGCAGGAGTTCGATCATCGCACTGCCTCTCGGGAGCCTGCGGAGTAGCGACGTTCAAGACGGCGCAAGACAAAGTTGGAAGCGCTGGTGATCACCAGGTAGATCAGCGCAGCCAGCACCAGGAAATAGAACAGCTGGTAAGTGCTTTTGCCCGCGTCCTGGGCTGCCTTGACCAAGTCCGCCAGGCCGATGATCGACACCAGCGCCGTGGCCTTGAGCATCACCATCCAGTTGTTGCCGATGCCGGGCAGCGCAAAGCGCATCATCTGCGGGAAGGTCACGTAGCGAAACCGCTGACCGCGCTTGAGCCCATAGGCGGTGGCGGCTTCCAACTGGCCACGGGGCACGGCGAGGATCGCGCCGCGAAACGTCTCGGTGAAATACGCACCGTAGATAAAGCCCAGGGTGATCACCCCGGCGCTGAATGGGTCGATCTCGATGTATTCCCATTCCATAAAATCGGTCAGGCCGGTGAGCCAGGTTTGCAGGCTGTAGAAAATCAACAGCATCAGCACCAGGTCAGGCACCCCGCGAATCAAGGTGGTGTAGAGCTGGGCGGGAATGCGCAGGAAGGGCAGGCTGGAGAGTTTGGCGCTGGCGCCAAGCAGGCCCAGCAATACGCTGACGGCCAGGGACAGCACCGACAACTTGATGGTCATCCAGGTGCCTTGCAGCAACAGCGGGCCGAAACCCTTCAAGCTGAGCGCGCTCAGCCCGAGGGTTTGCAACAGATCTTCGAACATAAATCAGGACCTATGGCGATAAAAAAGCGCCCCTCCAACGAAGGGGCGCCCCAGGCATTACTTGCCGCTGTACAGGTTCAGATCGCCAAAGTGTTTTTTCTGGATAGTGGCGTAGGTGCCATCATCGTGTAACGCTTTGATACCTTTATCCAAAAGCGCCTTGAGTTCAGTGTTACCTTTTTTGATACCGATCGCGGTTTTCGACGGCAGCAATGGGTCGTCAATGGCCGCGCTGACTTCGTAGCCGGCACCGGCTGGCGACTTCAGAAAGCCCAGTTCGGCTTGCAGCATGTCCTGCACGGACGCATCGAGACGGCCGGACGTCAGGTCAGCATAAACCTGGTCCTGGTTGGCGTAGGCCTTGGTGGTCACACCGGCCTTGTCCAGTACAGCCTTGGCGTAGGCTTCCTGGATAGTGCCTTGCTCGTAGCCCACGGATTTACCCTTGAGTGACTCAGGGGTAGAGAACCCGGCGCCTTTTTTGAACACCAGCGAGGTAGGGCCGGAGAACAGTTCGCTGGAGAAGTCGATGGCCTTCTCGCGCACTGGGGTCACGGTCATGGACGAAATCACGCCGTCGAACTTGTTGGCCTTCAGGCCCGGGATCATGCCGTCGAAGTCACTTTCGACCCACTTGCACTTGACCTTCAGCTCGGCACAGATGGCATTGCCCAGGTCGATATCGAAGCCTACCAGGCTGCCGTCGGCGGCTTTGGACTCGAACGGCGCGTAGGAAGGATCGACACCAAAACGCAATTCCTTGTATTCCTTGGCCAGCGCGGTACCGGCGGCCATGCACAGAGCCAGTGCAGAAAGGGTCAGCAATGCTTTTTTCATTATGTAATCCCTGGAAACCAAGATAAGCGCTTGTGGCGCGTTTAGGACTGTTACTGAACGGTGTCAGACGGATCTCAAGTAGCAATTTCTGCACCATAGTTCCGAATGAGCGTTTTAAAAGGTGGGAATAGGGGATCTTGAGTGTAGGAGATGCCCGAAAGTGGGCGCGGGAAAATGAGCGCACCATTTCGAGTCATACGGACATTCAAAGGTGAGGATTTATGTCAGGTCAGGAGGTCCTGCAGGGTGGCCAGGTTGTCGGCCTGCTCCACTGTCTTGTCCTGTCGCCAACGGAGCATCCTTGGAAACCGCACCGCGATCCCGCTTTTATGGCGTTTGGACAGGGCAATGCCCTCAAATCCCAACTCAAACACCATGCTTGGGGTCACGCTGCTGACCGGGCCGAACTTTTCCACGGTGGTCTTGCGCACAATCGCGTCGACCTTGCGCATTTCTTCGTCGGTCAGCCCGGAGTAGGCCTTGGCAAACGGCACCAAGGCGCGCTCGCGGCCGGGCGGTCCATCCCACACGGCAAAGGTGTAGTCGCTGTATAAGCTGGCGCGCCGGCCATGCCCGCGCTGGGCGTAGATCAACACCGCATCGACGCTGAACGGGTCGACTTTCCACTTCCACCACAGCCCCATGTCCTTGGTGCGACCCACGCCGTACAGGCCTTGGCGATTCTTGAGCATCATGCCTTCGACGCCGAGGCTGCGGGAGGCTTCGCGTTGCTGCGCAAGGTCTTGCCAGGTTGCGCCCGTCAGCAGCGGCGAGGCCTGCAACACTGGCTGGTTGCACTGAACAATCAGCTGTTCCAGTTGGGCGCGGCGTTCGGCCTGGGTGTGGTTGCGCCAGTCGTCGCCCCGATGCTCCAGCAGGTCGTAGGCGAGGATCGCTACCGGCGCATCCTCAAGGACTTTTTTGCTCAGGGTCTTGCGGCCAATGCGCTGTTGAAGCAGGGCGAAGGGTTGCACCGAGTCTTTCCATACCACGATTTCGCCGTCGATCACCGTACCATCGGGCAGGCCACTTACCAGGCTATGGAGTTCGGGGAAACGCTCGGTGACCAATTCTTCGCCTCGGGACCAGACCCACAGGCGCCCCTTGCGCTTGACCAGTTGCGCGCGAATGCCATCCCATTTCCATTCCACCTGCCAGTCAGTTGGGGCGCCGAGCAGAACGTCGAATTGCTCCACCGGCTGCGACAACCCGTGAGCGAGAAAAAACGGATACGGCTGCCCGCCCCGTTGCGCATGTTCGTCAGACGATTCGGCGGCGATCAGCTTGAGGTAGCCCTCGGGCGTAGGGCGGTTGGACAGGTCGGTGTAGCCCACCAAGCGCTGGGCCACGCGTTTGCTGTCCAGCCCGGCCATGGCCGCGAGGGCGCGGGTGACCAACAGTTTTGACACGCCCACACGAAAGCTGCCGGTGATCAGCTTGATGCACACCATTAGGCTCGGTTGATCCAGCTGTGCCCATAACGCCGGCAGGCGCTCGGCCAGGTCCAGGGGCGACAGGCCGCGCAAGGGCAGCAGTTTTTCTTCGAGCCACACAGCCAGGCCGTCTTCTGAGGTGTAGGTCGATTCTGGTAACAGCAGGGAAATCGTCTCGGCCAAGTCGCCCACCGACTGATAGCTCTCTTCGAACAGCCACGGTTCGATGCCGGACGCTGCGGTGGCCATGTCTCGCAACAGCCGCGTCGGCACCAATTGCCGAGGGCGTCCGCCGGACAGGAAATACACCGCCCACGCCGCATCCTCAGGCGGCGCCTGCAGGAAGTAGGCTTGCAGGGCCGCGAGCTTGGCATTGCTGGAAGTGGTGGCGTCGAGGTTGGCGTACAACTCGGCGAAGGCCTTCATGGGCTGGCCTCTTCTTCATCATCACCGTATTGGGTAGTGAAGCCCTGGGCATCCAGGCCTTTTTCCCGCAGGTGGCGCACCAATACGCCGACAGAGCCGTGGGTCACCATCACCCGTTCGGCGCCGGTTTGTTCGATGGCCCACAGCAAACCGGGCCAGTCGGCGTGGTCCGAGAGCACAAAGCCTCGGTCTACACCGCGCCGCCGCCGCGTGCCGCGCAGGCGCATCCAGCCACTGGCGAACGCGTCGCTGTAGTCGCCGAAGCGCTTGATCCAACTGCTGCCGCCGGCGGAGGGCGGGGCGATGATCAAGGCTTGGCGCAGCAGTGGATCGGTCTTGGTGAAGTCCCCGGCATAAAGCGTGTCGGGAATGTAGATACCGGCCTCGCGGTACACCCGGTTCAGCGGTTCGACCGCACCGTGACTGAGGATCGGGCCGATGCTGGCGTCAATGCCATGCAGGATGCGCTGGGCTTTGCCGAAGGAATAGCAGTACAACACGCTGGCCTTGCCGGCGGCGATATTGGCCTGCCACCAGTCGTTGATTCCGGCAAAAATCTGCGCCTGGGGCTGCCAGCGGTAGATCGGCAGGCCAAAGGTGGATTCGGTGATAAAGGTGTGGCAACGCACCGGCTCAAAGGGCGCACAGGTGCCATCCGGCTCGACTTTGTAATCGCCGGACGCCACCCAGACTTCACCCTGGTATTCCAGGCGCACCTGGGCTGAACCGAGCACGTGCCCGGCCGGGTGGAAACTCAAGGTCACACCGTGGTGCAGCAGTTTTTCGCCGTAGGCCAGGGTTTGCAGGTTGATGTCCTGACCCAGGCGCGAACGCAGGATGCCTTCGCCGGGGGCGGCGGCCAGGTAATGCTGGTTGCCGTTGCGGGCGTGGTCGCCATGGGCGTGGGTGATGACCGAGCGTTCTACGGGGCGCCAGGGGTCGATGTAGAAATCACCGGCGGGGCAGTAGAGACCTTCGGAGCGGGCGATGACAAGGTCCATGGGGCGTGCCGGGGGCGATGGGCTTATCAGTAGGAGGAGAGTGAGCCTTGAGAAGTTCTATCTAAATGCAGAGCGCCAAATGTGGGAAGGGGCTTGCCCCCTCTCACATTTGGAGCCGGTTATTTGCCTGGCGTCAGGGTCAACCGGGCCTTGCCATACACCTTCTCAAAGTTCTGCGGTTGCATCGGGAAGCTCAGGTATTGCGCCTTGAGCGACGGGTCGATGCCATTGGCATAGTTCGGGCTGGCCGGGTTGCCGGATTGGCCGATACCGCCCTGGCCCATCATCGGTTCCATCTGGCTGAAGTCGACGATCATGCGCAGCGCCGGGACCTGGGTGGTATTGAAATCCTGGCCCCAACTGTACGGCGCCGGGTTCAAGGTGTTGTGGTCGCCACCGGAGGCCAGTGGGCCACGAATCACTTGGCCGCTGGTGTTTTGCCAGGTGGTGGTGTGCAGTTTGCCCCACTGCCAGGCCTTGTGATCGGCGCCCAACAGGCTGTCGCCGGCGGTGATCGCGGCCGCGAGGCTGCGAGCGAGGATCGCCGGTTTGTCTTCTTTTTGAGGTGTACGCACGTCGTCCCAGAACGGGCTGTCTTCGCGGCCCAGCAAGTGGTCGGCCTGGGCGGCGTAGGACAGGTTGGCATTGCTGACGAAGGCTTTCCAGCTGGCGCTGTTTTGCGGGCCGAGTTCGTCGAGGAAGATCTGCTGGGTGCTTTCCTGCAGGAACAATTCGTACAGTGCCGCGTCGGCGGATGTCGCAACGAGACGGCCGTCAAAGGCCATCAGGCGCTTCAGCGCTTCGCGGGCCTTGGCCTGTTCGGCCGCTGGCAGGGCATCGATCGCTTGTTTCAGCGGCAGGGCCATGCCCGGCGCCTGGAACATGGTCTTGAGCTTGGCTCCGAAGGTGGTGGTCTGGTCGTATTGCATGGCGATCACGCTGCGGCTGTCATGCTTGCCGGCGTTGGCCAGTTGCGCCAAGCGCTCGCTGCGCTCCGGTGCATCCCAGGAGTTGGACAACTGCATGCCATAGCCACGCGGCGCGGTGCGCTGGTTGGCGGTGCCGATCCAGCCTTGGGCCGGGTCCTGGTCATAGGGGTGCAGCATCGCGTCGGCGTAACCGTCCCAATCAAAGCGCGCATCCCAGCCCGGCGACGGCAGCAAGCCTTCGCCTTCGCGGCGGTTGGGGAAGCGGCCGGTGACTTGCCAGCCGATGTTGGTGGCGTCGGCGAACACCATGTTCAAGGCGATGGCGCGGATTTCCCGGGTGGCGTCCGAGGCCTTGGCGACGTTTTGCGCGCGGGACAGGTCGAAGAACGCGTCCAGGCTCTTGTCGTCTTTGAAGTCGGCGGTTTGCAGGGCCAGGCCCAGCCCGCTGGTCAGCGCCTGGCTGCTGTTGAGCAGGGCGCCGTGACGGGTTTCGTACACCACTTCGCGAATCGAGCGCTGGCCTTTGACAAAGAAGGTTTCGTTACGCACGCCGGCCGGCAACCATTTTCCGTTGTTCTCGTAGTACAACGCGTTGCCCTGGCGTTTGACCTTTTCCAGGAACAGGTCCTGGGTGTCACCCTTGACCGCGCTCATGCTCCACGCGACTTTGCCGTTGAAGCCGGACAACAGCGTCGGCAAGCCGGCGATCGAGGCGCCAACGGCCTGGTACTTCGGTGCGCGGATCTGCACGTAGTTCCACGGTGACGGGGCTTGTGGCTGGGCGGCGAGGTCGTTGGCCAGCAGGCTTTTGCCGCTGCGGCTGCGTTGCGGGCCAATCGCCCAGTTGCTCGACGTGGTCACGGCCAGCGAATTGAGGCTGCTCAGTTGCTGGCTCACGGTGTCGAGCCCGGCCAGGCCAGTGATCTGGCTGAAGTTCACGCCCTTGAGTTTCTCGGCTTCAGCCAGTGGGATCGGCTCATCCGGCGCGCTGGGGGTGAGCCAGGCGAGTTTGTCGACGCCGACCTTTTGCGCCAGCACGAGGGACGCCAGCTCTTCCTGCAGGTTGGCCGACTCGCTGAAATTCAGCAGGCAGAACAACAGCGCCGAATCTTCCGGCTTCCAGTACTCGGGCTTGTAGCCGCTCTGGGCCAGGTCCGGCGGCAGCTTGTCGCGGTAGCGGAACAGGTAGGCGTTGACGCCACGGGCATACACTTCGAAAAAGCGCTTGAGGCGCGGCGATGAGGCGTTATACAGCTCGCCGGCGCTTTTCTTCAGGTTGACCGCCCGCATGAAACGGTCGACATCCAGCACTTGCGGCCCGGACATTTCCGCCAGGCGGCCCTGGGCCAGCAGGCGCAGGGTGACCATCTGGGTGATGCGGTCACTGGCGTGCACATAACCAAGGCTGAACAGCGCGTCGTGGAAGGTGTTGCTTTCGATCAGCGGCATGCCTTGGGCATTGCGGCGCACCGACACATTCTGTGCCAGGCCTTTGATCGGCTGCACGCCCGCAACGGGAGGCAGGGTGTCCTGGGTGCTCTGGAGCTGGCAACCGGCCAGGCTTAATGCACTGGCCACTGCCGCGGCAACGCCGAACCGGGGAAGAAAATGTGAGAGGGCTGGCGAGGCCATGGCAAAGCTCCTGCGGGGGGTAGCGTCAGTAAAGGCGCTACGTTAGTGAGCGCGGCGAAGCGACGCAAGCAGGAGCTCAGGCTTATTTTCAGGAATTGCCCATCAGGACTTTGGCGGCTTGGCGTTGCGCACCCGTCATACGCCCGGACGGTCGCCGGGCGCTGATTACCGTGTTGGGCTTACGCCCCGTGGCACTTCTTGAATTTCTTCTCGCTGCCGCACGGGCAAGGGTCGTTGCGGCCAACGTCCTTCAACGCATTGCGCACAGGCTCTTGGTGAGCGTGGCCGCAGTTCGGGCCGTGGACATGGCCGTGGTCGTGATCATGGTGATCGTGATCGTGGTTGCAGTCAGGACCATGGACATGGGGTTGCTGAGTCATCGATGTCGCTCCGGAATAAAATCGCCGGGGATTATCACGCCATTGTGGGCTACCTGCACGTCATAACCGATGAATAATCCGGTTTTGAGCTCACCTTCCAGGCGATACGGCACGGGCTGGTCGGGTTTTTTCAGCAGTTGCACCACGCTGCGTATCTGCGGCCAGAGGTTGGTGCGCACCGAGACCTTGAAAAACCGATGGCCCTTGGGCGGCACGGTGAGCCATTCATTGGACTCGCCTTCAGTCAGCACAAAGTCATCCAGCGTGACTTTGTAGATCAGGCCCCGCACGGTCAGATCGGCGTCGTCGCGGTTGTCTACGCGAAAGTACAGCTTGAATTTCTGCTCCAGCAATTTGGCCCGTACTACTTCGACCTTCACCAGTGACACGTGGGGCGCTGGCGAATTGTCTTCGAACCACGAAGCACACCCGCTCAGGCCGAAGGTCAACGCCAGCATCAAGCTGTATATCCGAAGCATGGCGTGGGTCCTGTGGTGGTTAGAGGTAGCTTGCGCAGCACTTCTTGAACTTTTGCCCACTGCCGCAGAGGCAGGCATCGTTGCGTCCGGCTTTGACCTCTACCGTGGGGTCGATGAAGTACCAGCGCCCGTCATTCTGTACGAAAGAAGACTGCTCGCGGTGGCTATGTTCGCCAGTGTTGTCGTGCCAGCGTGCGGTAAAGGTCACGAAGGCGTGTTCCGGCTGGCCGCCGAACACCTCGGAGCTTTCCACCTCAAGGCCAAGCCAGGTGCTTTGTGCACTCCAGGCGCTGATGGCGGTGCGGTCCAGGCCCGTCTGTTGCGCGGGCAACGTGGTGGCCACCAGATAGTCCACCAGGCCCAGCACATAGGCGCTGTAGCGCGAACGCATCAACGCGCTGGCGCAAGGGGCAGGGTGGCCGGCGTGATAATGGCCGCAGCAGGCATCCAGCAGGTTGCCACTGCCGCAGGGGCAAATGGATGTACTCATCGGGTTACCACCAATACTTTCCGAAGTTTTCCGGGTTGGCCCAGAAGCGGGCGTTGAGCCAGTCGGGCACCTGTTTATAGTCAAGCAGATCGTAGGTAAACAGCGTCAGCACTTGCTCATCGCGCTGGAAGCGCTCGCCGGCCTGCAGGGCCAGGGAGAAGAAGTCGGTGTCCTTCCAGTCGCAGGCAACCAGGTCTACCAGCACCGCAATCCGGCTGGTGTTGAGGTTGCGAATACCGCCGAGCAGCGTCAGGCCTAGCGGTTTGGAAAGGTGTTCCAGGCAGTCGACCACCAGCGCCAGGTCAAAACGCTGCGCCGCGAGTTCTGCGGGCAATGGTCCAGGCGCTGCGACGGATACTTGGGTGTCGGGGTGCGCTGCCTTGAAGGCATCCAGCGCCGGGAACTGGCTGGCACCCAGCAGCAGCAGGCGTTTGGGCTGGTGCAGGTCGAGCAAGGCGGCCAGCGCTTGCTGGGGGGTACGGGCAGAAATACCAGCGGTCATCAGAGATCCTCACATCAGGACCGTAGAGACTAGCGCGGCTGAGCGTGCTGGCCTAGAGCGAGAGGCTGCGAAAAATCCTCCGGGGGCGGTGATCCTCGCTTAAACCGTGCCCTTCTCAAGTTTTTTGATCCTTCACTGGCAAATCGCCGGTAGAAGTCGTTACTGTGCGTCCAAAGAAAAATTTGAAAATACTCAGGAGCCCCATGATGCGTAAGGTTTTTCTGTTGGCCCTGTTGGTCAGCCCCGTTGCCCTGGCCCAGAGCGTCAGTGTTGAAACCAACTCGTTGATGCGCCTGCCCAGCAGTACCAGCGTGTTGCAACTGGAGCGCCTGGACGTGGCGGACTACGGCACCTTGCTGATCCCGGCCACGATCAGCCAGGTCACGGTGGATGAACTGCATCTGGGGCGCGATGCGCGCATCGCCATTGTGCCTGGCAGTACCGCATTGCAGTTGCAGGTGCGCCATGCGCAACTGGAACATGGCAGCCAGATCACTTCGCGCGGTGCGCCCGGCACCCACGAAAAACCGGCCAAGGCTGGGCGTGACCTGATCTTGCGTATCAATTCGCTCACGGCTGAGGAACTGTCGGTGGACGCCCGTGGCGGCGCCGGTGCCCAAGGTTATGCCGGACTCGACGGTGCCAACGGCGTGGACCCAGGTTGCACCTGGGGCGCGGCGGGGCGCGGGTTTAATGGCGATAACGGCGGCGATGGCCTGCCGGGTGCGGCGGGCGCGCAGGTGCGCGTCGAGTTGCCGAAGGATTTTGCGGCGCAGCAGATCAAGGTCTGGGTGGATGGCGGCGCCGGTGGTCTGGCCGGTGTGGCGGGCAAGCCGGGCAAGGGCGGGGAGTCCAAAGGTTGCTTGGTGTACCGTGCCGATGGCGGCGAAAAAGGCCGGCCAGGGCTGGAAGGGCAACCGGGGCCGGTTGGGCCGGCGGGGACTGTGACTATCCAGCGGCTATGAGTCGAATGGTCTGATGCCATCGGGGGCAAGCCTCCCACATTAGATGTATTCCGAATGTGGAAGGGGGCTTGCCGCCGATGGCGATGCAGGACTCATCTCAGAACATCGGCCGAGCCGAAGCAATCGCCACCACCAGCAGCCCGACAATCAAGTTAACCCCCACCAACTTTCGGATCTGCCCCAGCGCAGCGGCGCCCGCCGGCCAATCCTGGGCCGCCACTGCTGCCTTCAACTGCGGGAACTTCAATGCCTGGATGCGGATAAACAGCGCCGCCATCACCACATACAAGCCCATCATCACCTGCACATAGCGCGGCGCGGTCTCAAAACCATTGAAGCGCAGATGCAGCAGGCCCACACCGCTGATCGGCAAAATCAGCACGGCGACCCACACCCACACGAAAAAACGTTGAAACACATTCGCCCACAACGTGAGCCGGGCAGGGCCCTCAAGTGCCGCCACAGCGGCGGGGCGCAGGATCATCCAGGCGAAAAACATGCCGCCCACCCATACCAGGGCGGCCAATACATGCAGGGTGTAAGCGAGGCTAAACGCGGTCATTGTGGTACTCCGTTCTGCGCGGGATTAATTAGCGGGGTATGATAGCGGCCGATCCGAACCACTGAAAATTTATCCAGCGTTTTTTGCGCCCGACTATCCATGATCAGCACTGAACTCAAAACCACGATCCAGGGTGCCTACTCGCGTTTTCTCGAAGCCAAGAGCTTGAAACCGCGCTATGGCCAACGCCTGATGATCGCCGAAGTCGCCAAGGTCCTCGGGGATATCGACACCGACGACGAGGGCCGCCGCGAGGGTGAGCCTGCCGTCGTGGCCGTCGAGGCCGGTACCGGTACCGGCAAGACCGTGGCCTACAGCCTGGCCGCGATCCCCACCGCCAAGGCCGCCGGCAAGCGCCTGGTGATCGCCACCGCCACCGTCGCCCTGCAAGAGCAGATCGTCTACAAAGACCTGCCCGACCTGATGCGCAACAGTGGCCTGAACTTCACGTTTGCCCTGGCCAAGGGCCGTGGCCGCTACATGTGCCTGTCCAAGCTCGATGTGTTGCTGCAGGAAGGCCATGCGCAGACCGCCACGGCGTCGCTGTTCGAAGAAGAAGGCTTCAAGATCGAGGTTGATGAAGTCAGCCAGAAGCTGTTTACCAGCATGATCGAGAAACTGGCCGGCAATAAATGGGACGGTGACCGCGACAGCTGGCCCACCGCCCTGGAAGATGCCGACTGGGCACGCCTGACCACCGATCATAGCCAGTGCACCAACCGCCATTGCCCGAACTTCGGCCAATGCGCGTTCTATAAAGCACGCGAAGGCATGGGCAAGGTCGATGTGATCGTCACCAACCACGACATGGTGCTGGCCGACCTGGCCCTGGGCGGCGGCGCCGTACTGCCCGACCCGCGTGACACCCTCTACGTGTTCGACGAAGGTCACCACCTGCCCGACAAGGCCATCGGCCACTTCGCCCACTACACGCGCCTGCGCTCCACCGCCGACTGGCTGGAGTCCACCGCCAAGAACCTCACCAAGTTGCTGGCCCAGCACCCGCTGCCCGGTGACCTGGGCAAGCTGATCGAACAGGTGCCGGAACTGGCGCGGGAGATCAAGACCCAACAGCAATTCATGTTCAGCGCCTGCGAACAGGTCGCCGACTTCAAGCCCGGCGAAGACGTGGAAGGCCGTGAACGGCCGCGCCACCGCTTTGTCGGCGGGATGATTTCCGAGCATATGCGCGAAATGGGCATCGAACTGAAGAAGGGCTTTTCGCGCCTGACCGACCTGTTCACCCGCCTCACCGACTTGCTGAAGGAAGGCATGGATGGCGAGGTCAATATCGGCATCGCCAGCAACCAGGCCGAAGAATGGTACCCACTGTTCGGCAGCCTGCTGTCACGTTCCCAGGGCAACTGGGAGTTGTGGACCGCCTTTACCGTCGAAGACCCGGAAGACAACCCGCCCATGGCCCGTTGGCTGACCCTGTCCGAAAGCGGTGCGCTGTTTGATATCGAGGTCAACGCCAGCCCGATCCTTGCCGCCGAAATGCTGCGCCGCAACCTGTGGAATGTGGCGTATGGCTGCCTGGTAACCTCGGCCACGCTGACGGCCCTGGGCACGTTCGACCGTTTCCGCATGCGTGCTGGCTTGCCGAAAAAGGCCGTCACCGCTGTGGTGCCAAGCCCGTTCCATCACGCCGACGCCGGCGTGCTGCGGGTGCCGGACCTCAGGGCCGATCCTCGGGACGCGCCGGCCCACACGGCTGCGATCATCCGCGACTTGCCTGGCCTGGTCGAAGGCTCTCGCGGCACCCTGGTGCTGTTTTCTTCGCGCAAGCAGATGCAGGACGTGTTCGACGGCCTCGATCGCGACTGGCGCAAGCAGGTGTTTATCCAGGGCAACCTGTCCAAGCAGGAAACCCTGAACAAGCACAAGGCGCGCGTCGATGGCGGTGATTCCAGTGTGCTGTTCGGCCTGGCGAGCTTTGCCGAAGGCGTCGACTTGCCGGGCGCCTACTGTGAACACGTGGTGATCGCCAAGATCCCGTTCTCGGTGCCGGATGACCCGGTCGAGGCCGCGTTGGCCGAATGGATCGAAGCCCGGGGCGGTAACCCGTTCATGGAGATCTCGGTGCCGGATGCTTCCTTGAAGCTGGTGCAGGCCTGCGGGCGCTTGCTGCGTACCGAAGAGGACCGGGGCACCATCACCTTGCTCGACCGTCGTTTGGTCACCCAGCGCTACGGTAAAGCTATCCTCAATGCTTTACCGCCTTTCCGGCGCGAAATTTCTTAAGCCACCGTGGGCGGATTCGCCCACTTCGTGGTCTATCTCACGTATTTCATCAGGCCATTCACCGGCCGTCTGGGAGAACCTTGCTCGTATGATTCGCACGCTGCCCGCCCTTTTTGCCCTGCTGTTCGCTGCGCCCTTGATGGCTGCGCCCGCCGGGCAACAAACCCTGTTCAACTTCGTCCGGCCTGCCGATGTGGTCAAGGTGGCGACCCAGGACGCGAGCCTGCCGCAATACAACGCCGAACAAACCCCTGAAGGCGAGGTACTGCGCCGCATCACCTTCAACCCTGCCGCTGAACCGAGCCTGGTGCTCAGCCCGCAGGCTGGCGTGTGGGACTGGTCGCAGTCCAGCGCCATGAGCCTGCGCATCCAAAGTGCTATGGACTGGGCGCTGACGCTCTACGTCAAGGTGCAGAGCAGTGACGGCAAGACCCTGGTCAGCCGCATCGACTTGCCGGCCGGTCCGGCCCAGACCTTGCTCATCCCGCTGCAAGCCAACTCGCCGTTGAGCCAGGGCATGAAGGCCGGCCCGCCGATGCCGATCACCGTGGAGGGCCAGCGTGTGTTGCTGGCCGCCAGTGCCGGGGAAGTCGACCGCAGCCAGGTGGTCTCGGTGACGCTGTCGATGCTCAAGCCCAACGCCGCGCAAAGCATTCTGCTGGAACGCTTTGGCGTGCAGGACAGTGAGCCGGTGCTCAAGGCCGCCTACAGCGAACTGGTGGACGCTTACGGGCAGTCCACCCGCGCGCGCTGGCCGGAGAAGGTCAGCAGCGACGAACAGCTCAAGGCCGCCGTCGCCAAGGAGCAACAGCAGCTCCAGGGCTGGCTGGCCGAGCGGGATAAATCCGCATTGGACAAGTTTGGTGGCTGGAACAAAGGCCCTGCATTCAAGGCCAGCGGTTTTTTCCACACCGAGAAACGTGATGGCCGCTGGTATCTGGTGACGCCGCAAGGGCATCCGTTCTATTCCCTGGGCGTCAATACCGTTGCCCCGGACAACAGCCAGACCTACGTGGCCGGTCGTGAATGGATGTTTGCCGCCCTGCCCAAGGCCGACGAGCCCTTTGACAAGTATTACGGCAGTGGCGATAACCGCACTGGCAACGGCGCGGGTGAGGGTCGTAGCTTCGGTGCCGGGCGTTGGTACGATTTCTACGGCGCCAACCTGCAGCGTGCTTACGGCGGCGAAGGCTTCGACCAGAAGCGCTGGGTGACCCACACCCTCGATCGCCTGCAAGCCTGGGGCTTCAACACCGTGGGTAACTGGAGTGACGAGGACTTGGCCGCGGCCGACCGTGTGCCTTACACCTTGCCGCTGTCGATCGTCGGCGATTACGCCAGCATCAGCACCGGTACCGACTGGTGGGGCGGCATGCCCGACCCGTTCGACCCGCGCTTCGCGATGGCCACCGAGCGCGCCGTTGCGATTGCTGCCCGCGATCATCGCGACGACCCGTGGTTGATCGGTTTCTTTGCCGACAACGAACTGGCCTGGGCCGGCCCCGGTGATGATCCTAAATCACGTTACGCCTTGGCCTACGGCACGCTGCGCATGACCACCGACGTGCCTGCCAAGCGTGCGTTCCTCAAGCAACTTCGAGACAAGTACCGCAACGAAGAGGGCCTGTCGAAAGCCTGGGGCATCGAGTTGGCCGGTTGGGAGTTGATGGAAGATCCGGGTTTCGAGCCACCGATGCCCAGCCCTGAGCACCCGGAAATCGAAGCTGACTTCAAATACTTCCAGAAGACGTTTGCCGATGCTTACTTCAAGACCATTTCCGACTCGCTCAAGTGGCACGCACCCAACCAACTGCTGCTGGGTGGACGCTACGCGATCAGCACCCCGGAAGCCGTGGCGTCCTGCGCGCAGTATTGCGATGTGCTGAGCTTCAATATGTACACCCTCAAGCCTCAGGACGGTTACGACTTCGCCGCATTGCGCGCGTTGGATAAACCGGTGTTGATCACTGAATTCAACTTTGGCTCGGCCGACCGTGGCCCGTTCTGGGGCGGAGTGACCCAGTTGGCCAGGGAAGAGGACCGTGGCGCGGCCTATGCCAACTTCCTAAAGCAAGCCCTGGCCGAGCCGTCGATTGTCGGCGTGCACTGGTTCCAATACCTGGACCAACCCGTGACCGGGCGTTTGCTGGACGGCGAGAATGGTCACTTCGGCCTGGTGGGCATCACCGATGTGCCCTTCCAGGGGTTTGTCGACAGCGTGCGTAAAAGCAACCTGGCGGCGGTGGATCAGTTGGGCAAGGAAGCGCAAAAGGCCAAGGCTGTCAGCGCGGCGCATGAACGCGAAGGCGGCAAACCCGGGCATGAAGGCAAAGGCCCGGGGCAGGGCGCCGGGCATGCCGGTGGGCACGCCGGAAACGGCCATTGATTGAGCGTTGATGGGTTCACAAAACCCACAAGGGCTGGAACAATGGCCGCCACTTTTCACGGTGTTTTTCGAGGCGGCTTACGTGCAGATCCAGGGTCATTACGAACTTCAGTTCGAAGCGGTACGTGAAGCGTTTGCCGCGTTGTTCGATGACCCGCAGGAGCGTGGCGCCGGGCTCTGCATCCAGATCGGCGGCGAAACCGTCGTCGACCTCTGGGCCGGCACCGCCGACAAGGACGGCGCCGAGGCCTGGCACAGCGACACCATCGTCAACCTGTTTTCCTGCACCAAGACGTTTACCGCCGTCACGGCCCTGCAACTGGTAGCCGAAGGCAAATTGCAATTGGATGTGCCAGTGGCCCGCTACTGGCCGGAATTTGCCGCTGCCGGCAAGGAAACCATCACCCTGCGCCAGTTGCTCTGCCACCAGGCCGGGTTGCCGGCGATCCGCGAGATGCTGCCCACCGAAGCCCTGTACGACTGGCAATTGATGGTCGACACCCTGGCCGCCGAAGCCCCGTGGTGGACCCCAGGCCAGGGCCACGGCTACGAGGCGATCACCTACGGCTGGCTGGTCGGCGAATTGCTGCGCCGTGCCGATGGGCGTGGGCCAGGGGAGTCGATTGTGGCGCGGGTGGCGCGGCCGTTGGGGCTGGACTTCCATGTGGGCCTGGCGGATGAAGAGTTTTATCGCGTTGCACATATAGCGCGCAGCAAAGGCAATATGGGCGATGAAGCCGCGCAACGCTTACTGCAAGTAATGATGCGTGAACCGACCGCCATGACCACGCGAGCATTTGCCAATCCACCGTCTATTCTGACCAGCACTAATAAGCCCGAATGGCGGCGTATGCAGCAGCCAGCGGCAAATGGTCACGGTAATGCACGCAGTCTGGCGGGTTTTTATAGTGGTTTGTTGGACGGTAGTTTGTTGGAAGCCGACATGCTTGAAGAGTTGACCCGCGAACACAGTATCGGGCCGGATAAAACATTATTGACACAAACCCGTTTTGGGCTGGGCTGCATGTTGGATCAACCACAGTTGCCCAACGCCACCTTCGGCCTTGGCCCGCGTGCTTTCGGGCATCCCGGTGCGGGCGGTTCGGTGGGTTTTGCCGACCCTGAGCATGATGTAGCGTTTGGTTTCGTGACTAATACATTGGGGCCTTATGTACTTATGGATCCCCGTGCACAGAAGTTGGTCGGAATATTGGCCGGTTGTCTGTAAACCCCTTGCTGTTTCACGTTTTTTTGTTACAAAGGCAACTATAAGAAGGCGCTGAACGAAATTTTGTAACTTTAAAGTTCTGTAAGCGTCTGTTTAACGGGTCATCCAGACCCCCGTTTCTTTTCTCATTTTGTGGATATCTCATGTTATCGAACAAGTCCTTGGCACTGGCGCTTTGCCTCACCATTACTGGCTGCGCACAAACTCCACAGAATGATGCCGAGGGCGGGCATTGGTGGTCATTTGGATCTGATAAGGCCGCTACCAAGGACGCAGTGACCCAAGCCGATGCCAAGCCAGACGCCAAACCCGCCGCTGGTGCCAAGCCAGCCGCACCTGTAGCTGCTGCGCCTGCTCCGGCAGCCAAGGCTGATACCGGCTCCAGCTGGTGGCCTTTCTCCTCCAAGAGTGCCGATGAAAAGGTCGCCGATGCCAAGGCTGCAGACCTGAAAGCCGACCTCAAGGCCGCTACTCCGGCACCTGATGCGGCACCTGCCGTCGCCAAGACCGACAGTGAAACCCACTGGTGGTGGCCGTTCGAGAGCAAACCCAAGCCATTGTCCAAGGTCGACGTGACCAACGTGCCGATGCCTGACCCGAAAATCACCCAGGCCTGGTTGGACGACTATGAGCCGCGCCTGCGCGCTGCCATCAAGGACAGCAACCTGCAACTGGAACGCCGCGACAACGTGCTCGTGGTGATCGCTCCGGTCGATGGCTCCTACAACCCGAAACGTCCAGCGATGCTGCTGCCGGTTACCTTGGGCCCGTTCACTCGCGTTGCCAAGGCCGTTGAAGCCGATCCCAAGACCGCCGTACTGGTCCTGGGCCACGTTGACGCCACCGGTACCGCCCCGGCGAGCCAGGCGTTGAGCAAGGAGCGTGCACAGTCCATCGCTTCGATCTTCAGCCTCAGCGGCTTGAAGCAAGACCGCCTGATGCTGCGCGGCATGGGTGACCTGATGCCACGTGCCGCGAACGACAGCACCCAGGGCCGTGCGCTGAACCGTCGCATGGAAATTATGTTCACTCAGCGTACAACTATGTTGGCGCTGCTGAGCAAGTACAACTCCGGCAAGACCCCGCCGGTAGCTGAAATGGTTGCCGTGCAGAACGTGCCTGCACCGGCTCCGGCCGCCAAGGCGCCGGCGAAGAAAGCCCCGGCTGCCAAGAAAGCTGCCGCCAAGCCGGCCGCTAAAAAAGCGCCGGCCAAGCCAGCTGCCAAGAAAGCCGCCCCTGCCAAGGCCAAGGCCGCTGCACCGGCGAACGACCAGGCAAAAAACTGATCTGCTGACCAGAAGGATAAAGCTGCATGACCCAGGCACTGGCCGATATGCGCCGTGACTACACACGGGACGGTTTGAGCGAGGCCCAGGCCCCGGGCGAGCCGTTTGCGTTGTTCCACCAGTGGTTTGCCGATGCGGTGAAAACCGAGCAACCACCGGTGGAAGCCAATGCCATGACGCTGGCCACGGTCGACCAGGACGGTCGCCCGCACTGCCGCATCCTGCTGCTCAAGGGCCTGGATGCGCAGGGCTTTACCTTCTTCACCAACTATCAGAGCGCCAAGGGCCAGCAGCTCGCGGCGCAGCCGTTTGCGGCCATGACGTTTTTCTGGCCGACCCTGGAGCGCCAGGTGCGCATCGAAGGGCGGGTGGTCAAGGTCACGCCTGAGGAGTCGGACGCGTATTATCAGGTCCGGCCTTTGGGCAGCCGCCTGGGCGCCTGGGCTTCCCCGCAGAGCCAGGTCATTCGTGACCGTGAAGAACTGCAAGGCCTGCTCAAGGCCACCGAACAGCGTTTCAGCGATACCCAGCCCGACTGCCCCGAGCACTGGGGTGGCTATCGTCTGCTGCCGGAGCGTATCGAGTTCTGGCAAGGCCGCGCCAGCCGCCTGCATGACCGCCTGAACTACCGCTTGCAAGGGGCCGAGTGGACCCGCGAGCGCCTGGCGCCCTGAGCGTCACCTTTCGTCACTTCACCTGAATGTTGTTCGCAGCCCCGACGTCTCTATGGAAGAGGCGTCGGTCGCGTGCGGCTGTGCGGCTACAATGATGAAACCGTCGTGAAATCTCTTGGCACAAGAACTGCGCTACCGTTAGTCGAGTTTTCTGGTGCTGGCAGTCTGTACTCAGGCTGAATGAAAGCAATTTTCTGCGGTGCTTGCCGTGACAGGCGCCACGCTGCAGCGTCTAATGAACACCTGTCCTTTGGAGTTGATGCTATGCGTAAGTCCGTTTTACTGGTTGCCTGCTTTACCACCTTGTCGTTGTTGCTGGGTGGCTGCGCGTCGAGTCTGACCGGCGATTCGTACTCCCGTGATGAAGCGCGTCGTGTACAGAGCGTGCGCATGGGGACCATCGAATCCCTGCGTCCGGTGAAAATCGAAGGCACTAAAACCCCAATCGGCGGCGCTGCTGGCGCAGTCATCGGCGGCGTTGGCGGCAGTGCCATCGGCGGTGGCCGTGGCAGCATTGTGACTGCGGTGATCGGTGCCGTGGCCGGTGGCCTGCTGGGCTCTGCCACCGAAGAAGGCCTGACCCGCACCCAAGGCGTGGAAATCACCGTCCGCGAAGACGACGGCAGCATGCGCGCCTACGTTCAGGCCGTGCAGGAGAATGAAATCTTCCGCATTGGCGACCGTGTGCGCATCATGACGGTGGATGGTACTAGCCGCGTTACCCGTTAAGCGGTAAGCCGCACGCAAAGAAAAACCCCAACCGGGTAACCGGTTGGGGTTTTTTGTGGGCGCTGTTTCAGGAGGGTCAGGCTTTTTTACGACTCGCCATCGCCGTCACCACATACCCAATACACGCCGCCAATATCGACCCAGTCAGAATGCCCATTCGATCTTCTCCGGCAAACTCACTGGCGCCTGGCACAAACGCCAGGGAGCCGACGAACAGGCTCATGGTGAAGCCGATGCCGCAGAGGATCGCCACACCAAACACCTGGCCCCAGTTGGCGCCGCTGGGCAGAGAGGCGAGGCCGGTCTTGATGGCCAGCCAGGTGAGGCCAAACACACCGATGGTCTTGCCGATCAACAGGCCCGCGGCGATGCCCAGGGGCACGTGGTGGGTGAAGCTTTCCAGGCTGACGCCGGTGAGTGACACGCCGGCGTTGGCGAAGGCGAACAGCGGCAGGATGCCGTAGGCCACCCACGGGTGCAGGGCGTGTTCGAGGGTCAGCAGCGGCGAGGGCTCGGCATTCTTGGTGCGCATCGGAATGCAGAACGCCAGGGTTACGCCCGCCAGGGTGGCGTGCACGCCGCTCTTGAGCACACACACCCACAGGATCAGGCCGACGATCAGGTAAGCCCAGAGCTTGATCACCCCAAGGCGGTTCATCGCGATCAAGGCCACCAGGCAGGCGCCTGCGCCAGCCAAGGCTGCACCGGACAGATCGGCGGAATAGAACACGGCGATGACGATGATCGCACCCAGGTCATCAATGATGGCCAGGGTCATCAGGAACAGTTTCAAGGACACCGGCACGCGTTTGCCCAGCAGCGCCAACACGCCCAGTGCAAAGGCAATGTCGGTGGCCATCGGGATCGCCCAGCCGGAAAGGGCAGCAGGGTAGTCCTTGTTGATCGCCCAGTAGATCAGCGCCGGCACCACCATGCCGCCGATGGCCGCTGCGCCAGGCAGTACCACTTGCGACGGTTTGGACAGGTGGCCGTCAAGCAGCTCGCGCTTGACCTCCAGGCCGATCAACAGGAAGAACAGGGCCATCAGGCCATCGTTGATCCACAACAAGGCTGGCTTGTCGATTTTCAACGCGCCAATCTGTGCCACTACCGGTACGTCGAGAAATGCGCCGTACAGGTGCGATAACGGTGAGTTGTTGATGATCAGTGCCAGGGCGGCGGCGGCGATCAACAACAGGCCGCTGGCCGCTTCCAGCTGGAAGAAACGGGTGAATGTGCTACGCAGAGCCAAGGGATGCTCTCCAATCCGGATTCAATAGGTGGGTACCCTAACCCGTACCGTTAGTTGTTAAAACAAAAGTTATATTCTTATTTGTTATAAGCAAGGGGCGGGTTCAGGGTTGCGCTAGGGCCTGTGAATTGTGTGTCCAATTGAGTCGTTACTGTATCTGTGTCGAGTGTAGGAAAAATCCTAAGATTGACGTTGAAATTCTTAGAGAACGCCATCATGAGCGACCAACGTCCCTGGGCCCGCGAAGCCATTCGCATTATCGAAGCAGACTTCCAGCGCAGCGCCGATACTCACCTGATCCCGCTACCGTTGCCGGGATTGCCGGGGATCGAGTTGTACTTCAAGGACGAGTCCAGCCACCCCACCGGCAGTTTGAAACATCGACTGGCCCGTTCGTTGTTTCTGTACGCACTGTGCAACGGCTGGCTCAAGCCAGGGGCGCCGGTGATCGAAGCCTCCAGCGGTTCCACGGCTATTTCCGAAGCCTACTTCGCACGCCTGCTCGGCCTGCCGTTTATCGCGGTGATGCCGGCCACCACCTCCCAGGAAAAGATCGCGCAGATTGCCTTCTATGGCGGCAAGAGCCATCTGGTACAGGATCCGACACAGATCTACGCCGAATCCGAACGCCTGGCGCAGGAAAGCGGCGGTCACTTCATGGACCAGTTCACCTACGCCGAGCGTGCCACCGACTGGCGTGCGAACAACAACATCGCCGAGTCGATCTTCCAGCAGATGCGCTTTGAGCAGCATCCCGAGCCGAGCTGGCTGATTTCCAGCCCCGGCACCGGTGGCACCACCGCGACGTTGGGGCGCTACGTGAGGTATCGCCAGCACTGCACCCGCGTGCTGTGCGCCGATGCTGAGCGTTCGGTGTTTTTTGACTTTTACCAGACGGGCGATTCCAGCCTGCGCCTGGACTGTGGTTCGCGTATCGAAGGTATTGGGCGACCACGGGTCGAGGCGTCGTTTTTGCCAGCGGTGATCGACGCGATGGTCAAGGTGCCGGATGCGCTGTCACTGGCCGCCATGCATTACCTGGCCGAGCGGCTGGGGCGGCGGGTCGGCGGGTCCAGCGGGACCAACCTGATTGGCGCACTGGCGGCGGCGCAGCAGATGAAGGCGGCGGGGGAGTCAGGTTCGATCGTGGCGATCTTGTGTGATGGCGGCGAGCGGTATGCAACAACCTATTACGATCAGGCGTGGCTGGCGGGGCAAGGGTATCAACTGGAAGGGTTGATTGCGGCCGTTGCGGCCAGTGTGGAGCGCGGCGAGCCGTTGCCGGACAGCGTCCTGCGCGCGAATATCTGACCCGACGCAAAGGCAAATGGAGGAGGGGGAAAGCCCCCCTCCCACATTCAATGTGCGGTGTTCTCAGGCTGTGATGCCGAGCATATCCCGCGCCAACGCCTCGGCAATCCGAATCCCATCAACGCCCGCCGACAGGATGCCACCGGCATAACCTGCGCCTTCACCGGCCGGGAACAGGCCCTTCACGTTCAGGCTCTGCATCGACTCGTCACGGGTAATCCGCAGCGGCGACGAGGTGCGGGTTTCGATACCGGTCAACACGGCATCGTGCAGCGAGTAGCCCTTGATCTGTTTTTCAAAGGCCGGCAACGCTTCGCGAATGGCTTCGATGGCAAAGTCCGGCAGCGCCAGGGCCAGGTCGCCGAGGGACACGCCGGGTTTGTAGGACGGCTCCACACTGCCGATCGCGGTGGACGGTTTGCCGGCGATGAAGTCACCCACCAATTGCGCCGGGGCTTCGTAGTTGCTGCCGCCAAGGATGTAGGCGTGGGACTCCAGGCGTTCCTGCAACTCGATACCTGCCAGCGGTCCGCCCGGATAATCCACTTGCGGCGTGATACCGACCACGATGCCGGAGTTGGCATTGCGCTCGTTACGCGAATATTGGCTCATGCCGTTGGTCACGACGCGGTTCGGCTCGGACGTGGCCGCCACCACGGTGCCGCCAGGGCACATGCAGAAGCTGTAGACCGAGCGGCCATTCTTGGCGTGGTGCACCAGTTTGTAGTCGGCGGCGCCCAGTTTCGGGTGCCCGGCGTATTTGCCCAGGCGCGCAGCGTCGATCAGCGATTGCGGGTGTTCGATGCGAAAGCCCACCGAGAACGGCTTGGCCTCCATGTACACGCCACGACCGTGAAGCATGCGGAAAGTGTCGCGGGCGCTGTGGCCCAGCGCCAGGATCACGTGCTTGGAGAGGATCTGTTCGCCGCCATCCACCACCACGCCGTTCAGTTGGCCGTCTTCGATCAGTACGTCGGTGACGCGTTGTTCGAAGCGCACTTCACCGCCGAGGGCGATGATCTGCTCGCGCATGTTTTCCACCACGCCGGTCAGGCGGAACGTACCGATATGCGGCTTGCTGACGTAGAGGATTTCTTCCGGCGCGCCGGCCTTGACGAACTCGTGCAGCACTTTGCGGCCGTGGAATTTCGGGTCCTTGATCTGGCTGTAGAGCTTGCCGTCTGAAAAGGTCCCGGCGCCGCCTTCACCGAATTGCACGTTGGACTCGGGGTTGAGCACGCTTTTGCGCCACAGGCCCCAAGTGTCTTTGGTGCGTTGGCGAACTTCCTTGCCGCGCTCCAGGATGATCGGCTTGAAGCCCATCTGTGCCAGCAACAGCCCGGCGAAGATGCCGCACGGGCCAAAACCCACCACGATCGGCCGTTCTACCAGGCCTTCAGGCGCCTGGCCCACTACTTTGTAGCTGACGTCCGGTGCCGGGTTGATATTGCGGTCATCGGCAAACTTGAGCAGCAGGGCGGCTTCACCCTTCACGTCGAGGTCGATGGTGTAGATGAAGCACAGCTCCGACGACTTTTTACGGGCGTCGTAGCTGCGTTTGAACAGGGTGAAATCGAGCAGGTCATCACTGGCGATGCCCAGGCGCGCCAGGATGGCAGGCCGCAGGTCTTCTTCGGGATGGTCAATGGGCAGCTTGAGTTCGGTGATTCGTAACATGACGGGATCCGGTGTGCGGCGTTCTGTGAGGCCGGCGGTTTTGCAAACCGGCGATTATAAGCCCCAACTGAGGTTTCCCGTCATGCTAAAACAACGCAGACCGCAATCAATCGTCCCGCGAGCCACCGAAAGCCGCGCAGCCACGCTGGACTTGACCGTTGATCCGCAATTCGGCGCTCATGTGTTGCAGGCTGCCGCTGACGCTGTCCACGCACCGTTGCGGGGCCACCCACAGCTCAATGTGCTGGTTATTGGCTTCGGTCATCAGGTTGAAACGCCCGTCGCCGAGTTGTTCTTCCACATAAGGTACCGCCAGTGGCGGCTGGCCCTCGCGCTGCAGCACCATGCCCTTGGCCGTGACGTTCAACGCCCACGCCGGCTTGTGGCCGTTGGCGCGCAGGATCATGCGCTTGAAGTCCGGGTCGTCACAGGCTGAGGTCGAGCGCTCTACGCGGTAGAGTTGTTGCAGGTCCACCTCGCCCTGGGTGCCGGTGGCAACGCCGGAGAACTTGCCGCGCAGGTCCGCAAACAGTGCACCTTGCTGGCCTGCCAGGGACGCGGCTTCCTGCAGGATGCTGGTGCCACCGGTGTCCTTGATCACATAGGTGCGCGGGTCACGGCACGGCTGGAACAACAGCTTGCCACCCACTGCCGTGAGTTCACCCTGCATGCGGGTCAGCCCTGCGGTAGAGGGTTTGGCCGGCTCGCTTTCGAACACCTGGCAGGCGGTTAGCAGGGGAAACAAAGCACATAAAGCAAAGGTACGGGCGGCAAGCATTATCGGGTCTCCAGGCAAGTGTCGCCACGTTACTCAGGCTGGCGTTGCATCACAAGCCTGTCACCGCGCTTCAGTCAATTCTTACAGTCGTGGAATTTAGCCGACGATAAATGTCTGGCCGGTCTGCAAGCCTTCCACACTTTTTGCGTAGGCCAGTGCCACATCCGCGCCCGGTGCAGGTTTATAACCTCGGAAGTAGGGCGCGTAGCTGCCCATAGCTTCCACCAGCACAGTCGGGCTCACCGCGTTGATACGCAAGCCTCGTGGCAGTTCGATTGCCGCCGCTTTCACAAAGCCATCCAGTGCGCCATTGACCAGCGCAGCCGAGGCGCCGGTACGGATCGGGTCACGGTTGAGAATGCCACTGGTGAAGGTGAACGAAGCGCCGTCGTTGGCGTACTCGCGGCCAATCAGCAGCAGGTTGACCTGGCCCATGAGCTTGTCACGCAGGCCCAGTTCAAAGTCACTTTCGCTCATATCACCCAGCGCCACGAAATTCACGCTGCCGGCGGCGCAGACTAGGGCGTCGAAGTTACCGGTCTGTTCGAACAGCCTGCGGATCGAGGCACTGTCGCTGATATCCACGTGGAAGTCGCCGCTGCTGCGGCCAATGCTGATCACCTCGTGACGTTGAGCCAGTTCGGCCTTGACTGCCGAGCCGACGGTGCCGCTGGCGCCAATCAGTAGGATTTTCATGGTGCTGTTCCTTCAAGGGTGAGTGAAGGTTCAGTCTAGAGTGGCTTTTTAATCGGATAAACGCGCTAATAGGCAACCTTTGGTTTTCAATTGGAAACAATCGATGAGCGAAATGGATGACCTCGCGGCCTTTGCCGTACTGATCGAAGCCGGCAGTTTTACGCTGGCGGCCGAGCAATTGGGCTGCAGCAAGGGCCAGTTGTCCAAGCGTATTTCCCAGTTGGAAGCACAGTTTTGTGTGGTGCTGCTGCACCGCACCACGCGCAAGCTCAGCCTGACCGCCGCCGGTGCGGCGTTGTTGCCCCAGGCCCAGGCACTGGTGGTGCAGGTGGAACGTGCGCGTCAGGCATTGGCCCGACTCAAGGACGATCTGGCCGGGCCGGTGCGTATGACGGTTCCGGTTTCGTTAGGCGAAACCTTCTTCGATGGCTTGTTGCTGGAATTTTCCAAGCAGTACCCGCAGGTGCAGATCGAGCTGGAACTCAACAACAGTTACCGAGAGCTCGCGCGGGATGGCTTTGACCTGGGAGTGCGTTCGGGGGCGATTGAAAACGAGCGCTTGGTGGCCAAGCCCTTGCTGGCCTGGCATGAGATGACCTGCGCCAGCCCCGCCTATCTGGAGCAGCACGGCGAACCGCTGACCCCGGCAGATCTTGCGGCGCATACCTGCTTGCTCAACAGCCACTACAGCGGTCGCGAGGAATGGTTGTATCACCAGCAGCACGAGTTGTTGCGGGTCCGGGTGAGTGGCACCTTCGCCTCCAATCACTACAACCTGTTGAAGAAGGCCGCGCTGGTAGGCGCCGGGATCGCCCGGTTGCCTTCCTACGTACTGCATTCGGAATTGGCTGACGGTCGATTGTGCTGGCTCCTGCGTGATTTCCAGACGCGAAGCATGCCGATGTACCTGGTTCACCCTTATCAAGGCGGACTGCCCAGGCGTACCCAGGTACTGGCCGATTACTTGGTGGACTGGTTCAAGCGCAGCGGCGAGGCGTTGGATCGGCTTTAACGGGAGCGGCGGGCGATCCAATGGTCGATGGACAAGCGGCCAGGGCCTTTGGCAACCAACAGTAACAACAACGCAAGCCAAGTGCCGTGGGTGGGGTACGCATCCGGGTAGACGAACAATTGAATGACCAGCGTCATGCCAATCAAGGCCAGGGCCGAGAAGCGCGTGGCGAACCCCACCAATATCAGCACCGGGAAAAAGTGCTCGGCAAACGCCGCCATATGCGCGGCCACTTGCGGCGACAGCAACGGCACGTGGTACTCACTGCGAAACAGCGGCAAGGTCGAGGCGGCGAGTTTGGGTGCACCAAGCTGGAAGGTGCCGTTGATCAGGTCTATCGCGAAGCCTTCAACCTTGGTTTGCCCGGACTTCCAGAACACGGCCGCGATGGAGAATCTCGCGATAAAGGCAATCAGGCTGTAGGGGATTTTCTCGAAAAGCGTGATCGCCTGTTTGATCAGGCACGGACGGCGGATGTTCATGGCGATACCTTTTGTTCTGGGAGCAGGTGAGTGATGGCGTCGTGGCTGATCAGCAGTGACAGGCATTGGTGCAGGTCGAACTCGGCGCAGGCCTCAAGGGCGTCTGCCACGGCCATCTCCAATGCCGCGCCCTGGTTCAGGCTATTGATAAAGGCGACTGAGCCGCCGTCGATGGCGAAGACCTTCACGTTCAGCCCCTGGCGCAGCACCAGTGCACTTTGGGCATGCCAAGGATCAAGGGTGGCCAGGGCGCCTTCGGTCTGGTGCGCCGCCCATACCGCAACCACGGCGTAGGCGCAGTTCAGGGTGGCAACGCAGGGATGCAGCCGCAGACGCGATGCACCCAGTTGGGTTTGGGCCTGCAGGTGTTGCAGGACGGCTTGCTGATTCATCGGCGGCGTATCCGCCGCGTGATAGGCACGCACCCGCAAGCGTTCCAAGCGGGCCACATCGGCCAGGTAAGGCACGCTGGCAGCCGGCTCAAACCCCTGGATGAAGTCGGCGAATGTGCTGCCGTATTCGCTCATCAGTGGATGCTTGGCTGGGGACGCCTGCACGTAAAGGCTGGCCATGGCGTGAAAAAAATCGTCACCTACCAGTTGCACTGTCACGGGATAGGCCGTTGCCAGTGCATTGATCAATGAGCGGTGAACATTGTTGCGATACACCGCAAAACGACTGGCCGGGTCGGCACCGTTGCTGCTGAACAGGCCGTCCGGGCAGGGCTGCTCGGGTGCCAATAAAGCGCTGGCGAACGCGTCGTGAAGGCTCATGGCTGGACCTGCGATAAATAGCGGTCGGCCTGTTGGGCTTCCGCGTGCAACACGCTGAAGGCCGGCACCTGGTTATCTCGTTCAATCAGTGTGGCGACCGGGCCAGTCCGTGTGAGCACCTGCTCGTACAGTTGCCACACGGCGTTGTCGATAGGCGCACCGTGATCATCGATCAGCAGGCGATCACCCAGGCTGTCAGTGTCTTCGGCAAAGCCAGCCAGATGAATCTCACCCACCGCGTGCAACGGTAGGGCGTCGATGTAGGCCAGTGGGTCGCGCTGGTGGTTGATGCACGACACGTAGACGTTGTTCACATCCAGCAGCAAGCCGCAGCCGGTACGGCGGATGATCTCGCTGATGAAGTCGGTCTCGTCCAGGGTGGAACGCTGGAACTGCAGGTAGGTCGATGGGTTCTCTAGCAGCATCGGCCGCTTGAGCGTGCTCTGCACCTGGTCGACGTGCGCGCATACCCGGTTCAAGGTGTCGACGTCGTAGGCCAGTGGCAGCAAGTCATTGAGAAACACCGGGCCGTGGCTGGACCAGGCCAGGTGTTCGGAAAAGGAGTGAGGTTGGTAGCGTTCGATCAGTGTGGCCAGGCGTGCCAGGTGCTCGCGGTTGAGCGGACCTTCACCGCCGATGGACAGGCCCACGCCGTGCAAAGACAGCGGGTACTGTTGGCGAATCAACCCCAGGTAATGATGGAAAGGGCCGCCGGCGACCATGTAGTTTTCGGCGTGCACTTCAAAAAAGCCGATGTCGGGGCAGGTCTGGAGTACCTCGGCGAAGTGCTCGTTCTTCAGCCCCAGCCCGGCCCGAAAGGGCAGGCCGGGCGCCTGAGCCGTTGAGACCGTGTGCAGGGTTGAAAGCGTCATCATCCGTACTCAGGCTGTGCAGGGTTTCAGGACTTGGCGGCGAAAGCAGCTTCCTGGCCGAAACCAGTCGGCGAGGTGGAGCTTGGAGTTTGGGTGCAGGTGCCGGCGGGGACCAGTTTCCAGGCGTTGGCCTGATCCTTGGTTTTCGAGGTGCCGGCACAGGAAGTGCCCGCGCCTGCGGCGCAATCGTTCTTGCCGGCTTCAGCGACACCAAAGCATTTCTGCATGTCGTCGGCGGCGTGGGCGGTGGTGGTCAGGGCGGACAGGCTCAGGGCGGAACCCAGGGCCAGGATGAGGGCGGAGGCGGACAATTTGTTGGTCATGGTGTTTCTCCAGCAGTGGTTGTGTGGGCAGGCTTGAGTGCCTGCATGCACCACTAGAGAGGGGGGGGACGGTGTTCGTTACACGGTCGGATGAAATAATTTCAAACAATGCAAAAAAAATGTGGGAGGGGTAAACCCCTCCCACATTAGTAACCGGGTGTTAACCGCCCAGGTATGCCTCACGCACCTTCGGATCCGTCAGCAACTGCTCGCCAGTGCCCTGCATCACCACCCGGCCGTTTTCCAGCACGTAGGCGCGGTCGGCGATTTTCAGTGCCTGGTTGGCGTTCTGCTCCACCAAAAACACGGTCACACCGTCCTTGCGCAGTTGTTCGATGATGTCGAAGATCTGCTGGATGATGATCGGTGCCAGGCCCAGGGACGGTTCGTCCAGCAGCAACAGCTTGGGCTTGCTCATCAGCGCCCGGCCGATGGCGAGCATTTGCTGCTCGCCTCCGGACATGGTGCCGCCGCGCTGGCTGAAGCGTTCCTTGAGCCTTGGGAACAGGTGCAGCACCTTGTCCATCTGCTCCTGGTAGTCGCCTTTGTCGGTGAAGAACCCGCCCATGGCCAGGTTCTCTTCAACGGTCAGGCGCGAGAACACACGACGGCCTTCCGGCACCACCGCGATGCTTTTGCGCATGATCTGCGACGACTGCTGGCCCACCAGTTCCTCACCCATGTAGCGGATGCTGCCGCTATGGGCCTGGGGCGAACCGCACAGGGTCATCAGCAAGGTGGACTTGCCGGCGCCGTTGGCGCCAATCAGGGTCACGATCTCACCTTGGCGTACTTCCACGTTGACGCTGTGCAGGGCCTGGATCTTGCCGTAGAAGGTGGAAACGTTTTCGAATTGCAGCATTTTACGCTTCCCCCAGATAGGCTTTGATCACTTCAGGATTGTCGCGGATCTGCTCCGGCGTCCCGTCGGCCAGTGGCGTGCCCTGGTTGATCACCACGATGTGGTCGGAAATGCTCATGACCAGTTTCATGTCGTGTTCGATCAACAGCACGGTGGCATTGTTTTCTTCACGCAGTACGCTGATCAGCGCCTTGAGGTCTTCGGTTTCCTTGGGGTTCAGGCCTGCCGCTGGCTCGTCGAGCATGAGGATCCGCGGGCGGGTCATCATGCAGCGGGCGATTTCCAGGCGACGTTGCTGCCCATAGGCCAGGGTGCCGGCGGGGCGGTTGGCGAACTCGGTCAGGTTGACCTTGTCCAGCCAGTACTCCGCATATTCCATGGCCTCGCGCTCGCTCTTGCGGAACGCCGGGGTCTTGAACAGGCCTGCAAAGAAGTTGGTGTTCAGGTGACGGTGCTGGGCGATCAACAGGTTCTCAACCGCCGTCATGTCCTTGAACAGCCGCACGTTCTGGAAGGTCCGCACCACGCCCTTGCGGGCGATCTCGTGACCGGCCAGGCCTTGGATCGGCTGGCCATCCAGCAGGATGCTGCCGCCGCTCGGCTTGTAGAAACCGGTGAGGCAGTTGAACACCGTGGTCTTGCCGGCGCCGTTGGGGCCGATCAACGCTACAACCTGTTTTTCTTTCACGGTCAGGGCCACGCCGTTGACCGCGAGCAAGCCGCCAAAGCGCATGCTCAGATTTTCGACTTTCAGGATCTCGCGGCTCATTTGCGCAGCTCCATGTGAGGACGTTGCATGGGCAGCAGGCCTTGAGGGCGCCAGATCATCATCAGCACCATCATGGCGCCGAACATCAACATGCGGTATTCGCTGAACTCACGCATCATTTCCGGCAGCAGGATCATCACGATTGCAGCCAGGATCACGCCCAACTGCGAGCCCATGCCACCCAGTACCACGATGGCGAGGATGATCGCCGACTCGATGAAGGTGAACGATTCCGGCGTTACCAGGCCTTGGCGGGCAGCGAAGAAGCTGCCGGCGAAACCGGCGAACGCAGCACCCAGGGTGAACGCGGAGAGCTTGATGATGGTCGGGTTCAGGCCCAGGGCGCGGCAGGCGATTTCATCTTCGCGCAGCGCTTCCCACGCACGGCCGATGGGCATGCGCAGCAGGCGGTTGATCACGAACAATGCCGCCAGTGCCAGCAACAGCGCGACCAGGTACAGGAACACCACTTTGCTCACCGGGTTGTAGGCAATCCCGAAGTACTCGTGGAAGGTCTGCATGCCTTCGGCAGCGGTGCGGTCGAACGACAGCCCGAAGAACGTTGGCTTGGGGATGCTGCTGATGCCGTTGGGACCGCCGGTGATATCCGTGAGGTTACGCAGGAACAGACGGATGATTTCCCCGAAGCCCAGGGTCACGATGGCCAGGTAGTCCCCGCGCAAACGCAGCACCGGGAAGCCCAGCAGGAAGCCGAACGTTGCCGCCGCCATACCCGCCAGTGGCAGGCAGATCCAGAAGCTCCAGCCCAGGTAGTGCGAGAGCAGTGCGTAGGTGTAGGCACCCACGGCGTAGAAGCCCACGTAACCCAGGTCAAGCAGGCCGGCCAGGCCGACCACGATGTTCAGGCCCAGGCCCAGCAACACGTAGATGAGGATCAGGGTGGCAATGTCGACCGCACCACGGGAGCCGAAGAACGGCCAGATCAACGCAGCCACGATCAGGCCGATGATGATGTAGCGCTGGGTGCGCGGCAGGGTCAGGAATTGGCTGACCTTGGGCGATACCAGCGGGCCGCGGTTGCCTTTGAACAAGGCACCGACCTGCTGGGTGAACAGCACGCGCAGGAACATCAGCACCGAGCACAGGGCGATGATGGTCAGGGTCACGGGACCGGTGCCATGCACTTCCAGGTTGATGCCGACAATGCTCAGCTTGAGGCCGAGTACCGGGAAGGCCACAGCCCACACCAGCAAGGCGCTGAAAAACGCCGATTTAAGATATCTGCTCATACTTTCTCAACCTCCGGACGGCCCAGGATGCCGGTCGGACGGAACAACAGCACCAGAACCAACAGGCCGAACGCCACGACGTCCTTGTACTGGTCGCCGAAGATATCGGCACCAAACGCCTCGGCCACACCCAGCACCAGCCCGCCGAGCATCGCGCCCGGAATACTGCCGATGCCGCCCAAGACCGCTGCGGTAAAGGCCTTGAGGCCTACCAGGAAACCGGCGTTGGGGTTGATCACGCCGTACTGCATGCTCAGCAGTACCGCCGCAACGGCGGCCAGCGCGGCACCGATCACGAAGGTCAGGGCGATGATGTTGTTGGTGTTGATGCCCAGCAGGTTGGCCATCTTGATGTCTTCGGCGCAGGCCCGGCAGGCGCGCCCCAGACGGGAGCGGGAGATGAACAGGGTCAGGCCCAGCATGGCCACCAGGGTGACGACGAAGACCAGGATCTGCATATACGAAATCAGCACTTCTTGTGCGCCACCTGGGCCGAAGGAGAAGCTCCCCGGAATCAGGTTGGGAATGGACTTGTCCTTGGAGTCCTGGGACAGCAATACGGTGTTCTGCAGGAAAATCGACATGCCGATGGCGGAAATCAGCGGGATCAAACGGTTGCTGCCACGCAAGGGACGGTAGGCAACGCGCTCGATACTGTAGCCATAGGCACTGGTTACGACGATCGATGCAAGGAACGCAGCGGTCATCAACAGCGGCAGGGAGTGGATACCCATCATGGCCAGCCCGGCAAGGGCGATGAAGGCCACGTAGGAACCAATCATGTACACCTCGCCATGGGCGAAGTTGATCATTCCAATGATGCCGTAAACCATTGTGTAGCCAATGGCTATCAAGGCATAGGTGCTGCCAATGGTCAGGCCATTAACCAGCTGTTGGAAAAAATGATAGATCTCAGGCATTACAGCGCTCCTAAAAACCCGATACGCATTTCACTGGTGGAGTCATGTTCCGGCCGTGTGCTGTGTTCTGTGAGCACATTTGCACAAAGCGTTTGCCAGCGAACCGCTGGTGACGGTTTTAAGATTTTCAGGTGAGCCAGCGCCCGGATCGCGGGTGACAGGCCCATAAACCTCGTAAAACAAAGCCCACTGCTCTCACAGTGGGCTTGTTGGACCAGTAATGCCTGGCTTACTGAGGGGAAACTTCGGTTTTAGGTTTGCCGAAGTGCCATTCGTAGACCACGAACTTGAAGTCCTTCAGGTCGCCCTTGGCGTCGAAGCTCAGCTCGCCGGTAGGGGTCTTGAAGGTGCCCGCGTGGATGGCTTCGGCCACTTTGGCGGTGTCTTCGCTCTTGGCGGCTTTGATACCACCGGCGATGACTTCAATGGCCGAGTAGGCCGGGAACACGAACGGACCGGTTGGGTCCTGCTTGTTCTTGGTGAACTCTTCAACGATCGCCTTGTTGGCAGGGTCGGTGTCGAAGGATTTCGGCAGGGTCACCAGCAGACCTTCGGAAGCGCCCTGGGCGATTTGCGAGATGGAGTCGTTGCCGACACCTTCTGGGCCCATGAACTTGGCGTTCAGGCCTTTTTCCTTGGCTTGGCGCAGGATCAGGCCCAGTTCTGGGTGGTAGCCGCCGTAGTAGACGAAGTCGACGTTGGCTTGCTTGAGCTTCTGGATGATCGAGGAGAAGTCCTTGTCGCCAGCGTTCAGGCCTTCGAAGACGGCAACCTTGGTGCCTTTCTCTTCGAGGGTTTTCTTCACGGCGGTGGCGATGCCTTCACCGTATTGCTGTTTGTCGTGCAGGACCGCGACGATCTTCGGCTTCACGTGGTCGGCGATGTAGTTGCCGGCTGCCGGGCCCTGGGCGCTGTCGAGGCCGATAGTGCGGAAGATCAGCTTGTAGCCACGGGCGGTGATTTCCGGGCTGGTGGCCGCCGGGGTGATCATGATCACGCCTTCGTCTTCGTAGATGTCGGACGCTGGCTGAGTGGAGCTGGAGCAAAGGTGACCGACCACGAACTTGACGCCGTCGTTGACTACTTTGTTGGCGACGGCCACGGCTTGCTTAGGATCGCAAGCGTCGTCGTATTCCTTGGCTTCGAGCATTTTGCCATCGACGCCGCCCTTGGCGTTGATGTCGGCGATTGCCTGCTTGGCACCCATGAATTGCATGTCGCCGTATTGCGTTACAGGACCCGTCTTAGGACCGGCGATGCCGATCTTGATGGTGTCGGCTGCGAACGAATGGCCGGCAACCCCAGCCAGGACCATAGCGGCAAACAGTTTGGAAATCTGCTTAGTAGCCTTATTCATAGTGCTCCACTCTTACTGTTGTATTTTTTATAGTTCTAGCGGCCTTGTGAGCTGCTGAACCGGATCAGATATCTCGGATATCCCCCCGGCAGTGCCCTGGCAACTGTACCGGTACAGTGTAGAGCGCCGGTTGATCGCTTGAAAAGCTGGCTGCTGGGGGCAAAAGCCGGACGTGTCGCTTAAATGAAAGAAAAAGACAGAATTGCGGCGGGCTTGTGCCAGAGTTTCAGGCAATCCTTGGCTTTTCTGACACTTTCTATCGATGACTCATTTGCAACTGGGTTTTTCTACCTCGGTCGCGACGTTATGATTGCGCCGATTTTTTCCCAAGGTGAATTCCCATGACGCAAGAACCTAGCACCCTCTATGCCAAGCTGCTCGGTGAAACCGCCGAAATTTCCTGGAAGGAGCTTGAGCCGTTCTTTGCCAAGGGTGCCCTATTGTGGGTCGAAGCCAGCCTGGATTTGATCGAGGCCGCCGAGGGAATGGCCGAGGACAACCGTGAAAAGGTCGCTGCCTGGCTGGCCTCGGGGAGCCTGAGCGAAGTGTCTGCGACGCGGGCGTTGGACCTGGTGGAGCGCGATCCGAGCCTGTGGGCGGTGGTGGTTTCGCCGTGGATCCTGATCCAGGAGAGGGCGGCGCAATAGGGTTCAGCACCAAAATAGTGCGTTGTTTTTGCCTGTTTAAGTGTGTAGCGCAGTAACCGCTGAAGCGGTGATGGCACCTTGCCGTGGAGAAAGGTCACAGCCTAGGGTGACGCGCGCGTCATGGGAACAGTTCTTCCACTGCCGGTTGGGCTGGGGAATTGTTTCTTGGTGTTTATAAACGAGGGCAGTTGTCAGATCGTGGCGTAGTAAACGCTGAATTCCGGTAAAGTTCGCGACCTGTTTACCTGGAGTTCGTCATGCAGTCAGCGCTGCCCTCTTTAGCGAAAGCCTCGCACCAGTTGCTCTACCTTATCTACGGTAATCAGGACGTTTACCGGCGCGAAGCCAAATTCAGCATCCTCACCGCCCTGTCGCAGCTCAAGCAGGGCGAAACGCTGTGTATCCGGGTCCTGACCGATCGTCCCCAGGACTACACCGGCTGGCCGGTTGAAACCATTGCCTTGGATGAACGCACCCTGGCCCAATGGCAGGGTGACAACGGCTACCCCCATCGCCGCAAGGCCTGCGCCATTGCCCATGGGCTGACGCTGGCGGACAAAACCCTGTTCGTCGACACCGATACGCTGTTCCTGAAGTCGCCCCTGCGTGTGTTCGAACTGATCCAGCCGGGCCAGTATGTGATGGACGGCTTCGAATACGACTGGAGCTACGTGTGCAAGCGCCCGGACTACCTCAAGTTGGGCGAGCATCTGCGGGCACATGGCATTTGCGCCGACAACAGCTTCAAGCTTTACAACAGTGGCCTGTGTGGTGTGCGTGCTACTGACGGGCCGCTGCTTGAGACCTCGATCCGCTTGATCGACGAATGGACCCAGGGCTCGTTCGATATCCATACCATCGAGCAAATCGCGATTTCCTTGGCACTGCGCGACGAGAAGGTGTGCGAAGCCAAGAAATTCGTTCACCACTACTTTGCCGACAAGCGTTTTTTCCACGCCATGCAGGCGCACTTTTTTACCCTGCACGGTGAAGCGTTCGGCCCTGAGCTGGTGGCGCGCTGCCTGGATGTGCCCCGAGTGAAGCCAGTGCCCTCACCGTGGCAACGGCTGCGCATCAAATGGAAGCTGCGCAATCAACGTAAGCACCTGAAAAAGGTCGGTCGCGACTTGTTCTATGGCAGTTCAGCACCCAAGCACCCGTATTACGACGTGTGCCGACATGGCTGGTGGGAATCGGCTGTGCGGGAGATTCGCGGTTGGGATCAGGCGGAGCAGCAGAAATTCTTTGGTTCGAAAGACGCCGGCTGGCCGAAGCATTTCCCTCGGCCGGCAAAGCGTGCTGACGAAAAAGCCATCATCGCCTTCCTGCACCGGCAACGGTCGCAGTGAACCTGCGACGGCGCCGGGTGGCGCCGTCACAACGGACTACGCTGTCTTGCCCGTATGGTTATTCAACGAAATAACCTTGGTCTTGCCGATACGGTGGCGGTAGATCTCGCGCAGGTACTTGATCGCTTTCTTCACGCAATCCCGTGACAGGCGAATGTCATTGATCGACACGAACTTGTCTTTGTCGTTGATCAGTTCGCGGTACTTCTTCTCGTACATCGGCTTGATCGCGTACCAGTTGGTATCCAGGATCTTCGCCGGGTTTTCAAACTCGTTGAGCAACTCGTCGATACGGTCTTCGTCGAAGTCCTCGTGGATGATGAAGTCCAGGATCGAGTTGTCCAGGGTGTCGTCGAAGCGGTACGGGTTGCGGGCGAAGCAACGCTTGATGAAGGCCACGATCAACGTCAGGAAGTCGTCCGACAGGCACGGGCTCTTGGCGATCAACGTGGTCAACGACAGGTTGGCCGACGCGCCGATCACCAACGCGTAGCGCTTGAGCGTGGTGTTGGGGAACAGGCTGTTGAGGTGGGTCTTGAGCCGGTTCAGGTCCATGTAGGACAGTTTGTAGTCCTTTGGCAGCGAGACGATGGACACCACCGACGAGCAGTTCTTGAAGAAGTGCAGGTCATGCAGCGCCGCGGCGTCGTAGCCGGAGTTCTTGTACTGCTCCAGGGACGCCTTGTAGCGCTTGGACTCGATCGGCAACAGGCTGATGCCTTCGATGGCCTGGGTGACCTTGTTGAAATGCGGCAGGTCGATGGAGCGGAAGAACAGGTCGTCGATGTTCAGGCGCTGGGGCTCTTTCTCGAACACCTTGAACTTGTCATTCGACGGCGCCGGGGTCTCCGGTACCACCGACTCGGCGTAGGCAATCGCCACCGGGCCGGCCAGGCTCATGAACAGGTCGTTGGCATCCAGGCGGATGGTTTCGCCGATGTCGATGCCGGCGCGGCGGAAGTAGTTCTGGTCGTAGTCGGTGGTCACGGCCTGGGCGGTGAGGATGTTGAAGATCTGCTGGGAAATGTACTGGTTGGCGTGCTTTTCCATGGCATTGACATCAATGTTCTGGATGTTGCCGTCATCGCTTTCTTCGGCGTACCGCATGATGTCGTTGGAGATCAGCATCATTGCGTTCCACGGGCGGATGCGGCCCTTCACGCTGGCTTCGCTGCTGTCTTCATTGTCGAAGTTGTACGAGAAATCCCATTCTTCCGACAGGTATTTGCACAGCAGCCGCCCGGCGTTGATGTGCAACGCCTCGGACATTTCGCTGCGGTGATCGGAAATGTTCGGCAGTACGCAAATGCCGCTGGTGAAGATCGGCTCGAAGACGAAGGCGTGGCCGCTCTTGCTGTCGTGCTCATCGGCGGGCTTGGTGTCGAACGTCTTGTTCATGTACGAATGCTGTTGGGCCAGGCCGAATTCTGAGGCCATGCCCGAGCCGGTACCGCCGCCGGCGCTGAAGATCGAGAAGTACAGGCGCGACTGGTTGGCCTTGATGCCGCAGGAGTCGATCAGGTACGAGTGGATCATCTTCCAGTCGGGACTGGAAAAGCGCTGGGTGTCTTTATTGAGGATGATCTTGGCCAGGTACTGGCCGAGGATCGGCGCGTTACCGGCGCCGCCGGCATGGACTTCAGACAGGTCCATGATTTTCATCTTGCTGTAGTCGCGCAGGAAGCCGCTTTTTTCGCCCTTGCGCGAGAAGCGGATACGCCCTGCAATGTCCTTGTCCAAGTCGCCGAGCATTACCAGCGGCTCCACCAGGAACACGGGCTTGCTGGCCTTGCCGCCGCCCAGGCGCAGGTTGTTGCGGATCCACTGGGCCGGGCTGTAACCCTTGTCCAGCGACTTGTCTTCGTTGCTGAATTCGTTCAGGTAGAACTTGCGCGCGTTGTACACCAACTCCGCCACGTCCAGCGCGATGTTCGAACCGCAGCGGCCCAGGCCGATCAGGCATACCGACGGGAATTCCTGCTCGCTGCGCTGTTCGCCGTCGACTTCCAGATGTGGCGGGCGCGGGAACACCATATCGCGCAGGCCGTCGAGGTTATCGAGGATGCGGTCGGTATTGGTTTCGGTGAAGTACAGGTATTGCTGGGTGGCCAGCGGGCGGGCGGTGCTCAATGACTTTGAACCTGAGGGCTTTTCCGCAGGAGCTGCGAGCAACACGTCGGATACCACGGTGGCAGAGTTATTTTTAGAAGTCATTGTGCGCCATGTGCCTGGACGGATGGCTGGAAAGAATCAAGGGCCATCACGGAATGGGAGTTCGCGACTTTGCAGTGCGTCCTTGTCCGGCACGATCGGGTTTGACCCCGTGTTCTCAGGGAAAACCAGGCCGGACTCTGATGAATCGGCCGTTCGTCGGGAATCTTGAGGTGGGTGATGGCGAAATGCCAAAGATTCGACGTCAGCGAATTGGCCTGACGATGGAGGTGGATCCAGGACGATCCGGCGACGGTTCTCGCGTCGGGTTGGCGTCTTTGGCTCCCGCCACGCTGAACGGATAGAGCGGGTTACGCTGGTCGATGCCCTGCATCACGCCGATGATGTCGCTGGCGGGCACCGCCGGGCTCAGCAGGTAGCCTTGGACGTAATCACAGCCGTGCTTGAGCAGCAGCTCGAACTGGGCCTGGGTTTCCACGCCTTCGGTCACCACCTGCAGGTGCAGGGTATGGGCCATGCCGATAATCGCCTGGACAATCTCGATATCGGCGGTCGACTTGGGAATGTCCTGGATAAAGGACCGATCGATCTTCAGGGTATTGAGCGGCAAACGCTTGAGGTAGGCGAGGGACGAGTAGCCGGTGCCGAAGTCGTCGATGGCCAGCGACACGCCCAGCGCACGGATCTGCCGCAGCAGGGCCAGGGTGCTGCTGATGTTGCCCATCAGCGCATTTTCTGTCACTTCCAGTTCCAGGCGGTTGGCGCCGATCCCGCTGAAGCGCAGCGCGTCCTCGATCTCGTCCGCCAGTTCATCACGGGCCAGGTTCAGGGCCGAGCAATTCACCGCCATGGTCAGGTCGGTATAGCCTCGGTCGCAGAGCAGGCTCAAGTCATGGCAGGCCTGGCGCAGTACCCAGTGGTCGAGGTCGGCGATCAGCCCGTTGCTTTCGGCAATGCCGATGAACCGGTCCGGGGTCAGCAGCCCGTGTTGCGGATGTTGCCAGCGCACCAGGGCCTCCAGGCGCGTGACCTTGCCCAGCTTCATGTCAAAGATCGGTTGGTAGAACAGCACCAGTTGGTTTTGGGCACGCAGGGCGCTGCGCAGTTCTTCTTCCAGTTGCAGTTCGAGAAAGGCCCGGGTCTTGAGGTTTGAGCTGAAGAAATTCAGGCTGTTGCGCCCCGTGTCCTTGGACTGGTAAAGCGCCAGGTCGGCAGTCTTGAGCAACTCTTCGCAGGTCAGGCCGTCATCGGGGAACAGGCTGATGCCGATGCTGGTGGTCATCACCATGCGGCGGCCGGCCAGTTCGATCGGTTCTTTCATTTTCTGCATGATGCGCTGGGCCAGGTGTCGCGCTTCGTCGCGGTGGTGAACGCTGATCAGGATACAGAACTCATCGCCACCAAACCGCGCTACCACGTCGGCGTGGCTGCGCACCGAGCCTTTGATATGGCTGGCCAGTACGGTGAGCAATTGATCGCCCGCATCATGCCCGAGGCTATCGTTGATGCGTTTGAAGTGGTCGATATCAAGGAAAATCACCGCCATCATGCCGTTGGAAGCGGTTTTTTCAGCGATTTTTTCCGCGAAGATCTGGTTGAAACCCCGGCGATTGAGCAGGCTGGTCAGTGCATCGTAATGGGCCACCTGTTGCAGGGAGGCGCGCGCCTGGTCCAGTTCGCTGAGCAGCGCGTTGACCCGCCGCAGGTCGCGTTCCTTGTGTTGCAGCTTCTTGTCCGCCAGGGCTGCACTGATGCTGCTGCCGATCACCAACAAGGTAATCACGGCCACCGACAGGCCCAACTGAATCGGGTTGTTATCCAGCGGTAACGAGAGATCGGCGCCAGTGGGCACGATCAGTTGCATCGCGGCCATGCCAGTAAAGTGCATGCTGATAATGCCCGCACCCAGCACCAGGCTGGCGGCGTATTTGAGCAGTTGGTGGAACACGCCGGTGCCGGTGCGCAGGTAGCTCGACAGCAGCAGCGCGGCCAGGCTGGCGCCAATCGCAATTGCCACCGAGGCCAGGAACAACGCCGGCTCGAAATACACCTTGGCCTGGGAGTGCATGGCCGACATGCCCACGTAGTGCATCAGGGCGATGCCGATCCCCATCCACACCGAGGCCAACAGGTACTGGTGCCAGTGCAGCTTGGTATGACTGAGGGTTTGCATGGCGAACAACGAGGCGATCAGGGCGATCAGCAACGACGCGAACGTCATGAGCAATTCGTAGTGAATTTCGATGGGGGCCTGGAAGGCCAGCATACTGATGAAGTGGGTGGACCAGATACCGCCCGCCAGGCAACCAGCGCCAAGCCAGCGCCAGTGGCGACGAGCGGTCGGGTCTTCGACATGGCCAACCCGTTCGGCCATGTCCAGCGTGCCAAAACCGGCCGCACACGCGACCAGGTAGGCCAGCAGCACCAGAAAGGGGTTATGACTGCAATTGAGTAATAAATGCCCGTTCTCTGGAAGGTCGGTAAAAAAATGCATCCCCAGCCATTCCATAGCATGTCCCGTCATAGCGTCCCGTCACAGCCTACGGCGATGACCTATGACGTCGAGTATAGAAGCCTCGGTGGATTTTCCAGGAATAATGGCACTTTGCTCTCAATGATTTTGGCATGCCATCCATAGCGATTAATGCTAAGCGCTGATGGGCAGCTCCAACTCGAACGGCGCTTGCAGCGGCGGCAGTCCAAACGCGGCACGGGCTGCGTCGCAGTCGACGTTCTGCTCACCCTGGCTCCACGACGCGTCGAACTCCCGGCACGGGCTTGAACGTTGCTCATAAATTGAGCAGCTGGTGCCTTTGCCGACTTCGCCTTCAAGGCTGCAGCAGCGTGCGGGCTTCTGGTCGGTGCCGATCATCGCCACGCGGGTGGGGTTGATCTGCACCACCAGGTCATCGGGTACCGTGCCGCCGGACGAGGCGCACTCACCCCAGAAGAAAGACACACGAAAGTATGAACAGCAGGCACCGCAACTCAGACACGGACTGGCTTCGGACATGGGCGTCATCGATAAGAAAGTAGGTAAGGGGATGCTGCGGGAAGGCTCGCCATTCTAATCGCGCCATGGCCGTTGGGAAGGGGGGCGAGCACTTATATTTTTGTAGGCGAAATCCCGTAGCGCTGGGTGAAATCATGCCCTATCAGCTTTACGAATCATTACAGACAACCGTGCCTCGCCTGACTATGTTGCAGGTACCTGAGCAGGATGCATCGGGCATCGCAGCTCTCATAACAATAAAAGAGACGGACCCATGCAGAACTCGACCCAAGCGGCGAATGCCTGGCGCATTCTGTTCCTGCTGTTCCTCGCCAACTTGTTCAATTTCTTCGATCGCACGATTCCCGCAATCATCATCGAGCCAATCCGAATGGAATGGCACCTGAGCGATTTCCAGCTCGGCATCATCGGCACCGCCTTCACCATCGTCTACGCCATTGCCGGCCTGCCGCTCGGGCGTATGGCCGATACCGGCTCGCGCAGCAAGCTGATGGGGTGGGGCTTGTTTGCCTGGAGCGGTCTGACGGCGGTCAACGGTCTGGTCGGCAGTTTCTGGACGTTCTTGCTGGTGCGCATGGGCATCGGTATCGGTGAAGCCAGCTATGCGCCGGCCGCCAACTCGCTGATCGGCGATTTGTTCCCGGCGCACCGCCGCGCCCGGGCCATGGGGATTTTCATGCTGGGGCTGCCGCTTGGCCTGTTACTGGCATTCTTCACCATCGGCTGGATGGTCAAAGCGTTCGACAGCTGGCGCGCGCCGTTCTTTATTGCCGCCGTGCCGGGGATGATCCTTGCGGTGTTTATGTTCTATATCAAGGAACCCAAGCGCGGCGCGGCCGAAACCGTCCAAGTCTCCCAGGAACGCGTCGACCGCCCGATCCGCCGCGTGCTGGCTGTGCCGACCTTCCTGTGGCTGGTGCTGGCCGGTCTGTGCTTCAATTTTGCCACCTACGCGTGCAACTCGTTTCTGGTGCCCATGCTGCAACGCTATTTCCTCATGCCGTTGCAAGACGCAGCCGTTGCCACCGGGGTGATTGTCGGCTTGACCGGTCTGATAGGCCTGACGTTGGGCGGTTGGGTTGCCGATAAGATCCACCAGCGGGTTGCCAATGGCCGGCTGCTGTTCGCGGCGTGCAGCCTGATCATCTCCACCGTCACCACCGCCTGGGCCTTGCATGCCGGCCGCATCGAAATTGGTGTGTTCGTGGCGCTGTTCAGTGTGGGCTGGTTGTTTGCGTATAACTTCTACACCTGCGTGTACACGGCGATTCAGGACGTGGTCGAACCACGGCTGCGGGCCACGGCGATGGCGTTGTTCTTTGCTGGGTTGTACTTGCTGGGCGGGGGCATGGGGCCGATTGTGGTCGGCGGGCTGTCCGATCACTTTGCCCATTCGGCGATGTATGCGGCGGGGGCGGAGCAGATGACCGAGGCTTATAAAGCCGTGGGCCTGCATGACGCCATGTACCTGATCCCGGTGGCGCTGTTCTTGACCATGTTGTTTCTGTTCCAGGCATCGCGCAGTTTTGTGCGTGATGCCAAGCGCATGAAAGAGGGGTTGGTGGCTGTTGAGGTGCCAGCCGCCGCAGCAACGGCTTGAAATCGAGGTGATGCCATCGGGGGCCTGCCCCCGATGAGGCCCTCAAAACCAATAAAAAGGCCCGCATTGCGCGGGCCTTTTTGGTTCAGCAGGGCAGGGCGGTAATCAACCCGCCACCAACACCCGGATCGCTTCCAGTCGCAGCGCCGCCTTGTCGAGCATGGCCAGGCCTTGCTCGCGTTGGTTGCGCAGGGCGACCAGCTCGCTGTCACGCACGGTCGGGTTGACCGCTTGCAACGCGCTCAGGCGTGCCAGTTCTTCGTCGGTGTCTGCTGCCAGGCGACGCTTGGCCTCGGCCACACGCTCGGCGTGGCGTGGGGTGATCTTCTCTTCACCGGCATTGATGCGCGGCGTGAGTTGATCGCGTTGGGCCTGCACGAACTTGTTGGCGCTGGCCCGTGGCACGCTTTCGAGCTGGTCGTTCAAGGTCTCGAACGAGACGCGCCCGGACAGGTCGTTGCCATTGGTGTCCAGCAGGCAGCGCAGTGCTGCCGGCGGCAGGTAGCGGCCCAGTTGCAGTGCGCGTGGCGCAACCACTTCGCTGACGTAGAGCAGTTCCAGCAACACGGTGCCCGGCTTGAGCGCCTTGTTCTTGATCAGCGCTACGGCGGTGTTGCCCATCGAGCCGGACAGCACCAGGTCCATGCCGCCCTGCACCATCGGGTGTTCCCAAGTGATGAACTGCATGTCTTCGCGCGACAGTGCCTGGTTACGATCGTAGGTGATGGTCACACCTTCGTCGTCGCCCAGGGGGAAGCTGGCGTCGAGCATTTTTTCGCTCGGCTTGAGGATCAGCGCGTTTTCCGAATGGTCTTCGCTGTCGATGCCGAACGCGTCGAACAGGGTTTCCATGTAGATCGGCAGGGCGAACTGGTCGTCTTGCTCAAGGATGTCTTCCACCAGCGCATCGCCTTCGCCGGCGCCGCCGGAGTTGAGCTCCAGCAGGCGGTCGCGACCGGTGTGCAGCTCTTGCTCCATGCGCTCGCGTTCGGCACGGGCTTCGTCGATCAGGGCTTGCCACTCGCCGTCGTCGGCGTTTTCCAGCAGCGGCAGCAGGCGCGGGCCGAACTGATGCTGCAAGGCGTTGCCGGTCGGGCAGGTGTTGAGGAACGCGTTCAGCGCCTCGTGATACCACTGGAACAGGCGCTCTTGCGGGCTGGTTTCCAGGTACGGCACGTGCAGTTCGATCACATGTTTCTGGCCGATCCGGTCCAGGCGGCCGATCCGCTGTTCCAGCAGGTCGGGGTGCGATGGCAGGTCGAACAGCACCAGATGGTGGGAGAACTGGAAGTTGCGGCCTTCGGAGCCGATCTCGGAGCAGATCAGCACCTGGGCGCCGAACTCTTCGTCGGCAAAATAAGCGGCGGCGCGGTCACGCTCCAGGATGTTCATGCCCTCGTGGAACACCGTGGCCGGGATACCGGAGCGCACGCGCAGGGCGTCTTCCAGGTCCATGGCGGTTTCGGCATGGGCGCAGATCACCAGGACCTTGGTGCGCTTTAGCATTTTCAGCTGGTCGATCAGCCACTCAACGCGTGGGTCGAAGCGCCACCAGCGATTTTCTTCGTCGATGTCCGGTTGCGACTGGAAGCTGACTTCCGGGTACAGCTCGGCGTGTTCGCCCAGCGGCAGCTCCAGGTATTCATCCGGGTTTGGCATCGGGTAGGCGTGCAGCTTGCGCTCCGGGAAACCTTGCACGGCGGCACGGGTGTTGCGAAACAGCACGCGGCCGGTACCGTGGCGGTCGAGCAACTCACGCACCAGGCGCGCACTGGCTTCGGCGTCGCCATCGTTGACGGCGGCAAGCAGCGCTTCGCCTTCGTTGCCGAGGAAACCCTGGATGGTCTTGTGGGCCGCAGGTGACAGGCGGCCCTTATCCATCAGTTCCTGCACGGCTTCGGCTACCGGGCGATAGTTCTCGCTCTCGGCGCGGAAGGCGGCGAGGTCGTGGAAGCGGTTCGGGTCCAGCAGGCGCAGACGTGCGAAGTGGCTGTCCTGGCCCAGTTGTTCCGGGGTGGCGGTGAGCAGCAGCACGCCAGGAATCACTTCGGCCAGTTGCTCGACCAGCGCGTATTCCGGGCTGGCTTTTTCTTCGTGCCAGACCAAGTGGTGGGCTTCGTCGACCACCATCAAGTCCCAGCCCGCAGCGAACAGCGCGTCCTGGGCCTTCTCGTCGTCCACCAGCCATTCCAGGGCGACCAGGGCCAACTGGGTGTCTTCGAACGGGTTGGCGGCATCGCTTTCGATAAAACGTTCTTCGTCGAACAACGCAACCTGCAGGTTGAAGCGGCGGCGCATCTCTACCAGCCACTGGTGCTGCAGGTTTTCCGGAACCAGGATCAGCACGCGGTTGGCGCGGCCCGACAGCAACTGGCGATGGATCACCAGGCCGGCTTCGATGGTCTTGCCCAGGCCTACTTCGTCGGCCAGCAATACCCGTGGCGCGATACGGTCAGCGACTTCACGGGCAATGTGCAGTTGGTGAGCAATCGGTTGCGCGCGCACGCCACCCAGGCCCCACAGCGACGACTGCAATTGGCGGCTGGTGTGTTCCAGGGTGTGATAACGCAGCGAGAACCAGGCCAGCGGGTCGATCTGGCCGGCGAACAGACGGTCGCTGGCCAGGCGGAACTGGATAAAGTTCGACAGTTGGGTTTCCGGCAGGGTGACCTGCTCGTTCTGCCCATTGAGGCCGTGGTAGACCAGCAGGCCGTCGACGTCGTCGACTTCTTGCACGGTCATTTTCCAGCCTTCGAAATGGGTGATGGTGTCACCCGGCGAGAACCTCACGCGGGTGAGGGGCGCATTCCGTAGCGCATACTGGCGGGTGTCGCCAGTGGCCGGATAGAGCACGGTCAACAAGCGGCCGTCCTGTGCCAGAACGGTGCCTAACCCCAGCTCTGCTTCGCTGTCACTAATCCAGCGTTGCCCCGGTTGATACTGCTGCGCCATGCTGCCTGACTCCCGCCGTGAAAAAGCCGACTATCTTAACGGAACAAGGCCCTCAGCCAAAGGACTCTGACAAAAACTACTCCGTTTGAGTGCAGGGGCGCGCGCTGAATCGACGGGTGGCGGGCACTTGCGAGTGTCGACTCGGTCACAGGTTGGCGAGCCCGCGCTCAAGTCGCCGCGCCGCCCGCCGACAGCCTGCTGACAGGAGAACAACTATCATGCTGCCACCCATGCTGCCCGTCAGCGTCATACCGGTTACGTCGCAACTCGACCCGGTCCGCCAGAAACCGGATATTCCGCCCGTGGTCCCTGTGCAAGCGGGCTCCAACGAAAGCACGATCGACCTGAAAAAGGGCGATGCCGAGCAGTCGACCTTTTTGCTGCGCGAAGAACAACGCCGCCAGCAGGAACAACAGAAACGCCGGCGCGAAGCTGACGAGGATCCGGACCAGCACTTGGCGATCCCCGGTGACCTGCTCAATGCCGACAACACCGTACCGGTTGTGCCGTTGATCGAAGACGCGCCGCGCCAGGGCCTTTGGGTGGACGTCGAGGTTTAAGCGCGCAGGTCCCGCAGGGCTGCCAGCAACCACTCCACGTCGTGATCGTTGTTGAGGGGGCTCACCGAGATCCGCGCAACGCTTGCCAGGCCACGGGCCTGCATATCGAGCGGGGTGTAGGCCACGCCGTTGGCGCCGATATTGATGTGCTTGAGTCCCAATTGCCGTTTCAGTTCGAAGGCGTCCCAGCCGGCGAGGTTGAAGGCGATCAGCCCTGATTGCAGCGTGCCCAGGTCATGCAGGGAAGCCCCCGGAATCTCACGCAGGGCTTCGCGAATTCGTGCGCTGGTCTGTGCGACGTTTTCCCACACGCGCTCAATCCCCACGTTGTTCATTTCCTGCAAGGCATTGCCCAGTCCCGCCAACAAGGCAAAAGACACCTCGCTGGTTTCAAAGCGCCTGGCGTCGTCGCGCAGGTCAAACCCCTGGGGGCTCCAGGGCGCCGAAAACACGTCGCGTTGAGCGGGGTTCAACCGCTGCAGAAAGCCCGGCCGCACATACAACAGCGCTGTGCCACGCGGCCCGCGCAGGTGTTTGCGGCCGGCCGACTTGAGGACATCGCACTGCAACGCCTGCACATCCACTGGCACCTGGCCGACGGCTTGGCCGGCGTCGATAAAGTAGGGGATGCCATGACGCCTGGCCACTGCGCCAATGGCCTCGGCCGGGTTGATCAGGCCGCCGTTGGCGGGGAGCCAGGTGAGGTCGATCAGCTTTACGCTGGCATCGATCATTGAGTCCAGGGCCACCGGGCACACCGCGCCCGTTGCATCGCAGGGAATGACTTCCACCCGCGCACCCGCTTGCACAGCCAGTTGCATGCTCGCCAGGTTGCCACCCCATTCGTGGCGCCCTACCAGAATGCGATCACCGCGTTGCCACGGGCCCAGGGCTTGGAATGCCATGCTCCAGGCGGTCGAGCCACTGTTGGCAAAGGCAATCGACGCGGTGGGCGCGTTGAGCAGTTGCGCGGCGGCGTGGCGGGCTTTTTCCATCAGTACGGCGCCCTGTTCGCCGGCTTCCATCGGGCCGTCGCGGGCTTCGCGCTGTAGTTGGCCGATGATAGCGTCGAGGGTCGCCTGGCTTGGCAGGGAAGCGCCGGCATGGTTGAAGTGCACCAGGCCCGACTGGCAGCCGGGGGTGGCCTCCCTTAATTGTTGAACGTTAAGCAGGTTCACGGTCGCAGCTCGAAAATCGCGTCAACCTCCACCGCCACGCCGGCTGGAAGGCTGCAAACCCCCACTGCCGTGCGCACATGCCGGCCCGGTTCGCCGAGGGCATTGACCAGCAGGTTCGACGCACCGTTGGCCACCGCGCCCTGGCGTTGGAAGTCGGCGCTGCTGGCGATAAACACACCCAGGCGCAGGGTGCGCACCAGGCGCGACAGGTCATCGCCCAAGGCATCGCTCAATTGCGCGAGCAAGCTCAGTGCAGCCAGTTCTGCAGCCTGCACACCTTCTTCCTCGCTGAGGGACTCACCCAGTCGGCCGAGGAACGCAGGCTTGCCGTCGAGCAGGGGAATCTGCCCGCAGATAAACAGCTGGTTCTGGCTGATCACATGGTTGATGTAGTTGGCAATCGGCTGGCTGGGGGCGGGCAGCGTCAGGCCAAGGGCGTGCAGGCGTTGGCGGATGGAGTTGCTCATGCTGAGTCCTCTGTTTTTAAGAGGTTTGAGCATGTTGTGCTGGCGGGACTGCGACAAACGGATAGATCTCACTCGACGTATCGAAATAACTCACACGTCGGCGCAGGTCTCCTTTAACCATTGGCTGAAGCACTCGGCCGCCTCGTGGACGGGGCCTTGGGGGGCGATCAGCCAATAGCCGATATCGCTGTGGTAGGGCGGCCAGTCGAAGGCCTGCACCAGGCTGCCGTCCTGGAGCCGGCGTTGGATCAGGTGGTGACGGCCCATTGCAATGCCTTGCCCGGCCACGGCGGCTTCGACCACGATGTTGTAGTCATGCAGCATGACGCGCGGGTGGTGTTGGAGGTCGACTTGATAATGCCGGGACCAATCCGTCCATTCGAACGGCCGGTGTGAGGTTGCCATCAATAAGGGGCCGTTGTGCAGTTGGCTGGCCTTGAACGCCGGGCTGCACACCGGTGAGATCACTTCAGCCATCAGTCGCGTGGCCTGCACGTCCGGCCAATCGCCCTTGCCGTAGCGAATGGCCAGGTCGACCTCGGCGGCGCCGACGTTGGCCAGTTGAATCGCCGGCAACAACTCCACCTGGATATGCGGGTAGCGGTTGAGAAACCCCGCCAGCCGTGGGGCCAGCCATAGGGTGGCGAAAGACGCCAGCAGGCCGATGCGCAACACCGTGGCGCTGGGCACGATCCGTTGGGCGCGGGTTGCGGCGGCGATGGCGTCAAGGGCGGGGCGGATATCGTCGTAGTAACGCTGGCCGTCTACCGTCAGATCAATCGCACGGGTGCGTCGGATAAACAGTGGTTTACCCAGGTGCTGTTCGAGTTTTTGTACCTGATGGCTAAGGGCGCTTTGAGTCACTGACAACTCAGTCGCCGCCTTGCTAAAACTCAAGTGCCGGGCCACGGCTTCAAAGGCGCGCAGGGCCAGCAACGGCGGAAGATCCTTGTGCAGTGCCACCGGAATGCGCCTCTTGGGTTGGCTGGAAAGTGCCGATTTTGGGCGACGGCCTGCCTTTTGTCGCGCGCTGATTTGCCGTCGGCCGCGGGAGCCCGCATTATTGAGCCTTACTCGCCACGACGTAAGCCAAGCCATGAGTGATGACGACAAGTTGATCGACCTGAATGCCGAACGCGCCAAGCGTGTACATGACCTCAATGACAAACGCCTGAATGAAGTGCGTCAGGCATTTGAACAGGCGATGCCCTTGGGCAAAGCCAAGAAAAAATCAAAGAACAAACCGAAAAAGCGTTAATACAGCCTGCATCTGTTGATGCAGGTCAGTTATTGCCCTTCTTTACGCCCCGTTGCGGGCGACATTGATCCCCGTCAATTTTCCAATCCGCCTTCTCCAGTAACTTAGCCCTATCGCAACAGGGCAAGTGCAGGAGGCCGGTCATGTTTATCGATAACGTGGTATTCGCCGGAGTGCTGACGGTAAGCCTCATGGTGCTGTTTTTTGTAGGGTTTGGATTTTTTATCTGGAAAGACGCTAACAAGCGTAAAAAACCTTAAGTCTTTTTGGGTTACATGAGCACGCAAGGCATTTTGGGCGACTTCGGTCGCCCTTTTTTTTGGGCTGGCATTTGTGCGTATATCCGTTGTCGGGGTAACGGCGGCAACGGAGATGGCCCCCAAAAAAACCAAAAAAAAGGCGCAATCCCCATCAGGATCGCGCCTTTTTTTTCAGCGACGGACTATCAGCTACCCAGCGCCTTGGACGCCAGCCAGAACAACCCGGCCGACAGGCCCACGGTCGCAGGCAGTGTCAACACCCAAGCCATCAGGATGGTCTTGACCGTGCCACCTTGCAGGCCGCTCTTATTCGCGACCATGGTGCCGGCCACGCCCGAAGACAGCACATGTGTCGTGGACACCGGCAGGGCGAAGATATTGGCAAAACCAATCATGGTCGCGGTGGTGATCTGGGCCGACATGCCTTGGGCATAGGTCATGCCCTGCTTGCCGATCTTTTCACCGATGGTCAGTACCACACGCTTCCAGCCCACCATTGTGCCCAGGCCCAAGGCGAGTGCGACCGCGAGGATCACCCAGAACGGCGCGTACTCGGTGGTGGCGGTAAGGTCTTTGCGCAGTTTGTCGAGGTCGGACTTCTCACGCGCATCCAGGCCCGGCAGCTTGCCGACTTTTTTCGCGGTGTCGTCCAGGCAGAGCAGGTAGCGACGCACTTCGATACGCTGGTCGGAGGTTAGCGAGTGGTAGTCGGAGACACCTTTGAGCGTACTGACGAGCGCGTTGATAGTGGGCTCGGTCTGCTGTGGGTTGCACTGGAACTTGCCCGGCAGATCGTCCTTCACACTTTTACCCAGGGCCAGGAATTCGCCGAGGGTGGCGTTATTGCGCTGGTAGAACTGGCTCAAATGCACGGTGGCGTCGCGGGTACGCTCGATCTGGTAGGTGGTGCTGCCCAGGTCGAGTACGAACTGCGCCGGTACGATACCGATCAGCACCAGCATGATCAGGCCGATACCTTTTTGACCATCGTTGGAACCGTGCACGAAGCTTACGGCCATCGCGGAAATCACCAGGACCAGGCGGTTCCAGAACGGCGGGTGTTTCTTGTCGTCGAGCTTGCGGCGCTGGTCCGGGGTCTTGTGCATCTTCGACAGCGGGCGCCACCACTTCAAGCCGATCAGCACCAGGGCTGCGACCAGGAAGCCGGCCATCGGCGAGAACACCAGGGAGGCACCGATATCAATCGCCTTCTGCCAGTTCACACCGTCAGCCAGGGGAATGTCGTTGATCAGGGCGTTGGCCAGGCCGACACCGAGGATCGAGCCGATCAGGGTGTGGGAGCTGGAGGCTGGGATACCGAAGTACCAGGTGCCCAGGTTCCAGGTGATCGCCGCGGCCAACAACGAGAAAACCATCGCCAAACCATGGCCGGTGTTCACATTGATCAGCAACTCCACCGGCAGCAAATGCACGATGGCGTAGGCGACACCGACACCACCGAGCAACACGCCGAGGAAATTGAACACCCCGGAGAAGAACACGGCCAGATGCGGCGGCATGGCTTTGGTATAGATGACTGTGGCCACCGCGTTAGCGGTGTCATGAAAGCCATTGATGAACTCGAAGGCGAGGACAAAGGCGAGGGCGAGCAGTAGGCTCACTAGAACCCAAGCATCCAGTCCGCTGAATAAATCGATCATGAAGGTTTTCTGACCCGGTCGTAAGGGGGCGCGATTATGCCAGAAAACCTCGGTAATCGATGCACTAGCTGCTCATCGGTAACAATCTTCATTGAAAAGCCAGGGGCAAAAGGGGGCTATCCCAGGGTTTTCGGGGCTTTGGCAAGTCTTTGATTTATAAAGCGCAGGTGCAAAAAGGCCGGGTTTTGTCATCAAAACGGCATGCCTGAAACATTTGTATGAAATTTTACAGGTGCATGAAGGATGCCGGGTTGTCGACCAGTGGCAATGAGCCGCTAGTCGAGGCAGTCCCGTCAGTCCAAGCCGGCGCGCTTATGGCTCTTCGGCTTTGAGTTCCTGTTCAATCTTTTGGATTTCCTGGGCAAACGCCTGGTCGAGCAGGCTGGCGCGCTTGCGCCATGGTTTGCGTTCGGGTTCAGGCTGGGCGGCGTAGGTGGTGACTTCCCCGCCGTAAACATCCTTGTAACGTTGCTCCTGGCGCTCAAGTTCCGCGCGCAGTTCATCTTTCGTCACATTGTTACCTAACTGAGTTGAGTGTAATTACCGTGCAGCGTTATGCCTGAATGCGGCCCTCGGAGTGTTCCAAGTTGAACCCATGAAGTGTTCAAGTTTGAAATGCAAACCATCGACCACGTGTTGTGCTGTCATTCGAGGCAGGTCGTTGCGACCGTCCATGCGCGGCAGGTGCATGGCTTGGCGGGTTCTGATCCCGATCATGAAACCGGGTTGATCTCCGCACAGGGTGCATTATAGCGGCGCATTTGAATAACACTATCGGCATAAAGTTAAAAAGCGTCAACTTTGTGTGAGGGTTTTGTTACACGCCTACGTCAGTATTTGCTGAAAATCTGGCGTCATAAATTCAACCGTGCCGGCGTTCTAAACTCCAGTTTTAACTTTGCCGATACGTACTTGTACGACCGGTCTCAGGTGAGGCGCTCAATTGCGATAATCGCATACTCGTCCGATAATCGCCCAATGTTGCTGACCCTGCCTTGTGCATCATGGCGGGCGCGGCTTGTAATAGCAGCCCAATCCTCTGTGGTTGACAATAATAGAAAGGAACCCGACATGAACGATCAATTGCGCAACTCTTTCGCGTCAGTGGCGCCGCCGATCGTTGCCTCACCGGCCAAGCGTATCCAGGCGTTTACCGGTGACCCGGACTTCATGACGTCACTGGCCCGTGGCCTGGCCGTGGTGCAGGCATTCCAGGAGCGCAAGCGCCACCTGACCATCGCGCAGATCAGCCACCGCACCGAAATCCCCCGCGCCGCCGTACGTCGTTGCCTACATACGTTGATCAAGCTCGGCTACGCCACCACCGATGGGCGTACCTATTCGCTGTTGCCAAAAGTCCTGACCTTGGGGCATGCCTACCTGTCGTCCACGCCGTTGGCAGTGTCGGCCCAGCCTTATCTGGACCGCATGAGCGAGCAACTCCACGAGGCCTGCAACATGGCCACCCTCGAAGGCGACGACATCCTCTACATCGCCCGTTCGGCCACCACCCAGCGCCTGATCTCCGTGGATTTGTCGGTGGGCGGACGTCTCCCGGCCTATTGCACGTCCATGGGCCGCATCCTGCTCGCGGCACTCGATGATGCCTCGCTGCAGGACTACCTCGACCACGCCGAGTTGCAAACCAAGACCAGCCGCACCCTCACCACCCCCGAAGCGTTGTTCGAATGCCTGCAACAGGTGCGTCAGCAGGGTTGGTGCATCGTCGACCAGGAATTGGAACAGGGCCTGCGTTCGATTGCCGTGCCGGTGTATGACGCCTCCGGCCAGGTCTTGGCGGCGCTCAATGTCAGCACCCACGCCGGGCGGGTCAGCCGCAGCGAGTTGGAGCAGCGCTTCCTGCCGAGCATGCTCAGCGCCAGCCGTGAGTTGAGTGCGCAGCTGTTTGCCTAAGCTGTTCGGTGACCGCACAGATCCCGGCTTGATCAATTGACGGTATTTCCCCCGGCTTATTATTGTGCGGCAGCGCTCTTAGGGGCGCCCCAATAATAATGGCGACCCCAGGTCGTTGGCCCGCCCTCGGTGTGGAATAAAAATAATGAATCAGCCTTCTGTCGGTACCACCCTGGACGTGCAGTCCTTCATCAACGCCCAGCCACTGTCCCGCTACCAGTGGCGTGTGGTGATCCTGTGTTTCCTGATTGTTTTCCTCGATGGCCTCGACACCGCCGCCATGGGCTTTATCGCGCCTGCGTTGTCCCAAGACTGGGGCATCGACCGCGCCAGCCTCGGCCCGGTGATGAGTGCCGCGTTGATCGGCATGGTGTTCGGTGCACTGGGCTCGGGTCCGTTGGCCGACCGTTTCGGCCGTAAAGTCGTGTTGGTCGGCGCCGTGCTGGTGTTCGGCGCGTTCAGTCTGGCATCGGCCTACAGCAGCAATGTCGACCAACTGCTGGTGCTGCGCTTCCTCACCGGGCTGGGCTTGGGCGCAGGTATGCCCAACGCCACCACGCTGCTGTCCGAGTACACCCCCGAGCGCCACAAGTCGCTGCTGGTGACCAGCATGTTCTGCGGCTTCAACTTGGGCATGGCCGGTGGCGGATTTATCTCGGCCAAGCTGATTCCGGCGTTCGGCTGGCATGCGCTGTTGATGATCGGCGGCATCCTGCCGTTGATCCTGGTGGTGGTGCTGGTGCTGTGGTTGCCGGAGTCGGCGCGTTACCTGGTGGTGCGCAACCGTGGCACCGACAAGGTGCGCAAAACCTTGTCACCCATCGAGCCCGGCATCGTCGCCCAAGCCACCGCCTTCAGCGTGCCCGAACAGAAAACCGTCAAGGCCCGCAACGTGTTCGCGGTGATCTTCTCGGGTACCTACAGCGCCGGCACGTTGCTGCTGTGGCTCACCTACTTCATGGGCCTGGTGATCGTGTATCTGTTGACCAGTTGGCTGCCGACCCTGATGCGCGACAGTGGCGCGAGCATGGAGCAGGCCGCGTTTATCGGTGCGTTGTTCCAGTTCGGTGGCGTGTTGAGCGCCGTCGGTGTGGGTTGGGCGATGGACCGGTTCAATCCCCACAAAGTCATCGGCACTTTCTACTTGCTGGCCGGGGTATTTGCCTACGCGGTCGGGCAGAGCCTGGGCAATATCACCGTGCTGGCGACCTTGGTGTTGATCGCCGGGATGTGCGTCAACGGCGCGCAATCGGCGATGCCGTCCCTGGCGGCGCGCTTTTACCCGACCCAAGGCCGCGCCACTGGCGTGTCGTGGATGCTCGGTATCGGTCGCTTCGGCGCGATCCTCGGCGCCTGGATGGGCGCCACCCTGCTGGGCCTGGGTTGGAACTTTGAGCAGGTACTCACCGCGTTGGTGATCCCCGCTGCATTGGCCACGGCGGCCGTGGTGATCAAGGGCATGGTCAGCCATGCGGATGCGACCTGAGGTTGATTGATAGCTTGCCAACAATCGGTTCGATAATCGAACGCTTAGTCGATTATCGGATTGTTTGGCCTATGTCCCCAGCTTAATCTTCAAGCACTTCGGCGCCACCTCAGCGTCTTTTTCGATAACCCCGGGAGCCCAACCCCATGGCTGACATTCTCACCCTGCGTGATGCGGTCAAGCGCTTCGTGAACGACGGCGATACCGTTGCCCTTGAAGGCTTTACCCATCTGATCCCTACGGCCGCAGGTCATGAAATCATTCGTCAGGGCAAGAAAGACCTGACGCTGGTACGTATGACGCCTGACCTGATCTACGACCAGTTGATCGGTGCCGGCTGCGCACGCAAGCTGATTTTCTCCTGGGGCGGCAACCCTGGCGTGGGCTCCCTGCATCGCCTGCGCGATGCGGTCGAGAAGCAGTGGCCGCAGCCGCTGGAGATCGAAGAACACAGCCACGCCGACCTGGCCAATGCCTACGTCGCCGGCGCTTCCGGCCTGCCGTTCGCGGTGCTGCGTGCCTACGCCGGTTCCGACCTGCCCAAGGTCAACCCGCTGATCAAAAGCGTGACCTGCCCGTTCACCGGTGAAGTGCTGGCTGCGGTGCCGTCGGTACGCCCGGACATCACCGTGATCCACGCGCAAAAGGCCGACCGCAAGGGCAATGTGCTGCTATGGGGCATTCTCGGTGTGCAGAAGGAAGCGGCGCTGGCGGCCAAGCGTTGCATCGTCACCGTCGAGGAGATCGTCGATGACTTGAACGCACCGATGAACAGCTGTGTATTGCCGACCTGGGCTCTGACCGCCGTTTGCCACGTACCCGGCGGCGCGCATCCGTCCTACGCCCACGGTTACAACGAGCGCGACAACCGCTTCTACCAGGCGTGGGACCCAATCGCCCGCGACCGTGGGACCTTTACCGCCTGGATCGACGAATACATCCACGGCACTGCCGATTTCAGTGAATTCCAGGCCAAGCTGGCCACCGCGCAGGAGGCCAAGTGATGGCTTACTCGACCAACGAAATGATGACCGTCGCCGCTGCGCGCCGCCTCAAGAACGGCTCCGTGTGCTTCGTTGGCATCGGCCTGCCCTCGAAAGCGGCCAACCTGGCGCGCCTGACCTCGTCGCCCGACGTGGTGCTGATCTACGAGTCCGGCCCGATTGGCGCCAAGCCTTCGGTACTGCCGCTGTCCATCGGTGATGGCGAGTTGGCGGAAACCGCTGACACCGTGGTGCCCACCGGTGAAATCTTCCGCTACTGGTTGCAAGGCGGGCGCATTGACGTCGGCTTTCTCGGCGCGGCCCAGGTCGACCGCTTCGGCAACATCAACACCACCGTGGTCGGTGACTATCACCAGCCCAAAGTACGCCTGCCGGGTGCCGGTGGCGCGCCGGAGATCGCCGGTTCTGCCAAGAGCGTGTTGATCATCCTCAAGCAGTCGTCCCGTTCGTTCGTGGACAAGCTGGACTTCATCACCTCCGTCGGTCACGGCGAAGGCGGCGATTCACGCAAACGCCTGGGCCTGCCGGGCGCCGGTCCTGTCGGAATTATTACCGACCTGTGCATCATGGAGCCGGAAGAGGGCACCCATGAGTTCGTCGTCACCGCGCTGCACCCCGGCGTGACCCGCGAGCAAGTGGTGGCCGCGACCGGTTGGGCGGTTCGCTTTGCCGACCACGTGAGCGCCACTGCCGAACCGACCGAGGTCGAGCTGACCGCCCTGCGTGACCTCGAAGCCCGCACGGCCGCCGCCCACGGCCAAGCACCCGGAGAAGCCTGATGCGTGACGTATTTATCTGCGATGCCATCCGCACGCCCATCGGCCGTTTCGGCGGTGGCCTGGCCACGGTGCGTGCCGACGACTTGGCCGCGCTGCCGATCAAGGCGTTGATGGAACGCAACCCGTCGGTGGACTGGAGTGCGGTGGACGAGGTGTTCCTGGGCTGCGCCAACCAGGCCGGCGAAGACAACCGTAACGTTGCACGCATGGCGCTGTTGTTGGCGGGCCTGCCGGAGACTATTCCCGGCGTGACCCTCAACCGTTTGTGCGCCTCGGGCATGGACGCCATCGGCACCGCGTTTCGCGCCATCGCCAGTGGCGAAATGGAGCTGACGATTGCCGGGGGCGTCGAGTCGATGTCCCGCGCACCGTTCGTGATGGGCAAGGCCGACGCGGCGTTTTCACGCAACATGAAGCTGGAAGACACCACCATCGGCTGGCGCTTTATCAACCCGCTGATGAAGGACCAATACGGCGTGGATGCGATGCCGCAGACCGCCGATAACGTGGCCGACGATTACAAGGTGTCTCGTGCTGATCAGGACGCTTTTGCCCTGCGCAGCCAGCAACGTACGGCTGCCGCCCAGGCTGCCGGTTACTTTGCTGAAGAAATCGTGCCGGTGCGTGTCGCCCATAAAAAAGGCGAAACCGTGGTGGACCATGATGAGCACCCACGCGACACCACCCTTGAAGCCCTGACCAAACTCAAGCCAGTCAACGGCCCCGACAAGACCGTCACCGCCGGCAATGCTTCGGGTGTGAACGATGGTGCGGCGGCGCTGATTTTGGCGTCCGCCGAAGCGGTCAAGAAACACGGCCTCACCGCCCGTGCCCGTGTGTTGGGCATGGCCAGTGCCGGTGTCGCCCCGCGTGTGATGGGCATCGGCCCGGTGCCAGCGGTGCGCAAGCTGGTGGAGCGCCTGGGTTTGGCGGTTACCGACTTTGACGTGATCGAACTCAACGAAGCCTTCGCCAGCCAAGGCCTGGCAGTGCTGCGCGAGCTGGGCATTGCCGACGACGCCTCCCAGGTCAACCCGAACGGCGGCGCCATCGCCCTCGGTCACCCATTGGGCATGAGCGGTGCGCGGTTGGTACTGACAGCCCTGCACCAGTTGGAAAAAACCGGTGGCCGCAAAGGCCTGGCGACCATGTGTGTCGGCGTCGGCCAAGGGTTGGCCCTGGCGATTGAACGCATCTAATAAGAGAGGACTGCTCCATGAGTGACAAGCCCGGTTACCGGCGCCCGCAAGCGGGCACTCAACCTGATTACCTGCACCCGGCCTACCAGTCGACGAACCTGCGTTCGCCGTCCCAGCCGTTGGTGTTCCTGCCCCATTCCTTGTCGGAAATCACCGGTCCGACCATCGGCGCCGAGCGGATCAACGAGAAGGACAACGACCTCACCGCCCAGCATGAAGGCGAGCCCCAGGGCGAACGCATCATCATTCACGGCCGTGTATTGGATGAAAATGGCCTGCCGGTGCCGGGCATCCTCGTGGAGATCTGGCAGGCCAACGCCGCCGGTCGCTACAACCACAAGCGTGACCTGCACGACGCGCCGCTGGACCCGAACTTCACCGGCACCGGCCGCACCGTCACCGACGCCGATGGCTGGTACCAGTTCCAGACCATCAAGCCCGGCGCCTACCCGTGGGGCAACCACCACAACGCGTGGCGCCCGGCGCATATCCACTTTTCGCTGTTCGGCCCCAGCGTGCTGACGCGCTTGGTCACGCAGATGTATTTTCCCGGCGACCCGCTGCTCGAATACGACCCGATCTACAACTGTGTGCCGGACACCTCGGCCAAGCAGCGCCTGATCGCCAGCTTCGACCTGGAAAAAACCATCCCTTCCTATGCCCTCGGCTACCGCTGGGACATCGTCCTGCGCGGCCGCGACGCCACGCCGATGGAGAAATGAGATGAGCCTTTACGCAACCACGTCCCACACCGTCGGGCCGTACTACCACATCGGCCTGACCTGGCTGAACCGTGAAGACTTGACCGTGGCCGCCACCCTTGGCGAACGCGTGGCGATCAGCGGGCAAGTGGTGGATGGCAACGGTGATGTGGTCAACGACGCCATGCTTGAAGTCTGGCAGGCCAACGCCGCCGGCAAGTACGACCACCCGGAGGACGAGCAGGACAAGGCCGTCGACCCAAACTTCGAAGGTTTCGGCCGGGTGCCGGTGGACGCCGAAGGGCGTTTTCGCTTTACCACCATCAAGCCGGGCGCTGTTCCGGGCCTGAAGGGCACGACCCAGGCGCCGCACCTGGTGGTACTGGTGTTTGCCCGTGGCTTGGTGAAGCACTTGCTGACGCGGATTTATTTTGACGGTGAGGTGCTCAATGGCGATGACGCGCTGCTGGCGTGTGTACCGGCTGAGCGGCGTAGCACCTTGATTGCCAAGCAGGATGAGCAGGGTGTGTATCAGTGGAATGTGATTTTGCAGGGGACGGATAAGGAGACGGTGTTTTTTGATTATTGATGAGTCGCAGCGGTAAGTTTCAAGCTGCAAGCTACAAGGAAAAGCGCTGGCCGCGGTGGATCTTCTCTTGCAGCTTGTAGCTTGCTGCTTGCAACTACCCCCGGTTGTTGCAAAGTATGTCTAGGCTATAACCGTTCCCACTGAGTGAAAAAACCATGACAACAACCACCAGTCACTACACCGGAGAAGAGCGCAGCAAACGGATCTTTGCGATTGTCGGTGCCTCCTCCGGCAACCTCGTCGAATGGTTCGACTTCTACGTCTACGCCTTCTGCGCCATCTACTTTGCTCCCGCGTTTTTCCCTTCGGACGACCCCACGGTCCAACTGCTCAACACCGCTGGTGTATTCGCCGCCGGGTTCCTGATGCGCCCCATCGGCGGCTGGTTGTTTGGCCGGGTGGCCGACAAGCACGGTCGCAAAAACTCGATGATGATCTCGGTGCTGATGATGTGTGCCGGCTCGTTGGTCATCGCCTTCCTGCCCACCTACAAAGACATCGGCGCCTGGGCTCCGGCGTTGCTGCTGGTGGCGCGGTTGTTCCAGGGCTTGTCGGTGGGTGGCGAATACGGCACCACCGCGACCTACATGAGTGAAGTTGCACTCAAAGGCCAGCGTGGCTTCTTCGCCTCGTTCCAGTACGTCACCCTCATCGGCGGGCAACTGCTGGCGGTGCTGGTGGTGGTGATCCTGCAACAGATCCTCACCGAAGACGAACTGCGCGCCTGGGGCTGGCGGATTCCGTTCGTGATTGGCGCCATTGCGGCGGTGATCTCCCTGCTGCTGCGCCGCACCCTCAAGGAAACCACCAGCCAGGAAACCCGCCAGGACAAAGATGCTGGCAGCGTCGCCGCGTTGTTTCGCAATCACAAAGCCGCCTTCATCACCGTGCTCGGCTACACCGCCGGCGGTTCGCTGATTTTCTACACCTTCACGACCTACATGCAGAAGTACCTGGTGAACACCGCTGGGATGCACGCCAAGACCGCCAGCTACATCATGACCGGCGCGCTGTTTGTGTACATGTGCATGCAGCCGCTGTTCGGCATGCTCTCGGACAAGATCGGTCGACGCAACTCGATGCTGTGGTTCGGCGCCCTCGGCACCCTGTGCACCGTGCCGATCCTGCTGACCCTGAAAACCGTGACCAGCCCGTTCCTGGCGTTTGTGCTGATCTCTCTGGCGTTGGCTATCGTGAGTTTCTACACCTCGATCAGCGGCCTGGTGAAAGCCGAGATGTTCCCGCCCCATGTGCGCGCACTGGGTGTGGGCCTGGCCTATGCGGTGGCGAACGCGATCTTCGGTGGCTCGGCGGAATACGTGGCCTTGGGCCTTAAGTCCATGGGCATGGAAAACACCTTCTATTGGTATGTCACTGGCATGATGGCCGTGGCCTTCCTGTTCAGCTTGCGCCTGCCGAAACAGGCGGAGTACTTGCACCACGATTTGTAAGGGACGCGTTATGACACTGCGCACGAGCAACCAATTGTTCGACGCCTACTTCACCGCTGACAGCATGGCCGAGGTGTTCTGCGACCAGGGGCGCTTGCAGGGCATGCTGGATTTCGAGGCAGGTTTGGCCCGCGCCGAGGCGCGGGTTGGGTTGATTCCCCAGGCCGCGGTCGCACCGATTGCCCAGGCGTGCCTGGCGTCGTTGTACGACGTGGACGCACTCGGCGTGGCAATTGCCAGCGCGGGTAATTCGGCGATTCCGTTGGTCAAGGCACTGGGCAAGTTGATCGCCAGTGAAGATGCCAGTGCCGAACGCTACGTGCATCTGGGCGCGACCAGCCAGGATGTGATGGACACTGGTCTGGTGCTGCAATTGCGGCGCGCATTGGTGTTGATCGAAAACGACCTTGCGCGCTTGGGGGATGTGCTCGCCGCCCAGGCCCAGCGTTACGCGACCACACCGATGGCCGGGCGCACCTGGTTGCAGCACGCAACGCCCGTCACCTTGGGGATGAAAATCGCCGGTTGGCTGGGCGCCGTGACGCGCAGTCGCCAACGTCTTGCCGAGCTGAAACCGCGCCTGTTGGTGCTGCAATTCGGCGGCGCTTCCGGCACCTTGGCCGCGCTCGGAGAGCAGGCGATGCCCGTGGCACAAGCCCTGGCGGCGCAGTTGCAACTGACCCTGCCCGAACAACCCTGGCACACTCAGCGTGATCGCCTGGTGGAGTTCGCCAGCGTGCTCGGCCTGATCGCCGGCAGCCTCGGCAAGCTGGGCAGGGACGTCAGCCTGCTGATGCAGACCGAAGCGGCGGAAGTGTTCGAACCGTCGGCGCCGGGTAAAGGTGGCTCGTCGACCATGCCGCACAAGCGCAATCCAGTCGGCGCTGCCGTGTTGATCAGTGCGGCCACCCGCGTGCCTGGGTTGGTCTCGACGATGTTCAGCGCCATGCCTCAGGAGCACGAACGCAGCCTGGGCCTGTGGCATGCCGAATGGGAAACCTTGCCAGAGATTTGCCGGTTGGTTTCCGGTGCCTTGCAACAGGCGCTGCTGGTGAGCGAAGGCTTGGAAGTCGACCCCGAACGCATGAAGCACAACCTCGACCTGACCCAGGGCCTGGTACTGGCCGAAGCCGTGAGCATCGTGCTTGCCCAACGCCTTGGCCGCGAAACCGCGCATCACCTGCTGGAGCAGTGCTGCAAACGCGCGGTTGCCGAAGGGCGCCATCTACGCGCCGTCCTTGCAGACGAACCGCAGATCACTGCCGAGTTGTCCGCAATCGAACTGGACCGCCTGCTCGACCCCGCCCACTATTTGGGCCAGGCGCAGACCTGGGTTACTCGCGCTGTCACCGAACACGTTGAACTGACTGCCTAAGGAGGCCGCCGTGCCATTTGTAAAACTCGCCGAAGGCGACCTGCACTACCAACTCGATGGCCCCGTGGATGCGCCGGTACTGGTGCTGTCCAACTCATTGGGCACCGACCTGCATATGTGGGACATCCAGATCCCGGCCTTCACCAAGCATTTTCGCGTGCTGCGCTTCGATACCCGTGGCCACGGCAAATCCCTGGTCACCGAGGGGCCCTATAGCATCGAGCAATTGGGCCATGACGTGCTTGCCTTGCTCGATGCGCTGGATATCCAACGTGCGCATTTTTGCGGGCTGTCCATGGGCGGTTTGATCGGCCAATGGCTGGGTATCCACGCGGGGGCTCGCCTGAACCGCCTGGTGGTGTGCAACACCGCCGCCAAAATCGGCACGCCGCAGATCTGGAACCCGCGCATCGAGACGGTGCTGCGCGATGGCGCGGCGGCGATGGTTGCCCTGCGTGATGCTTCCATTGCGCGCTGGTTCACCGCTGATTTTGCGGCAGCCAACCCGCATCAGGCGCAGCAGATTACCGACATGCTCGCGTCCACCTCACCCGAGGGTTACGCCGCCAACTGCGCCGCAGTGCGGGATGCGGATTTTCGTGAGCAACTGGCCTCCATCAAAGTCCCGACCCTGGTAATTGCCGGCACCGAAGATGCCGTCACACCGCCGGCCGGTAGCCACTTCATCCAGAACCATGTGAGGGGGGCCGAGTACGCTGAGTTCTACGCGGCGCACCTGTCCAACGTTCAGGCCGGTGCAGCGTTCAGCGACCGCGTGATTGAATTTTTGCTAGCCCGTTGAGGAGTTTTTTGTGGACGAGAAACAACGTTACGCCGACGGCCTGCAAGTGCGCCGCGAAGTGCTGGGCGACGCCCATGTCGACCGCAGCCTCAATGCCCTGACCGAATTCAACAGCGAATTCCAGAACATGATCACCCGCCACGCCTGGGGTGATATCTGGACCCGTCCGGGCTTGCCTCGGCACACCCGCAGCCTGATCACCATTGCGATGCTGATCGGCATGAACCGCAACGATGAATTGAAGCTGCACCTGCGCGCCGCTGCGAGCAACGGTGTAACCCGTGCCGAGATCAAGGAAGTGTTGATGCAAAGTGCGATCTACTGCGGGATCCCGGCGGCGAATGCCACCTTCCACTTGGCTGAGTCGGTGTGGGATGAATTGGGCGTTGAGTCCCGGCAACCAGGGTAGATTTGAAAGGCGGTCGAAATGTGGGAGGGAGTAAGCCCCCTCCCACATTTTGCTCTTCACACGGCTTAAGGTCAGTGGGAGTCGGCGTCCCACACCCAATTCCACACGCCCGGTAAATGCACTTCCTCACTGACAGCCTTCACGGTGCGTGACAGCGCTGCACGTTCGAGTGCGCCACGGTCGGTATAGAACGGCTCGGCGGCGGTTTTCATGCCGGTGACCTGGGCACTGTCCAGCAGGATCTGCAGGTACTCCTGCATATGCCGTGCGGTGTAGCGGTTGATATCGTGGAAAGTCACCACCACCGGAATCACCCCATCCACCGTCGGTAACTCGCCCAACGCGATGCGCTCGCGCACCACCGACAGCTGTCGATACAGGTTGGCGCGGCGGCGCGGGCTGCCGTTGAAGCCCCAGATCTTGCCGTCATTGGCACTCAAGTCAGTCAGCAGTACGTGCATACCCTGGCGTTGGTAGGCGGCGAAGGTGCGGCGGTCGTAGTTCCAGAACGGCGGGCGCACCAGCACCGGCGGGGCGCCGGTGATCGAGGCGATATCGGCAGACCCCTGGGCGAGGGTGCTTTGCAGTTCGGCGTTGTTCAGCCAGCGGTGGTTGGTATGAAACGCCGTGGCAGTGTGGAAGGCCAGGATATGGCCGCCCGCGTACTCACGTTCCATGGTCTTGCGACCCCGTGAACTGCCGCCGGAGCGGGCCGCTTCGGTCTGTAGGAAAAACACTGCCTTGATCCCAGGCAACACCGGGTTGTCTGCCAGATCGGCCACCACTGAACGGCTCGGGTTGTTGTAGCCCGAGGCACTCGGGCCGTCATCGAACGTCAGCAGAAAGCGGATTGGCGCCTGGGTTTGCAGGCGCTGTTCAGTCTGTGGCGTCAGGGCGATGGGCGCGCCGATGCAGCCACTGAGGCTCACGGCCAGGGCCAGCACGGCGGATGCGATGGCGAAGCATTTCATGGTGTGCGCAGGCTCGAAAAAGAGGCCGCTGCTGGGCGGATCAGCAGCGGCAGGCGCGCACCATACAGCAAGTGCAGCGCTTGATTACAGCAGACTTACCGGGTAACTGACGATCAACCGGTTTTCGTCAAACTCGTTGTTGCTGTAGTCGCGACGCATGCTGGAGTTGCGCCAGCGCATTGTCAGGTTTTTCAGACTGCCGCTTTGCACGGTGTAGCCCAGTTCGCTTTCGCGGCCCCATTCCTTGCCGTCGGTGATGGTGCCGGTGTGTACGTTGCTGCCGCTGATATAGCGGTTCATCAAGGTCAGGCCCGGTACGCCGAGGGCGGCGAAGTTGTAGTCGTGGCGCACTTGCCAGGATTTTTCCTGGGCGTTGTCGTAGCTGGAGTTGTAGCTGTCGTTGGCCAAGGTGCCGCCGCTGGTGCCGTTGACGCGCATCCAGGCGTTATTGCCGGTGAGTTTTTGCAGGCCGACGTAGAAGGTGTTGCCGCCGTACTTGGCAGAGAACAGGCCGGACCACGTCTTGTTGTCCAGGTCGCCAGCGCGGGCGCTGCCGTCTTCCTTGCCGTAGAAGTAACCGAGGTTGGCGCCCAAGGTCCAGTCGCCGAGGGGCTGGCTGTGGATCAGGTTGACGTATTGTTGGCTGTAGATGTCCTTGAGTTGGGCATTCCACAGGCCGACTTGGGTGCGTTTATCGTTGAACGCGTATTCGCCGCCCTGGAAGTTGAAGCGGTCTGAGGTGAACGCGGTTTTACCGGTCATCGACATGTCCGACATGCTGCTGTCGTCACGCGGGCTGTTGGCGCGGAACTGGCCGCCGTAGAGGGTCAGGCCGTCGATCTCCTTCGACGTGACCTGCCCGCCGCGCAGGGTTTGCGGCAGGGAACGGCCGTCGTCCGAGCGCAGGATCGGCAGCACCGGCATCCATTCGCCGACCTTCAATTCAGTCTTCAAAATCCGCGCTTTAAACGCCACGCCGAGGCGTCCGAACTCATCCGCCGGCCGGCCGTCATGATCCAGCGGCAACAACTGCGTGCCGCCGGTGCCGCGCCCGCCATCGAGCTTGAGCGAGTACATGCCCAACACGTCCACACCGAACCCCACCGTGCCCTGGGTAAAGCCGGACTTGGCGTCGAGAATGAAACTCTGCGTCCACTCCTGCGCGCCGCCCTGGGTCTTGGTGGGGTTGGTGAAATTGCGGTTGAAGAAGAAATTACGCAAGTTGAGGTTGGCGCTGGCGTCTTCCAGGAAACCGTGTTCTTCGGCGACGACGGGAAGGGCAAGGCTGGCGACAGCGGTGGCCAGCAAGAGCTGGCGCGGGCGAAAAGTGCTCATGGCGTTGGACCTGTTGTTATTGGGGTTTTGCAGGTGGCGGCCATGGTGCGGGGCGTTGCGGGGGCGGTTCAATCGGGGGCGGGCGGGTTGTGGGCGATGATCGAACGCAAGTTGCCGGGCCTCCCTTTGCCAAGGAGGCGCCGGTTCAATAGCTCAGAGGAAGTGGAACAGGCTCGTCCACGGGATTTCAGGCAAGTACCGCTGGCATAGCAGGGTGGCCGCTACCATCACGGCCAGGAAAGCCACCTGCAGCGGACTCCAGTGCGCCCAATGCAAGCCGCTGACCCAAGGGTAAAAGTGCTCGACATGCTCATTCACTTTGCCGATACGCCTGCTGTGGAACAGGTGGATGCCGATCATCCCCGAGTACGTCAGCATGCCCATTACGCCCAGCAGCAAGCCGAACATCAGCAGCATGCCCACTTGAGGAATGCCGTGGCGCAGCACCAACCAGTGTTGATGGGGGTTGAACCGTGACGGCAGCAAGCGCTTGCTGAGCCACAGGTCCTGGACGATCAGTTGTGATGTCAGGACCGCCCATAACTGAGTGCCACGGATGCCGATAATGGCAGGCACAAAGGTCAGTATCACCACAATGACGGCGTCGCTGAGCCTATCCATTTTTGTATGGGGGTAAACGGCCAAGGCGGCTGCCAGCGCCAGGCCGGCCCATACCCGTATCCAACTGTAATGGGATACCGGCCTGGGGAGGAACGCTCGCCAAAAAAACACATTGGCCTGGGGGAGCCGTTCAACCAACTGTGGGTAGCGCCAGGCCAGGATTTCGGCCAGATGCTGACAGGCGTTCCAGGCATTGCTGTCGAAGCGTTCCGTCATCTGTTTTTGTTGTGTCGCTGACATTGGCGTGAGCAGCAGGCGCGCTGCCAGGGCGTCGGCCGATTGCCATGTGTTGTCCTGGGCCTTGGCTTGCAGGTTGGCGTAGAAGCTTTCCTGTTCACAGCGCGACACCAATTGGCGCCACATCCACGCCGGTTCCGGGTACACGCCCTTCTGGTCGTCCCAGCCGAATGCCTGGCATACCCTTTCGAACAGCGGCACGCTCCACTGGGTGTCGTGGAGTAGGTTCAGCACGATGCGCTGCCACTGCTGCTGCAGGTCGAATACGCGCAGCCAGGGCTGGTTGTTGTACTGCGTGAGCTGGGTGATGAACTCGCGCTCGGCCTTACGCTCCAGCAGTTCTTGCAAGGTGCGACGGTAGTCTTGCAGCAGCTCACCGCTCAGCGCGTCGGATTGCCAAGGCGTCATGGCCACTTTCTGCCACGGGGTCAGCCAGTCCAGATGTTGCACCGCCCAGTTGGCGATCGCGCCGCGTTCTCCAGGGGACTCGAAACAATGACGCAGCAGGCCGGCCTGGAATGCGTCGGTGCAACGTTGCTGTGAGGCCAGAGCCCAGCGTTCACGCAGGTTGTGTGCATTGAGACCCTCGAGCAGTGCTCGGGCCGGGTCAGATAGGGGCGCTTCGAGCGGGGCAGGGCTGAGGGGGCGAATGTCCATCAGCTCGGCCAAATCGCTGAGGTTGCCGTAGGAGGGTTGGGCCTGCGGCACCTCCAGGCATTCTTCCTCCTCGTGTTCGGCTCGCCAGCGCGTCTCGCTTAACGCTTGCTCGTAGGCTTCGCGCAGGCGCTGGAAACCTGCGGCGTCGTCATCCGGGCGGCAGCTTTTGAGCAGTCGCGCATACTGGCGTTTGATGCTCCGCTCGTCGGCGCCTTCCGGCACCTGCAGTACGCTCCAGCAATCCATGTCGTGCTCCCTCAGCGCCAGAACCCGTTGTCCAACTGTTCCAATTGGCGGGTCAGTTCGCTGCGCGCATCGCGGATACGGCGTTCGTCCTGGGTGTCGAGCACTTGCTGGAACTGCGCGGCCCAATGACCCAGTTGCTCGCGCAGTTCGCCGAGGTTTTCTTTGTAGAGCCGCTCAAGGCGCGCAGTCAGCACGGTGTTGACCTGCTGGTCGCGCGGGTGGACCTTCAACTGCGCCAGGGCTTGCAGGCGTTGCTGGATTTCCTGCGGGCTGAGCACGCCGGGGTTGTTCTCGATCACCAATGAGTGCTGCTCGCCGGTCAGCGGGATGCTCACCTGAGCTTCCAGCAGGCCGTTGTTGTCGTAGGTGAAGCGCACGTCCAGCGAGACTTCACCGGCCTTGCGCTTGGGCACGGCGATATCCAGTTGGCCCAGTTCGATGTTGTCTTTGACCAGGCGGCTTTCGCCTTGGTAAATCTTCAGCAGCACCTGGCTCTGGTTGTCGTGCAGGGTCACCACGCTTTTGACCCGACTCACCGGCACGCTGCTGTTGCGTTCGATCAACGGCAGGTAATGGCCGCTTTCGATATGGCCGCCGTATTGGTTCGAGGTTTCGATGCCCAGGGTGTAGGGGCACACGTCGGTCAGCACCACTTCTTCCAACGCAGCGGAGCGCGCCTTGAGCGCGGCCTGGATCGCGGCGCCGTGGGCGACCACCTGGTCGGGGTCGAGGCTGATCGACGGGAAGCGCCCGAACAAGCCGGCGGCGAGTTTGCGCACCAGTGGCATGCGCGTGGTGCCGCCCACCAGCAGGATTTCATCAAGGTCGCCGACGCGAATCCGCGCATCGCGCAGGGCCCGTTCGATCGGCGCGCGCAGGCGTTCCAGCAGTGGTGTGTAGAGCTTGGCCAGTGCCTGCTGAGTGATGGTCTGCACCCATTGCTGACCATCGATGCGCAAGGCGAACTCGGCGCTGTCGTCCTGGCCCAAGGCTTTGCGCACGCGCTCGGCCTCGCGGCGCAGGGCATGCAGCACGCTGTGGGTGGGCGGGAAACCGGCGGCGTTGCGCTGGCTGTCGACGAAGTGTTCCAGCAGCAACGTGTCGAAGTCTTCGCCACCGAGGAAGTTGTCGCCGGCACTGGCGCGCACTTCCATCACCCCGTCGAACAGTTCGATGATCGACACGTCAAAGGTGCCGCCGCCGAGGTCGAAGACCAGGAACGAGGTTTCCTTGTCGCGCTGATGCAGGCCGTAGGCGAGGGCGGCGGCGGTGGGTTCGTTGATCAGTTTTTCAACGTTGAGCCCCGCCAGCTCGCCGGCGATGCGCGTGGCTTTGCGCTGGCCATCGCTGAAGTAGGCGGGCACGCTGATCACCGCTTCGGTGACGGTATGACCGTAGGTGCGTTCGATGTCTTCCTTGAGGCTCTTGAGCACCAGCGCCGAGAGTTCCTCGGGGCGGAAGGAGCGATCACCCAGGCGTACTTCCGTGGCGCTGCCCATGTAGCGCTTGAACAACGACGTGGTCAGGTGCGGGTGGGTGTGCAGGCGCTCCTTGGCGGCCTGGCCGACCAGGACACGGCCTTGATCATCCAGCCCGACCACGCTAGGGGTCAGCAACTGGCCAAGGGCATTGGGCACCAGTTCGGCGGCGTCACCGCGCCAGACGGCTGCGAGACTGTTGGTGGTCCCCAAGTCGATTCCTACGATCATTACGACGAGCTCCCTCTGTGGTCTGTAAGAATCTGTGACCAATTTTACCCTGAAAAGTTGAAGCGAAAGCAAGGTGATAGGGCGTTTTGTGGTGAGCGGGCATAAAAAAACCGCCTCCTGTAAGGGAGGCGGTTTTTTGTTTATTGCGGCGTGATCAGAACAACTTCAACGCCGGCGCTTCTTCTTTCAACGGTTCGTTCTTGGCCGTCTGCTCGTTCCAGCCACCGCCGAGGGCCTTGTACAGGGTGACCTCGCTGGTCAGCTGCGCCAGGCGGTCGGTGATCAGCGATTGCTGGGCACTGAACAGCTGGCGTTGGGCGTCGAGGAAGGTCAGGTTGCTGTCGACACCAATGCGGTAGCGACGCTCTGCCAGGCGGTAGTAATCCTGGTTGGCCGCGACGAAACCACGCTGGGCATCCAGTTGCTGCTTGTAGGTCGCGCGCGCGGCGAGGCCGTCGGAGACTTCCTGGAAGCCGGTCTGGATGGCCTTCTCGTAGGTGGCCACGTTGATCTCTTTCTGGATCTTGGAGTAGTCCAGGCTGGCGCGCAGGCTACCGGCGTTGAAGATCGGGATGTTGATCTGTGGTGCGAACGACCAGGTGCCCGAACCGCCCTTGAACAGCCCACCCAGGGTCGGGCTGGCCGTGCCGGCGCTGGCCGTGAGGGTGATGCTCGGGAAGAACGCCGCACGGGCCGCGCCGATGTTGGCGTTGGCCGCCTTGAGGTTGTACTCGGCCTGCACGATGTCGGGACGACGTTGCAGCAGGTCCGACGGCAAGCCGGCCGGTACTTCGCTGAGCAGGTCATCCGACAGCGGCTGGCTGGCAAGATTTGCCGGCAGGCCGGTGCCCAGCAGCAGTGTCAGGTTGTTTTCGTCCTGGGCCACCTGGCGGGTGTAACGCGCCAGTTGCACGCGGGCGTTTTCCACCGACGTACGGGCCTGGCTCAGGTCGAGGGCCGAGGCCACGCCGACTTCGTTGCTGCGCGAGGTCAGCTTGAAGCTCTGCTCGAACGCGCCCAGGGTGTCCTGGGTGAGCTTGAGCAGTTCCTTGTCGGCCTGCCAGGTCAGGTAGGCGTTGGCCACACTGGCGACCAGGCTGATCTGGGTGCTGCGGCGCGCTTCTTCAGTGGCGAAGTATTTCTGCAGCGCTTCTTCACTCAGGCTGCGTACGCGGCCGAACAGGTCCAGTTCGTAGGAACTGATCCCCAGGCCGGCCGAGTATTGGCTGGCGATGGTCGCTTCACCGGTCTGCGACAGCTTGGCCGGCGTACGCGAACGGCTGCCGCTGCCCGTGGCCGAGATGGCCGGGAACAGGTCGGCGCGCTGGATCTGGTACTGCGCGGCATAGGCGTCGATGTTCAGGGCCGCAACGCGCAGGTCACGGTTGTTTTCCAGCGCAGTCTTGATCAACTGTTGCAGGGCAGGGTCATGGAAGAACTGCTTCCAGCCCTGCTCGGCAGCGGCCTGGTTCGGCGCCTGGGCTGGCGAATACGCCGGCCCCTGCGGGAACTGTGCCGCTACCGGCGCGTCAGGGCGCTGGTAGTCAGGTATCAGCGAGCAGCCACTGAGCACGAAGGCGGTGACGGCTAGGGAAAGTAGCGACTTGCTCATTGGCCAGCCTCTTTAGGAGTTTGCTTAGGTTCAGTCTGTTTACGCTCGCCCGCGGCGGACACGGTTGCAAAGAACAGCGGCACCCAGAAGATCGCCAGGACCGTGGCCGTGATCATACCGCCAATCACACCGGTACCGATGGCGTGCTGGCTGCCTGAGCCGGCGCCCGAGGAGATCGCCAGCGGCAGTACGCCGAGGACGAACGCCATGGAGGTCATGATGATCGGGCGCAGACGCATGCGGGAAGCCTCGATGGCCGACTCGACAATGCCCTTGCCTTGTTCATGCAGCTCTTTGGCGAACTCGACGATCAGGATGGCGTTTTTCGCCGCCAGGCCCACCGTCACCAACAAGCCCACCTGGAAGAACACGTCGTTGGACAAGCCGCGCATGCTGGTTGCGATCAGCGCACCCACCACACCCAACGGCACCACCAGGACGACTGCAATCGGGATCGACCAGCTTTCGTACAGGGCCGCGAGGCACAGGAACACCACCAGCAGCGACAAGGCGTACAACGCAGGTGCCTGGGAGCCGGACAGACGTTCTTCGTACGACAGGCCCGTCCAGGCATAACCCACGCCCGCCGGCAGTTGCTTGGCGATGCGTTCGACTTCGGCCATCGCGTCACCGGTGCTGTAGCCCGGCGCCGGGGTACCAAGGATTTCCATCGCGGCTACACCGTTGTAGCGCGAGAGTTTCGGCGAACCGAAGATCCACTTGCCCGAGGAAATGGCCGACAACGGCACCATCTTCCCGGAGTCGCTGCGCACGAACCACTTGTTCAGGTCTTCAGGGGACATACGGCCAGCGGCCTCGCCCTGCACGTACACCTTCTTCACGCGACCACGGTCGATGAAGTCGTTGACGTAGCTGCCACCCAGGGCAATCGCCAGGGTCTGGTTGATGCTCGACAGCGTAATGCCTTGGGCGCTGGCCTTCTCGTCGTCGACGGTGAGCTCGTACTGCGGCTCATCGTTCACGCCGTTGGGGCGCACACCGGCCAGGATCTTGCTCTGGGCGGCCATGCCGAGGAACTGGTTACGCGCTTCCATCAGTTTTTCGTGGCCGACACCGCCCTGGTCTTGCAGGAACACGTCGAAACCGGTCGCGTTACCCAACTCCAGAACCGAAGGCGGCACGATGGCAAAGACCATCGCGTCCTTGAAGGCCCCGAAGAAGTAACCCTGGGCACGCTTGGCCACTTCGAATACCGACTGCGAAGCGTCGCGTTCATCCCACGGCTTGAGCATTACGAACGCAAGGCCCGAGCTCTGGCCACGGCCGGCGAAGTTGAAGCCGTTGACGGTAAATACCGATTTCACGGCCTTGCCTTCGCCTGGCTCGCCTTCCTTGTCGTTGAGCAGGAAGGCACGCATGTCGTCGATGACTTTTTGCGTACGTTCAGCGGACGAACCGACCGGTGTCTGCACCTGGGCAAAGATCACACCCTGGTCTTCCTCGGGCAGGAACGCGCTTGGAATGCGGGTGAACAGCCAGATCATGCCGACGACGATGATCAGGTACACAAAGAACGCTGGGAATTTGTGCTTGATCATGTTGCCCACGCCGCGCTCGTAGCTGATGACGCCACGGTCGAAGGTGCGGTTGAACCAGCCGAAGAAACCACGCTTGGGTTGGCCGTGCTTCTCAGGATCGATCGGCTTGAGCATGGTGGCGCAGAGCGCCGGGGTGAAGATCAGGGCAACCAGTACCGACAACGCCATGGCCGAAACGATGGTGATGGAGAACTGTTTGTAGATCACACCGGTGGAACCACCGAAGAACGCCATCGGCAGCAGTACCGCCGACAGCACCAGGGCAATACCTACCAGGGCGCCCTGGATCTGGCCCATGGACTTGACCGTCGCTTCTTTCGGCGACAGGTGTTCCTCGGCCATGACCCGCTCGACGTTTTCCACCACGACGATGGCATCGTCCACCAGCAAGCCGATGGCCAGGATCATGCCGAACATGGTCAGGGTGTTGATGGTGAAGCCGAACGCCGCCAGGATCCCGAAGGTGCCCAGCAATACCACCGGTACAGTCATGGTGGTGATGATGGTGGCGCGGAAGTTCTGCAGGAACAGGAACATCACCAGGAACACCAGCACGATCGCTTCGACCAGGGTGTGCACCACACCGGAGATCGATTCGGTCACCACAGGCGTGGTGTCATACGGCACCACCGCCTTCATGCCTGGCGGGAAGAACGGTTCCAGGGACGCCACGGTGGCGCGGATGGCCTTGGCGGTATCCAGCGCGTTGGCGCCGGATGCCAGCTTGATCGCCATACCGGACGCTGGCTTGCCGTTGAACTGTGCACTGATGCTGTAGTTCTGGCCGCCCAGTTCGATACGCGCGATGTCACGCAAACGCACCTGCGAGCCGTCGGCGTTGACCTTCATCAAGATCTTGCCGAACTCTTCTGCGGTTTGCAGGCGGGTCTTGCCGATGATGGTCGCGTTCAGTTGAGTGCCGGGCAGGGCAGGCAGGCCGCCCAGTTGGCCGGTGGCCACCTGTACGTTCTGTGCCGAGATGGCGCTGCTGACGTCGACCGGGGTCAACTGGTAGTTGTTCAGCTTGCCCGGGTCCAGCCAGATACGCATGGCGTACTGCGAACCGAACACCTGGAAGTCACCCACACCTGCGGTACGCGAGATCGGGTCCTGGATGTTGGACACGATGTAGTTGGAGAGGTCGTCCTTGGTCATGCTGCCGTCTTCCGACACCAGACCGATCACCATCAGGAAGTTCTTCACCGACTTGGTCACGCGGATACCCTGCTGCTGCACTTCTTGCGGCAGCAGTGGGGTCGCCAGGTTCAGCTTGTTCTGCACCTGGACCTGGGCGATGTCCGGGTTGGTACCCTGGTTGAACGTCGCGGTGATGGTCATGCTGCCGTCGGAGTTACTGTCCGAGGCGACATAGCGCAGGTTGTCGATACCGTTGAGCTGTTGCTCGATGACCTGCACCACGGTGTCCTGCACGGTTTGTGCGGACGCGCCTGGGTAGGTTACCTGGATGTCAATGGCGGTTGGCGCGATGGCCGGGTATTGGTTGATGGGCAACTTCAGGATCGACAGTGCCCCGACCAGCATGATCACCAGGGCAATTACCCAGGCGAAAATGGGACGGTCGATAAAAAATTTCGACATGGGTTACTCCCCCTGGCCAGGCGCGGCAGCAGGAGCAGCGGCGGAACCGGCGGGCTTGGCGTTGTCAGCGTCCTTGACCTTGACTTCGATGCCCGGCTTGATGAATTGCAGGCCTTCGGTGATCACGCGGTCACCGGCGTTCAGGCCTTTTTCCACCAGCCAGTAGGCGCCGTCGGTACGGTTGGCCACCAAGGTGCGTTGCTCGACCTTGTTGTCCTTGTTCACCACCAGCGCGGTCGGGATGCCCTTGATGTCGCGGGTCACGCCTTGCTGAGGTGCCAGGATGGCCTTGCTGTTCACGCCGGCTTGCAACTGGGCGTGGACAAACATGCCCGGCAGCAGGGTGTGGTCAGGGTTGGGGAACACGGCGCGCAGGGTCACGGAACCGGTGGTCTGGTCCACCGAAACTTCGGAGAACTCCAGCTTACCGTCCTGGCCGTAGTCGCTGCCGTCTTCCAGGGTCAATTTGACCTTGGCGGCGTTGGCGCCGGCTTTTTCCAGCTGACCGCTTTCCAGGTCGCGGCGCAGTTTCAGCATTTCGGCGGAAGACTGCGTGACGTCGACGTAGATCGGGTCCAATTGCTGGATCACGGCCATGGCATCGGTCTGGCCATTGCTGACCAGCGCGCCTTCGGTGACGGCAGAACGGCCGATACGCCCGGAAATCGGCGCGTACACCTTGGTGTAGCGCACGTTGATCTGGGCGGTTTGAACGTTTGCTTCGGCAGTCATGCGGTTGGCGACGGCGGTGTCGTATTCCTGACGGCTGACGGCTTGTTCATCGACCAACTGCTTGTAGCGGTCGGTGATCGACTTGGTCTGGGTCAGCGTCGCTTGTGCGCTTTTCAGGGTGGCCTCATAGACCGACGGGTCGATCTGATACAGCTGCTGGCCTTCCTTCACATCGGCGCCTTCTTTGTACAGGCGCTTGAGGATGATGCCGTTGACCTGAGGGCGAACTTCCGCAATGCGGTAGGCGGTGGTGCGGCCTGGCAGCTCGGACGTCAAGGTATAGGCTTGCGGTTGAATGGTGACCACGCCGACCTGAGGGGTTTGAGCGGGCGGAGCCGCTTCTTCCTTTTTACATCCGCTGAGCAGCGATGCCAGGGCGACGGCAGTGACCAGAGCGGTAACAGCTGGCTTAAGTTGCATGAAGATCCTCGGGTCAGGCGCGCAGGGTGCGCACAAGAAGGGTGGAAGGGTAAAAAACAAGCCGTGAGTGGATAAGTAGCTTGCTACGCAATATACTTACGTTCATGGTTGTTTGTAAACTCTTGACAGGTTTCGCGGAATGTTGACAAAGCAACGCCACGAGCCTCGATTTCATTACGTTCGGCACCCATGACGGTGTCGTCCCACAAATATTTTGATAATCGTTTACGCCTATTAACATTGCGTTAACGATAGTCTCAAGTGTCCTGATTGAGGTTCTACTGCCATGGTTCGTCGCACCAAAGAGGAAGCTCAGGAAACGCGCAGCCAAATTCTTCAAGCCGCCGAACAAGCCTTTTACGACCGGGGCGTTGCGCGCACCACGCTGGCTGATATCGCCGCGTTGGCCGGCGTGACGCGAGGCGCCATTTACTGGCACTTCAGCAATAAGTCCGACCTGTTGCAGGCGCTGCTCGACACCCTGCATGAGCCGCTGGATGAATTGGCCAGGGCCAGCGAAAGCGAGGACGAACTCGACCCGCTGGGCTGTATGCGCAAGCTGCTGATTCATCTGTTCCATCAAGTGGCCCTGGACCCGAAAACCCGGCGCATCAATGAGATCTTGTTTCATAAGTGCGAATTCACCGATGAAATGTGCGACATGCGCCGCCAGCGCCAGACCCACAGCCTGGAATGCAACCTGCGCATTGGCCTGACACTGCGTAACGCGGTCCATCGCGGGCAACTGCCGGAAAACCTCGACACCACCCGTGGCGCGGTGTGCATTCACGCCTACATCAACGGGTTGATTGGCCAATGGCTGTTGGTACCCGACAGCTTCCAGTTACACCAGGAAGCCGAGCGCTGGGTGGATGCCGGGTTGGACATGCTGCGTCTGAGTCCCAGCCTGCGCAATTGAAACAAAATGCGTAATTGCATCAGGTTGTGTCAACAGTAAAGCCTAAGGACCGTCAATCGTCCTTCTGCCTGATTGTTGGGGTGACTTTATATACGGGCGGGCAGGCGGTTGATAGGTAGCCGCCTAAGTATTTTGTAGGGATTTTGTTGCGGATCTGTGAAGCGATGTAGCCTGCGCTTGCGCACACGCAAAAATGTGGGGGGGCAAGCCCCCTCCCACAGTTGGTTTTGCGTGTTCGGGCGATTACAGCGCCAGCGTCGGGTAGTCGATGTAACCCACCGGGCCCTTGCTATAGAAGGTGTCCGGGCGCGCGTCGTTCAGCGGCGCGTCGGCCTTCAGGCGCGCAGGCAGGTCTGGGTTGGCAATGAACGGCACGCCCCAAGCCACCGCATCCGCTTTACCCTCGGCCAGCCACGCATTGGCGCTGTCCTTGGTGAAGCGCTCGTTAGCGATGTACACGCCGCCGAAGGCTTTCTTCAATTGCGGGCCAAGGCTGTCGGCGCCTTCCTTCTCACGTGAGCAGATAAACGCGATGCCGCGCTTGCCCAGCTCACTGGCGACGTAGGTGAAGGTTTGCGCCAAGTTGTCGTCGCCCATGTCGTGGGAGTCGGCACGCGGTGCCAAATGTACACCCACGCGGCCAGCGCCCCAGACCTCAATGGCGGCGTCGGTCACTTCCAGCAGCAGGCGCGCACGGTTTTCCAGGGAGCCGCCGTAGCTGTCGGTACGCTGGTTGGTGCTGCTTTGCAGGAACTGGTCGAGCAGGTAGCCGTTGGCGCCGTGGATTTCCACGCCGTCAAAACCTGCGGCCTTGGCGTTCTCGGCGCCGGTGCGGTAGGCGTCGACGATGTCGGCGATTTCAGCGGTTTCCAGGGCGCGTGGCGTCGGGTAGTCGGCCAGCGGGCGCACCAGGCTGACGTGGCCCTTGGGCTGGATCGCGCTCGGTGCCACCGGGGTTTCGCCGTTCAGGTACGACTCATGGGAGATACGACCCACATGCCACAGTTGCAGGAAAATCTTGCCGCCCGCGCCATGAATGGCCTTGGTCACGTTGGCCCAGCCGCGTACCTGGTCGTTGGACCAGATGCCCGGGGTGTCCGGGTAGCCCACGCCCAGCGGCGTCACCGAGGTGGCTTCGCTGAGGATCAGCCCGGCGGAGGCGCGTTGCACGTAGTACTCGGCCATCAGCGCGTTGGGCACGCGGCCGGCGTCGGCGCGGCAGCGGGTCAGCGGCGCCATGATGATGCGGTTCGACAGTTCCAGATCGCCCAGAGTGATCGGATCGAAAATAGTCGTCATGGGAAAACACCTTTCTCTTTGAAGTTGATCAGTTGGTCGCAGGGGCCAGGTCGGCATCGCCGCTCTGACGGAAAGTAATCAAGGTCACCACCAGCGCCAGGATCGCCAGGGCCGCTGCGGCCAGAGGCACGCGGGTCAGGCCGAAACCGTGGGCAATCACACTGCCGCCGACCCAGGCACCGAGGGCATTGCCGATGTTGAAGGCGCCGATGTTCAAGGTGGACACCAGGTTTGGCGCGGCCTTGCCGAAGGTCACCACGTTGATCTGCAGCGCCGGCACGGCGGCAAACGAAGCGGTGGCCCACAGGAACAGGGTGATTTCGGTCGGGATCAGCGCGACGCTGGTCCAGGTCAGCGCAGTGGACACCACCGCCATGCTGATAAACACACCGATCAAGGTCGCGGCCAGGCGTTTGTCCGCCAGCTTGCCGCCGATGATGTTGCCCACCGTGAGGCCCAGGCCGATCAGCAGCAGGGTCCAGGTCACGCCTTTGGGCGACACGCCGGTGACATCGCCGAGCAGCGGCGCCACATAGGTGAAGAGGGTGAACATGGACGCGGCGAACAGCGCGGTCATGCTCAGCGACAACCAGATCCCGGCGCCTTTGAGGGCGGCCAGCTCGGCGCGCATGTCGAGTTTTTCTTCGTCGCGCTTGGCCGGCAGGAAGCGGATCAGGCCGATCAACGCCACCACGCCAATCACCGTCACCGCCCAGAAGGTCGAGCGCCAGCCGGCTTCCTGGCCCAGCGCAGTACCCAGCGGTACACCGAGCACGTTGGCCAGGGTCAGGCCGGTGAACATCAAGGCCACAGCCGATGCACGTTTGTTGGCGGGCACCAGGTTGGCCGCAACCACCGAGCCGATCCCGAAGAACGCGCCGTGGCACAGCGCGGTGATTACACGGGTTGTAGTCACTGGCCAGGGCGCAGAGCAGGTTGCCGATAATGAAGATGCCCATCAACGCTACCAGGGCGGCCTTGCGTGGCAGCTTGGCGGTGGCCAATGCCATGAAGGGGGCACCGATGGCCACGCCCAGGGCGTAGCCGGTGACCAGCCAGCCGGCGCCGGGGATCGACACGCCGAGGTCTGCCGCCACATCGGGCAACAGGCCCATGATGACGAACTCGGTGGTGCCGATGGCGAAGGCGCTCAGGGCCAGTATGAGTAGCGAGAGGGGCATTATCGTTTCCTTGTTACAGCGCTGCGTTGTCGTCAGCGCTGAGTTCTGTGGTGAGCGCCGCGAGGAAGCTTTGGATCACCTCCTCATTACGCTTGAAAAAATGCCACTGCCCGGCCTTCTGGCTGCTGATCAAACCCGCCCGTTGCAAGGTGGCCAGGTGCGCCGACACCGTCGACTGGGACAAGCCGCAGCGTTGGTCGATCTGCCCGGCACAGATGCCGTATTCGTGGTTGTGCAGTTGCTCGGGGAATTGCACTTTCGGGTCTTTCAGCCAGGTGAGGATGTCTCGTCGTACTGGGTGCGCCAGGGCTTTTATTATTTCGTCGAGGTCGATGGACATGGCAGGTGCTCGGTGTCGTAAAGCGTTATATCGCGATGAGGCGAACCTTAAATCGTTATATCCCGATATACCAATATGATTTTGCTCTGAGATCAGGCCAAATCGGTATATCGGGTTATAACGATACGTTGGCGGCAGTGCTAGACTGCGCGCCATGAATTATCTCGCACATCTGCACCTGGGCGGCCAACTTCCTGCGCAACTGCTGGGCAGCCTCTATGGCGATTTCGTCAAAGGTCGCCTGCAAGGGCAGTTCAGCCCGCAAATCGAGTCGGCGATTCAGTTGCATCGCTCGATTGACCGCTTTACCGACAGCCACCCGTTGGTGGGGCAGGCGTTGTCGCGCTTTCGCCTCACGCGTCGGCGCTACGCGGGGATCGTCCTCGATGTGTTTTTTGATCACTGCCTGGCGCGGGACTGGGCGCTGTATGCCGACCAGCCGCTGGAGCACTTCACCTCTCAGGTGTACCGCGTGCTGGCGGCCGAACCGCAGTTGCCCGGGCGACTGGCGCAGATTGCGCCGTATATGGCGGCGGATGATTGGTTGGGTTCGTACCGTGAGTTTGCGGTGATGGAGCAGGTGTTGCGGGGGATTTCGCGGCGGCTGACGCAGCCGGAGGAATTGGGGTTTGCGATGCAGGAGTTGCGTGAGTTGTATGAGCCGTTGAGTGAAGACTTCCGGGTCTTCTACCCCGAACTGCAAGCCTTCGCGCATAACCACCTGACAACACAAAGCTAAATGTGGGAGGGAGCAAGCCCCCTCCCACATTTGAACTGTGTTCACATCTCAGGCTGCAAAAGCCGGTCGAGCATGCACTTGTTCGGTCTCCGGCAACGGCCCAAACAGCGCCTTCTGCACCGCCTGCTGCGCCTGATACGCCAGCGCCGCGCGTTCCTGCCCGGCGCAGGCAATCGGCTTGAGCACGTGGATTTCCACATCACCCTGGTCATTGCCGAACAAACGCATCAGGTGCGAGAGCAAATCATCATCGCCAATAAACGGTGCCAGCGGGTCCACTTGCCCATCGCGCAGGTAACGAATCGCCACCGGTTGCAGCGCCACATCCGCATCGATCGCGCTGGCCAGCAAACGCCCGTGGAAGGTGCGCAGGCTGCGCCCATCGGTGGTGGTGCCTTCGGGGAACATCAGCAGCGGATGCTGTTGCTCCAGATGCCGGGTCATCTGCTTGCGGATCAACTGGCTGTCACCCGAGCCGCGACGGATAAACAGGCTACCCGCTTTGGCCGCCAACCAACCGGCCACCGGCCAGGTGCGCACTTCGGCCTTGGACAAAAACGACATCGGCGCCACCGCGCCCAGCAGCGGAATGTCAGTCCAGGACACGTGATTGCTCACCCACAGCATCGGCTGCGTCGGCAGCTCACCGTGCACCGTCACGCGAAAGGGCAGGGCGTTGGTCAGCCGCGCCATAAAAAACCGCGACCAGCGCTGGCGCCGCACCATAGAGTTGGCGACGCCCAGACGCTCGAACACGCCAAACACACTGGCCATGCTCAAGCCTAGCGCCACTACTACCAGCACGCGGGCAATGCGCCCGTACACGCGCAAACGGCTCATCACATGGCCGCCTTGAAATGGCGTGCATAACGCGGGCACAAATTATCGCGCTTGAGCAGGATGAACACGTCGGCCACCTGGAAATCCTCATCCCAGCACGGCTCGCCGCAGATCTTCGCACCCAGGCGCATATAGGCCTTGAGCAGCGGCGGCATTTCGGCGATCACGTTGGACGGCAGGTCCAGCGCCGGCAGCGGTTTTTTCGGTTCGGCGCGCAGGTGTTCGTTGCACAGGTAGCGTTCGCGCAGGCGCTGCATGATCGCGTGGGCCTGGATGCCGCCGTCGTGCATCGGGATGCTCGCGCAACCCATCAAATAGCTGTAGCCGCCCTGGTTGAGCACCTCGGCCAATTCGCCCCACAACACGGCGATGGTGCCACCGTTGCGGTAGGCCGGGTCGACGCAGGTGCGGCCGATTTCCAGGATCGGGCCTTGCAGGTGCAGCAAGCCATGCAGGCTGAATTCTTCTTCGCTGTAGAACCGGCCCAAGGTGCTGGCGGCCTGGTGGTCGAGCAAACGGGTGGTGGCGACGAGTCGTCCGCTGTTCAAATCCCGCACGCCGATGTGGCTGCAGTGAACATCATAGTCATCCATGTCCAGACCCAGTTCCGCGCCTTTCAGCTTGGCGTTGAACTCGCCGCTGAATACGTTGAACCGCAGGGCCTGGGCTTCCTGCAACGCCTGTGCGCCAACCAGGCGTTCGGCTTGCAGACGGCGTTCATTGCCGGTGTCGCTGATGCGGGCGATCTGAGTCATGGCGAGTCTCCGAGTGCCGGCCACGTTTCGGCCGGTCGACTTTGTTGTCCAAAGTCAGGCTATGTAGCCCCGGTGTCATCTCCATGAAGTTATGGTGACGCTTGGATGACAGGCCCTCTGTCGCCAATCTGTCATCACCTTCGGCTAGGCTCGCCGGCTTGAATGCCCCCTCGAGTCTGCGTCCATGGTAAGAGGCTTGCTGTGTGTTGCCCTGCTGTTCGTCACCGTCACCGCTCGCGCCGACACCTGGCCTGACAAGGACTGGGCCAAGGGCACGCCGCTTGCCGGCCCCGCCGTCGAAGCCTTGGATACCTACGCGTTCGCGCCGCGTGACGATGCCACCCGCCAGGGCATTCGCACCGATGCACTGCTGGTGATCCGCGACGGCCAGATCATCTATGAACGCTACGCCGCGCCTACCACCGCCGACACGCCGCACCTGACCTGGTCGATCAGCAAGAGCCTAATGGCCACCGTGCTTGGGGTGGCCTACGGCGATAATCGCTTCAAACTCACCGACCCCGTTGCCCGCTTTTATCCGCCGATGAAACAGCACCCCACGGTGACTATGGCCGACCTGTTGCACTGGGCCTCGGGCTTGGACTGGCAGGAGGACTACGAATACGCCCCGCTCAAATCCTCGGTGGTTGCGATGCTGTACACCCGTGGTCGCGCCGATATGGCCGAGTTTGCCGCCAACACCGAATCCTTCAGTGCCCCGGGCCAGGTCTTTCGTTATTCCAGCGGCGACAGCAATATCCTGTCCGCCGCGCTCAAGGGCATGCTCGGCCACAAGGCGTACATGAGTTACCCCTGGGATGCGCTGTTCAAGCCGCTGGGCATTCACAACGCCACCTGGGAAACCGATGCCGACGAAACCTTTGTCGCCTCGTCCTACGCTTACCTCACCGCGCGTGACTTGGCGCGTGTCGGCCTGCTGATGGCGCGCGACGGGCGCTGGGGTGACCAACAATTGCTGCCCAAAGACTGGGTCGCTTTCAACCGCCAACCCTTCGACAAATACAAGGCAGGCCAGGACGAAGCCGTCCCGGGCGGCCATTGGTGGCTCAACCAAGGCACCCCGCGACCCTGGCCGGACGCCCCCGCCGACACCTTCGCCGCCCTCGGCCACTGGGGCCAGGCGCTGTACGTGATGCCCGACGAACACCTGGTGATCGTGCGCTATGGCGATGATCGCGACGGCAGCTATCGCCATAACGAACTGCTCAAGCGCGTGCTTGCGGCGGTGCAACCATGATTCGTCGTCGGCCGTTCACCAGCCTTTTTCTGGTGCTGCTGCTCGCCCTGTCGGGCTGGGTTTGGCACGAGCGCGTCAACCTGCAAGCCTTCCCCGACATCATCGCGGCGTATACCGCCAAGGAGTATTGCTCGTGCCGGTATGTGGCGAACAACCCGGCGGAATATTGCCGGGGGTATGTGAAGCAGTACGTGCCGACCAGTGCGTTCAGCGATAACCCGCAGCGTAGCGAAGTGACGGCGAGTGGGTTGGGGCGCACGCACAGTGCCAGGTGGTTGGGGGAGCGGCAGGGGTGTCGGTTGTTGCCGTGAGGTTCCAATTGGGCACTTCCACTTAATCAACCCCAATAGACGGGCCTCTGGTGAGGCCCGGTCTGGATCACCTGAACTCTACCAGTACAGCTGCAACTATCGCCCAAGGTAAAGCAACGAACGCTATCGCCATATTGGCGAACAGACGACGTTTTAGGTGAGTTGGGAAATTCTCAAAATCCACAGGGTTTAAATCTCCAATCCGAATGTACGCCTTCGGCCACGTCATCATCCCGGCGATTTTTGCGATCTCCAATAGGGACCAAATCAAGCCTCGTTTGCCCAGACTCGGGCCCCAGAGATAGATATAACGGCTGTTCTTTAATGCCTCCTTTATCTCCTCGATGTGGCGGTGGCTCAAGTACAGGCTGTAGGCAAGGCCAACAGCGGATAGCAGGCCAGGTGCCCCCAGGAAAAGTATTGCAGCCCAGGGCGACCAAGTGTCGATACTGGTCATGGTTGAGTGGCCTGGTAAATTTTCTCTCCAATCACCTCACCAGCCTCACCGCCGATAGTTGTACCCGCCCATGTGCTAACGCCCACTACGGCCGCGACACAGACAACACCTCCTATACCTGCGGTAGCTACTCCGATCCCTAGACATATCGGGCCACTGGCAGCAGCGCCAGCCAATCCGCTAAAACCGCCAACAAGAGTAGACATGCCGAATTTCCCCGCTTCAGTAAACTTGATCTTCTCGCAAGCCGTCTCAGAGTCACTGCCACAGACCTGCTGAATAGCCAGCACCGAAGAAACACCGCCAATGCCAATGGCGAGATAGCCCCCCATCTTCATATATTTGGTAGCACGACTGACCGCCTCCACATGGGCGGAATACCCTGGAATCTGCCCCGGCGCACCGGCCTTGTCCCAGTGATGCACCAGACTTCGGCTGGAAATTCCGAGGGCCGTTTTCAGCTTGGGATGATCGCCCAATGTGGTGTGGCCGCGCAGGCGAGTGGAGTTCAGCAGGTGAGCGTCCAACTGAGCGAGCAGGCGCTGGCGTTCGGCGAAGAACTGCGGCGATTTAAGGTGACCATGCTGGCGATAGCTCTCTTGGTGCAGGCGTTCAATGGCCCGGAGTGTGTCGCGCAGGTTGGCCAAGTGTGTCTCCATCACCACGGCACTCACGCCCAGCCATGTCGAGGTGTGGCCGATGAAACCGGCGATTTCGGCGCCGTGACGTTGCAGGAAGTCAGCCTCATCCGGTGTAAGAGAATCAAGGGATGCGTCGATCTGTTGAGCCGCTTGCATCAGTTGCGATTCCTGATAGGTGCAGGCGGTATTTTCAGGATCGCCAAGCACGATCATTGAGCCCGCTTTGACGTTTGCCGTGCGAGGATTGAGCGCTTGGAATTTGCGCATCACCGCCGGATCAGGTGTGGGAAATAGCGTTTTTTCCAGCGCTTCACGGGTCATGCTTGTCGGCACGATATAGAAGCCGGGCTCCTCGCCTGCTGGGCCTTTAAATGCAGGTGGTGACACATTGCGCGAAGGGACATCGGCGGATTGTTGCGGCGCTGCCGAGCGATTATTTACCGGTGATGGAGCCGGTTCAGCGGTGCGCCGGGTTGATTGGGATGGGGAGCTTTGGTTGCTGTAAGTAGCGGTGTACACCGAGGGAATCAGCTTGGCGCGACATGGGCAACTGCTGAGACTGTCCAGTGTGCCTGCCACAAGTTTGCCATGACTTTCAATGTGCGAAATTCCTCCGAGGATATTATAAATTCCCTCATGTTTCCCACACGTTACTCGGTCACCTTCACGGGCATGTAGGAGGCCATAAATATTAACTCTTGGATCACCATGCAGAACTTTCCCGCCGCAGGTGGTTTTATCACCCAGGCCAATGAAATGTCCTTCGTTCATTATCTTGTCCTCTATCTATTTTGGTTGGCTGCCTTCAACTGCAATCCTATAAATGGCGATAGGTGGGTGAGATTTTTTATATTCCTGCTGTTGCTTAATTGTTGCCAATGCTTGTTCATTGAAGGCGCAAAGTTGTTGCTCCGTGAAAGGCGACTGATCAAAAGTGCGGAGAAAGTCCGCAGGAACTTGGTTGGTGTAGAACGCCGATGTTGCTGAACTATTTTTTGTAATCCTCGCGGGTGGGCGTTTTTGGCTATGTACCTCTGTTGCTTCCACGAACTGTTATGCATGACGCGTTTCAGTCGAGGGCAATGGGTTGGAAGAAGTAGCTAGCACGCCGAACTTTGGAGAGGCTTTTACTTGGCGTAAAGTCAGACGTTTCCGATAATTGTGTCTCTAGAGTCTGATGAGGAGCGTCAGTTTATGTAGGAATAGGGTGTCTAGGTCCCCGCTGCATTACATCGGGCGCGAACGGCTTACTGCGGTGTTGGATTGCCGGGCTGCATAGCCAGGAGTAGATCATCAACGATGGCTTTACCCATTTCGCCCAGGTAATGCAAAGCGAACGCGAACTTCTCTGCCTTGGGGTGCATTGCAGCCTCAAGAGAGAGCATTAAAAAAGCGCCGACTGGTTTGCATGACGACGCTGTAGCGTCTTCTTTCTCGGGATACTTGCTCGCGATTGCGGTGTATCCGTTAATGAATCCTTGGCTGAACGGCCGCCATCGGCGGCAAGCCACCTCCCACATTTGGATTTGCGCCGTTCCTGACATGCGCTTAAGGTTCGTGCAGGTTTTTTGCCCCGCGAGTCTTTATGTTCAATCTCAAACCTCTGGCCTTCACGTTACTGACCTGCGCCGCCGTACCCGCCCATGCCGACTGGTACCTGGACAACGAGTCCTCGCGGCTGTCGTTCGTCACCACCAAAAACACCGAGATCGCCGAGGTCCATCGCTTCCTGGTGCTGCATGGCAAGGTCGACAGCAAGGGCGCGGCGCAGTTGGAGGTGGAACTGGAGTCGGTCAACAGTGGTATCCCGCTGCGCGACGAGCGCATGCGTAATCAACTGTTCGAGATCAAGGCTTTCCCCGATGCGCTGATCAGTGCACAGATCAACCTGCAACCCATCAATGACCTCGCCCCCGGCGCGCAGTTGGAATTGCTCCTGCCCCTGAGCGTGACCTTGCACGGCAAGACCCAGACCTACAGCGCCGAATTGCTGGCCACGCGCCTGGATGACCGGCGTTTCCAGGTGGTGACCCTGGAGCCTGTGGTGTTGCACGCCGAGGATTTCGACCTGGCGCCAGGTGTGGCGGCGTTGCGTGAAGCGGCGGGCCTCAAGTCGATCAGTTTGTCGGTGCCGGTGGGTGCGGTGCTGATTTTTACGGCGCGCTGACGTGAGCGGCGCAGTGTTCCCGTGGCGCAGCGCCAACCGTTTCGAGTTGCTGATCGACGGCCCGCAGTTCTTCCCGCAGATGCTGGTGGGCATTGCCCGGGCCGAGCGGCAGGTCGATCTTGAGTTGTATCTGGTGGAAGCCGGCGCTTGCGCCGAAGCGATGGTGCAGGCGTTGGTGCTGGCGGCCGAGCGTGGCGTGCAGGTGCGCTGTCTGTTTGATGATTACGGCAGCCTGGCGTTTACCCTTGGCTTGCGCAAGCGCTTGACGGACGCCGGCGTGCAGCTGCGTTTTTACAATCGCCTGAGCTGGCGGCGCTGGATGCGCAACTTGTATCGCGACCATCGCAAGGTGCTGCTTATTGACCAGGATGTCGCCGTGGTCGGCGGCACCGGTGTGACCGATGAATTCTGGACGCCCGGCCAAGACACCGCCGACTGGCACGAAGTGATGGTGCAGATCAGTGGCCCGCTGGTGCAGGACTGGCAGGCCTTGTTCGACCGCCAGTGGCACGCCAATGCGGCGCGCCGTGAGTGGAAGCCGGCCACCCATTTCGGTTTGCCGCGCCTGCCCAAGGTGCCTGCCAGCGGGCCGGGGCTTGGCCGCGTCGCGTACGCCGATGCCCGTCAGCACCGCGATATTTTGCAATCACTGATCCGGGCGTTAAACAGCAGCCAACAGCGCATTTGGCTGGCGACCCCGTATTTCCTACCTACCTGGAGCGTGCGCCGTGCCTTGCGTCGAGCCGCGGGGCGTGGGGTTGATGTGCGCCTGCTGCTCACCGGCCCGCGCACTGATCACCCGTCGGTGCGTTACGCCGGGCACCGTTATTACCCGCGTTTGCTCAAGTCCGGGGTGCAGATTTTTGAATACCAGCCGTGCTTCCTGCACCTGAAAATGGTGCTGGTGGACGATTGGGTCAGCGTCGGCTCGTGCAACTTCGATCACTGGAATTTGCGCTTTAACCTGGAAGCCAACCTGGAGGCCCTGGACCCTGAGCTGACGGCGGCGGTGGCGGGCAGTTTCGAGCGCGATTTTGCAAAGAGCCAGGCGGTAAGCCTGGAGGCGTGGAAGGCGCGGCCGCTGTGGCGGCGGGTGAAGCAGCGGGTCTGGGGTTGGATTGACCGCTTGGTGGTCAACCTGTTGGATCGGCGGGGGTAGGGCAGCCCCGCCGTTTGTTCAAAACTGCAGCGAGTACTGTGCCGCGATGCTTTGGTCTCGCGTGCGCTCACCTTGTTGTCGATTGAAACTCAGGTCCAGCGCACTGTCGCGGGTCAGGCGCGCGGTGGCGCCCAGTTCCAGTCGGGTGCTGAGCCGATCCAGTGGCGCACCGCTGACGCTCATCACTCGCCCGCCGTCCCACGCCGCCTGAGTGCTGGGTTGCAGGACACCGTTGGCATGGGTGTAAGCCAGGCCGCCGCGCACGCTCAACCACGATGGGCCAATTTGCGCCTTGCCCAGGTCGAGGTTGACCCGTACACCGCCGATGGTCAGGTTGACGTTTTCTTTCGAGCTTTTGCCGCGCAGTGCCGCCAGGCCGCCCCGTTCTTCGAACCCCTCACTGCGCTGTTGCACATTGGCCAGTTGCAGGTATGGCTGCCAATCCCAGAAGTCATGGCTGAGTTTATAGTTGGCCTCGACAAATGTCTGCACGGTACGACTGGTGTACTTGGCGGCCAGGCGGTTCTCTACGCCGGGGAAGCTGACGCGACGTTTGGTCTGGATCTCATGTTGCGCATAGGTAATGCCGCCATAAAGGCCAAAAGCGTCCCAGGTGTGGCCAACATGCAGGGCTAGCTGGTAGGTGTCGACACTTGCCTTGCCGCGAGGCCCAGCCTTTACTTCGCTGCTACCGCTGCCCGCCACCACACCCACGCGTGTGCCTTGTTCCAGTTGGTGATCGAAACCGACCAGCAAGCCCGTGCTGCTGTGGGATGTGCGGGTGGTATTGTCATCGCCCACAAGCTGCCCGGACTGGCGAGGCAGTTGCACCCACACGCCGCGGCTCGCTGTTTCTGGCCCGGCAGTGCGGCTGTCTTGCACTAGGCGTTGACGGTCGAGCACGGCCTGGCGCAACACTCGGCTGTTTTCGATCAACACCGTTTGGGTGCTGGCATGCAGTTCGCCGCTCAATTGGTCCAGGGCCGATGGCGCCTGTTGGGGGAACAGCGCCGTCAGGCCCTGCAGCAGCGGGGAGGGCAGTGTTTGCGCGTCAGCGGCATTAGCCACAACGCGTTGGTTGGCAGTGCCCGCCGCTGACACCAGTGATTGGCCACGACCGAATTCCACCAGCAGATCATTGCCCTGCCGGACCTGGGAAACGCTGAGGAAGGGCGAGAACTCACGGTGGTCGATCGAACCAAACTCACCGCTCAACGCACCTTTGGCCTGCAGGATGCTGTAGCGCTGGCCCAAAGGGTAACTATTGGGTTGCCCGCTCAGGTATAGGGTGCCGCCGGTGATTGAGGCCTGCTTGCTAACCTGCAGTTTTGCCGGGTCTGCTTGGGCAACCAAACCGGTCATCAGGGTTGCGCCGGAGCCCTGCTGGTAGTCGCCTTCAACCGCCAAGGCGCCGTTCAGGCGCAGGACGCCACCGTCGAGTTTTACGTCGCCCTTGAGGTTGTTGACACCGTCCAGTTCCAGAATGCCCTGCTTGAGTGTGGCGCCGGCGAAGCTGTTATTGCCGCTCAGGCGCAGCCAGCCGATGCCGGTTTTTTCCAGGCGGCCGGGCCCGCTGATGTCGTTGCGCCAATCGTCCCATGCGCCACCTTGCCAGACTACGGCGCCACCTGCGGGGCGGTCCATGTTCACCGAGGTATCGACGCGTAATTGGCCGGGGCCGTCGATGGCTTTTTTCAGGTTCATCAGGCCCCAGCCGTAGACGTCGTCCACGCCCGGCTCGCCGAGGTCGGTGGCGGTGGTCAGCAACACGTCGCGAATTTTCGGGTTGTCGAGGTAGGGGAAGCGTTCCATCAGCAGTACCAGGCCGCCGGTGACGTGAGGCGCGGCCGTGGAGGTGCCGGTGCTTAATGCATAACCCAACTCGGGTTTATCACCGGTTACCGCAAAACCGTCGATCTCCCCGTCCTGGTTGTAGTGGTTTTCGGTTTGTATCGAACCTTCGATCCAGGACGAGTTGATATCCGTTCCGGGTGCAGCGAGGCACCAGTTTTTGCTGAAGCCGCAGCGCTTGGAGGAATCGCTCAAGGTCAGCTCTTTGTTTAAGTTGACCACGGTCAACCAATAGGGCTCAAGCGCTGCAATGGCGCGCGGCAGGCTGGGGTGAAGCCCGGCATTTGGCGCTGTTTGAGGGGAGTCGTTAGCCGTGGTTTCATTACCTGCAGACCATACTTGCAGGATCCCATACCTGATAGCGTTGTCTGCTATGGCCTTGAGCTCTGAATAATTGGAGGTTTGGGTTTGGCTTAACGCAACGTCCAACTCTGCTTCATTGGCAGGTGAAAAAGCGCTCCCCCAACTATTATTGACGACACGCACATTCTGCCTGTGCAGTTGGGTATAGACAGCGTCTACCGCGGCGGCTGTCGGAAATGGGACTTTCAAAATGTCCGTTATGGTGATGGGACCGTCCAAGTAGGCATTGCTGTACTTGCGCACTGCACTCAAGTTGGCCGCGTAAGCCACACCATGGACCCCGGAGCTGTCCCGATTGGCAAGTGCTGTGCCGGCAACGTGAGTGCCATGCGCGTCGTAGGCAGCACCTACAACGCCGAGATATTCATTAAGTTGCTCTCTGGTAAGGACGCCGTCGGCAATAAGTTTTTCAAGGTTGGCCAATGCTTCGGGTGGTAATGAATCGATAACGTTGATAACGGCACGATCACCTTCGGTGTAGAAGCAGCCCCTCTCCAGCACGGCTCCGCTTATACAACCGGGGTCTGCCATTAACACGCCGATATTTGGCTTACCGGCAAACTCGCTATGGCGCAGGTCAGTTCCAGTGTCGTAAACCCCCATGTGTATCCCTGCGCCACTCAAGCCCCGCGCATAAGCGTAATCAGCGCCGACTGCACCCAGCCCCCAGTTACGCTTGAACTCTTCACTGCGCCAACTGGCTGGGTCGTGCAGCCTGCCTTGTTCGATATAGCCCGCAGCGTCAACCGGATTACCCGACAGGCAGGCAAGCACACAAAGCGCGATAGCATTTAGCTTGAACGATGATTGAAAGGGCGTTTTTTTAGTGGCCGTTCGGGCGTTTTTCGCGGGTGACATAGTCCACACACCTGCACATTAAATTGGGTGTACAGGGTGTGCGAGTAGAGCGGGGGCGTGGTGTAGGACCTGACTTGAAAGCAGGAGTGAAAGCTAACTTATTGCGGATTGAAGCGGGCCGGTGCGCAAGCCGCCTCTTCAAGCAAGAGGCGGCTGCGGGTCTTACAACAACTCGAACGTTTGTTGTTGCACATCCTGGGAATCCAACCCGATCTGCACATTGAACTCACCCGGTTCCGCCGCAAACTTGAGCTGGGTGTTGTAGAACTTCAAGTCTTCCTCGGTGATGGTGAAGTGCAACGTGCGCTCTTCGCCCGCCTTGAGCATGACTTTCTGGAAACCCTTGAGCTCTTTGATCGGGCGGATCATCGAGCCGGCCACGTCCTGGATATACAGCTGCACCACGGTTTCGCCGTCGACCTTGCCGGTGTTTTGCACCGTGACGCTGGCGTCGAGCTTGCCGGTCTTGTTCAGGGTGGTGGACGACAGCGCCATGTCCGACAGGCTGAACGTGGTGTAGCTCAGGCCATAGCCAAACGGGAACAGCGGCCCGGTGGTGTCATCGAAGTATTGCGAGGTGTAGTTGCCCGGCTTGCCTGGGGTGAACGGGCGGCCGATGGTCAAGTGGTTGTAGTAGGTCGGAATCTGCCCCACCGAGCGTGGGAAGGTGATCGGCAGCTTACCCGATGGGTTGTAGTCGCCGAACAGCACGTCGGCGATGGCGTTGCCGCCTTCGGTACCGGCGAACCAGGTTTCCAGGATCGCGTCGGCCTGTTGGTTCTCTTCCAGGATCGACAGCGGACGGCCGTTCATCAGCACCAGCACCAACGGTTTGCCGGTGGCTTTCAGGGCCTTGATCAGGTCGCGCTGGCTTTGCGGGATGTTCAGGTCGGTGCGGCTGGAAGACTCGTGGGACATGCCACGCGACTCGCCCACGGCAGCGACGATCACGTCGGCATCCTTGGCTGCCTTGACGGCCTCGTCGATCAGCACCTGGGGCGCACGCTTGTCATCCACCACTTCCGGGGCATCGAAGTTGAGGAAGTTGAGGTAGTCGACCACGGCCTTGTCGTTGGTGATGTTGGCACCACGGGCGTAGATGATCTTGCCTTTCTCACCGATCACCGCATTCAAGCCGTCGAGCAGGGTCACCGATTGTTCCGGTTTGCCGGCCGCAGCCCAACTGCCCATCATGTCGATCGGTGCCTTGGCCAGCGGGCCGACCAGGGCGATGGTCGCGGATTTTTTCAGCGGCAGGGTGTTGTTCTGGTTTTTCAGCAGCACCAGGCTGCGGCGCGCAATATCGCGGGCCTCGGCGCGGTGCAGGCGGCTGTCGGCGTAGGTGTCGACCGGGTCATCCTCGGCCTTGCCGATGCGCAGGTACGGGTCCTTGAACAGGCCCATGTCGTACTTGGCGCCGAGCACTTCGCGCACGGCGTTGTCGATGTCGCTTTGCTCGATCTCTCCGGATTTGAGCAGCCCCGGCAATTCCTTGCCGTAGAGCGAGTCGTTCATGCTCATGTCGATACCGGCCTTGATCGCCAGCTTGGCGGCCTCGCGCCCGTCCTTGGCCACGCCGTGCTTGATCAGCTCGAAGATCGCGCCGTGGTCACTCACGGCCAGGCCTTTGAAGCCCCAGTCCTTGCGCAGCAGGTCGTTCATCAGCCAGGTGTTGGCGGTGGCAGGCACGCCATTGATCGAGTTGAGCGCCACCATCACGCCACCGGAGCCGGCCTTGATCGCCGCGTGGTACGGCGGCAGGTAGTCCTGGTACATCTTGACCGGGCTCATGTCGACCACGTTGTAGTCGCGACCGCCCTCCACCGCGCCGTACAGGGCGAAGTGCTTGACGCTGGCCATGATGCTGTCGGCATTCGCGGCGCTGGCGCCCTGGAAGGCCCGGACCATCACTTCGGCGATACGCGAGACGAGGTAGGTGTCTTCACCGAAGCCTTCGGAGGTGCGGCCCCAGCGTGGGTCGCGGGAGATGTCGACCATCGGCGCGAAGGTGATGTCGAGGCTGTCGGCGGCGGCTTCCTGGGCGGCAATGCGCCCGGAGCGGCCAATGGCGTCCATGTCCCAACTGGAGGCCAGGGCCAGGCTGATCGGGAAAATCGTGCGGTGGCCGTGGATCACGTCGTAGGCGAAGAACATCGGGATCTTCAAGCGGCTGCGCATGGCCGCGTCCTGCATCGGACGGTTTTCCGGGCGGGTGATGGAGTTGAACGTGCCACCGATGCGGCCAGCGGCGATTTCCTTGCGGATCATCTCGCGGGGCATTTCGGGGCCGATGCTGATCAGGCGCAACTGGCCGATCTTTTCATCGAGGGTCATCTGCTTGAGCAGATCGCTGACAAAGGCGTCCTTGTCGTTAAGCGCAGCAGGCTTTGTTTCTGCCCATACGGGGTGACTGGCCAGAGTGGCAACAAGGCCGAGCAAACACAGCTTCTTCATGAATATCCTTTTTTGGCTCACTGCACAGCGATTACGCTGATCGGCCAAAATGTGGGGAGCGTCTATTGTTGTTCGGGTGTTGTTCCGATAAATGCAGCACACTTCGGAACTCTTATTTGCGCTGGGCATCTTTTTAGCTGATTGGCTCGATGCAATCCAGTGGTGGCGGATTATGCCCCAAGCGCGCGGTTTATAGGGTTAGTCGTCAAATTCCATCAGATTGGGCAGGAGAAACACCATGCAAGCAGCACAAGGTTACCGCTGGGGCTTGAAAGCCGCGGCTTTGCTATTGATCAGCACAGTGCTGAGCGGTTGCGGCATCAACACCATTCCGACCCTGGACGAACAGGCCAAAGCCGCCTGGGGCCAGGTGCAGAACCAATACCAACGCCGTGCCGACCTGATCCCCAACTTGGTGGAAGTGGTCAAGGGCTACGCCGCCCATGAGCAAGACACCCTCACCGCCGTGATCGAAGCGCGGGCCAAGGCCACCTCGATCCAGGTGGATGCCAGCACCCTCGACAACCCCGAGAAACTCAAGCAGTTCCAACAGGCCCAGGACGGTTTGAGCGGGGCTCTCAGCCGCTTGATGGTGGTGTCAGAGCGCTATCCGGACCTTAAGGCCAACCAGAATTTCCTGGCCCTGCAATCCCAACTCGAAGGCACCGAAAACCGCATCGCTGTGGCCCGTCGTGATTTCATCCAGGCCGTGCAGGCCTACAACACCGAGATCCGCACCTTCCCCGGCCGCCTGTGGCATAGCGTGATGTACAGCGACTTGCCGATCCGCCAGACATTTGAAGCCACCAGTGCCGATGCCGATAAAGCGCCGCAAGTGAAGTTCAAATAAGCCGATGCGCTTATTACGGATAGGCCTGGCGCTGTGCTTGTTGGCCTGCGTGGGCGCGGCCCAGGCGGCGTTGACGTTCCCGGCGCTGACCGGGCGGGTGGTGGATAACGCCCAGATGATCGACCCGGCGGTGCGCGCGCAGTTGACCCAGCAGTTGCAGGCGCTGGAGCAAACCAGCGGCGACCAGATCGTGGTGGTTACCGTGCCTGACCTGCAAGGCGTGCCCATTGAAGACTTCGGTTATCAACTGGGTCGCCACTGGGGCATCGGCCAGAAGGGCAAGGACAACGGCGCGCTGTTGATCGTCGCCCGCGATGAGCGCAAGTTGCGCATCGAAGTTGGCTACGGCCTGGAAGGTGTGCTCACCGATGCGCAGTCGTGGGTGATCATCAACCAGGTGATCACCCCAAAATTCAAGACTGGCAATTTCAGCCAGGGCATCAGTGACGGCGTGGCCGCGATGATCCAGGTGGTGGGCGGTGAACCGCTGGCGGTGCCGGCCCATGTGGCGGATGCCAACTTTGCCAAGGATAATCCCGGCTTTTCCATCGGCCTGTTTATCCTGCTGATCGGCGTGTTGTGGCTGTGCAATCGCATGGGCCTGCCGGTGGGTGCGATCCTGCTGGCGATCCTCAGCAGCAGTGGACGCGGCGGTGGTGGTGGCGGGGGCGGTGGTTTCCGTGGCGGCGGTGGCGGTTTTGGCGGCGGCGGTGCTTCGGGTGGCTGGTGATGACAATAACTAGAAAAGAGCATGTACAACCATGGCATTACTGACTGAACACGAGCAACGCCAAGTCGCCGAGGCGATTGCCCGGGTCGAGCAACAGACTGACGCCGAACTGGTCACTGTGCTGGCCGCGCGCGCCGACGATTACGCCTATATCCCGCTGTTGTGGGCCAGCCTGATCGCGTTGGTGGTGCCGGGAGTGGTGCATTACCTGTCGGGCTACCTGACCATGTACACCTTGTTGCTGGCCCAATGGGCGACATTCATCGTGTTGTGCCTGGTGTTTCGCCTGCCCAAGGTCACCACGCGGCTGATCCCGCGTTCTGTGCGCCATTGGCGGGCGTCCAACCTGGCACGCCGGCAATTTCTGGAGCAGAACCTGCACCACACGTTGGGCAGTACCGGCGTGCTGATTTTTGTCAGCGAGGCCGAGCGTTATGTCGAGATCCTGGTGGATGACGGCATTTCCAAGCGCCTGGATGACAGCAACTGGGATGGGATCGTCAAGGCTTTTACCCAGCAGGTGAAACAGGGGCAGACGTTGGCGGGTTTCATTGCGTGTATCGAGGCCTGCGGTGAATTGCTCAAGGTGCATGTGCCGGTGACGCAAACCCGCAATGAACTGCCAAACCGCTTGATCGTATTGGAATAGCCCCCTCCCACATTTGAGTCTGCGGTGACCACTGGTCAAATAACTCCGTGCCCTGGTGGACTATCCCCCCTAAAATGCCCGGCATTCTTTACCCGAGGCGTTTTTGTTCATGTCCGTCACCGCTCAACCTGCCAGCCCTGCGCCGGATCATCACGCCCAGTTCATCGAACTGCTGAGCACAAGCCTCGCGCAGAACGCCTTTATCAAGCTGGTGTTGGCCAAGTACGTCGGTGAGCAAGCCGAGTTGCAACGGCTGATCATCAAGGCGGTCACGGTCAAGGAGCAGCCGTGCCTGTCCTTCGTCTACCGCTACAAGACCCGCGATATCACCAAGAACTTCCCGCTGGCCGAGGGTGTGGCGGCGATTGCCGAGTTGCTGCCGACCTCGTTCAAGAACGCGCACCTGCTGTCGCTGACCGACGAAGCCCAGCTGGAATACAGCAAGAAGAACAAAAGCTCGCTGTTCAAAAGCAAGCCGCAGCAATTGCGTGAGGCACCTTCGGCCGAGCACAACCGCGAGAAGAATCGCTTCCTCGACCTGAGCCGGCCGTTCCTCGCCGACCTGGGTGTGACCGACGCCAAGCAGGCGCTGATCCCGTCGATGTCGCGCAAGTGGAAGCAGATCAACAAGTTCATCGAAGTGTTCAGCCATGCGCTGACCTCGTCACCGCTCAAGCTGGATCAACCGGTGCGCGTTGCCGACTTTGGCTCGGGCAAGGGCTACCTCACGTTTGCGATTCACGATTACCTGCGCAACACCCTCAAGGCCGAAGGTGAAGTCACCGGTGTGGAACTGCGCGAAGACATGGTGACCCTGTGCAACACCGCCGCCGCGCGCCTGGAGCACCCGGGGCTGGTGTTTAAATGCGGCGATGTGCGCAGCGTGGCGCCGAGCGAACTGGACGTGATGATCGCCCTGCATGCCTGCGACATCGCCACCGACTATGCGATCCACACCGGCATCCGTTCCGGCGCGTCGATCATCATGTGTTCGCCGTGCTGCCATAAGCAGATCCGTTTGCAGATCCAGAGCCCGGCGCTGCTCAAGCCGATGCTGCAATACGGTTTGCACCTGGGCCAGCAGGCGGAAATGGTCACCGACAGTTTGCGTGCGTTGTTTTTGGAAGCCTGTGGTTATGAGACCAAGGTGTTCGAATTCATCTCCCTGGACCACACCAACAAGAACAAGATGATCCTGGCGGTCAAGCGCGCAGAGCCTTTGGACAACGGGCAGTTGCTGGAGAAAATCCAGGAACTCAAGGCGTTCTACCACATCAGCGAACACTGCCTGGAAACCCTGCTGCGCGCAGATGGCTACCTGGCCTGAATACTGCTCAAATGTGGAAGGGGGCTTACCCCCTCCCACATTTAGACCGCGCTCGGTTTAGGCGCTGGCGCCGGTTGCACGGACGTCTTGCGCCCCAGCATCACCGTCACAATCACCCCGCACGCAAATACCCAGGTAATCGGCTCGATATGTTCGCCAAAGAACAACGCCGAAAACGCGATGGTGAAGAAGATCTGCAACAGCTGGATCTGGCTGACCCGGGCGATGCCGCCCATGGCCAACCCTGCGTACCAGGCAAAGAAACCGAGGAACTGCGAGAACAGCGACACATAGCCAAACGCCCACCAGGTGCGCATCGAAATCGCGCCTTGATGCTGCGCCGCCAAGTACCACACTGGGCCGATCAGCACCGGGGTCGACAACACCAACGCCCAGCAGATCACCTGCCAGCCGCCCATCTCCTTGGCCAACCGGCCGCCTTCGGCATAACCCAGGCCGCCCACGGCAATTGCGCCGAGCATCAGCAAATCACCGGCCTGGATACTGCCGGCGCCGGTGATCAACGCATAACTCAACACCAGCGCACTGCCCAGCGCCGCGCAGGCCCAGAAGGCTTTCGATGGCCGCTCATGGGACAGCCACGCCGCATACAGCGCCACGCACAGCGGTTGCAGGCCGTTGACCAGTGCGCCATGGGACGCCGGCAAGGTTTGCATGGCCCAGGCCGACAACACCGGAAAGCCCAGAATCACACCGGCAATGACCAGGCATAGCCCGCGCACCTGGCGCCAGGTGGGCCAGCGCTCGCGGCGCCACAGCAACAGCGCCGCCGCCGGCACCGCCGCGAACAAGGCACGGCCCAGGCCGTTGAGCAGCGGGTGGATCTCCTGTACCACGATGCGGGTGAAGGGCAGGGTCAGGCTGAAGATGATGACGCCCAGCAGGCCGAGGGCCATGCCGGTGTTTTCGCGCGAGCTCATGGGGGCAACCGAAATCTAGAGGGCTTCAAGGGAAGCCCATCTAGCCACAACCCCCGCCGAACAAGGGCCTACAGCTGGGTGCGGATTTATCCGTACAGTTTTAGAAGAAGCGTGTGACGCTGATCTTGGCGTTGCGGCCTTGGCTGTAGGCGCGGTCGCCGGCGAGGGCGGGCAGGTAGTTACGGTTGAAGAGGTTGTCGACGGTGAAGTTGACCTGGGTGCCTTTAAGACCCGCCTGTTGGGGTTTCCAGCTGGCGAACAGGCCTTGGGTGTCGTAGCTGGCGTTTTGAGTGGTGTCGTAGATCGAGTCGCCCTCCAGCGTGTTCAGGCCGCGTGCGTAGACATCGCTGGGCACCCGATCAGTCTTGCGCACGAACTGGCCTTGCCAGCCCACTTGCGCATCCCAGCTCGGGATCTTGGTGCCCAGAACCACCACCCATTTGGCCGGTGGAATATCGCGTGCCCAGACATGCAGGTTGCTCGCCCAAGGGTTGGTGTAGGGGTTATCGCGTTTGCCCGTGGCCCAGGAGTAGGTCGCCGAGCCGAAGAGGTAAGTCGAGTCGTAGTAGGCTTCCAGTTCGAAGCCCTTGATGGTCATGCCACCCACGTTGCGGTAGTTGGCTTTGGACGCCATATCGGTGCAGACAGCGGCGACGTTACCGACCACCGTGAGCTGCCGTTCGCAGCCGATACCGGTGGCCTTGAAGATTTCGTCTTCGATGCGGTTGTGAAACAACGTAGTGCGCAGTTGCAGGTTGTCGTCGTGACGGATGAGGTTGGAGAAGTTGGTGACGTTGCCTGCGGTGATCGCGGTGATGCGTTCCGGGTCCAGGTCGAGGCTGGTCGACGTGCGGCTACCGGTGCCCTGCACTTCGTACTGTTCGTCGATCACCGGTGCGCGCCAGGTTTTGTTCCAGCTGGCAAACATCGCCACGTCCGGGGTGATGTTCCAGTAGGCCGCCAGGCGTGGGGACCAACCGGTATACGTGCGGTTGCTGTAGTCATGGCCGAACGACGGGTTCGGGCTGCTGTAGAACGGCGCATCGTTGGCTTCGCCGCGGTTGCGCACGTGGTCATAGCGCAGGGATGGGGTGATGGTCACTTCGCCCAGGGTAATGGCGTCCTGCAAGTAGAAGGCGTTGGTATCGACCTTGCCATGGGGCATGAAGGCCGGCTGGAAATGCTCATAGTTGTACCGTGGGGTGTTGTAGGCGGCGCCCGGCAACCAGCTTTCGATTTCGCGTTTGTGCTTGCGCACCTGCACGCCGGTGGTGACGACGTGCTCCAACGGCCCGGTGCTGAATTGGCTGATGTTGCGTACTTCGAGGGTCTTGTCGTTGTACGCCGTGTCCATCTTGCGCCCGCCCGATGTGAGCAAGAACGCCGCGTTGGCGTTACGTTCGTCGGTCTGATCGGTATTGGACATGGAGTAGCTGAGTTTCAAATCGATCAGTGGGTTGTCCACCGGCTGGTATTCGTACTTGCCCGAGTAAGTGGTGTCGATGGTCTCGCGGTTGGCCAGCAAGCGTTTCAACGCGCCTTCGTAGCCGTAAAGGTTGATCGCCGCTTGCCGCGGCGGTGACGGATAGCTCTTGGCCGAGAAGGGCGTCCAGAGTTGGCTGCGCGAGCGGGAGTAAGACAGGCCCAGGCTGTGTTCATCGTTGAAATGCGCATTGAACTTGAACAGGGCACCGTCGACATTCTGCGCGCTGTTGGGCAGGCGCTTGGGGTTGATCGGGTATTCGTTGTACTTGTCTGGCGGGGTAGCCGCCAGCTTGATATCGCCGCCGTCGCGTTGGGTGACGTAGGCGAGGCCGTCGAAGCGGCCATCGTCGGTTCGGCCATAGATCGCCGAGCTGTAGACCTGCTCTTGATTGTTGCTGGCGTAGCCGTATTTGAGCATGGCGCCGGTGTTCCGGCCTTCTTCCAGCAGGTCCGGGGCGTCTTTGGTTTCCATGTGCACCGTGCCGCCAAAGCCACCGTTACCGGTGAACGGCGAGTAGGGGCCTTTCTCCACTTCGATGCTCTTGATCAGCTCCGGCTCGATAAAAATGGTGCCTTGCTGATAGCGCTCGAAGCCGCTCTTGGTCGCGCCATCCACGGTCATCGGCACGTCTTCGGCCTCGGCCATGCCGCGAATGTTGATGGTCTGGCCACCTGGCTTGGGTGAGCCGCCCATGAACACCCCAGGCAAGGTCTGTAATAGCGAGGGGATGTTGTTGGGCTGGTAGCGGTCAATATCCGCCTGGCTCAGGGTGGAACGGCCGACGGTGCTGGCGTCCACTTGGTTGCCGTTACCGATCACGCTCAAGGCATCCAATTGCACCGCGCCACTGTGGGTGGTCTTGGCCTCTTCGGGCTTTACCACGTAGGTGTTGCCGACCTTGATCAAGGTGAACTCAGCGTTTTTCAGTAGGGTACGGATTGCCACTTCCGGGGTGAACTCACCATTGAGCGCCGGTGCCTGTAGGTGCTTGAGCAGCGTTTCATCGAACAGCAACTGGATCTTCGCCTGCTGGGCCACCTGGCTCAGGGAGGTGGCCAGCGACTGGGCGGGCAGTTGCAGCGTGAACGACTCGGCCTGGGCAGTGAGGCTCAAAGCCAGGCAGGTGGCAATAAGGGTCGGTCGCACAAACAGGTGCGAAGCATGGCAAGGCGCGCGAAACATGAAATCCCCCGGTGCGGCTAAATAGCCAAAAAGGTGTGCGTATCAAACGCAGACCCGAGGAAGACGGGGCGGGCAGAAAAAACCACACCTGCGAATGAAAAATATTCTCAGGTGCGGTTTTTACCGAGTTACTTGCTCGACTCTATGCGCACGATGCCATCGGCGGATGCCACGGTTTTCACCGGTAGCAGGGCGGGCAGGGCATTGAGCAGGGCGTCGGGGTCATTCACATCAAGGTTGCCCGAGACAGTCAGGTGGGCCACCGCGTTGCTCACCTGCAACGGCGGCTGGGGGCGGTACAGGCTCAGTTCATCGATCAGGCTGACCAGTTCGCGGTTGCGAAACGACAAGTGCCCGCTGCGCCAGTCGGCCACTTCCCCAGCCGTCAGGGTGTGTTGCTGCAAGGTGCCCTTGGCGTAGCTGTAGCTGGCCCGTTGCTGGGCGCCGAGCAGGGTGGCGGGGCTTTTTGCGTCCGGCTCGAAGGCCACCTGGCCGTGAGCGACACTGATCACCAGTTGCTGCTGGCTGCGGCGTACATCGAAGCCCGTGCCGACGACGCGCACAGTGGCCTCGCCGGCCTGCACGAACAACGGCCGCTCCTTGTCGGCGGCCACCTCGATGTACAACTGGCCCTTGTCCAGGTGCACGATGCGTTGATGCGCGGTGAAATCCACGCGCAGACGGGTGTTGGCATTCACATACAAGGTGCTGCCATCCGGCAGGTTCAAGGTGCGCATGCCCTTGGCCAGGGCGGCGACCTGGGTGTGATACAGCTCGCGGGGCGCGCCAAGGTGGGGAGCCAGCACGGCACACAACAGCGCGGGGGCCACCGCCAAGGCAGGGCGCCACACCGACGGTTTGCGCTTGGGCAGCGCCACGGGTTTGTTCAGTTGCTGCAACTGCGCCAGGTCGGCCCACAGTTGTTCGAATTCAGCATAGGCGCGGGCATGCGCCGGTTCGGCCTGCCAGGCGGCAAAGGCCCGGCGGTCGGCGCGATCCGTTTCGTTGCGGTTGCGGGCAAACCAGCTGGCGGCCTGGGCGTCGATGGCGTCAGCGTCGTCGATATCCAGGTCGTCGGTGTCGCTCAGGCGGTTCATTCTGGCTGCTCCGTGCCGGGTTCGGTGTGAAGGCGTCGCTTGCAATGCAGCAGGGCAAAAGCGATGTGCTTCTCCACCATGCTGATCGAAATGCCCATGCGTTCGGCGATCTGCGCCTGGTTCAGGCCTTCGAAGCGGTGCAGCATAAGGGCTTCTCGCCTGCGGGGCGAGAGTTCGGCGAGGACTTCTTTCAACTGTTCCAGGCGTTGCAAGCGCTGGGCGGCGGCCATGGGATCGTTTTGCTCGTCGGTGACCGGCTCGGCGTCCCTCTCGGCCTGATCGGAATGGGCGGTGTGTCGTACCTTCTGCTTGCGCCAGTGATCACGCAGCAGGTTGCGTGCCATCTGGAACAGAAACGCCCGTGGCTGCTCGACCTTGGCCCGGTCGCGGTAATCCAGCCATTGGGTGAAGACATCCTGGGTCATGTCCGCCGCGTCGCTGGCGTTGTCCGTGCGTTTGCGCAGGAAATACAGAATGTCCGTATAAAACCCGCGAAAGGCATCGGCCGACACCGGGTCCGGCTTGGGACGAGACATGGATATCCTTCTTGGCGAAGCACGACGTGGGAAAAGTCGCTAATGATATCGAGAACTATTGCTATTTGTCTCTATGTGAACGCTGTTCCCAATTGAAAAACGTGGCAGGGAGCTTGCTCCCTGCCACACCGGATCGCCGCGTTAGCGCAGCAAGGTTCTCAGTTGTTCAATCCCCGCTTCCCCCAAGGGGAATACCGGTAATCGTGGATCGCCCACTTCCAGCCCGGTCAAACGCAACCCTGCCTTGATCGTCGCCGGCAAGCCACCCTTGAGGATGAATTCCAGCAGCGGCAGTTGGCGATAGAACAGTTCACGTGCCCGGTTCAGATCATTGGCCAATACCGCTTCATACAACGCCAGGTTGAGTTGCGGGATCAGGTTTGGCGCTGCCGTGCACCAACCCTTGGCACCTGCCGCGAAAGCCTCCAGCGCCAGTGGGTTGCAACCGTTGTAGAACGGCACGTCACTGTGGCGATGCAACTGGTGCATACGCTGAATATCCCCGCTGCTTTCCTTGACCATGGTCACGTTGGCCACCTGCTTGAGGATGCGCAGGATCAGTTCCACCGACATGTCCGTGCCGCTGGTAGCCGGGTTGTTGTAGAGCATGATCGGCACGCTGATGCTGTCGCCGATGGCGGCGTAGTGGGCGAGGATTTGCGCCTCGCTGAGTTTCCAGTACGAGGCCGGCAGTACCATCACCACGTCGGCACCATTGGCCTCGGCATAACGGGCGCGACGCACGGCCTTGGCGGTGGTCAGGTCGGAGACGCTGACAATGGTCGGCACACGCCGGGCGATTTTGGCGAGGCTGTAGGCGCTCACTTCGTCCCACTCGGCATCACTCAAGTAGGCGCCTTCGCCGGTGCTGCCCAACGGCGCGATGGCATGCACGCCGCTGTCGATCAGGCGGTCGATGGAGCGGCCAAGGGCGCCGAGGTCGATGCGTTGGCCGTCGGCGCTGAAGGGGGTGATGGTATAGCCGATGATGCCGTGAAGGGTTGGGCTGGGCATGGCGCGTCTCCGGTCGAAAAAGGGCGGGTCAGTTCAGGCAATCGGCGTGTTGGCGCAGGTTCTGCCGGGCGTAGTAATTGAACGCGGCGCCATAGCGCTTGGGCCGCGCGATCCAGTCATGGGCTTCGCGGCCCAGCGCCGGCAGGATCGGCTTGATCGTGCCCGCCGCCATCGCCAGCAGCTGCAACTTGGCCGCCCGTTCGATCAACTGCGCGATCACGCAGGCTTGCTCGATACTCGCCCCGGTCGACAACTGGCCGTGGTGCGAGAGCACAATCGCGCGTTTGTCGCCCAGGGCTGTGGTGATGATTTCGCCTTCTTCATTGCCCACCGGCACGCCCGGCCAGGCTTGCAGGAACGCGCAGTCTTCGTACAGCGGGCACAGGTCCATGTGGGACACCTGCAGCGGCACTTCCAGCATCGACAGCGCCGCAATGTGAGTCGGGTGTGTGTGAATAATGCAGTGCACATCCGGCCGGCCGCGGTACACCCAGCTGTGAAAACGGTTGGCCGGGTTGGGAATGCCGTGACCTTCGAGCACCTCCAGGTCTTCGTTTACCAGCAGCAGGTTGCTGGCGGTGATCTCATCAAAACCCAGGCCCAGTTGTTGAGTGTAATAGGTACCGGGTGTTGGACCGCGTGCAGTGATCTGCCCGGCCAGGCCGGAGTCGTGGCCGTTCTCGAACAGGATGCGGCACGTGAGCGCCAGCTTTTGCCGGTCGGTCCACGTATTATCCGCCAGGCTGTTTTGCATCTGGCTCAGCGCGTGCTTGACCAGTTGGTCTTTTGGGAGTGCTAATGTCTTGGCCATATCGGTGTCCTTTGGGTTAGAGCAAATGACACTAAAGATGCTATATGACACATCGTGTCATTGGCAAGCGCAGCTTATCGTTTCTTGCATGGATTAACCGCAGCACATGTCTATCCGTTTGAAAATATTGAGAAAAAAACTTGGCGTGACCTTGGAAGCGCTGGCTGAAAAAGCCGGTATGACCAAGAGTTACGTGTCCAAGGTCGAACGTGGGCTCAACACACCCTCCATCGCCGCCGCGCTGAAACTGGCCAAGGCGTTGAACGTGAACGTCGAAGAGTTGTTCAGCGAAGACCGCGTCAGCCTCGACAGTTACAGCCTGGTGCGCAGCCATGAGCGGCCCGAGACATCACCAGGTTATGCGGTGCTTGCCCATCAGGTCAGTGAGCGCAGTTTGCTGCCGTTCATCATTTACCCGCCGGCGCAGTTCAGCGACAAGACCTTCAAGGAACACCTGGGCGAAGAGTTTTTGTTCGTGCATGAAGGCGCGGTAGAGGTGGACTTCATGAACGAGCGGGTGATTCTGCAGCGAGGCGATGCGCTGCACTTCAACGCGCAGAAGCCGCACCGGCTTCGTTCGGTGGGGGAGGTGCAGGCGCAGTTGTTGGTGGTGGTGCACAGCGCGCAGGACTGATCAGCGCTCGACGGGTACCGACAGGGCTGCATTACCCAACGGATGCGTGCGCGCCGCAAAGAACTTCAGTGCCACACCGGTACCGTCGAACAACTCTGAATACCGCCGCTTCTGCTGGCGAATAAACCCGTCGCTGCGCCCCGACACCGAGATCGCCAGGGTGCTCACATTCGCCTGGCGAATCGCATCCACCAAGTGCTGATCCTGCGGTCCCAGGCCGTGCCCAAAAATGCACAGCGCGCCCTCATGGCTCAGCAGTTGCTCGTAGCAGAACGACAGGTAGTCCGAGCTGCGGATGGTCTTGAGCTTCTCCTCCACCTTGCCTTCGCTGACAAACAACGGCACATCGTCCAGGGTCTTGATCGTGTTGTTGATGGCAAAGCTGCTGAGCAAGGTGCTGTCGGTGGTCGGCAGTTTGCGCGCAGTACCATCGAGGTTGCGCACCAGGTGCAGGCCGCCGTGCAGGTACAGGATGCGCGTCGCGTCGGTGCGGGTGTTGCGCAGGTCGAAGCTTGAGTCAGCGCTGCGGAACAGGTCGTCGATGCCAGGCGTATGCAGGATGGCCCAGTAGTTGAGCAGGTCGTAGTTGCTGGTGAACACGGTTGGATAGTGGGTCAACTCAGTGTTGATCGTCGCCAGCGTCGACGGCTGCACCAGGCGCCACGGGATATGCACGCTGTGGATGGTGTTGATCAGCGCTTCCTTGATCGCGTAGTAGCGATTGCGTGGCGCCGCCGAACTGACCGCCAGGGCCTTGTTGACCCGGCTGGTGGTTTTCAGCGCGCCCAGGGCCTGCTCGAAGCTGCGGGTTTGCAGGGCGTCGAACACGCTGAGTTCGGATTGGCTCAGGGGTTTTTCTTCAACGGTGCGTGCGTTTTCGAACAGCGAGTCGTAGGCAAAGTCTTCCCAAATCGTACGGCTTGCACCGTTGCCGATCAGAATCGCGCTGAAGTCGATGGCGCTGCGCAGGGCGCTCCAGTCTTCGAGGTGGGCGTCAATATCCTGGAAATCCTTCATTGCGGCGGGCTACTCGAAATCGGCTGGACGCAGACTTTATCACGAGCGGGTGTTGATCTTCGTCAAGATGCCGCAGGCCAGTGAGGTCGATGCTGTAGGCATAACCGCTATCCGAGGATTCGCCATGAGCAGCACCTTCTTCATCCCCGCCGTCAACATCATGGGCACCGACTGCCTCGACGAAGCCATGAGCGCGATTCGCAACTACGGCTTTCGCAAGGCGTTGATCGTCACCGACGCTGGCCTGGCCAAGGCGGGCGTGGCCAGCATGATCGCCGAGAAACTGGCGATGCAGGACATCGACTCGGTGATCTACGACGGCGCCAAGCCCAACCCGAATGTGGAGAACGTCGAGAAAGGCCTGGCGCTGTTACAGCAAAGTGCCTGTGATTTCGTGGTGTCCCTGGGCGGCGGCTCGCCCCATGACTGCGCCAAGGGCATTGCCCTGTGCGCCACCAACGGCGGGCATATTGGCGACTACGAGGGCGTCGACCAATCGGCCAAGCCGCAACTGCCGCTGGTGGCCATCAACACCACCGCCGGCACTGCCAGCGAGATGACCCGTTTCTGCATCATCACCGACGAAACCCGTCATGTGAAAATGGCCATCGTCGACCGCAACGTCACGCCGCTGCTGTCGGTCAATGACCCCTCGCTGATGGTCGGCATGCCCAAGGGCCTCACCGCCGCCACCGGCATGGATGCCCTGACCCACGCCATCGAAGCCTACGTGTCCACCGCCGCCACGCCGATTACCGATGCCTGCGCGATCAAGGCCATCGAATTGATCAGTGCCAACCTGCGCCTGGCCGTGCGTGATGGCAGTGACAAGGCCGCACGGGAAAACATGGCCTATGCGCAGTTCCTCGCCGGCATGGCGTTCAACAATGCGTCCCTGGGTTTTGTGCACGCTATGGCCCACCAGTTGGGCGGCTTTTACGACCTGCCCCACGGTGTGTGCAACGCCGTGTTGTTGCCCCATGTGCAAAGCTTCAACGCCAGCGTCAGTGCCAAACGCTTGAGCGACGTGGGCCGTGCACTGGGCGCCGATATCAAGGGCGTCACCGATGAAGAGGGCGCCCAAGCTGCCATCGCGGCCATTCGCAGCCTGGCCCAGGATGTGGAAATCCCGGCCGGCCTGCGTGAGCTGGGCGCCAAGTTGCAGGACATTCCGCTGCTCGCCACCAATGCGTTGAAGGATGCTTGCGGGCTGACCAACCCACGGCGAGCCGACCAGCGGCAGATCGAGGAGATCTTTCGCAGCGCGTTTTGAATAGGGCAGTGGCAAGCCGCAAGCGTTAAGCTACAAGTCGAATGCGTTTAACTTGAGCTTGCGGCGCGCCGCTGAGGTCCCCTTATGAGAGTTCTGTTATTCGGCGCCACCGGCATGGTCGGCCAGGGTGTACTGCGTGAGTGCCTGTTGGCTGCCGACGTGCAGGAAGTGGTCGCCGTCGGCCGCACGGCGTTGACCCAGGAACACGGCAAGCTGCACCAGGTGCTGCACAGCGACATGCTGGATTTCCAACCCCTGGAAAACCTGCTGCAAGGCTTTGATGCGTGTTTCTTCTGCCTCGGCGTGTCGTCGGCGGGCATGAATGAAACCCGCTACACCCACCTCACCTATGACCTGACCCTGGTGGCGGCCAGCACCTTGGCGCGGCTGAATCCGCAGATGACGTTTATCTATGTGTCCGGCGCCGGAACGGACAGTTCCGAGGCCGGCAATTCGATGTGGGCGCGGGTCAAAGGCAAGACCGAGAACGCCTTGCTGCGCCTGCCCTTCAAGGCGGTGTTCCTGTTCCGGCCTGGGCTTATCCAGCCGTTGCACGGTGTGCGCTCGAAGACGCCGTTGTACCAGTCCTTCTATTGCGTGCTGGGCCCGGTGCTGTCGCTGGTACGCCGGGTCAAGCCGGGCTGGGTGGTGAGTACCGAGACCGTTGGCCGGGCGATGCTGCAGGCGGTGCGCCTTGGCGCGCCGCAACCGGTGGTGGAGCAGGGCGAGATCAATCGTCTGGCGGCTGAGCGCTATTGAATGCACAACGACGTCGACAACCTTGGGAGTGATGCTGTGATCGAGGATTATTCCGACCCGCTGATCGTGCAGGAAGTGTCGCCGCGCGATGGTCTGCAAATCGAACCGACCTGGGTCGAGACGGCTGACAAGATTGCGTTGATCGACCAACTGTCCCTCGCCGGCTTTTCGCGGATCGAGGCCGGTTCATTTGTCTCGCCTAAAGCCATTCCCGCCCTGCGCGATGGCGAGCAAGTGTTCCAGGGCATCCAACGCAAGCCCGGTGTGATCTACGTGGCGTTGATCCCCAACCTCAAGGGCGCCCAGCGCGCCATCGAGTCCCGCGCCGATGAACTGAACCTGGTGATGTCCGCCAGCCAGACCCACAACCTGGCGAACATGCGCATGCGCTGCGAGGCGTCACTGGCCGCCTTTGCCGACATCATCCGCTATGCCGCCGACCATCCGGTGCGTCTCAACGGCAGTATCGCCACCACCTTCGGTTGCCCGTTCGAAGGCAAGATCGATGAGGATCGTGTGCTGCACATTGTGCAGGCCTATCGCGAGTTGGGCATCCAGGGCATCACCCTGGCCGACACCACTGGCATGGCCAATCCGCGCCAGGTGCAGCGTCTGGTCAGGCGCGTGCTGGAATGCATTCCCGCCAGCGATCTGACCCTGCATTTTCACAACACCCGTGGCTTGGGGTTGTGCAATGTGCTGGCTGCCTACGAGGCGGGTGCCCGGCGTTTTGATGCGGCGCTCGGTGGCCTCGGCGGCTGCCCGTTTGCGCCGGGGGCCTCGGGCAATATCTGCACCGAAGACCTGGTCAACCTGTGCGAAGAGGTGGGTATTCACACCGGTATCGACCTGCCGCATCTGTTGCAGATGTCTCGGCGCTTGCCGGCCCTGCTTGGCCATGAACTGCCCGGCCAGGTCGCCAAGGCCGGGCGCAATTGTGATCTGCATCGTGCACCCGATTACGTCGCTCAAATCGAGGCCAAGGGCTGATCAGCCCGTCGTTGCCAGTGCGCGTGCGGGCGTGTTGCCGAACTGAATCAGCGCCACCCCGGCCATCAGCAACAGCGCCCCGAACACACGGGGCGTTGTCAGTTGGCGCTGCACCAGGCCGAACAGCCCGAAGTGGTCGAGCAGCAGCGAGGCGAGCATCTGCCCGGCCAACGCCAGGGCTATGAAGCCGGACGCACCCAGCTTGGGCAGCAGTATCAACGCCAACGAAATAAAGCACACGCCAAACGCACCGCCGGCCCACATCCATAGCGGAGCCTGGGTGATAAACCCCAGGCTCGGCAACGGCAGGCGCAGGGCGATGATCACCGGCAGCAACACGAGAATGCTCACCAGCAGCGACGCCAGGGTGGCCCACAACGGATGGCCGAGCCCGCGCCCGAGGTTGGCATTGATCGCGCTCTGAAACGGCACCACCGCCCCGGCGATCACCGCCAGCGCCAACAAACCCACCCAGTGCAACGTTGTCATTTTGAATCTCCCAGAGGTTTTGCTGGACTCTAGGTTATTCGTCGAGCAAATTTAAATTCCAAGTTCTTATGCTGGGCATGCAGCTGATGAATGATCTGCGCCGTATCGACCTCAACCTCTTGGTGATCCTCGACGCCTTGCTCAGCGAGCAACACGTTACCCGCGCCGCCGAGCGCCTGCACCTGAGCCAGCCGGCGGTCAGCCATGCGCTGGCGCGCTTGCGTGATCTACTGGGCGACCCGTTGCTGGTGCGCCAGGGTGGCACGCTGGTGCCCACCGCCCGCGCGTTGGAATTGGCGGCACCGCTGGCCGAAGCCCTGGCCCAGGTGCAGGCGCTGCTGGCACCGAATCGCTTTGATCCGGCATCGGCCAAACGCCGGTTTCGTGTGGCGATGTCGGACTACAGCGCGGCGATTTTCCTACCGAAGTTGGTCCGTGTATTACGTCGTGAGGCACCGGGCATCGACCTGCAAATCATCCAGGCCAGCCGCGAAGGCATGGTCGACGGCGTGCTCAATGGCGACCTCGACCTGGCTGCCGGCGTGTTCCCCGATATGCCTGCCGAACTGCGCACCACGCCTTTGTTTGACGAGCATTACACCTGCCTGGTGGACCGCAACAGCCTGCCGCAGGACGGCACGCTCGACTTGCCCACCTACCTCTCGCGCCCCCATGTGCTACTGGAAATGCGCGGCAGCGGCACGCCGGAAATCGAACGCGCGCTGACCGCGATTCGCCAGCGCCGGCATGTCGCGATCAGCCTGCCGCACTGGGGCGTGGCGCCGCAGTTGATTGAGGGCACGGACTTGATTCTGACGGTATCGTCGCGGGGGCTGCTTACTGTCGATCATCCGCATTTATTGGCCTTAGCGCCGCCCTTTCATATTCCTTCGTTTGCAGTTGAGCTGGCGTGGCATGCGCGGCGGGGAGGGGATTCGGGATTGCAGTGGTTGATGGGGCAGGTGCAGGGTGTTTTGACGTAAGCAAGTGGGGTAGACAGACAGCGTTCACCACAATCAGCACGGTCGTTTTTCCGCGCAAGAACATGCAGAATCCGTCCACTTGCCAACCACCTGTCAGAGTCGCACCCATGACCCTATCCCTGCTGCTCGCCGTCCTCGCGTCGGGTTTTATCTACGGTATTACGCCTGGCCCTGGCGTATTGGCCGTGTTTGGTATCGGCGCCGCCCGTGGCCGCCGTGCCGGGGCGGGGTTCCTGTGTGGGCACTTGCTGGGCGATGTGGTGTGGTGCAGCACGGCGTTGATTGCCATTGTGGGCGCACGGGAAGTCGGCAGTACGGCGTTTGATGTGTTGGGTGTGCTCAGCGGCCTGTACCTGTTCTGGCTGGGCTGGCGCGCCATCCGCACCCAACGTCGCAGCGGTGATGCGCCTCAGGGCGCGGCGCGGCATCCGTTCTGGCATGGGGTTGTGTTCGGCCTGACCAACCCTAAGGCGTATCCGGTGGCGGTCGCGACCTTCACGGCGGTGTTGTCCAGCCGCGCCGAGTTGCTGACCTGGTCGATGCTGCCGTCGCTGATCTTCCTGAGCTTTGTCGGCGGTCTGACGGCCTACGCGATCCTGATCGGCGTCGTCGGCGCCCAGCGCGTGCGCACGGTGTACCAGCGCCATGAAATTCTCATCACCAAGCTCTGCGGTGTGATGTTCATCGGCTTTGCCATCAACGCCCTGGCGCACGCATTGCCAGGGCTGTTCGCCAACAAACCAACCTGAGGCGACGACGACCGTTCGTCGCACGGGCAAGTTTTTTCTAAACCTTTGCCGCCCTGAAAATTCGAATTCAGGGCGGGGTGTGTTCCCCCGCACTTATTTTTGCCCTGGAGGAACCCATCATGAGCCGCATGGCTATCCGGTTACGCACCGCCAGTTTCGCGATGCTGCTGGGCCTCGGCGCCAGCAATGCTTTCGCCCAGTCGCCTGCTGAATTCATCGAGCAGGCTAGCGCCAAAGGTATGGCGGATATCGAAACCAGTCGCATGGCCCACGCCAAGACCTCGTCCCAGGAAATCAAGGACTACACCATCGAGGTGATCAACGAGCGCACCCTGGCCAACCAGCACTTGGCGGCCATCGCCAAGAAGCTCGACCTGCCCGTGGCTCCACGCGAAAAGATCGTCGACAAAGCCGAAACCCTGATGCCGGAACTCAAGGACGGCGACTCCTTTGACGCGGCCTACACCGCGCAACAGGTCAAGGAAAACGAAGACGCCATTGCGCTGTTCAAGCAGGAAGGTGCTGCATCGCAGGTGCCCGAAATAAAAGCCCTGGTGGATGAGACGCTGCCTAAGCTGCAAGAGCGTCTGCAGAAAGCCCGTGCACTGGCGTCGACTTACGGTAAGGCTCATCAAGGCGACGGTTGAGGCCGTTGGCCCAAGCACAGAACGGCGGTTGGGCCTGGCTCAATCGCCGTTTTTTTGCCTGGCTCAGAATGCCAGCTCCGCCTGGCCGGTGCCCTCCAGTGCCAGCAGATACTGCTTGGCCTCAAGACCTCCGGCGAACCCGGTCAGGCTGCCCGACGCCCCGATTACCCGATGGCATGGGGCGATGATCGAGAGGGGATTGCGCCCATTGGCAGCGCCGACGGCACGCACCGCCTTGGGGTTGCCGATCTGCTGGGCGATCTGGCTGTAGCTGCGGGTTTCGCCGAAGGGAATGGTCAACAGCGCCTGCCAGACTTGCTTTTGAAACGCGGTGCCATTGAAGTCCAGTTCCAACGCGAAGGCGCTGCGCGTGCCGGCAAAGTATTCCTGCAACTGGCGCTCGGCCTCCAGCAATACCGGGCTGCCGTTGGCTTCGTGCAACTCGCCCAGGCGCACGCGGTTGGCACGTTCGCACTCCCACAGAACGGCGCTGAGTTTGCCATCGCGTGCCACCAGCGTGAGCTGGCCGACGGGGGAGGGCATGAGCTTGTAGTCGTAGAACATGGGTGGCTCCTCAACAGGCGGGTGCAAAAGGTGACGTCGCTACTGTAGTTTTTTCAGCCGGGGCGGAAACTACGTTTCTTGCGATCAAATTCCTCGGAGTCTAGTGATTCCAGTACACCCAATTGACGTAATGCGGATACACATAGAGGAGGGCAACGTAATACAGCGCTTTGAGCAGGGAGGCCGTCCCCAGCATGACCACTGAGACGCCGTTGAGCAGGGCGACGTTCAACGCAAACAGAGTCACGCGTCGACTGGCCTGGCACCTGGCTAACCATACGCCGTAGACCGAGGCCGCCATCACCCCCAGCGCAAGGACCAGCCCCAAGGGAAATGGCAGCCTCACGAACGAGGCCAGCAGGGGCAGAACCAGCACCCAACCCAGTACCTGGCGCAGTATGGATTTTGGTGTGGGTTGTCCCGGTTCAAGCATTGCAGTCATCTCGGTTGGTCAAGGGCGCGACATTGTCGGGAGGCGCAGTCGTCAATGTAATCAGATTTTGCTGATTCCTCACGTCGTGTCATGGCGTGGGTACGACTTCGTCAATCACCGTCATAAAGGCGCGCACGGCAGCGTTCGACTCCTCTTTTCGAGTCAGCACCAATAACGGCGCGTGCGCATCAGCTTCGATCAATGGCCTGTACGTCACCCCTTTGTTCATCAGGCTTTGCGTGCATTGCGGCACCAGCGCTACCCCTTGGCCGGCGGCCACCAGCGCGATAATCGACGTGATCTGCCGCCCGGTCGGCCCGGGACGCAAAGGTACGCCATGACGGCGGTAGAGTTGCTCGATGGAGTGGTTCAGGCCGGAGCCGTAATCCGCAGGAAACAGGATCAACGGGTGAGGGCTGAGCTGCATCAAGCTGAGCTGCGCCAGACTCGCCAGGGGACTGTCGGTGGAGACTGCCGCCATCAGCCGCTCCTGACCCAGTGACAACGTGTGCACTTGCGCGCTCTGTGGCAACAGCCGGCTCAAGCCGACGTCCAATCGCCCATCTGCCACCTCTTCGGCGACCGTCAGAAAGTAACGCAGCTTGCGTAGGTCGAGCATGCTGATCCTTGGGTATCGATCGGTCGGAATTCGGTATTGGTGTAGGGCCTGCGCGCCATTCTATAAAGACCTTTCAAAATAAAACGAGAGGTTTCATGAAACCGCGCCTGCATTGTGCCCGCCTTGCCCTGTTCCTGTGTGGCTGCGCGGCGTTTCTCAACTTGTATGCGACCCAGAGCATCCTGCAGACCTTTGCCGCGCAGTTTCAGATCAGCCACAGGGCGGCGGGCTGGAGCATCACCGTGACCACCCTGGCAGTGGCGCTCACCGCGCCGTTTGTCAGCCGCCTGACCGGGCGTTTCGATCAGCGCACGGTGATCTCCGTGGCCGCGCTGCTGCTGGCAGTGCCGGCGTTGATGACCGCGTATGCCGACAGCTTTGCGGCCGTGCTGGTGTGGCGCTTTATCGAGGGCATGCTGATTCCGGTGGTGTTCGCCACCAGCGTGGCGTACATCGGCGACCGCTGGAGCGGCGGCACCGTCACCGAAGTCACGAGCCTGTATGTCGCGGGCACCGTGTTGGGTGGGTTTGCCGGACGCTTTGTCACGGGGGTGATGACTCAATACGTGGGATGGCGTGAAGCGTTTGAATTACTCGCGGTGTTGAGCTTGATGGTCGGCGGGTTTATTCAGTTTCTGTTGCCTGCCAACCGTGCACGGGCAGTGCAGGTCAGGACGTCTTTTTCGAGTGTTTTTTGCAAACCGTTGCTAGCGGCGTATGCCGTGGGTTTTTGCGTATTGTTTTCCCAAGTGGCGGCATTTACCTACGTAGGTCTGTACCTCGGCCTGCCGCCGTTCAACCTCGGGCCTGCGGCTTTGGGGACGCTGTACACGGTGTTCCTGCTGGCACTGATCGTGATCCCCATCGCCGGCCGCCTGAGCAAAGCGCGTCCTCATGCCCAACTGTTGACCGGTGCTGCGGTGCTTGGCATCAGCGGCTCAGCCCTGACGCTGGTGCCGTCCCTGTGGAGCATCGTGACAGGCCTGGCGCTCAGTTCCACTGGCGTGTTCCTCGCCCAGGCTGCAGCCAATGCCTTCACCACCGCGACGGCCCGCGACAACAAGGCGGGAGCCGTTGGTGTCTACCTCACGTGCTATTACCTGGGCGGCAGTTGCGGTGCAATCGTCCCGGCGTTGATCTGGGAGCGCTGGGGATGGGCGGGGTGTGTGGCGCTGATCATCGGGTTCCAGCTGTTGGCCTTGATGATTGCGCGGACAGGGTGGCGGGCGTCCGGCAACGTTGTCTCGGCGTGATTGAGTTTTACCCGCGGCGCTGGCGGGGTCGTCGCTGTGCAGCAAGTGTTCGGCCGGTTAGGCCTGGGCTCAACTGCCGCGCACAAAAAACCGGCCACTGGGGACCGGTTTTTTGTGTCTCTTGCGTCAGTATCACACTGACGCAAGGGCAAGATTTGAGTGGAGCGGGTGAAGGGGGTCGAATGGGCCACGTGGTGCGCGGGTTTCAGGGCTTTTTTTCGGTTCGCTATACAAGCCGCTATACAAGAATTTTCGGGTCGGCTGACCCCGGCCGTCTGTCATGACGTCGCGCGTCTGGGATGACGACGGCCCGAGGATGAGTTATTTTAAGTGTAAGCAACTTGCCTATACTTTTATCTATGAAAACGGTCTTCTTCGAAACCACAAGCTTCACCGCCACGGTTGGTGACTACCTGACTGACGATGAGTATCGCCAGCTTCAGACCGAAATGCAGGCGAATCCTGAGGCTGGCGATGTGATGCCACGTACCGGAGGCTTCAGAAAGCTCCGCTGGCAGGACGTTCGCCGAGGCAAGGGAAAGCGTGGTGGGCTGCGTGTCATTTACTACTGGCTGATGAATTACGGTCAGTTTTGGATGTTTGCGATCTACGACAAGGATGAAATGGGGAACCTGACAGCTGATCAGGAGAAAGCACTGAAAGCTGCGATTGATGCAGAGCTGAAAAAACGAGGTGGAAAATGAAAAAGCGCGATCTGTTTACAGAACTGATGCAGGGTGTTGGCGAGATGGCTGAACACCGGCAAGGGAAGATTACGCTTCGCCAGTACGAAGTGGAGGCCCTTGCGCCCCCAGAGGTGACGGCTGCTGAGATCATTGCCATCCGTGAAAAACTGCACATGTCACAGCCCGTATTCGCCCGGCAGATCAGGACCAGTCCTGACACGCTGAAAAACTGGGAACAGTCTAAGTCCAAGCCCAACGCTCAGGCGGCGCTGTTGATCAAGCTGGTTGAGCGCTTCCCGGATATGGTTGAGCGGCTGAACGCGGTTTGAGCTGATCGGTTCTTAGCCCGGCCTGGCGCCGGGCTTACGCATTTGTCTTATCTATCCGTGCCCAGGTGTTGAGGGCAACGCTAACGCAAGCGTCTCAAGGCTCGAAACAGGTTGATCCAAGCTTCTGGCCCCTCTGAATGTGACTGCTAGCTGATGTTCCTCTGTTTCAACAACATCCACCAAACCGAAAAGCGCAAAAAGCTCTGCGTCTTCAGCTCGCCCGACATCGGTCGACGCAGTTTCCTCTTCGTCATCCCAGCCTTGTGCGAAGGAGCGAGCAGCCTCTTCTGTTGCAAAAAGCGCCATCGTGCCGACTGAAGACCAGCTTTCAGGGCTTGTAGAACTCTCGAAGGTGAACGGTGCGCCATCATCTCGAGCGTAGAAGGCATATTTATCTGCGAACAACTTTGAGCCGATGTGCTCTGGTCCTCGACGGATAATCCACGCCCCATTAGGGCCTCTTGCGCTGAGGTGAGGGATTAAAACCAATTGGCGTAATGCGGGATTTTTATCGAAAAGTTTCAACGGTAATGCTGGACGACCCAGATGCAGGTGGGTACTGCCGCACTTGAACATGGTTTTATCACTGCCATTTGACGACCAGGACCCGAAGGGCTCCAGATCTCTCATCAGCCTGATGATTACAGGTATGAGTTCCTGAGATTTGCGTCCCATGATGGGGCCAAGATTTTTCAGCGCCCGTTCATTTTCTTTAAAATCGTCGGAAGAGATGGGGATGAGCATTTCCGGCGTTATTTCGACGAAGTCCCACGCCAGTAGCCCGTCACGGTGCATATCTACAGCGTCGTAGGTTTCATTGTTGTAGGTGCGCAATTGTTCGCCGCGAAGAGGGATGACATCTGTGGCCCGTTCAGCTCGGCCAGCATGAGGATCCGGTGTGATTGATTCGAGAGCTGAGGACCACCTGTTTTGCAGGTTGCGGGGTAGAGCTTTTTTACAGCGTACTTTTCATCAGGTAGCGATTTATCTTCGCTTTTCATACCGGACGTCCAGTGAGGTTACCAATGTCTACCAAAGACCCTAGTGTTTGGGTGGCTATCTTTGCTTGGCTCTCGCAACACTCTCAGGTGATATACGCAGCAGTGCTTTCTATTTCAATTTCAGCCTTGCGTATTGTCTATCGTGGTGGGACGCGCAAGGCGCCCCTTATAGCCAATCAACGCAAAGCACTTGTTGATCGATCCATCAGAGATAACCGGCACCTTTTCCCCACTGGACGGAAACAGATACCGCGAACAACCGGTCAGCTTTTGTAGCTCCCTGATCAGTTCAACGGCCTGCGTAGGCAAGGGCACCAGATGATCCCGCTTCATCTTCATCTTCGCCCCAGGAACGCTCCACAACCCGTTATCCAAATCGAACTCCACCCATTCCGCCCACCGCACCATCCCTGGCCGCGACGCGGTCCACACAGTCAGCCAAGCCGCCGTTTTCACAATGGCGCCGCTGTCTGACGCACGTAGCGCCTTGAGAAAGTCCGGCAGCTCTTCTCCTAGCAAATGCGGATACTGATTCTCCGGCGGCGCCTTCTCAGCAATGGCAAGCAGGTTGCTGGCAGGATTGTTTTCAGTCATGCCCTTAGCGATGGCCAGCGCAAATATCTGGTTCACCCACACCCGCACCTTTTCCGAAGTGTTATGCGCCCCACGTTTCTCGATGCGTGCCTGCAGGTTGGCGCAATCGCCACGGGTGATGTGATCGAGAGGTTTATGCCCAAGGGCAGGGAGGATGTCGTTCTTCAGGGCGCCGTTAATCCCCTCGAGGGTTTTCTCAGCGCGATCATCTTTGATTTTCTTTTCGAGCCACAAATCAGCCGCCACTTTGAACGTATTGGCCTCAGCGACGGCCTGTGCCGCTTTCAGGGCAGCTTTGCGCGTAATGGGGTCAACGCCATCAGCATTAAGCTTCAACGCAGCACGCGCTTTTTCTCGGGCGTACTTGGCGCTGACGTCAGGATAGGTGCCCAACCCATGCCAGGTCCATTTCCCGTTGGGCTTTTTGTACCGCAGCACCCAGCACTGGTCACAAGGAAGTAGAAGCGGTCAGCCCCGTAGTTTTAGTAATAGTCCTTCGCCTCAGGCTCCAATGCAGCCAACACCGTATCGGCCAAGGGTAGGCGCTTGATATCAGTACGTTTCATGGCGTTTGTATCGCGTGGTTCGATCTAACGCCACTATACAAACCGCTATACAAAAAATTCCAGACTGAGAAGACAAACGGCGGAGTGCGAGGGAACGTGCGGAATCGCTGAAAGCCTTGTATTGACTGGGCTGGTCGCTGATGTGGAAACGTGGGGGATGATGCGGAAAAACGAGGGAGAAGCAGAAGTGGAGCGGGTAGAGGGAATCGAACCCTCAACTAAAGCTTGGGAAGCTTTCGTTTTGCCACTAAACTATACCCGCTCAGAGCGGCTGACTTTGTACCAGATGTTCGCCACGATTTGAAGTTTTTCTTTGGAAAATGTGCGAGTTGCAGCACCTTTGCAAGAACGGGCTTGCTCGCGAAGAACCTCAGGTTGCCGCGCTCATCCAGAAATAAACGCGTCATTGTTAACGTTCTTCGCGAGCAAGCTCGTTTCTGCAGCGGGCCTGATTTCAAATTGCAAACGCATGCTGTGTCTGGCCTTGGTGATAACGCAATCGGCTGACCTGCCGCTCTGGCTTCAGAAACCCCACCACCGCTTCGCGGCTGTCTCGGCATGCGGCCTTGTGCTCCATATCCAGAAAATGCCCCGTGGCCTGGATGGTGCTGAAGCTGCTGTTGGCCACGTGGTTGCCAAACTGCCGGGCATCCTGGGCGCTGGTGTATTCGTCCCATTCGCCGTTCAGGAACAGCACTGGAATGTCGATCGCTTTGGCCGCCTTGAGGTAGCACAACCGGTCGCTGTGGAGCACTTGGCTGATGTGAAAGTGCATCTGCCCATATTCGTGCTCGGCCAGGCTGCTCACATGCTTGTAGTTGAAGCGCTTGAACAGCGACGGCAGGTGTTTGCCGATGGTGCTGTTGACCAAATGGCCGACGCGGTCGCGGTCGAGGTTGCCGAGGTAGTCGACGCCGCGTTCGAGGTAGTCGCGCATGGGCGCGTTGATCACCGGCGAGAACGAGCTGATCACAGCCTTCTCCACGCGGCGTGGGCGGTGGGCGAGGGCGACCAGGGTGGCGGCGCCGCCCCAGGAAAACGACAGCACGTGTTCGGCGGCAAAGTGGTCGATGAGTTCCAGGAGGATCTGGCCTTCGACTTCCTTCGTCAGCATCTGCTCATGGCGGTTATGGATTTTTGAGCGGCCAGCGTAGGGCTGGTCGTACAAAACCACATTGAACTGCGGGTGCAGGCTTTTCACGGTCTGGGCAAATGAGGCGGTAGTGGCCATGGAGCCGTTGACCATGATGATGGTCTTGGCAGCAGCGTCCGCGCGATAGAACTCCGTGTAAACCCGATACTGACCCTGTATATCCAACACAGCGATTTCTGGCCTCATGTCGTAAGACTCCTGGCAAGCGGGTAGGGCGCGCAGATAACTCTGCACGAGCTTTGTGACAGGTAGGCATACGCCTGAAAAGGGAGGCCCATGTCGGTCCGATGACGGCTGGCCGACAGGTGTTGTTATGGCGGGCTGTTTGCCTGGAAAGCCCGTTGGATAACGCACGGGCGGGGGCAAGGTGTTTCTTGGAGGTTATAGGCGACTCGCCAGTCATATTTAAACTGGTGAGCTTGATTCAAGCACAGACTCGGGATGTCGCAAGGCTTGGAAATGGGTTTTTGCCATCACCGGCTGAACGGTCATCAGACCTGGTGGATTTCCTCGGCGGTCAACGCTCGATATTCGCCCGGCGCCAGCGCGGCATCCAACACCAACGGCCCCATGCGCTCGCGATGCAAGCCAATCACTTTGTTGTTGAAGTACCCGAACATGCGCTTCACCTGGTGGTAGCGGCCTTCGATGATGCTCAAGCGCGCTGTCGTTGGTCCCAGCAATGCCAACTCGGCAGGCTGGGTGGTGAGGCCCTCAAACGCAAAATACACACCGGCCGCAAACGTCGTCGCGTACTCGGCGCCGATGGCCTGTTCAGTTTCAACGAGATAGACCTTGGGTAACTTGGTCGTCGGTTGCGTCAGGCGGCGTGACCACTGGCCGTCATTGGTGATCAACAGCAGCCCGGTGGTGTTGAAATCCAGGCGGCCGGCGATATGCAAGTCGGCGTTGTCCGGCTCATGCAGCAGGTCCAGTACCGTGGGGTGTTGCGGGTCCAAGGTGGCACTCACACAACCCTGGGGCTTGTGCAGCATGAAATAACGCGCCGGTTTGCCCGCTTGCAGCACGTTGTCGTCAACGCACACGCGGCTGAATTCGCGCACTTCATGGTGGGGGTCACTGACCGCCACGCCATCGACGATGACCCTTCGCTCTACCAATAGCAGGCGCACTTGCTTGCGATTGAACTGCGGCAGGTTGCTGAGGAAACGATCAACCCGCATCGCGGCTGCGCAGTTGTTCATCGACTTGGGCGCAGCGCGGGCATAGGCAGGCTGTGTTGCGCAGCTCATCCGGCAACGCTTCGAGCACCGCAGTATCGATGGTGACGCTGAAGCACCAGCAGGCCTGGTCGGCTGTGCGTGGGTCGGCCAGGGCGCAGTCGTTGCGGGCACCGCAGGCGGGGCATAGGGTTGGCGTGGTCATGGGGTGGGCTGATCGGGCAAGGTTCGCTTGGCCTTGCACGATACAGCGCCAACCCACGGCAGGCTACTTACAGCTGGAACTTGCTGACCAGCGCATTGAACGAGGTGGCCAGGCGCGACAGGTCTTGGCTGGAGGCGTTGGTCTGGTTGGCACCGGCGGCGGTCTGGGTCGACAGGTCCTGGATGTTGAGCAGGTTGCGGTCCACTTCACGGGCCACTTGCGCCTGTTCCTCGGAGGCGGAGGCGATCACCAGGTTGCGCTCGTTGATCTTCGCCACGCTGGAGGTGATGCGATCCAATGCCTCACCGGCGTTCTGTGCCAGGGTCTGGGTGTTGTTGGCCCACGTCAGGCTCTTGTTCATCGCGGCCACGGCGTCATCGGCGCCGACCTGCACGGCACCGATCATTTTTTCGATGTCGACCGTGGAGGTCTGGGTGCGATGGGCCAAGGCGCGCACTTCATCGGCAACCACCGCGAAACCGCGACCTTGCTCACCCGCACGGGCGGCTTCGATCGCCGCATTGAGGGCCAGCAGGTTGGTCTGGTCGGCGATGCCGCGGATCACATCGATCACCTTGCCGATTTCCCGGACCTGGCCGGCGAGGTCGGCGACCGATTGGGTGGAGTCGTTGATCTCGACCACCATCGAGCCCATGCCAGACACGGCCTGGGCCACTTGCTCACGGCCCTCTTCGGCTTCGGTGGTGGCCTGGCGCGAGGCTTCCGAGGTGGACACGGCATTGCTCGCCACTTCGTCCACCGCTGCGGTCATCTGATTGACGGCGGTAGCGGCCTGTTGGATTTCGTCATTCTGGCGGGTGAGGCCACGGCTGCTTTCTTCGGTGACTGCGCTGAGTTCTTCGGCGGCCGACGCTAATTGGTCAGAGGCGTTGGCGATTTCCATCAGGGTGCTTTTCAGGCCGCCCTGCATATCGGCCAGCGCCATCAGCAGTTGCCCGGTTTCGTCGGTACGCTCGGTGACGATGGCCTGGGTCAGGTCACCTTTGGCAATGCGTTGAGCGCTCTCCACGGCCTGGGCGATGGGACGCGTGATCAGGCGGGTGATCAGTACGCCAATGGTGATGGCGATGATAAAGGCCAGCACGATGCCGCTGATCATCCAGGTCAGCGCGCTGTTGCGCAGGTCATCAGCGGCGATGGAGCCTTCTTTGATCTGGCGGTTGTTGGAGTCGACGATCACGCGGATCAAGTCGCGTGCCTGGCGAAAGATCTCATTGTTGGTGGTGTTGAGCTGTGCTCGGGCCTGGTCGAGCTGGTTGTTTTCAAGCATCGACATGATGCGTTCGGAGTTGTTGATGTAGGTGGGCCAGAGCTGGTCGAGCTTGTCGCCAGCTGCCCGCTCGTCGTCTTCCAACGGCGTGGCGCGGTAGGTTTTGTAGGCGGCCTGGCTGTTCGCGAGTTCTTTGGCGATGTCCTGGCGGACGCGATCGCGGTCTTGCTGGGACACGTCGCCCTGGCTGGCATCCATCAACCGGTACAAGCCACGGTTGTGGGCGACCAGGCCGTTGAGGGTGGCCGACGTGGTGCTGACGGACACCAGATTGTTGGAGAACGTCATTTCGAGTGCGGTGGCGAGGCGAGCCACACCTTTGATACCCAGTACACCCACGCCCAAGGTGACGACTGCGCACAGTAGAAAGGAGAGCAACAGTTTGGTTGAAATCTTCATGGCCGAAATCCGAGATGATAGGGATAGAGAGCTCGCGCTAGAGCCTCCCTGCTATTGTGCGATGTCATAGTGACGCTATCCAATTATTTAAAGTTTCAATACAACCAAAAATGTTCCACCTACCCTGAAAGCCCCGACCAATGGGCAATATTGCGTGGCTGACGCAAGTTTGCGGCTGCAGATGTATCAAGCTGTTACCAAAACGCACCAGATTCGGTTTTTGATGTCAGATACTTTGTCATTCAGTGAAAGCTGAATGCCGCCCTCCCGCGTCGCTGGAGGTGCTCTTTCGCGGTCCAGGAGGCCGCCATGTATCGACGACTGCTGCTCAGCGCTTTACTCGGTCTGACCCTTTGCGCTTGTGTGCCCTACTACGATGGAGGCCAGAGCTACTATCGATCAGAGGTCTACACCTCACCGGCGCCGGCGTATTACTACGGGGGCGGCTCGGCGTATCAATACCGCCGTGACTACTACCCGTCGCCGCGCTACTACGCACCCGCACCGCGTTACTACTCGGCGCCGCGTTATTACCAGCCGGCACCTCGCTATTACCCGTCGGGGCCAAGGGCGGGCTACCGGCCTTATCCGAACCAGGGGTGGGGTGATCACGGGGGGAATGGCAGGCACGGGCGCGATGGTGACCATGGCCGAGGCCGTGGCGGTCACCGTTGATCGGTGTTGAATGCAAACGGCGCAGCAAGCGCCGTTTTTTGTGGGTGAAAACAATCAGTAATCGGACAAATCCGCCAACGGATGGCGACCTTCCCACGCTTTGTGAAAGTGCGCCTGCACCACGGCGTCCGGGACAGTATTGATATCCGGCCAATGCCAATGGGGTTTCTGGTCTTTATCGATCAACCGCGCACGCACCCCTTCGCTGAACTCCGGGTGACGGCAGCAATTGAGGCTCAGGGTGTATTCCATCTGGAACACCTGGGCCAGGGACAAATGCCGAGCGCGCTGGATCTGCTCCCACACCAGGTGCGCGGTCAACGGGCAGCCTTCGCTCAGCGTCTGGCCGGCGCGGCTGAACAGCGGGTCGGCATGGTCGCGCAGTGGGCTCAATGCTCGCCAGGCACAGTGCACATCGCCCACATCCAGCCATTCGTCGATTTGCCTTCGGCGCGGCAGCCATTGGGCGTCGGGCTGCTGGTTGACAGCTTCCTGGGCCAGGGCCTTGAGCAGGCTGTTGAGTTGTATCGCGGTCTGTTCCTGCCAATTGAGTTGCAGCAGGCCGTCGAGCAGTTCGTCCTGCTGATCGTCACGCAGGAAGCGGTCGGCCAGGCCCAGGTCCAGGGCGTCACGGCCGTTGATGTGTGCGCCGGTGAGACCCAGGAATAGACCGAGCTTGCCCGGCAAGCGTGACAGAAACCAGCTGGCGCCCACATCCGGGTACAGGCCGATGCTGATTTCGGGCATGGCCAGGCGGCTGCTCGGTGTGACGATGCGGATGGCGGCGCTTTGCAGCAGCCCCATGCCGCCACCCAGTACATAGCCGTGGCCCCAGCAGATCAGCGGTTTGGGATAGGTGTGCAGGCGATAGTCGAGACGGTACTCCGCCGCGAAAAACTGCGCGGCCAGGGCGGGCACTTCACCGGGTTGTTCACGGCATTCCATGGCCAGGCTGCGCACCTCGCCACCGGCGCAAAAGGCCTTGGGCCCGTTACCGCGCAGCAGCACACAAACGATGTTCGGGTCTTTGGCCCAGGCATCCAGGCGATCGCTCAAGGCCAGGATCATCGGCAGGGACAGGGCGTTCAGGGATTTTTCAGCATCAAGGCTGGCGATGCCGACGCGGGCACCGTCGCTGCCGGTGAGCTCTTCGAAGTGCAGGTTCATTGTGACCTCATTCGGGAGGGTGAAGGATCAGTATGATCGCTTCGTGGGAAAGTGCCGATGGTGTGTCAGATCAATTGACAAGCAACGCCGGCTTTCCTAGGGTTCGCCACATTCTTTTTTACAAGACAATTCAAGTATGACCGAAGGCGACCGTATCAAACTCGAACCCAGCTGGAAACACGCCTTGCGCGATGAGTTCGACAAACCCTACATGGCCCAGTTGCGCGAATTCCTGCGCCTGGAGCATGCCGCTGGCAAAGAGATCTACCCGCCCGGCCCGCTGATTTTCAACGCGCTCAACTCCACGCCTTTGGACAAGGTCAAGGTGGTGATACTCGGCCAGGACCCTTACCACGGCCCCGGCCAGGCCCACGGGTTGTGCTTCTCGGTGCAACCGGGCGTGCCGACGCCCCCGTCCTTGGTCAATATCTATAAAGAACTCAAGCGCGACCTGAACATCGACATCCCCAACCATGGCTGCCTACAAAGCTGGGCCGACCAGGGCGTGTTGATGCTCAACACCACCATGACCGTGGAGCGCGCCAATGCCAACGCCCACGCGGGCAAGGGCTGGCAGTTCTTGACCGATCGGATTATCGAAGTGGTCAGCGAGCATCAGCCGCATTTGGTGTTTTTACTGTGGGGCGCCCATGCCCAGGGCAAGCAGAAACTGGTCGATGCCACCAAGCACTTGGTACTGACGTCGGTGCATCCGTCGCCGCTGTCGGCGTATCGTGGGTTTCTGGGCTGCGGGCATTTCAGCCGTACCAACAAGTTTCTTGAGCAGAATGGCGAGACGCCGATTGAGTGGCGGTTGCCGCCACTCTGAGGTTCAGGCTTGCTCGGGCTGGCGGTTCCAATGCCTGAACAACGGCTCTGCCAAAAACAACACAAACAACAACCGCATCACCTGCATCGCTGTCACCAGCGGCACCGACAGTTGCAGGGTTTCGGCCGTGAGGCTCATCTCGGCAATGCCGCCGGGCATCATGCCCAGGGTCAACGAACGCAGGTCCAGGTGGGTGAGGGCACTCAAGCCCACCGCCGCCAGCGTCGCCAGCGCCATGGTCAACGCCGTGCCGATCAAGGTGCGCGCCATGAACGACGGCGCGCGCCGGAAGAACTGACGGTTGAAGTGGCAGCCCAGGCCGCTGCCGATCAGCCACTGGCCGATCTGGCTGCCGCCGTCGGGCAAACCGATGTGCAAGTCCCACATCACGCTGGCGGTAGCGCTGACCAACAACGGCCCGAACAACCACGGGTTCGGCTGACGCAAGCGCTGCCAGCCCCAGGCCACCAGCGCACCGACCGGAAACAGCAGCGCCAGCCAGGCCCAGTTCACCGGCGCCGGATGAAACTGCGGTGCGCTGCCGTCCAGTAAATACTTGAAGATCGCCGGCACACACAACACCACCACCAGCACCCGCAAACTCTGGCCCGCCGCGACGCGGCTGAGCACCGCACCATTGCGTGCGCCGAGGTTGACCATCTCGCCGGAACCACCCGGCATGCTGGAGAAAAACGCCGTGGCGCGGTCTTCACCGCTGCGGCGCATCAGCCACACGCCGACCACGCTCGACAGGCTGGTGACCAGCGCGCCGAAAAAGATCAGGCCGAAGTGGCTCATCACCTGCTCGATCACCACCGGCGTGAAGTGCAGGCCAATGCCGATACCTACCACCCATTGGCCGCATTTGCGCCCGCCGGGAATCTCGGCCAACTGCCACGGCGTGAGGCAACGCACCAGGATGATCGCCAGCAACGAGCCGACCATGTACGGCAACGGCCAGCCGACGAGGCTGGCCAGGTAACCGCCGGCCAGTCCGACCAGCGGTGTTCCCCACCATTGTCTGAAGGTGACCTCAGACATCGGCCACGGCACGACGCTGTTGCGCACGTTTGCGCCAGATACGCAGCAACGGTACGAGCAGCATGATGGCGGTCAATACCCAGACACCAAAGGTGATCGGGCTCGACCAGAGGATTTCCAGCGCACCGTTGGAAATCGACAGCGCACGACGCAGGTTCTGCTCCATCAGGCCGCCGAGGATAAAGCCCAGCAGCAGCGGCGACAGTGGGAAGTCCAGCTTGCGCAGGATGTAGCCGAAGATGCCGATAGCGATCATCAGGAACAGATCGAAGGTGGTGGCATGTACCGCGTAGACGCCGATCGCAGTGATGATGGCGATTACCGGCACCAGCGCCCAGTTCGGCACGGCGAGGATGCGCGTGAAGATGCGGATCATCGGGATGTTCAGGATCACCAGCATGATGTTGGCGATGAACAACGACGCGATCAGGCCCCAGACGATGTCCGGTTGCTGTTGGAACAGCAGCGGACCCGGCGTGATGTTGTACAGCGACAGCGCGCCGATCATCACCGCCGTGGTGCCCGAACCGGGTACGCCAAGGGTCAGCATCGGCACCATCGCGCCGCAGACCGACGCGCCGATCGCGGTTTCCGGAGCCGCCAGGCCGCGCATGTCACCTTGGCCGAACTTGCCGCTGGCCCCGGCGATACGTTTCTCGGTCATGTAGGCAACGGCCGAAGCCATGGTCGCGCCCGCACCTGGCAAGACGCCGATGATGAAGCCCGACACGCCGCAACGCAGGTTCACGGTCAACACCGACAAGGCTTCCTTGGCGTTGAACATCATGCGTCCGGTGGCTTTTACCGCTTCCTGGCCGCGATGGGTTTTTTCCAGGAGCAGTAGAATCTCACTGATCGAGAACAGGCCCAGTACCAGCACCACGAACTGGATGCCGTCGGTCAGGTGGATGTTGTCGCCGGTAAAGCGGTACACGCCACTGTTGGCATCGATGCCGACGCACGCGAGGAACAGGCCGATCAGCGCCGAGACAAACGTCTTCAGGGGTTTGTCACCGGCCATGCCGCCCAGGCAGACAATCGCAAACACCATGAGTACGAAATATTCCGCCGGGCCGAAAGCAATCGCCCATTTGGCCAGCAGCGGGGCGAACAGCACCATCCCGCAGGTGGCGATAAACGCACCGATGAACGAGCTCCAGGCCGACAACGACAGCGCCACGCCAGCCATGCCTTTGCGGGCCATCGGGTAGCCGTCGAGGGTGGTCATCACAGTGGAGGCTTCGCCCGGAATGTTCAGCAGGATCGAGCTGATGCGGCCGCCGTATTCACAGCCCAGGTACACGGCCGCCAGCAGGATCAGCGCCGACTCCGGCGGCAGGCCCAGGGCAAACGCGATGGGGATCAACAACGCTACGCCGTTGATCGGGCCCAGGCCCGGCAACAGGCCAACCACCGTACCGATCAAGGTGCCGCACAGCGCGGTCACCAGGTTGTAGGGGCTCAGCGCGATGCCGAAGCCCTGGCCCAAATAGCCAAAAGTATCCATATCAGTTCTCCAGAACGTCGAGCAGACCGAGGGGCAGCGGTACGTCCATGGTTTTATCGAACAGCAGATAAAGACCGACGCTCATCAATGTGATGATCACCGCACCGGGCAACCAGCGGCCGCCATACAGCCGTGCCATCGGAATACCGATCAGCATGCTGCTGAGGATGAAACCCAGTGATTCGAAAGTGCCGGCAAACACCAGCAACAAGGCCACGCAGACGCCGATCTTGACCAGCGTCGGTCGGTCCAGCGCCGGTTCATCGTCGGTGTGTTTGGTCGGTTGCGGACGAATCAGCATGTAGACAAGTGCCAGGCCCATCAGCCCGAGCAGCAGCAATGGGAAGGCCCTTGGTCCTACTGGCTCGTAGGAAAAGGCCGCCTGATACGGCCAGGCCATCAGCGCCAGGCCGACACAGACCAGTAACAGCACGGCCGCGAAAATGCGTTGTAAGAGCATAGGGAACTCCAAGGCCCCTTTGGTAGGCGCGAGCTTGCTCGCGAAGAACTCAAGGACATCCACGTGCCTCCAGACAGCACGCGTTATCATTGACGTTCTTTGCGAGCACGCTCGCTCCTACAGGGGCATTACACAAAAGAGGGGCGTTTACTGGATCAGGCCGAACTCTTTGGCCAGCACTTTGTAGTCAGCCACCTGTTTCTTCACGTAGGTGTCCAGCTCCGGGCCGGTCATGGCGAACGGGAACAGCTCGCGCTGGTCACGCAGCTTGGCGAACTCGTCGGAGGCCAGCAGTTTGTCGAAGGCGTCTTTCCACCAGGCGTAGTCGGCATCGCTGACTTTTGGCCCAAGGTAGAAGCCGCGTACCACCGGCCAGACGATGTCGTAGCCTTGTTCTTTGGCGGTCGGGATATCCTTCATTTCCGGCTCGTCCAGGCGCTTGTCGGCGAACACCGCCAGCAGGCGCATGTCGCCGCTCTGGATGTGTGGCATGGAGTCGGAGATGTCGGTACTGCCCACTTGGATGTGACCACCCAGCAGGGCCGTGGCGATTTCGCCGCCGCCTTCGAGCGCTACATAACGCAAGTCACGCGGGTTGATCCCGGCCGCCTTGGCGATCAGCGCGGTTTGCATCCAGTCCTGGCTGCCGACGGTACCGCCGGAACCAATCACGACCTTGCTCGGATCTTTCTTCAGCGCCTGGACCAGATCGTCGAGGGTTTTGTAGGGCGAATCGCTTTTCACTGCGATGGCACCGTAGCTGGTGCCCACCGCCGCCAGCCAACGCACGTTGGTTTCATCGAAACGGCCGAACTTGCCCTGGGCCAGGTTCAACAGCGAACCGCTGGACCAGGCCACCAGGGTGCCGGCGTCCGCAGGGCGCTGGGCGACCACCGCGTTGTAGGCCACCGCGCCCACGCCGCCAGGCATATAGGTCACACGCATCGGCTTGCTCAGCAACTTCTGGTTGACCAGCGCGCTTTGCGCCAGTTTGCAGGTCAGGTCAAAACCACCGCCGGGGGAGGCCGGGGCGATGCACTCCGGGCGCTTGGGTTCGTCGGCGGCCAGCAGTTGGCCGGCGAACAGCATGCAGCCGGCGGCGAGGGCAAATTTACGCAGTGAAGGGGTCATGGTTTTCTCCGTCTTTTTGTTATGAGTGGTTTACCAGAGCACACTTACCAAAGGGCAATGCTGTAGCTGACCAGCACGCGCATTTCATCCGCATCACGGGCTGAATAGTTGGAGCGGTACGTGGCGTTACGCAGGCGCACGGCGACGTCCTTGAGCGCGCCGGTTTGCACCACGTACTTGATCTCGGTGTTGCGCTCCCACTCTTTACCGGTCTCGCCGTTCTTGAGCTTGATGTTGTCACCCGACAGGTAACGGCTCATGAAACTCAGGCCAGGAATGCCCAGCTTGGCGAAGTCGTAGTCGTAGCGCGCCTGCCAGGAACGCTCGTCGGCGCCGGCAAAGTCATTGATCTGAACGAAGTTGACGAGGTACGGGTCACTGCCATCCACATACGGGAAGGCGCTGTCGCCGGACATGTGCTGGTAGCCGGCACTGAGCTTGTGGCCATTGAGGGCATAGCTGAACAGACCGTTGAGGGAGGTGTTGTCGATCTTGCCGCCGCGGGCTGCGCCGGTGTCATCACTGAGGGCCAGGCGCAGGTCGGTGGCGAAAGTGCCGGGGCCCATCGGGCGTGCAGCCACCAGGCCGATGAAGTGCTGGCGGTACACGTCGTCGAGTTGGGCGAAGTGGTAGCTGCCGGTGATCTTGTCGGCGAACTTGTAGTCCACGCCACCGAAGTTGAAGTGCTTGCCGGTGGCGCCGCTGAGGAAGCGGCTGTTTTTGTTGTTGAGGGCAATGTCCTCGTAGTTGCTGTCGTCGCGGTCCTTGGCCTTGTCCAGGCGGCCGCCGGTGAACGTCAGGTTCTTGAACTCCTTGGAGGTCAGCAGGCCGCCGTTGAAGGTCTGCGGCAGGATGCGCCCGTCGTTGGGCTTGAGGATCGGCAGTTCCGGCATCAGCGAGCCGATCTTCAGCTCGGTGGCGGAGATTTTCACTTTGCCGGTCAGGCCCAGCTTGGAGTACGCATCGGCGGCGCGACCGTCGTCATGGGTGGGCAGCAGGCCGGTGCCGGTGCGGTCGGGGCTGGAGTCGAGCTTGACCCCGAGCATGCCTAGCGCATCCACGCCAAAACCGACGGTGCCGTCGGTGTAGCCTGATTGCAGGTTGAGCATGAAGCCCTGGGCCCATTCGTCGCGCTTGGACTGCTGCGCGCTGGTGCCGTCGCGAAAATCGCGGTTGAAGTACATGTTGCGGGTTTCCAGGGTCGCGCTACTGTCTTCGAAGAAGGCAGCCTGGCTGAGCGGCGTAAAGCCGGCAAGGGCAGCGGCACTGGCAAGGGCGGTCTGGGTCAGGCGGGAAAAACGAACAGGCGGGCAAGCCTGGGGCTGGGTCGACAGCATTGTGGTGCACTCCGTTATTGTTCTTATTTTGGCGAAAACGCATCGAGGCGTTTTTCGGACGCTACGGTTCAGGTAGCTGGGCAGGCATGGCCTACCGTGGCTGGATGCTAAAGGGCGAAGCTTTCACTAACCTTTCAGCGGCCTTTCAATGTTTTCGGGCTTCACAGGGCAGGCCGCGCCTGTAAACTGCCTCGCACAGCGTGGCGCCGACCACCTCCGAATAAGGTAGAAATCCATGCGTGTCCTCCTGGTTGAAGACCATTTGCAACTCGCCGAAAGTGTCGCCCAGGCGCTCAAGAGCACGGGTTTGACCGTCGACGTATTGCACGACGGAGTCGCCGCGGACCTGGCCTTGAGCAGCGAGGAATATGCGGTGGTGATCCTCGATGTGGGGTTGCCGCGCATGGATGGTTTTGAGGTGCTCGCGCGTTTGCGGGCCCGAGGAAAAAACCTGCCGGTGCTGATGCTGACCGCGCGCAGCGATGTGAAAGACCGCGTACACGGCTTGAACCTGGGTGCCGATGACTACCTTGCCAAACCGTTCGAGCTGACGGAGTTGGAAGCGCGGGTCAAGGCGCTGCTGCGCCGCAGCGTATTGGGCGGCGAGCGCCAGCAGACGTGTGGCGTGTTGGTGTACGACCTCGATACGCGCAGGTTCGCCGTCGGCGGCGAGCTGATGACCTTGACCTCCCGCGAGCAGGCCGTGCTTGAAGCGTTGATCGCTCGGCCGGGCCGAGTCATGAGCAAGGAGCAACTCGCGTCCCACGTGTTTGGCCTGGACGAAGAGGCTAGCCCGGATGCCATCGAAATCTACGTGCACCGCCTGCGCAAGAAACTCGATGGCCAGCCCATCGCCATCGTGACCTTCCGTGGCCTCGGCTACCTGCTGGAAGCCCGCGATGCATAAGCCCAGCAGCCTGCGCTGGCGCCTGCTGTGGAACCTGGCGCTGTTGTTGGTGCTGTTGATGCTGGCCAGCGGCATGAGCGCCTACTGGAACGGTCGCGAGGCGGCCGACACCGCCTACGACCGTACGCTGCTGGCCTCGGCACGCACCATCGCCGCGGGCTTGACGCAGGTGGACGGCACCCTCAGTGCCAACGTGCCTTATGTGGCCCTGGACACCTTCGCCTACGACAGCGCCGGGCGCATCTATTACCAGGTCAATGATATCGACCAGAAGCTGATTTCTGGTTACGAGAACCTGCCCGGCCCGCCGCCCGGTACGCCGCGTACCGACGATTACCCAGCGCTGGCACGGTTTTACAACGCGACTTATCAGGGCCAGCAGGTGCGCGTGGTCAGCCTGCTCAAGGCCGTCTCCGAGCCGAACATGAACGGCATGGCGGAAATCCGCGTGGCCGAAACCGATGAAGCCCGCGTCAGCATGGCGCGCAGCCTGATGGCCGACACCTTGCTGCGCCTGGGCATGCTCGCCATCGGTGCATTGCTGCTGGTGTGGTTTGCCGTGAGCGCGGCGCTGCGCCCGCTGGAGCGCTTGCGCACGGCGGTGGAAGAACGCCAGCCCGACGACCTGCGGCCGTTGCCGTTGGTGGAAGTGCAGCATGAGTTTGGCCCGCTGGTGCGTTCCCTCAACCACTTCACTGAACGGCTGCGCGGGCAGTTCGAGCGTCAGGCGCAGTTTATCGCCGACGCCTCCCACGAATTGCGTACGCCATTGGCGGCCCTCAAGGCGCGCCTGGAGTTGGGCTTGCGCGCCGAAGACCCGGCGACTTGGCGCAGTACCCTGGAAACCGCCGCCCAAGGCACCGACCGGTTGACCCATCTGGCCAATCAGTTGCTGTCCCTGGCGCGCATCGAAAACGGCGCTCGGGCGATTGCCGAAGGCGGCGCACAGTTGCTGGATTTAAGCCAGCTGGCCCGTGAACTGGGCATGGCTATGGCGCCGTTGGCCCATGCGCGGGGTGTGGCACTGGCGCTGGAGGCGGATGAGCCGGTTTGGCTGCGCGGCGAGCCGACGCTGCTCAACGAGTTGCTGAGCAACTTGGTGGACAACGCCCTGGCCCACACGCCGCCGGGTGGCAACGTGATCCTGCGGGTCTCGGCGCCGGCGGTATTGGAGGTGGAAGATGACGGCCCGGGCATTCCGCTGGATGAGCGCGACCGGGTGTTCGAGCGCTTCTACCGCCGCAGCCAGCAAGGCATGGGCTCAGGCCTGGGGCTGGCGATCGTGGGCGAAATCTGCCGCGCCCATCTGGCGCAGATCAGCCTGCACGATGGTGAGCCGGTGGGGCTGAAGGTGCGGGTGAGCTTTATCGCAGGCTGATCAATCGAACATCGAGCGGGCTTCATCCAGCTCTGCGCGCAGCTTCTCGCTGTAGGGATCAACCCGCAGCTTTTTCATCGCCGGTACGCTGGTGACATCCACTTTCGCCAGCGGGTGGTCGGTGCCGTGATGGCAATACAGCACGGCAATTTGCACCAAGTCGATGTAGTCGAGGCTGGCGGAGTCGCGCTCCAGGTTCAGGTACTGGCCCGGCAGCTGGGCCAGCATTTCTGGAAAATCCCAGCCACTGAGCAGTTTTTCGCCCAGTAACGGATGGATGCTGTCGATCACGTGGTTGAGACTGATCGGGTCCGAGAGCAACTCGTAGTGGTCTTCGGCGTAAGTCAGGATCGGCAGCACACCGATCTGGTGTACCAAACCACCGAGAGCTGCCTGGTCCGGCTTGAGCTGGCTGTGGCTGCGGCATAACGCGTAGCTCACGCCCGCCACTTCCAGGCTGCGGCGCCACACATCGCGCATTTTCTGTTCGACGGTTTCGGAGCGTGCGTGGAAAATCTGCTCCATTACCAGCCCGATGGCCAGGTTGCTGCTGTAGTTGGTGCCCAGCCGGGTGATGGCGGTGTGCAGGTCGGTAACTTCCTGGGTAGCGCGCAACAGCGGGCTGTTGACCACTTTGATCAGGCGCGCCGACAGCGCGGTGTCGCGACCGATGACTTTGCTCAAGTGGCTGATGCTGATTTCCGGGTCTTCAGCGGCCTGACGGATGTTCAGGGCCACTTCCGGCAATGTCGGCAGAACCAGGTCATCGTTGTTGATGGCCTTAACCAACGCCTGTTGGACTTTTTCCGCCAGTTTGTTCATTCATGCTCTCTAGGGTGTTGCAAAAAGGTACAGCGACTAACGCTGGATCTCTCGATCGCGGTCGAGGGTGTAAGGCAGGTCAAGCAGTTGCAATCCGGGGCCTTCGAGTGTGCCTAAGTGCACATCGCCACTGTCGGCTGCTTCGGCTTGCAAGACCGCCAGAAGTTCAATCACTTGGTCAGCTTTTGCTGCAATCACCACTTCGCCGATCGAACTGTTGTGGCTGGGTGAAAACAGCGGAGTGCCTGGCTCGGGCATGTCAGCCGCATTGAGGCTCAGGCGGTACAGGCGACGCTTGAGTTTGCCCAGGTACTGCATGCGCGCGACGATTTCCTGGCCGGTGTAGCAGCCTTTCTTGAAACTCACGCCGCCCACCGCTTGCAGGTTGAGCATCTGCGGGATGAAGACTTCGCGGGTTTGCGCCATGACCTGGCCGATGCCGGCGCGGATCTGGCCCAGCAGCCATTCGTTCAAGCCGGCCTCTTTTAAATGTGCGGCCAGTTGGCTGCGCACGCTGTCGGCTTGTTCGGCAGGCACCCAAAGCTCGGCGCGGCCGGGGGAGACGCGGATGGCGATCAGTGTGTCGGCACGCGCCACGCTGTCGGTCTCGGCCGGCAGTTCAAGGCCCAGGCTGCTGAGGGCCGCGTCGGCATTCGATAGCCCGAAACGCACCCAGGCGGCGCTTTCGTCGGTGAGCTTGGACTTGGAGAACACCGCGTATTTCTTCAGGTCGGCCAGTTGCGGTTCCAGCAACTCAGTGGCCATCGCCAGCAGTACGCCATCACCTTGCAGCAGAATGCGGAAGCTCGACTGCATGCGGCCTTTTTGCGTGCAGCGCGCACCGAGGCTGGCCTGGGTGTCGCTCAGGTAATTGAGGTTGCAGGTGAGCTGGCCCTGGAGGAACTTGGCAGCGTCGGAACCGCGGACGGCGAGAACGCCTTCGTGGGACAGGGGGCAGAAAAAAGCGGAGTCAGCCATGGGTCATCGCAGGTCAAAAAGTCATGAGCGCATCATAGAGGGGCGCCCGGCAAATGGATAGTTTCCATATGGGGCGACCAAAGCCGACTGTTCCCCTGTCGTCGGGCCTGTATACTTGCGCTCTATTTGAGGAGCGCTCCATGGTCGAAGCTGTAGAAATCAATCGTCTCTACTGGCACAGCCGTCGTGGCATGCTGGAGTTGGATGTGTTGCTGGTACCTTTCACCAAAGAAGTGTACGCGACGCTCAATCAGGTAGATCGCGACCTTTATGTACGTCTGTTGGAATGCGAAGACCAGGACATGTTCGGCTGGTTCATGGAACGCGCCGAGTCAGAAGATCCGGAGCTGCAGCGCATGGTTCGGATAATTCTGGATCGTGTCCAGCCCAAATAATCGCTTTGAATGCCGCTGGCAGGCCTCAAGGGTGCTGCTGGCGGTGTACCTGCTTGCCCAGCTGTTCGCGCTGGGTGCCTTGCTCGTTGTGGAGCTGCCGTTCTCCAGCGTTGGCATCGTGTTATGCCTGGCTCACGGCGCCTGGGTGTTGCCGCGCCAAATCCTGCTGACCCACCGTTCGTCGATTCGTGGCCTGCGTCGCGATGAAGACGGCTGGCAGTTATTCAGTGATGAGCGGGGGTGGCACAGCGTGCAGTTGCGCCCCGACAGCCTGGCGTTGCCACTGATAGTGGTGGTGCGCTATCGGGTGCAGGGTGAGTGGTGGGTGCGTTCGGTCTGTGTGCCGAGGGACTCGCAGGTCGCCGATGTGCACCGGCGCCTGCGGGTTCGCCTGAAATTCAGCCGCCGTAGGTGGTTGGCACCAGAATAGTGTCGCGGGCCTCGGGCAGCATCTGCGGGTAATCGAGGGTGTAATGCAGGCCCCGGCTCTCCTTGCGTTCCATAGCCGAGCGGATCATCAGCTCCGCGACCTGGGCCAGGTTGCGCAATTCGATCAGGTCACGGCTGACTTTATAGTTACTGTAGAACTCGTCGATCTCATCCAGCAGCAAACGCACCCGGTGTTGAGCGCGTTGCAGGCGCTTGTTGGTGCGCACGATCCCAACGTAGTCCCACATGAAGCGTCGCAGCTCGTCCCAGTTGTGGGCGATGATCACGTCTTCGTCCGAGTCCGTTACCTGGCTGGCGTCCCAGCGGGGCAGGGCGGCCGGCACGGGGATGCGCGGCAGTTGGTCGAGAATGTCCGCGGCGGCCGAGCGGGCGTAGACGAAGCATTCGAGCAGCGAGTTGCTGGCCATACGGTTGGCGCCGTGCAGGCCGGTGAAGCTGGTTTCGCCAATCGCATACAAGCCGGGCACGTCTGTGCGTCCGTGCTGGTCGACCATTACGCCGCCGCAGGTGTAGTGCGCGGCCGGCACCACCGGGATCGGGCCTTTGGTGATGTCGATGTTGAACGCCAGGCAGCGCTCGTAGACGGTGGGGAAGTGGGTCTTGATGAACGCTTCGGGCTTGTGGCTGATGTCCAGGTACACGCAGTCGATGCCCAGGCGCTTCATCTCGTGGTCGATGGCGCGGGCGACGATATCGCGTGGGGCCAACTCAGCGCGTGGGTCGAAGCGCTGCATGAAGCGTTCGCCGTTCGGCAGTTTCAGGTGTGCACCTTCACCGCGCAGGGCTTCGGTGATCAGGAAACTCTTGGCTTGCGGGTGATACAGGCAAGTGGGGTGGAACTGGTTGAATTCCAGGTTGGCCACCCGGCAGCCGGAACGCCAAGCCATGGCGATACCGTCGCCGCAAGCCCCATCGGGGTTGCTGGTATAGAGGTAGACCTTGGCCGCACCGCCCGAGGCGAGAATGGTGAAGCGCGCGCCGTAGGTGTCGACTTCGCCGCTCGCGCGATTGAGCACGTAGGCGCCGAGGCAGCGCTCGCCATCCAGGCCCAGGCGTTTTTCGGTGATCAGGTCGACGGCGACGCGCTGCTCCAGCAATTCGATGTTGGGGCGTTGGCGGGCCTGGTCGAGCAGGGTCTTGAAGATCGCGGCACCGGTGGCGTCGGCGGCGTGGATGATGCGTCGGTGGCTGTGGCCGCCTTCGCGGGTCAGGTGGAATTCGAAGCCGCCGTCGTCGCTGCCTGCGTGTTCATCGCGGGTGAAGGGCACGCCCTGGTCGATCAGCCATTGGATCGCCTCGCGGCTGTGCTCGACGGTAAAGCGCACCGCGTCTTCGTCGCACAGGCCGCCACCGGCGTTAAGCGTGTCTTCGACGTGGGATTGCACCGTGTCAGTGTCATCCAGCACAGCGGCGACACCGCCCTGGGCCCAGAATGTGGAGCCGTTGGCCAGGTCGCCTTTGCTCAGGACCGCAATGCGCAGATGGCTTGGGAGGGTCAGCGCAAGGCTCAATCCGGCCGCGCCGCTGCCGATCACCAGGACATCGTGTTGAAACTGTTGGCTCATTTGAAGGATTCCGCAAAAAGCGATCCAAAGGGCAGGCGCAGACAGGACGCCTGGATCGGCGAATCAAAGGGTCACACGGGCTACTAGTATATAGAGGGGGGGAGCGGCACAATAGCCGGGCATTCGTGGCAATGTGAGATTACGGTGCACGGCTTGGGTAAAATCAGCCGGTTATTGAAGCGGGAACTTTTTGCATAAGCCCCGACTCAATAGCAGGTTGCCCGAAAGCTGGGAAAACGTTGAGTTTATTGGCCCGTCGGGAGCATTGGACGCGTCAGAAAACCGGCGACAAGATTATTCGCGCAGCCGGCGTTGCCCGCGCTGCGTTTTTCGTGTGTGCCAAATCAGTGCATGCCGGAAACTTGCTTGGAGGGGGAGAACTTTTGCGAAAAGTCCGAGTCTATGTTTGCAAGCCTGATCGTTTAGTTATGCAAGCCTCCTTCAAGCACAACGAGGAGTGTTCATGCTAACCCAGGAAGAGGATCAGCAGCTGGTCGAGCGCGTTCAACGCGGCGACAAGCGAGCATTTGATCTGCTAGTGCTGAAATACCAGCACAAAATTCTCGGGTTGATCGTGCGGTTTGTGCACGACACCCATGAAGCGCAGGACGTTGCACAAGAGGCCTTTATCAAGGCTTACCGTGCACTGGGCAATTTCCGCGGTGACAGTGCGTTTTACACGTGGCTGTACCGCATCGCCATTAACACGGCGAAGAACTATCTGGTGTCTCGCGGACGCCGCCCACCGGATAGCGATGTAAGTTCAGAAGATGCAGAATTTTACGATGGTGATCACGGCCTCAAAGATCTCGAGTCGCCGGAGCGTGCATTGCTGCGCGACGAGATCGAGGGGACCGTCCATCGCACAATTCAGCAACTGCCAGAAGATTTGCGTACGGCGTTAACTTTACGTGAATTCGATGGTCTGAGTTATGAAGACATTGCGAGCGTCATGCAATGTCCGGTGGGGACTGTAAGGTCACGGATTTTCCGGGCCCGGGAAGCCATCGATAAAGCCTTGCAACCGTTGTTGCAGGAAAACTAAAGACAGCGGCGACAGCCAAGAGAGGAACCGCCATGAGTCGTGATGCCCTGCAGGAATCGCTGTCCGCAGTGATGGATAACGAAGCGGATGAACTGGAACTTCGTCGAGTGCTCAACGCATTTGATGATGCCGAAACCCGTGATACCTGGTCTCGTTACCAAGTCGCTCGGGCGGTGATGCACAAGGATCTTCTAATCCCTCGTCTGGATATTGCTGCGGCCGTTTCTGCTGCGCTGGCCGATGAAGCCGTTCCGGCAAAAGCTGCTCGTGGCCCTTGGCGTAGCCTGGGTCGCCTGGCTGTTGCTGCCTCGGTGACGGTTGCAGTGCTGGCCGGTGTTCGCCTGTACAACCAGGACGAAATCGCCGGTGCCGAACTGGCCCAGCAGACTCAGCAACCGGTCATGGCCGGTCCGCAAGTCAAAGGCCCGGCGGTACTGGCCGGCTACAAGGAAAGCTCTGACACCACCGGCCCTATGGCTAACGGTGTGTTGCAAGGGCAATCCGGCTGGCAGGACCAGCGTCTTCCAGGCTACCTGCGCCAACATGCACAGGAATCGGCCTTGAAAGGCACTGAAAGCGCTCTGCCATACGCTCGCGCTGCAAGCCTGGAAAACCGCTAATACGTTAAGGAGCCCTATGCGCGCCATACCGCTCCTTACGCTTTTGCTCAGTGGTTGGTTTGCACTCCCCGCCCATGCCGATGAAGCCCAAGACTGGCTAACTCGACTTGGGCGTGCAGAGCAGCAGCAAAGTTTTCAAGGTACGTTTGTCTACGAACGTAATGGCAATTTTTCTACCCATGACATCTGGCATCGCGTCCAGAACGGTCAGGTCCGTGAGCGGCTCTTGCAGCTCGATGGTTCTGCCCAGGAAGTTGTGCGAGTAGATGGTCGGACCCAATGTGTCAGCGGTGCCCTTGTCGCAGGCCTTGGTAATTCGCGTGATGCACCTTCACGCGCACTTGATCCGCAAAAACTCAACCAATTCTACGAACTGGCCGTCATCGGCAAATCCCGCGTGGCCGGTCGTAATGCCGTTATTGTGTCGATCACACCGCGTGATCAATACCGCTATGGTTTTGAGCTGCACCTGGATCGTGACACCGCACTGCCACTGAAGTCCTTGCTGCTCAATGATCAAGGGCAGTTGCTGGAGCGCTTTCAGTTCACCCGCTTGGATACGTCCACCGCGCCCAATGATCGTGATTTGCAGCCCAGCAGTGAGTGCACGTCTATTGCCGTCGCCGACACCAAAGCGCCCGTTGTAGAGCCCACCGAGGCTTGGCACCTGGAGTGGTTGCCACCGGGTTTTCAGCTGGCCAGTACCAGTGCACGTAAAGACACCCATACCAAAGCCACGGTCGACAGCCTGATGTATGAAGATGGGCTGGCGCGCTTCTCCGTGTTTCTTGAGCCGATCAGCGATGTGAGCGTGACCGAGACGCGCACCCAATTGGGCCCCACGGTTGCAGTGTCCCGTCGCTTGAATACAGTGGACGGCGAAATGATGGTGACGGTCGTTGGTGAGATCCCTATCGGCACCGCCGAGCGCATCGCGCTGTCGGTGCGCGGTGAAAAAAAGGCCACCACTCAGCCGTGAGTTGTTAATCCTATGTTCATCCAGATCTTTCACTGTGGGTCTATGCCAGGTTGGCTGCCGAGAGCATGAAATGTCTGGATCAGCATTTTCACTTGCAAAAATCCGCCATGTTTTTTATAGGTCAGGGCTTGTCGTCTCTGGCCTTGTTTTGTTCGCGGAACAAAAATGTCGGTCGAAGTTTTCGGCGTTTATTGAACCCTGTCGCTCAACCCTGCTCGTCGTAACGGGAGCTGTATGTCGATACCACGTTTGAAATCCTACCTATCCATAGTCGCCGCGGTATTGGTGCTGGGCCAGGCCGTGACCGCACAAGCGGCCGATTTGCCTGACTTCACCCAGTTGGTTGAGCAAGCCTCGCCGGCAGTGGTGAACATCAGCACCACGCAGAAACTGCCGGATCGCAAAGTCTCGAACCAGCAGATGCCAGACCTGGAAGGCTTGCCGCCGATGCTGCGCGAATTCTTTGAGCGCGGTATGCCACAACCGCGCACGCCGCGTGGCGGTGGAGGCGGTCAGCGTGAGGCGCAGTCCCTGGGTTCGGGCTTCATCATTTCCCCTGATGGCTACATCCTCACCAACAACCACGTCATTGCCGACGCTGACGAGATTCTCGTGCGCCTGGCCGATCGCAGCGAACTGAAAGCCAAGCTGGTGGGCACTGATCCACGGTCCGACGTGGCATTGCTGAAGATCGAAGGCAAGGACCTGCCGGTACTGAAACTGGGCAAGTCCCAGGATCTGAAGGCCGGGCAGTGGGTCGTCGCCATCGGTTCGCCGTTTGGGTTTGACCACACCGTGACCCAGGGCATCGTCAGCGCCATTGGCCGCAGCCTGCCGAACGAAAACTACGTGCCGTTCATCCAGACCGACGTGCCGATCAACCCCGGCAACTCCGGTGGCCCGCTGTTCAACCTGGCGGGCGAAGTGGTGGGTATCAACTCGCAGATCTACACCCGTTCCGGTGGCTTCATGGGCGTTTCGTTCGCGATCCCGATCGATGTGGCCATGGACGTTTCCAACCAGCTGAAAAGCGGTGGCAAGGTCAGTCGTGGTTGGTTGGGCGTCGTGATCCAGGAAGTCAACAAGGACCTTGCTGAGTCCTTCGGCCTCGACAAGCCGGCTGGTGCCCTGGTTGCGCAGATCCAGGACGGCGGCCCTGCAGCTAAAGGCGGGCTGCAAGTCGGCGACGTGATCCTGAGCATGAATAGCCAGCCGATCGTCATGTCGGCAGACCTGCCACATCTGGTGGGTGCGCTCAAGGCAGGCAGCAAGGCCAAGCTGGAAGTGATCCGTGATGGCAAGCGTCAGAACGTTGAGCTGACGGTGGGTGCCATCCCAGAGGAAGGCGCGACGCTGGATGCCCTGGGTAACACCAAGCCGGGTGCCGAGCGCAGCAGCAACCGCCTGGGCATCGCCGTGGTCGAGCTGACCGAAGAGCAGAAGAAGAGCTTCGACCTCAAGGGCGGCGTAGTGATCAAGGAGGTGCAGGACGGCCCTGCAGCCTTGATCGGCCTGCAGCCGGGGGACGTGATCACCCACCTGAACAATCAGGCGATCGACACCACCAAGCAGTTCACCGACATCGCCAAGGCGTTGCCGAAGAATCGCTCTGTGTCGATGCGCGTGCTGCGTCAGGGCCGTGCCAGCTTCATCACCTTCAAGCTGGCCGAGTAATCCGCTGAACCAATAAAAAGCCCCGCCGTCGGTTAACGATGGCGGGGCTTTTTTGTGGGTGATGGGTTTAGCCCATCATTCCTTTTACCAGGCGTTCCTGTTCGATCAGCTCACGTTGGCGTGCGTCGATGCGTGACGACAACGGGAAGTTGCTACCCGCGCGGCGCTTGGCGAAGTCCAGTTGCTGAATCGCCTGCTGGAAGTCGCCCACCAAGGCAAAGTATTCAGCGCGTGCCTGGTGCAGGCCGATGATGTTGCCGGACAAACCGCGTGTCTCGGCGACTTGATACCACACGTCCGGATCGTCTGGGCGAGACTTGAGCAAGCCATCCAAGGCCTTTTCCGCGTCGGCAGTACGATTCTGTTTAAGCAGCAGGTCGACCCGGATCTGATTCAGCGGATAGTTGCCTGGGTACTGGGTCAGCATCCGATCCGTGCGTTGCTGGGCATCGGGCAGACGGCTGTTATCGATGTCCAGCTGGATCTGCGCCAGGTTGTAAGTGATGTCGTTGGGCGCCTTGGCCAGCAACGGTTGCAGGCTGTCCCGTGCCTGCTTGAACTGTGAAGCTTTGATCTGGGCGATGGCCAAGCCATAGCGCGCCACATCGTTTTTGGGGTTTTCATCCAGTTGCGCCTGGAAGCGCTTGGCGGCGAGTCCTGAAGTGTCCTCATATTGCAGCTGCACCCGTGCGCGAATCAGTTGGTAGCGCAGGCTGTCTTCCTTGCCGCCGGGCTTGGCTTGCTCGGCACGGTTACGGGTGTCGGCGATTCGCGACTCGGTGACCGGGTGCGTCAGCAGAAATTCCGGTGGCTTGGCGTCGAAGCGGTACTGGCGCCCGAGGCGCTCGAACATGGTCGGCATGGAACGTGGGTCGTAGCCGGCTTTTTCCAGGTTGACGATACCGATGCGGTCCGCCTCTTGTTCGTTCTGTCGGGAGAACCGCCGTTGTTCCTGGATCGCTGCGGCCTGAGTGCCGGCAATCGCAGCGATGCCCGCGTCACCCGCACCGGCGGCTGCCGCGATGATGCCGCCGAGCAGCGCGGCCATCATTGGGATCTGCATACGCTGTTGCGCTTCCACGCCACGGGCGAAGTGGCGCTGGGACAAGTGAGCCAATTCGTGGGCCAGTACCGAGGCGTATTCGCCTTCGGTCTGGGCGTTGAGGAACAGGCCGCCGTTCACGCCGACGATACCGCCTGGCGCAGCAAAGGCGTTGAGTTGCGGGCTGTTGATCAGGATGAACTCCAGGCGTCGGTCATTCACCTGGCTGGTCTCTACCAGCTTGTACACGCTGGTTTCGACGTAATCCTTGAGTTGCGGGTCGTTCAGTTGTGAAACCTGCCCGCGCAGGTAGGCCAGCCAGGCGCGGCCCAATTGGAATTCCTGTTGTGGCGAGACAATGGCAGAACTGGCGTCGCCAAGCGACGGCAGGTCGTCAGCGAAGCCCGGAGAGGCCAGCAGGCAAGCCAGCGTCAGCAGGGTAGGGCGCAAAAAAGTCATGCACAGAGCCTTTCGACAAAGAGCTTACTGTAGCCGGACACTGAGCTTCGGACCAGATATTCTAAGCACCCGAACGCTTGCCGGAGTAAAACCATGACCGACGCTGTAGCCTTTGACGCCGAACTTGATGCCAGCGGCCTCAATTGCCCGTTGCCGTTGCTCAAGGCCAAGTTGGAACTCAATCGATTAGCCAGTGGGGCCGTGCTCAAGGTGATCGCTACGGACGCAGGTTCCCAGCGTGACTTCCGCACGTTCGCCAAACTTGCTGGCCATGCCCTGTTGCACGAAGACGAGGTTGCCGGTGTGTATCGTTACTGGTTGCGCAAGGCCTGAACCGTTCGTTCGCCCCCACCATCCGAGGTTGATTGATGTTCAAAGTGTTACGTGACTGGATCCAGCGCTACTTCTCTGACGAAGAAGCCGTGGTGCTGGCCGTCCTGCTGTTTCTGGCCTTTACGGCAGTCCTGACCTTGGGCGGTATGCTCGCGCCGGTATTGGCGGGGATGGTGCTGGCTTATCTGATGCAAGGCTTGGTCACTACCCTTGAGCGTTTGCGCTTGCCGGGCGCCGCCGCGGTGGGCTTGGTATTTGCCTTGTTCATGGGGTTGCTGGTGGTGTTTATCGTGGTGGTGTTGCCGCTGCTGTGGCACCAATTGATCACACTGTTCAACGAGCTGCCGGGCATGCTCGCCAAGTGGCAATCGCTGTTGCTGCTGCTGCCGGAGCGCTACCCACACTTGGTGTCGGATGAGCAGGTATTGCAGGCCATCGAGGTGGCGCGCGGCGAAATCGGAAAATTCGGGCAGTGGGCGCTGACGTTTTCCCTGTCCAGTCTGCCGCTGCTGGTCAACATCATGATCTACCTGGTGCTGGTGCCGATCCTGGTGTTTTTCTTCCTCAAGGACCGCGCCATGATTGGCCGTTGGGTACGTGGCTACCTGCCGCGTGAGCGGGCGTTGATCACGCGGGTGGCCGAGGAGATGAACCGCCAGATCGCCAACTACATTCGCGGCAAGGTCATCGAGATCATTATCTGTGGCGGCGTGACCTACATCGCTTTTATTGCCCTGGACCTGAATTACGCAGCCTGCTGGCATTGCTGGTCGGTATCTCAGTGGTGGTGCCCTATGTCGGCGCGGTGGTGGTGACGGTACCGGTGACACTGATTGCCTTGTTCCAGTGGGGCTGGAGTGACCAGTTCATCTACTTGATGGCGGTGTACGGGATCATCCAGACACTGGATGGCAACGTGCTGGTGCCGCTGCTGTTCTCGGAGGCGGTCAACCTGCACCCGGTGGCGATCATCTGCGCGGTGTTGTTGTTTGGCGGGTTATGGGGGTTCTGGGGAGTGTTCTTTGCGATTCCCCTGGCAACGCTGTTCAAGGCGGTGCTGGATGCGTGGCCACGGCAGGAGCCGGTGGTTGCGCCATTGTTGTAGTGAGCGGGCTTGCCCCGCGCTGGGCTGCGGAGCAGCCCTAAAAAGGCCGCCGCATTTTTTCAGGAAGGCCGCATTGGCAGGTTTCAGGGGCAAGCCCGCTCACTACAAGGGTCAGCGTTTCAGGCTTTGCTCAACGCCTGCGCAGCCGCCAGAACGGCATCCACGTGGCCCGGCACTTTCACCCCACGCCATTCCTGGCGCAGCACGCCATCCTTGTCGATCAGGAAAGTGCTGCGATCCACGCCCAGGTATTCCTTGCCGTACAGCTTCTTCAACTTGATCACATCAAACAGCTGGCAAACCGCCTCGTCCTTGTCGCTGATCAGCTCGAAGGGGAACGCCTGCTTGCCTTTGAAGTTCTCGTGGGACTTCACGCTGTCACGCGACACGCCAAACACTTCGGTGTTGGCCGCCTTGAACGCCGCGTACTGGTCGCGAAAGCCCTGGCCTTCGGTTGTGCAGCCGGGGGTGCTGTCCTTCGGGTAGAAATAGATCACCACTTGCTTGCCCTTGAGGGCGGCAAGGCTGAAGGTCTGCCCACTGGTGGCCTGGGCTTCGAAGTCGGCTACGGGTTGGTCGATGACTACCGCCATGAATACTTCCTTACATTGGGTTCTGTGGGCGCCATGGCTCGATCAGTGCGTCGAGGTTCAGTGCATCGGCGAAATCCAGGAACTGGTCGCGCAACCAACTGATCTGCACACCGGCCGGCAAGGTCACCGTGAAGGTAGCATTGAGCATGGTGCCGCCGGTTTGCGGCGCCTGGTAGGTGTCGCAGGTCAGGTTTTCCAGCTCGACGTTGTGGTCGATAAAGAACTGGCACAGCTCATTGACGATGTCCGAGCGGTAGGCCGAGCTGACGTAAGCGACGTACGGCAGCGCCTGCGGGCGATTTTCCAGCGCGGCGCTGCGCACTACATTGACGGTGAAGTCATGCTTCTTGGCCAGGCCCGGCAGGCCGGTTTCGAGGCGTGCCAGGGCGTCCCAGGTGCCGGAGATCTGCAGGACCAGCGCGCTGCACTCGCCGTGGCGGGTCAAGCGGGAGGTCACGACGGCGCAGCGGTTTTCATGGCTGGCGCGGCACAGGACGTTGGTCAGCTCCATGGGGTTGGCGCCGAGGGCACTGATAACAAGGAATTGTTCGCGAACTGTGGGGGTGGACATGCAGCCTTCCTAAACGATGAGCGGTCGATACCATGAGGGCCGTATCGATCAAAGCATGAAGGGTAGCGAAAAGCGCCGCCAAGGGATAGGAGGTGGCGTTTTCATTACGTGAACGGCGTGATTCCACCCTGCTGTCACCCGTGCTTTCGTCCAATGATGGCATTGCCTATCGTTTAGTTGCCCCAGAACGCATCCTCACGCGGTACTTCGCTTGTACAAGCATCTTGGCGCCAGTACCATTACGGCTCTCTTTTTCCGGCAGGAGCGGTTGCATGATTGCGGGCAGTATGGTGGCACTGGTCACACCCATGGATGCACAAGGTCATCTCGACTGGGACAGCCTGGGCAAACTGGTGGACTTCCACCTGCAAGAAGGCACCAACGCCATTGTGGCCGTCGGCACCACAGGTGAGTCGGCCACCCTTGATGTGGAAGAACACATCCAGGTGATCGAGTTCGTGGTCAAGCGCGTTGCGGGCCGTATCGCCGTGATCGCCGGTACGGGCGCCAATTCGACGCGCGAAGCGATCGAGCTGACCAAAAACGCCAAGAAGGCTGGCGCCGACGCCTGCCTGCTGGTGACCCCGTACTACAACAAGCCGACCCAGGAAGGCTTGTACCAGCACTTCAAGACCATCGCCGAAGCCGTCGACATCCCGCAGATCCTCTACAACGTGCCAGGCCGCACCGCGTGCGACATGCAGGCCGCAACTGTGATCCGCCTGTCCACCGTGCCGAACATCATCGGTATCAAGGAAGCCACCGGCGACCTGCAGCGCGCCAAGGACATCCTGGCCGGCGTGGGCAGTGACTTCCTGCTGTATTCCGGTGACGACGCTACGGCTGTCGAGCTGATCCTGCTGGGCGGCAAGGGCAATATCTCCGTGACCGCCAACGTGGCCCCGCGTGCCATGAGCGACATGTGCGCCGCTGCCATCGCTGGCGATGCCGTGACTGCCCGTGCGATCCACGAGAAGCTGATGCCGCTCAACAAGACACTGTTTATCGAATCCAACCCTATTCCCGTGAAATGGGCGCTGTTCGAGATGGGCCTGATGCCGGACGGTATCCGTCTGCCGCTCACCCGTCTCAGCGAAGCCTGTCACGAACCGCTGCGACAGGCCCTGCGCCAGTCCGGCGTCCTGGTTTAATTGAGGAAGCACTACGCATGAAGCGATTGGCCGGACTTTCCGCACTTGCCTTGATTATCTCCAGCACCAGTGGCTGCGGTTGGGTCTGGGGCCCGGAAGGCTACTTCCGTGACCGCGGTAGCGATTACCTGGAAGCCCAAGCAACCAAACCGATGCAACTGCCGCCGGACGTGAATGTCGCCAAGCGCCTTGACCCGTTGCTGCCGATTCCGCGCAACGTCGCCGACGACACCGCCAAAGGTGAGTACGTAGTGCCACGCCCACAGCCGATTTCGGCCGTGGCCGATGCCAGCGACTACAGCTTGCAGAAAAGCGGTGACTCGCGTTGGATCGTGGCCCAGCGTCCACCTGCCGAAGTCTGGCCGGTAGCGGTGCAGTTCTTCCAGGACAACGGTTTCCGTATCGACGAACAGCGTCCGCAAACCGGTGAATTCACCACGGCATGGCAGCAAGGCAGCGAACTGTCCGCCACCCTGGCCAAGCGCCTGCAGGCCGGCGGTGTTGCTGCTGACAGCGAAGCCCGTGTGCGTGTGCGCATCGAGCCAGGCGTGCAGCGCAATACCAGTGAGGTCTACGTGGTGAGCGCTGAGCGTCCTGCCGGCAGCACCGCCAACGTCGACTTCACCAACCGTTCGGTCAACACCGGCGTTGACTCGGCACTGGTCGACGAGATGCTGGCCAGCATGAGCCGTATTTCCGAGAAGGGCGGTTCTGTTTCCCTGCTCGCTGCCCGTGATTACGACACCCCGAGCCGCGTCAGCCTCACCGAGGACGGCAGCGGCAACGTGGTGCTGAACCTGGGTGAAGACCTGGACCGTGCCTGGGCCAGCGTCGGTCGCGCGTTGGAGCAAGGCCCTTGGCGTGTTGAAGACATCAACCGCAGCCTGGGCCTGTACTACATCAACGTGGCCGAAAAAGCCGAGCGCAAAGACGACGAGCCTGGTTTCTTCGGCAAGCTGTTCGGCAGCAAGCCGACCAAGGAAGAAATCGAGACCCGTGCCGAGCGTTACCAAGTACGTTTGAGCAAGGTTGGCGAGACGGTGCAGGTCACCGTCGAGAAGAACATCAACACCGTTGCGCCGGCTGAAACAGCGCGCAAAGTGTTGGGCGTGATTCAGGACAACCTGGGCTGATCCGATGCGTTTTGCTGTTCTCGGTAGCGGTAGCCAAGGGAACGGCACGCTGGTCGCCCACGACGACACGTACGTACTGGTGGATTGTGGTTTCTCCTTGAAAGAAACCGAGCGACGCCTGCTGCGCCTGGGGGTTCACCCCGCGCAGTTGAGCGCGATTCTAGTGACCCACGAACATGCCGACCACGTGCATGGCGTGGGTTTGCTGTCTCGGCGCTACAATCTTCCGGTGTACCTCAGTCGTGGCACCTTGCGCGGGATGCGCAAACCCATTGAACCTGCAGGTTTCCTGGCGGGTGGCGAGCAACTGCAGATCGGGGCGTTGAGCATCGATGTGATCGCGGTGGCTCACGACGCTCAGGAACCGACGCAATACGTATTCAGTGACGGTCAGCGGCGCTTCGGCGTGCTGACCGACCTGGGCTCTTATTGCAGCAAAGTGCTGGACGGCTATCGGGACCTCGATGCGTTGATGATCGAGTCCAACCACTGCCGAGACCTGCTGGCTCGCGGTCACTACCCCTACTTTCTCAAGCAGCGGGTGGGCGGCGAACTGGGACATTTGAACAACCACCAGGCGGCGTACCTGGTGTATGAGTTGGGCTGGCAAGACCTGCAACACCTGGTCCTGGCCCACTTGAGCAGCAAGAACAACCTGCCGACGCTTGCCCGGCAATGTTTTGTCGACACCCTAGGGTGCGACCCGGACTGGCTGCAACTGGCCGATCAAGATTCAGGGCTCGACTGGCGACACATCGCCTAGCCCACCTCACTCAAAGCGGAGCCCATCATGGAAAAACGTGAAGAACTCTACCGCGGCAAAGCCAAGTCGGTGTACAAGACCGACGACGCCAACCGCCTGATCCTGCTGTTTCGCAACGACACCTCGGCGTTCGACGGCAAGCGTATCGAACAGCTGGACCGCAAAGGCATGGTGAACAACAAGTTCAACGCCTTCATCATGCAGAAGCTCGAAGAGGCCGGTATTCCGACCCAATTCGACAAACTGCTGGGCGACAACGAGTGCCTGGTGAAGAAGCTGGACATGATCCCGGTCGAATGCGTCGTGCGCAACTACGCTGCCGGCAGCCTGGTCAAACGCCTCGGTGTGGAGGAGGGCCTCAAGCTCAACCCTTACACCTTCGAACTGTTCCTGAAGGACGACGCCAAGGGCGACCCGTTCATCAATGAATCCCACGTCGTGGCATTCGGCTGGGGCACCGCTGAGCAACTGGCACGCATGAAAGAGTTGTCCCTGAAGGTCAACGACGTGCTGAACAAACTGTTCGACGACGCCGGCCTGCTGCTGGTCGACTTCAAACTGGAATTCGGCGTATTCCACGACGGCTCCATCGTCCTGGGCGACGAATTCAGCCCAGACGGCTGCCGCCTGTGGGACAAGGACACCAAGAAGAAGATGGACAAAGACCGCTTCCGCCAAGGCCTCGGTGACGTTATCGAAGCCTACGAAGAAGTCGCCAATCGTCTCGGCGTACCGCTGTAATCGACGCAAGCATCTGATAGCACGGAAAAAAATCGCTTCAGCGCTTTGCTTTCCTGATTCACGCTGTTATGATGCGCGCCGTTGGAGAGATGCCAGAGTGGCCGAATGGGACGGATTCGAAATCCGTTGTACCTTCACCGGTACCTAGGGTTCGAATCCCTATCTCTCCGCCATACAAATGAAAGCCCCGCAGATCAAGGTCTGCGGGGCTTTTTTGTTTTCGGGTTGTACTACTCAAATCATGCGGCTCACGGCCTGGAGATGCATGTCTGTCAGCCAGTATTTGTGCAGCGTCTAACGTGAATTGAAGGACGTTTGCAGCCTCTATAAAGGCTTCTGGGTCATCCGTACCTTCATAGATGACCCCGCCTTCTATGACGTCCTGTACGACGCTATCGACGTACTAATAGAGGCTCGCAACCAACTGAGCGTCCTCTGGCGAGAGGTAGCTAAGTTTTCCAGGGTTGGCGACGTAGACCCTGCAATAGTGCTGTGGGATTCGTACCTGCAATGAAGCTTCTGAGCGTTCCTCTTGCGGCATTCCAAGTAACTGCTTCCCCATTTCGGTTAGGCTGGCATGGTGGCCCCGTTCTACGGCAATTTTTATTAATGCCAATACCTCAGCAACGATAGCCACGCGCACGCTTGTACGTTCCTGTCAGCGTTGCCTGTGAAAAAAATCAAGAGGTGGATTATTAAATCGTATCTTGATTTTGAGCTGGTCGATATATGAAGCTGAAACGGATTGACCCCAAAGCAGAAGCTCTAAAGTTTTTTAGTTTGAAGCCGACATCCCTTAATGGAAAAGCACAGCGACTTTAAGGACAGGGAATGAAGATTTCGCAAAAAACTGCAGCAGCGTTTGTTTTGGCTGGGCTGGTTGGATACTCTAGTTTGGTTATGGCTATAGAGGGCGGCGTCTACAAAGCAAAGCGTGCAGATATTGCAACTCAAGAAAAGTATTCCCGATTATTGGAAAATCTGAAAAATGTAGAAATCTGGGCAGCTCTGGGTTCTGCGAGAGAGGGCGGGGTCGCTAAATCCCTTCAGGCTTATCAGAAATTAATGGAAATCTACTCGCCGCTGATCGTGGAAAATGGCGAGGCGGTAGTACCAGTTTATGCAGTTGACAACCTCGAATTAAAAGATCTCGACGGGTTTAGGAAGTTTGCAACCCGCGCGCAGTACGATAAGAGTTTTGTGGCTGATGACAATACCTGCTCTGCTGCAATGACGTTTGTATTTCCGCGTCAGATTGCAGATCGCCTAAGCGATATGCGGCCAGCATATGTTTATGGCGTTGTTCAGTCCAAGCAACAAATAGAAGATGCCCGATCAATTAGAATCGATAAGGGCTTGGATGATCTGACGTATGTAAAGACAATGTGTGCCAATCAGAAAGATAGAAGCTTCGATAACGGATATATAAATCTTGGCGAGAATTTAAAGGCAGACCTAAAAAATGTTCTGCCAGTCGTGGACCAGAAATATCAAGCAAGCGTAGCTAAACCTTCTGCACCAGCAGCGCCGAACGCAATGGTTAAACGTCCTTTTGACCTTCCGAAAGCAGCTAAATTTGCCTCATGCTCGGGGCTGGTGGTCGCAGTGAATCAATTTTTCACGGCTCACGGAAAACCGGTAAACCAAGCGCTCACAGAGGGCGGATTGGAGATGACTTATGCCGGTATTGTTTACTCAAATGTCGACTATATGTTAGGGAATAGTCAGGCTTGGACAAACAAATATGCGCCAGAAATCAGCAGTAATCCTGGTGATGTTCAATCTTGGATGCAGCCGAAGATGCAGGATTGCATTGCGACCTACCGGGCTAATCTGCCGGAGATAAAAATCTATGGTGATGAGGCTCGCGCTGAATTTTTCTCGAAAGCTCAAAGCTTGATCCACCAATGACACGAATTATTCAGAAAACAGAAAAATGCGGGTTGCAGTCGTAAGCTGATTAGCTGGTGGGAGTGGGCTTCTGGCTGGTGCTATGTCTATAGAAGCTCACTTCGCTGCGCGGGAAAGGTGTTCCCAGCGTCAGTGATGAGGCGCGTCAAGTTAGGGAAAAGCGGTTAAAGCTCCTTTCAGTCCACGCTGGCTCGACCACTAGGGTCAGAACATCTTGTGTTACGTCGCCGTACCGATTGGCGTAAGCAAGGCGACACACATTGTCGTACCTACCCGGCAAGCTAGCGTCATTCGACAGCCGTAGGACACCGCTATGCCACTCCCCCCGCGTCCGTTCACCCTTGTCTGTGTTCACTGCTCTTGGAAGAAAACGGTCCTGCCTCACAGCGAATTGGCATCGTTTGGCCAAGCTGCTTTCATCCTTTGTCCTGAGTGCCATACCCCTTCACTGGAGGGGAGACAGGCCAATCGTCATGAAATCCTCAGAACCCGTCTGGAACAATTCCTTAGCCTCAACGATTGATGTTTCAAGGCCGCGACACAGCCTGTCGCTCTAGCCTGGAAAATGGTCAAAAAGACCTGGGATATTACGAATATGAAAAACCTGTTTGCCGTCATCGGACTTTGTGTGGTGCTGAAGAAAGGCTATGAGCTGTATCGCGAGTACAGCGAACTGAAGCGTGACAAGGAGGCGCGCGAGTCTTCTTGAGCCTGGGTTGAGGGCTGAGCCTCAAGGTTCGTGCGCCGCCGTCTAAAGACTAAAGTCTTATGTTGAATACAATAGATGGCAAAACGCCATTTTAGTCAGTAGCATCGACGCCAAATTGGCGCCAGCCTGCTGGCTTTCAGTTGAATTGCAAAACAAGGTAGTCACCATGTCCCAAGCGAAGGATACGCTGCTCAGGCTATTTGCATTGCTGCGCCTGATCCCCACAGAGCCCCAGCGCATTGCAACCCCGACCCTGCTCGAAAAGCTTCGTGATAGAGGTTTTTCCGTGACACTTCGCTCGGTTCAGCGTGATTTGAACCGGTTGTCGATGCCTTTCTCGTTGCAATGCGACGATAGCGAGATCCCTTTCCGCTGGAGTTTCACACGGGACGCGCCACTGAAGTTGGAGGATATGGATGCTTCCACCGCACTGGCCTTGTATCTGTCGGAAAGCCATCTGACTACCTTGTTGCCGCAGACTGTTCTGGACCAGCTCGGTCCACAATTTCGACGCGCACGTAACTTCCTGGGCGATCTGGGCCACAACGGATTGGCCGATTGGGCGCGACGAGTTCGTGCGATTCCCAATGGGAAAACCCTGCTGCCCGCTGCGATCGATCCCGAAGTCTGGGGGCTGGTGTCTGCCGTTTTGCTGGAGCGCAGGCAATTGCAAGTGACCTACCAGAGTCGCAGCAAGGGCGAACTCAAACAGTTTCGCCTGCACCCGGCGGGTCTGGTATCGCGGCATGCCATCAGCTATTTGCTGGCCTCTGTGGACGGCTATGGTGATTTGCGCCAGTTTGCCCTGCACCGTATTCAGCACGTTCGAGTACTCGATGAACCGTCCGTGCTGCACGCCACCTTTGATGTAGACGATTACATCGCGAGCGGCATATTCAGCCATCGCCAAACCAATGTTCAGGCAGAGCTGATCGCGGATGTTCATCCGCAGATCGCCGTCCTGCTCGGCGAAACCCCGCTGAGTCATGAGCAGACCTTGAGCGATATTCCCTCGCATACCTGGAAGCGTCTGCGCGCCCAAGTGCCGCTGGATCGTGAAACGCTGTGGTGGATCTTCGGCCTGAACGACAACATCCGCGTGCATGGGCCGCAGGTCTGGGTCGATGAGATCAGCGCCAGATTGAACAGTATGCAAAACCTCTATGCGTCACCTGACTACGCGACATGAACGGTCGCACTGCCGTGCAAGACTGCGGCTGATCAACCGCCAATGGATTAATACGTGTTGGGTGCAAGGCACCCGGCAATAGGGACAGAAGCTGATGACGCGCTCCACCGTTACGCTTGCAAAACCTCGAAAGGCCAGGGGTTCGGCACCTGCTGCTACCGCAACGTTCGATGTGTTGGTATTGGCCACAATGAGCGCAGGTAAAACGTCGTTCATCAACGCGCTGATTGGCCAGGAACTCCTGTACACCGCCAATGAAGCCACCACTGCCTGCGTGACCCGTGTCGAGCATCGCCAGGGCACTCGTCGATTCAGTGGTGCCTGTTATTGCTACAACGACACCGAGTTGGCCTCCCAGCATTCCCCGTCAGTAGCCTTGCTACAGGACTGGAACGCCAATGCCGAGGTCAAGCGCATCACCTTGGCCGGAACCTTCAAAGTGCTGCCGCGCCCAGCGCCCGGCCTGGTACTTCACGACACGCCAGGGCCTAACAACAGCCAGGATGAAAACCACGCCAGACTGATGCTGGAGGCTATCCGCACGGTATCGTTCAAGGCGCTTTGCTATGTGCTCAACGCCAGCCAACTGGGGACTCGTGACGACCGGTTGCTACTCGAACAGCTGCGCGAAGAACTCGCCGCCAAGCCTGCCCAGCCTATTTATTTCATCCTAAATAAAGTGGATTTGCTCGATCCGGAGAAGGGCGAAAGCATTCAAGGCTATGTGCACAACGCCCAGCGCTATTTGCGCGATATCGGTTTTGAGCAGCCGATCATCATTCCGACAATGGCCAGTGCAGCGCTGTACGCGCGCAAGGCCCTGAGTGCCGAAACACTGACGCGCGCGCAACGTTCCAAGTTGCGCCAGGTACTCGATGACCTGGACGTGAACAAGCGCGATTTGCTCAATGCCACCGTCGCGCCAGACCTGGTCAAGCGCCGGATCCTCACATCACTCAACAACCTGGAACGCAGACAGCGAACCAAGGCACTCGATACCCGTGCCTACGATAAAAACCAATTGCACCAGTTGGTCACCATCAGTGGGCTCAAAACCGTTGAAGCCCTTATCCATCATCAACGCCGATTAGATGAGCAACCATGAATACTATTGAAATCATCCATAACCCATTCATCGTCGAGACTCAGTTCCTGATCAGTGGCCAACCGCCGGCCGAAGGCTGCAAACTGTCGAGCTACAAAGAATCGCGGCTGCAAGTGTGGATCGAGAAGCTGTTTGATGAGTTGAGTCAGTTGTTCAATGGTGACAATCGCTTTGACGTTACTTTTACGGGAGTTGAGTCGGATTACCTCGACGTTGCTGAGGCGGCGAAAGTAGCGACGGGCAGCGGCATGCAGGTCGCATTGCGTTGGATTGAAAGCGTCCCGACAGAAACTCGCCTGGAAAAAATTCGTGACCTGATGAATGAGGCACGACAGCACCCGCAGTTCGAGCATTTTATTACTGGGAATGATGATGTTCGCAAATACTTTGAAGAGGCTTTCAACAGGGATTTCGATGTATATGTGGTTGCTACTATGTCGTCGGGTAAGTCGACACTGATCAACGCTATGCTCGGGCGCGACTTACTGCCGGCGGCAAACGAAGCCACCACGGCGACCATTGCGAAAATTACAGACAACACCTCTATGGGTAGCAAGTTTTCAGCCAAGCGCATACTCAAGAACGAGCAAGTTTCTGATAGCAGCGATGATGCGACGCTTGACATGATTAAAGTCTGGAATAATCAAACCGATACCGTACGAATCGATCTGGAAGGCAATATTCTGGCTATCCAGGAGCGTGAGAGTGTACGTTTGGTGTTGACCGATACGCCGGGGCCTAACAATAGCCAGGATCAGGGTCATGAACAGACCACAATGGGCTTCATCCAGGATTCAAAGCGTAATCCGTTAATTCTTTATGTTTTGAACGCCGGTCAATTGCGCACCAATGATGACAAGCGCTTGCTGCGCCTGGTAGCCGACGCTATGAGCAAGGGCGGGAAGCAGAGTAAGGATCGCTTCATTTTTGTCATCAATAAAGTGGATGACTATGACCCGGAGACCGAAGATCTGCCTGGCATGATGAATCGTGTCAGCGACTATTTGGTGGAGAACGGTATTCCATCCCCTCAGGTTTATCCAATTTCCGCCGAACTTACCCGGTTGATTCGGAAGCCACAGGACTTGCACACCAGCAAGGAGCGCAGCCGATTCAAGGGCATGGCTGATTTTTTCAGCGAGTCGCCGTGCATGGACCTTTTGCAATACATGCCGATTACTTCTCGTGTGAAGCGAGCATTGGATGCCAAGAACATTACCCCCTTGCTAAAAAGTAGTGGGCTGCCAGCCGTTGAAGCGATGATTGATGAGTACATCGATAAGTACAATTTTCCGCACCGTCTTAAACGTGCTTATGACGCCATGTCCAAAGCTATCGAGGTTGGCCTCAACGAAGCCGGATTGATCGAGCAAATGGATCAGGATGAGCGGCTGCTTGGCCATCTCAATGAAGAAATCCAAGCGCTGGAGTACCGGCAGGCTAAGGGGTTCGACACCCTTGCCTATAAAGAAAGAATTGCAGACGACGGTAAAATCTTACCTGCTGACGTTGAGCAGGAACTGGTCACGCTTGAACGTATTCCTGACAACCTTGTTCAGAGAGTGGCATCACGCCTCAGCGGCACTGTTGAGGTGCGCGCAGGGGAAACGCGAATTAAAGAGGCCGAAACGGATCTGCAATTTTTGTATAAACAGCTGATCAACGCATATGAAGCACTGTTCAACACCAGTCAAGAGTCAATCCGTCAGGACTTGTACAAAGAGTACCAACGATACGTCGTTGAGCTGTTCGAGGATAGCCAGCATCTGCAACTGCCCATCCTGGAAGGCATTCGCAAAACGGTGGGCGATATTTCGTTCAATCTGTCGATGACAAATGACGACATCACCAAACGGCGAGTTGTCATCGGTACGCGTAAAGAAAGCAATAGTACCTGGTACAACCCTTTTTCTTGGTTTGATACCAAAACCGTGAATGTGTATCGCCACGAGGATGCGGTTAATTTAGGTGACTTTTGGAACGACCGCTCGGTGGCTGTCGGGTTAGAGTTCTCACATCTGGTCGATAATGCCCGGCTCGAGATAGAAAAAGGTAAAGATACGCTGATCAATCAATTTGTCGCGTTCATGAGCAGCGAGTTTGATGGGAAATTCAAACAGCTTATGAGTTCTCTGAAAGAAAAAACGGTGAATCGTGATGCCCGATTGCTAGCAGTTGAAGAGGCAAAAGTGCTCCAAGCTTGGATTAACGATTTCAAGTCGAAACTCGATAAAACCCTAGCCGTTTAATCCAGGAGTTCTCATGACAGCTATCACTTCAAATATTTCTAGTGCGCGTGATGAATTTCTTGCTGCACTCAAAGATACCCAGGTGAGTTCCGGCCAGCTCTTGGATATGGTATTGGAGTTGGCTAGGATTTCCGATGTTTTGGAACCCTTCCTTCCAAATGAACACTACGCCATTAACGGGCGTCAGCCTTACTGGTCTAGCGACTATTTCAACAAGCAAAAAGTATTTGCGCGACAGAATTTCTCCAAGGAGCGTCTTGAACACCTTATAGAAGTGCGCGAATTTCTTCGTCAGCGCGGTGATAAAGGTTTTGCACCTATCATGAGGTCACATCAGTCCGTCGCGCCTCAGAACCCTCAATCGCAATCTGATTATCAACCTACAAACAACCTCAAAAAATTCGTCGCACAGGGTGATTTGCTAACTATTCGCACTGCACTGCGCATAGAGTTCAACGACAATCGGCTGGACGATCATCAGTTGTACGCAGCCGTAAAATGGATGAAAGAGCAGGTCACGGATATCTTTGAAAGTTATTCAGAAAAGGCCTTTGCCCGTGGGATTGAATCGGACAGCAGTCAGTGGACGTCTGAATACTTCGGCAATCAGGTCGTCTATCTCAAAACCAATTTTTCCGAGGAGCGCTTCTTGCACTTGATTGAAGTCCGACAATTGCTGCGTGAGCGTGGCGAGGAGAATTTTGCTCCCGCTGACAGCACTGAACCCAAGGCTACATCACGTGCACGGTCGGCATCGCAATCTCCGCAACGGCCGAGGTCAGGTTCGCAACAGTCTACGGCTTCCGCTCACTCCGAACTAAACCCAGCTTTTAAAGCAGCACTGCTGATCGGCGGCGCCATTGCGGCCGTGGTGGTGTTCCTTATTGCACTGGTACGGTGACCTGATGACCTCTCCAATACTGACCCGCACTGCCGTGCAGGATATCCGTGAAAACGCCGGTCTGACCCTTGAAGCTGGGCGTGCGCTGATCAATCGCAGCTACCTGTCGGAGCTGGAGCAGTATCCGGTCCATGCCTTTGCCGAGAAGGGGCTGCGGTTCAATGCTGCCAGTGACGTGCGGATTTTTCGCATTGAGCGCATCGTCCAGGACAACAAACAATCGGTACTCGAGAGCACCACGGCCGCTTACACCGCACTGGGTGCTGCGGGTTACTCGGTTTTCCTGATACTGCGCTCCGACGGTATCGAAACCGACCTCTACATCGGTACCCGGGGTGAGCCCGGTAAAACCCTAGGGCACAGTTCTGGCGAGCTGCTGCGGGAGACCTTCAAGGGGCACTTCTCGGGCAGTTCATTAGTGCCGCTGCCGCAACAGCATGCCGATGCCTTGCTGGGTGCTTTGCAGGCCGAAAAGGCCAACCCTTCGGCAAGTATCACGGCGGTCACGGGTGTGCCTGCGTTGTCGACGGAGAACCGCGAACACTTCATGCAAGGGCTCGAGCGCTTTATCGATGCGGCTGAGCGCCGGGTGTATCACGCGATCATTCTTGCCGAGCCGGTTTCGTCGCAGAACCTTGACCTGATCCGCGCCGGATACGAGCAGGTCGCCACGCAACTTTCGCCATTGCTCAAACAGCAATTGTCGTTCGGCGAACAAGACAGCGATTCCGTGGGGCTGAGCATCAGCCAGGGCTTGAGTGACTCCCTTGGACACAGCCTTGGGCTGACCGAAACCAAGGGCACGTCGACGACGCTGGGCACATCGACCACCGACACAACCGGTACCAGCGAGTCGTTCAGTGCACAGACCCTGACCTCCAAAACGGTCGCTATCGGTGCCAATGTGCTGGGTATGGTGGGTGGTGCGACATTGGGGCCATTCGGCGCGATGCTCGGTAGCCAGATCGGCTCGGCCGCTGCTGCGCTACTCAACGAACAACGCACCACCGGTACCAGCCAGTCGACGTCTACCGGCCGCAATGAAAGCCACGGCACGTCCTTCAGTGAGGCCGCGTCGAAGACCACCTCGACCACACACACCACCAGCACCACCGACACTCATTCGTTGAACAAAACCCTGGGCTCTAATCGGCAGATTTCGATTGAGACCGTGGACAAGACCATCGAGCAGTTGCTCAGCAAAATCGATCATCACCTCGAGCGTATCGACGAAGCCAAGACATACGGCGGCTGGAACTCGGCGGCGTATTTCATCGGTGACAGCACTGCGTCGTCCGAATCGTTGGCGAGTATCTTTCTTGGGCTGGTACGCGGCAGCAAGTCCAGCCATGAAGACTTCGCCCTGACCACCTGGAAATCTGCCAACAAGTCCGCTGTGCTGGACTGGCTCAGCGCGTTCAGCCATCCGCAATTGAAGCCGGGGTTTTCGAAAAAGATCCCGATCAGTTACCTCACGCCCGCCACGCTGGTGTCTGGTAAGGAGATGGCGATCCAATTGAGCCTGCCCCGACGCTCCACCTCCACGGTGGCCGTGCTGGAAACCCAGGCGTTCGGCCGCAAGGTGCAGCGCCTGGATGGTCACAGCAGTGAGCCAGGCAAGGGCAAGACACTGACCTTGGGCAACATCCGCCACTTGTGGGAAAACCTGCCGCAAAAGATCGAGTTGAGCCTCGATCAATTGGCCAGCCATGTGTTTGTCAGTGGTTCGACCGGTGCCGGTAAAAGCAACACGCTGTACGAAATCCTCAGCCAAATCAGCGCCGCCGGCGTGCCATTCCTGGTGATTGAGCCGGCCAAGGGCGAGTACAAACACGTCTTCGGTCATCGCGATGACGTCAATGTATTCGGTACGCATCCGGCCCACAGTGAATTGTTGCGCATCAACCCGTTCCGCTTCCCGTTGGCCATTCATGTGCTGGAGCACGTTGATCGGCTCGTGGAAATCTTCAACGTCTGCTGGCCGATGTATGCCGCAATGCCTGCCGTACTCAAAGAGGCAATCCTGCAGGCGTATCAGCAATGTGGTTGGGACTTGGACGCGTCGACCAACCGTTACAGCGATGCATTGTTTCCGACGTTCAGTGACCTGCTCAGTACCCTGCAAAGCGTGATCGAGGCCTCCGCGTACTCCCAGGAGCTCAAAGGTAACTACATCGGTTCGCTGTCCACGCGGATCAAATCCCTGACCAATGGCTTGAATGGGCAGATTTTTACCGCTAACGAAATCGACAGCGCAGTGCTGTTTGATCAGAGCGCAATCGTGGACCTGAGCCGCATCGGCTCGTCCGAGACCAAGGCCCTGATCATGGGGATCCTGGTGATGCGCCTGAGTGAGCACCGAATGGCCGGTGGTGGCATGAACCAGCCGCTGCGCCACGTCACGGTCCTTGAGGAAGCGCACAACATCCTCAAGCGCAGCCCGTCCGAAGGCGGTGCTGAAGGGGCAAATGTGGTCGGCAAGTCAGTGGAGATGCTGACCAATGCCATCGCCGAAATGCGCACCTATGGTGAAGGTTTCATCATTGCCGACCAGTCGCCCCATGCGGTGGATATCGCCGCGATTCGCAACACCAACACCAAAATAATCATGCGCCTGCCGGATGAAATGGACCGTCGTTTAATCGGCAAGTCGGTGGCGTTGCGTGATGACCAGCTTGAAGAAATCGCCAAGTTACCCAAAGGCGTCGCCATCGTTTATCAAAATGACTGGCTGGAGCCGGTGTTGTGTCAGGTGAAGAAATTCGCCGGGCATGAAACCCCTTATGTGTATACCGCCAATGACAAGCGCGCCGTGCGTAGCCAGGATTTCAACCTGCAGGTACTCAACCTGCTGCTGAGCAACCGTATCCGCACGCCAGTCGCCTTGGATTTAGCGTTGCTGGAAAATGGCTTGTGTGAATTGCCGTTGCTGGCTCGCAGCAAAATCGCGCTGTTCGAGACGCTCAATGCCCACAAAGAAGAGAAGCCGTCGGCGCTGTGCAAGCCCGAGGCATTTGCCTACGCCGCACAATTGGTGGTCGATGTGCTCGGTTGTCGGCACCAGGTTCAGCAGATCATTCAAACGGCGACCGATTACGGGCAACTCAGCAATCAACTGGACCAGCTACTCCACGAGCGAGCGACAGCCTTGAGCACTGAGCTGGCCCTGGCGACCCAGCAATGCTTGATGAAGGATTACAGCCTCCAGCACGAGAGCCATATCGATATTTATTCTGCATGGCGTGCGCGCCTCGAAACAGGGAGTGTTCTGTGAACTTTGAAAATTTCTTTGCTGAAAAAACCGAGGTTCCGTCCAACCTGGCGTTACTGGCGCGTGAAATGCCCGAGCGCTGCCTGATCGTTGTCGAGCTTGATCGGCCTATCGTGCTCACCCAGGAAACCCGCCTGGAGCTACCGCAAATGTCGCCGCAAACCCGTGAGCGGCTTGAGCAGTTGGGCGTTCCAAAAGAGGTTCTGGATGCTATCGGCAGTGAAGCCGAAGCGAAAATCTATGAAGGCGCCAATCTTGAACCGGCCGAAGTCAACGGCAAGCCTGCATTGATTCGTACCGACATCGATTACGATCAAAAAGATGCGATGGGTACCACCAACCTGGACCGGATGAAGTCGGGCAGGGCTCCGCTGGATGCCAACGGAAAGCCGATCGAGTTACATCACATCGGCCAGAAACCAGACTCGCCATTGGCAGAATTGACCAGCGCTGAGCACCGTGGCAACGGAAACGACAACGTGCTGCATAACAAACAGAAGGAGTCCGAGATCAATCGCGAAGACTTCGACAAAGAGCGAAAAGACTACTGGAAGGCGCGAGCCGAACAGATTGAGAATCAGCGCTGAGGGCGAATCTTATGAAAGAACTTAAAAAACTCGTTGATCGTCATCAGGCCGACACCCGGCCAGTAGACACCGCCAGCATCCAGAACCTTGAGCGGAAACTGGGGTTCACACTGTCTGACGAATACAAGCACTACCTGTCGACTTTTGGCGTCATTGTCTTTGACGCCTATGAAACGTATGGCCTGGGTGTACCTGACGACTATTACCTGAATGTCTTTGCCGCATTCTCGGACCTGAGTCGTGACCCGAACTACCCGAAAAATACGGTGCCACTGCTGGAGATCGGTGACGGGCAGTACTATTTGTACGACAACCAGGCACGCAAAGCTCTGGTTTGGGCTACACCGAATGGCGGTATTGTGCGTGTCTTGGAAGACGGGCTGGAGGCCTTCATCATTCAGCACGTCTTCGCAGGCTAGTTGAAAGTATCCTTTAGATAGTCGGTACTGGTGTTGCCTGCTCAAGCTGTTCTGCAATGCATGCCAGTTCCTGCTTGGAGGCACAGCGCCTACCGTCCTGGGCGAGCCGATTGACTAGCGCCTCCAAGGCATCTGGATTGTCGATCAAAGATTCAACCTGCTCTAAAGGTGTCATTTCGTGAGAGTTACGTTGCCATGCAAGCGCGGGGGCCAGTTCCAGCAACCGCCTTACAGCATGCAAATTGGCGATCCAGCTTGCAGTGTGTAACGGTGACTGTCCGTCATTAGTGAGATGATCCAAGCGGCACGGATGATCAAGTAGGGCATCCACGCAACTGTCCACTCGGGATTTGATCGCTGAGTGAAGGGCGGTCATACCATGCCAGTCCTGAATTTCCGGATCAGCACCAGCCTGCAGCATGATCCTGATCAGCAGCATCAATACCTCTCCGCCATTACCCAGAAAAAGCCTCGTAGCTGAATAAGCTACGGGGCTTTTTTGCTTTGGACGGCATCAAAGTCCTACATACGTATCCACACCGCTTTGTAAGAATCGCTCGCCAAGGTTGAAGGCGGTATGAGCGAGTGCCTGGTGCTTTCCAATAAGCGAAGGAACACATCCACCCCTTCTACCGTTGATCAATAGCGTGAACCGAGCCCAGCACCAGGTGTTTGCCGGTCTTTGCTGAGACGTCATTGTTTTTTGGGAGATGGGTATGTTGATTTACCGAGAAACGCTCAACGAGGCACTCGCCCTTCGTGAGCGTCCTGGCGCGGTGGGCTTGGTGCTGAGCTTGGAGGGCGCGCGTTATTACGTATTCATCAGTCGCCAGTCTCGTGATCAGGTAGCCAACAGTGCCGTGGGGAATAGGTTGAAGTTGAATGCGCAGTTGCTGAACCGGACGCTGACCCCCAGCGAACACCAGGCTAAGTTCGCGTCATTGCTTCCGATTGCACGAAGCCTGGCAGTGCAGCGCGAGGTGGAAGTCGAGGGGCGCCACGCCGAAGAGTTGATGATCGAGCGCTTTAATGAGTGCATACAGAATTTCGTCGCATTGCGTGGCCGGCCACCGGCGAAGGCAGAGGTATTTTTGTCTCATTGCCCTTGCCAGTCAAAGGATCCAGGCGCGAGCCCGGCACGTATGCTCGCGGGTACTTTTTACCCGAGTACCTGCAAGGCCAAGCTGATGAAGTTTTGTACATCCGGAGCGCGATCGCTGATCTCTTGGAGGGTCTACTACCAGTTTGATATTGGTGTGTCGAAACTCGACATTAATGAGCGGTGCAATAACCTCGTCATGTGCAAGCAGCCTGCGTTTATCAACGCTTAGAGATGGGTTCAACTGACCGTTTCCTGAGGTGCTGGAAATCTTCTCCAGCACTTTCCCCAATATCCCTCAAGTCCTGCCCCGGCAGGCCGAAACGCTCTCATACGACATCGTATCCCCAATAAGAGAGCGCCCCTAAATGTCCCTTCGCAGCCTGTCCATCGCCCGCCGTGCGGGTTTGGGTTTTGCCTTGATTGCTTTGCTCGTGGCCCTGCTGGGCTTTTTTGCGTTGTCGAACATGGCAAGCATCCGCGCCAGTGCGGTGCAGGTGGAAAGCGGGCTGGTGCCGAAGATGCGGCTGGTGGCTGACATTCGCGAAATCATGCTGCGCATTCGTACGATTTCTTTGCGCATGGCGCTGGACCCCAACCCCACGAGCCTCCCGCAGTACCGCAGCCAGATGGACACCCGCAGCCAGGACCTGACCAAGAAACTGGCTGACCTCGACGCGGTGATCGACACGCCCGAGGTGCGCGCCCTGTACGACCAGTTCCAGGGTTCGCTACGCCAGTACCAGCAGGGGTTGGCCCAGTCGTTTGTGCTGGCCGACAAGCAGCAGGGCGCCGAACTCAATAAGTTGCTGCTGGTGGACATGAAAACCGTGGTCGATGGCTCCGGCGCGCAGCTCAACGCATTGGCCGACTACTACAACGCCCAGATCAACCAGCAGGGCCAGGCAGCGCAGGCGCAGTACAGTCGCTCGCGCACGATGGTGTTCGGTTTCGTCATCCTGGCCGGCCTCAGCACGGTGGCCCTGGCCTGGCTGCTGACGCGCAGCATCGTCGGCCCGTTGGGCCAGGCGATGCGCGCTGCAGAAAACGTTGCGCGGGGCGACCTGACCCAAACCGTGCAGGTCAGTGGTGACGACGAGGTGACCCGTTTGCTCGTAGCCCTGCACTCCATGCAAGGCAGCCTGCGCAGTACCTTGCAACTGATCCGCCAATCGGCGGCTCAAATGGCGGCCTCCGCCACCGACCTCAACGGCATTACCGAGCAGAGCAGTCGCAGCCTGCAACAACAGACGGCTGAGATTGAACAGGCGGCGACGGCCGTCAACGAGATGACCTCGGCCGCGGAAGAAGTGGCGCGCAATGCGGTTTCCACCTCTGAGTCCACGCGCCTTTCCAATGAGACGGCGCGTGAAGGCCAGCACCGCGTCGGTGAAACGGTCAGCGCGATCCAGGCCCTGAGCAGCAATATCGGCGAGACCTCGACCCTGGTGCAGAGCCTGGCCGAGCAATCGCGGGATATCGGCAAGGTGCTCGACGTGATTCGCTCCATCGCCGAGCAAACCAACCTGCTGGCACTCAATGCCGCCATCGAGGCGGCGCGTGCGGGGGAGTCCGGCCGTGGTTTTGCGGTGGTGGCAGATGAAGTGCGTGCGCTGGCCCATCGCACCCAGCAATCGACGTTGGAAATCGACCAGATGGTCACCGCCATGCGCACCGGTTCCAATGAGGCCTTGACGTCAATGCAGTCCAGCACCCAGCGTGCCACCGACACCTTGACCCTGGCAGAAGGCGCGGGCGGCGCCTTGAGTCAGATCACTGACTCCATCGACCAGATCCATCAGCGCAACCTGGTGATTGCCAGTGCCGCTGAGGAGCAAGCTCAAGTGGCCAAGGAAGTCGACCGCAACATCGTCAATATTCGTGACCTGTCGGCGCAATCCTCGTCCGGCGCCGGGCAGATCAATGGCTCAAGCCAGGAGTTGGCACGCTTGGCGGTTGCGCTCAACGACGCGGTCGCACGGTTCCAGTTGTAGTGAGCTCAGGGCGAAGGCGTGAGTTCCAATACCCGGTTTCTTCCGCCTTCGGCCAGTAGATACGTCCCTCGTCCCGTCGGCACAATCGACTGCGGCGCCTTGAGGAACGACAGGATGGTCTGCTGGCGCCCCTGTTTATCAATCAGCAACAACCGCGCCCGATGGGTCGCGTCCTCGTTGATCCACAGCCCGCGCTCATCGCACATCAAGAACGTCGGCTGGTTCAGTTTGCTCAAGACCACCGGGTCGCTGCCGTCTGCGGTCAGCTCGCGCACGACGCCTTTTTGTTTCTCCGTGTAGAGCATGCGCCCATCGGTGCAGCGTACGATGGCCTCGCCTTCCTGCACGTGGTCGCGCAGTACGCTCAGGGACTGGTCGCTCCAGCGATAGCGCAGCAGGCGCCCGTAGGGCTTGCGGTCCTCGATGGCGTAGAGGTCATCGCCGTCATCCCACAGCCCTTGCACGCTTTCGCCTTTGAACAGTTCGGTGACGACGCCATCCTTGAAGAAACTGACGGGCTCGCCGCTGGACTCCTGGCTGAACACCCAGCCGCCACGGGTGGCAAACATGCCGTCGGGTTTGGACAGGTTGGCCACCACCACCTCACGTGTGCCGTCGGGGTGGATGCGCACGATGCTGCCCTTGGCGCGATCGAGCTCCTGGCTGACCATCAGCGAGCCGTCCGTCGCGGGCATCAGCGAGGCGGCCTTGGGCACATCGCGGTGCAGCACCTGGACACTCCAGCCGTTCGCCGCGCTCACGGGGTAGAAGCTTTGCCAGGCGAAGAAGCCGCCAGCAGCAAGACAGGGCAGGCCCACCAGCCATGCGCCTAATCGCAGTAGCCGGTGGCTTTTTTTGTTATTGAATGCCTTGGTCATTGAAAACTCATTCGATAGGGTTCGGCGTGCAGCCTACGCAGGTGCGTGTTTTTTTCAATGTACTTGGGCCATGCGTCAGCGCATTCGTAAGATAATGCCCGTCAAATCGACCACACTGGCGACTCCCGTGATCATCAACTTCGACCTCAACGACCTCCAAGCCTTCCGCGCCGTGGTAGACAAGGGCAGTTTTCGCGGCGCCGCCGAGGCTATCCGTATCTCGCAACCGGCCCTCAGCCGGCGCATCGAAAAGCTTGAATCCGCCCTTGATGTAAAGCTGTTCGAACGCACCACGCGGCGGGTCAGCCTGACGATGGTGGGCCGCGCGTTCCTGCCGCAGGTGGAGCGCATGCTCGACGATCTGGACATCGCACTGATGGGCATCAGCAACGTCGCGTCCACACGCATGGGCAATGTCACCATCGCCTGCGTGCCCTCGACCGCGTACTACTTCATGCCGCACGTGATCTCCGAATTCCACAAGCTGTATCCGAAAATTCGCCTGCGGGTGCTGGACGCCAGTGCTGGCGAGGTGTGCCAGGCGGTGGAAAGTGGCGAGGCGGATTTTGGCGTGAGTTTCAGCGGCAGCCTGGCCGATGAAGTGGAGTTCGAATTGCTGTTGCAGGAGCGCTACGTGCTGGCCTGTCGGCGTGATCACCCGCTGGCCGGGCGTGACAGCGTGACGTGGGCCGAAGCCTACGAACATGACTACATCACCGTGGACAAGACCTCCGGCAACCGCTTCCTGCTGGACCAGGCCTTGCGCGGCGTGCGAGTGAAGAAACCGAGTATCTGCGAGACGCACCACGTGACCACCATGATCGGGCTGGTGGAGGCGGGGCTGGGCGTGGCGATGGTGCCATCGATTGCGATGCCGGCGTGCGAACATCCGATTCTGGTCAGTGTGCCGCTGGTGGAGCCGCAGGTGATGCGCAATGTGGGCTTGATCAAGCGCCGCGGGCGCACATTGCCACCGGCGGCGCTGGAGTTGGAGCGGTTGGTGCGGGAGATGCCGTTTCGGTCAGCGTGACACCGAATCCAGGCCGGTGGATTGCACCACCGGTTGCGCCTCGGGCGACGCCAGGTACTTCAGCAGCGCCTTGGCCTGCGCCGGGTGTTCGGCGTTCACCGGAATACCGGCCGCAAAGCGCGTCACTGATTGCACGTCTTCGGGGATTTTTCCTACAAAAGTCACGCCCGCTACTGGTAACAATTCCGCTACCTGTTGCAGACCTACTTCGTAGTCACCCTTGGCAACCTGTTCAGCCACCGGTTGGCGTTCGATCATCGTGCCCTTGGCCGGCATGCCGAGCTTCTTGAACAGCTCTTTCTCGACATACACACCGCTGGCGCTGTCCGAATAGGCCACCGATTTGGCCTTGCTCAGCACGGCCTTCAATTCTGCGTCGGTGCCGATTGCGGGCTTCGCTGCACCGGCCTTCACCACCAGGCCGATGCGTGAATCCGCCAGCTCCACCCGAGACGCCGGGTCGACCTTGCCCTGTTTGATCAAGTCATCCAGGGCGTAGCCGACCATGATCACCACGTCGGCGTGTTCGCCCCGGGCCAGGCGGTTGGGAATCGCTTCCGGCGCCTTGCCCATGGACGGGCCGAGAATAGTGTCGAGGGTGTCACCGCTGTGCTGGGCATACTGCGGGCCGAGCAGCTTATAGGCGGCGGTGAAGCCGCCCGAGGTCATCACCTTGAGTTCCTCAGCCTGGGCCGTCAGCGCCAGCGCGCCGAGGGCCAGGGCCGCCAGGGTCTTGAGCAGCGGCTGCATCATACGGCCCCCTGCATCACCTGCCCGCGAGTGTTGGCGCGGCGATACAACGCCAGGGTCGAACACAGCGCGCACAGTGCGGCAAACATCATCCAGTAGGCCGGCGAGGCCTTGTCTTCGGTGATATGGATAAACCAAGTGGAAATCGCCGGGGTAAAGCCACCGAAGATCGCCGTCGCCAAGCTATAGGCCAGGGAGAACCCCGCCACGCGCACTTCCACCGGCATGATTTCGGTCAGCGCCGGGATCATCGCGCCGTTGTACATGCCATAGAGGAAGGAGAACCACAGCAGGGTTTCCAACATATGGCCGAAGCTCGGCGCATTTACCACGTAGGACAGTGCTGGATAGGCGGTGAGAACGGTCAGCGCCGTCATGGCGATCAGTACCGGCTTGCGGCCGAAGCGGTCGCTCAAGGTGCCGCCGATCGGCAGCCAGACAAAGTTCGACACCGCCACCAACAAGGTCACCAGCAGCGCGTCGGAGGTGCTCAATTGCAGCACGGTCTTGCCGAAGGTCGGCGCGTACACGGTGATCAAGTAAAACGCGGTGGTGGTCATGGCCACCATCAGCATGCCGCCGATCACGACGGTCCAGTTCTTCACCAGGGTTGCCAGCACTTCACGCATGGTCGGACGATGCTTGCGGTTGGCGAACTCTTCGGTTTCCTGCAAGTTGCGCCGCAGCACAAAGATAAACGGAATGATCACGCAACCGACGGCGAACGGAATGCGCCAGCCCCAGTCGGCAACCACTGCCGGCTCCATCCACACGTTCAGGCCATAACCCAGCGCAGCGGCGACCACGATGGAGATCTGTTGGCTGCCCGACTGCCAGCTGGTGTAGAAGCCCTTGCGGCCTGGGGTGGCCATCTCGGACAAGTACACCGACACGCCGCCCAGTTCTGCACCGGCCGAGAAGCCTTGCAGCAAGCGGCCAAGCAGCACCAGCAGCGGTGCCCACAGGCCAATGGTGTGATAACCCGGCACCAGCACGATCAGCAGGGTGCCGCTGGCCATGATCGACAGCGTTACGATCAGCCCTTTGCGGCGACCCACGTCGTCGATATAGGCACCGAGAATGATTGCGCCAAGAGGACGCATCAGGAAGCCCGCGCCGAACACCGCGAAGGTCATCATTAATGACGCAAACTCATTAGCGGCGGGGAAGAACGCGGCAGCGATGTAGGTGGCGTAGAAACCGAACAGAAAGAAGTCGAACTGTTCGAGGAAGTTGCCCGAAGTAACGCGCAATACCGCGCCAACTTTCGAACTGGCAGAGTCGGGCCGGGAAGAGCTAGTCATGGTTTGTGTCTCCAGCGTTCTTTTTAAAGTGCTTGTTTCGCTTAAGACTGAGGATAGTGGCTGACACATTTAGAAATGATAAGTGAAAGATTTGGATTTATTAATGCGTTCAAGTTATCAATCGAAAACGCTGACGCGTTTTGTGTGGCTGTAACCGTGGCGAGGGAGCATTGCGTAATGCGCATAGACGCCGCACGTCGCGCTTCCTACACTGCCAGCTGTCTTGGGGAAGGGGCAGGCGCCAATGAATCGCAATGAATTACGCAAGGCCGACATCAATCTGATGGTGGTCTTCGAAGCACTGATGCTTGAGCGCAATGTGACGCGGGTGGCCGAGAAGCTGTTTCTGGGCCAGCCAACCATCAGCTCGGCCCTCAACCGTTTGCGTACCTTGTTCAACGACCCGCTGTTCATTCGCGTCGGCCACCGTATGGAGCCCACCGCGCGCGCCGAGGAAATCATCCAGCATTTGTCGCCAGCCCTGGATTCGCTGTCATCGGCCTTGAGCCTGACCCACGATTTCGACCCGTCCATCAGCACCATGACCTTTCGCATCGGCCTGTCCGATGACGTCGAATTCGGCCTGTTGCCGCCGCTGTTGCGTGCGTTGCGCCAGGAAGCGCCGCAGGTGGTGTTCGTGGTGCAGCATGTGGATTACTGGCGCATCCCCGACCTGCTCGCGTCCGGCGACATTACCGTCGGCATCACCCAGACCCGTGGCCTGCCGGCGAATGCCAAGCGCAAGTTGCTGCGCCATATCCGCCCGCGACTGCTGCGCGCCGATGCCTCGGACACGCCGCTGACCCTCGATGAATATTGCGCGCGGCCCCATGTGCTGGTGTCCCACACGGCCAACGTGTCGGGGTTTGCCGATGAGTGGCTGGCCGAGATTGGCCGCAAGCGCCACGTGGTGTTGTCGGTGCCGCAATACAGCGCGTTGCCCGCCTTGCTGGCCGGCACCGACCTGATCGCCAGCCTGCCGGACTACACCGCCGAAGCTATGGCGGTATCGGGCAACCTGTTCTGTGAGCCGTTTCCGTTTGAAACGCCGACGTTGGATTTGTCCATGGTCTGGCTCAGCCATGTGGACACCGACCCGGCCGAACGTTGGGTGCGTTCGCGGTTGGAGGCGTTCATGAGCGATAGAGGCTTGGGCGCCAAGGCCTGACGCTATATATTTAAGAATCTTCCTACAACAAACACGGAGCAACCCATGCCGCACCTGCACTTGGAATACACCGCCAACCTGACCAACCTGGCCGTCGATAAAACCCTGTTGCGGCTCAACAACGTGCTAATGGCGTCCGGGCAGTTCGGCTCCGAGTTCGATATCAAAAGCCGGGCGGTGAAGCTTGAGAGTTTTCAAGTAGGCACCTCCCTCAATCCGCGCGGGTTTATTGCGGTGAAGCTGTCACTGCTCAGTGGGCGGTCACCGCAGGTCAAGAAACAGCTGTCGGAAAACCTGCTGGCGGCGTTGCAGGATCTGGGCGACTGGCCGGCGGATATACAGGTTCAATTGAGTGTCCAGTTGGTGGACATGGACCGTGATTCCTACAGCAAAGTCGCCATCGGCTGACACCTCGCCACAGCGGTTAGAGTAAACCTTGGTCTGCGCAGACCTTTACGACTTGTTCCCTGAACCAGGTATTGGCGCTGTTCTGTCCGCTGGCTTCGTTCCACTGCATATCCAGGGTAAACCCCGGCAGCCCGTTGGGCGCTTCGCAATGGCCAAACACCGTTGCCGGCGCCAGGAGTTTTTGCACACGGCGGGGCAGGGTGACGATGAAGTCGGTGCCGGTGATCATCTTCAAGGCTGCGCTGTAGCTGTTGGCCCGTGCGATCACTTGGCGCTTGTGGGCCTGGCGCGCCAGCCAGCCGTCGATCATGTTGGTGTCGGAGGTCCACGGCGTGGGGAACACGTGGCGCCGCTCGACAAAGGATTGCAGGCTGAACGCGGGCTCGCGGGGCGCCGAGCGCTTGTCGAACACACACACCAGGTCGTCCTCGAGCAGCATCTGGGTCTTGAAGTCTTTGTGGGCACGGTGAAAGTGCGGGCCGAAACAGATCACCAGGTCCAGGCGACCTTCGCGCAGGTCATCGGCGGGGATCTCGGTTTCCAGTTTCTGTACGTTGACGATCACCGGCAGGTCGGCGCGGTCGAAGGTTTTGAGCAGGCGCGGCAGGATCAACTGTTCGAAGTATTCCGGTGCGCAGACGTTGAAGGTCACCGCCTTCTGGGTGGGGTCGAAGGACTGGGCACCGGCGTGGCACAGGTTGATGCTTTCGAGGATTTTTTGCACGTGGCCGTACATGGTGGTGGCCTTGTACGTAGGACGCATGCCTGCTCGCGTGTTGATAAACAACTCGTCTTCAAAGCTGGTGCGCAGCTTCTTCAGGCTGTAGCTCACGGTGGACTGGCTGACGAACAGCGTTTCTGACACCTCGGTAACGCTGCTCTGGTCGTAGACGGCGATAAACACCATCAAGTCCTGCATATCGAGCTTTCTGAGCAAGTTACTGTTTAGCATCCATTCCGTCCGTAAACCCGATGTACCGAACTCAGTACACGACAGCGCAAAAGCTTAACGGAACGGACGTGCCAATAGAAAGCTCTGTAGGGCGTTTCTATGTTGTGCGTGGGACAAATACTGTTTGCAACACGACCTCAGCGGATATGTCGTGAGTAATGCTTCGGGTTGAAGCGCGTGACGATCAACAGCATCAACACGACCACCCCCGTCAGTGCCCACCAGGCCCACTCGAAACTGCCCAGTTGGTCACGGATCATCCCCGCGATCAGCGGCGACAGGCCGGCGATCAGGTAGCCGATGCCTTGCACAAAGGCCGTCAGGCCCCCAGCGCGACGTGGGTTGTCCAGGTGGTCGAGGGGCAGGATCAAGCTCATGGGGAACAGCCCGCCAATACCCAGGCCGAGCAAGCAGGGCCACAACAAACTCAAGAATTGCGGGCTGAGGATCAGGCCGCAGAACCCGATGATGATCAGCACCAGCAACACCGCGACCACGCCGCGTTTATCCTGGCGACGGTTGGCAATGGCAGGGGTGACCAGGCCGGAGACCACTTCCATGGCGGTCAGGAAGCCCAGCAGCAGGCCGGCGTTCTGTTCGCTCCAGCCTTGCTCCACGTAGTACGGCGCCAGCCATGCGAGTACACAGGTGTAGGACGCGGTGCCCAAGCCAAAAAAGATCGCCAGCAACCAGGCGCGACCGTTACCGAAAAATGCTTCCTGCGGGCTTGAACCCGTCTGCGGCAGCGGCGGCATGGCCGAGCGCTGGGCGTACCAGAACACCAACGCCAGTAACGCCAGCACGGCCCAGATCGCCAGGCCGATGCGCCAACTGCCAGTGTGGACTTGCACCAAGGGCGAGAACGAAGCGGCCAGTGCTGCACCGCCCATGATGGCAGTGACGTACAGGCCCATGAACAGCGAGACGTTGGTGCTGAAGCGCGACTTGATCAGCGCCGGCATCAGCGCCTGGATCATTGCGATACCAATACCGGCCGCAATGGCGCTGACGATCAATTCCAGCGCCGAATCGAGGAACAACCGCGACAGCGTGGCCAGGCCAATCACGACCAGCGACAGCACGATGCTGCGGTGCTCGCCAATACGCTTGGCCAAGCCCATGCCAAAGAACATCGCCAGGCCCATGGCCATGACCGGCAACATGGTCAGCAACGCCGCGCTGCTGAAACTCAGCGGCACATCGCCACGAATCGATGACAACAATGGCCCCACAGCCGCCATCGACGGGCGCAGGTTAAGGGCGACCAGTACCACGCTGATCATCAGCCAAACGGCGGTGGTGGGTTTTGCCTGAACGTTTTCCATGGGCCTGCCTTGAATGAACAAGGGCGAATCAGGCCACGCATGGGGCCAGGGGGCAAATGAGAAAGTCGCAGGGACTATCTAAAAAATGCATTTCCCACAAACACCGCAAATCGAAATGTGGGAGGGGGTCCACCTTCTACAGCAGGGGCTGCGGTGTCAGGTGGATCGAATCACGTGCTTGATCTCCTGAAACGCCGCCAGCCCCCAAGGCCCCAGTTCACGGCCGATGCTGCTCTGCTTGTAGCCGCCCCACGCCGTCTGCGGGAAGATCACCTGCGGTGCGTTGATCCACACCAGCCCGGCCTGCAAGGCATTTGCCACCCGCTCGGCGGTGTCGGCATCGGCGCTGACCACACTGGCCACCAGGCCGAAATCGCTGTCGTTGGCCAGGGCAATCGCCTCATCCACAGTCGCGAAACGTCGTACACACAGCACCGGGCCGAAGATTTCCTCGTTCCATAACGCGCTGTCCAGCGGCACCTCGGTGAACACTGTCGGGCGGATGAAAAAACCTGTCGCCAGACCCACTGGACGTTCACCGCCGCACAGCAATCGCGCGCCGTCCTCGATGCCGCGCTGGATATGCGCCTGTACCCGCTGATACTGCGCACGGTTGATCAGCGCGCCCATTTCCACGTCCTCGGTAAACGGGCCAGCTACGCGAATCCCTTCGGTCCGCGCCTGCAAACGTTGCAGGAATTCATCCGCCAGGCTGTCGGCCACCAACACGCGGCTGGTGGCGGAACACATCTGCCCGGCGTTGAAAAAACCACCGCCGCACGCCAGTTCCACCGCCAGGTCAAGGTCGGCATCCGCCAGCACCAGCAGCGAGGATTTGCCACCCAGTTCCAGGCTCACGCCCTTGATGGTTTCGGCAGCGCGCTGCATCACTTGCACGCCCACCGCGTTGCTGCCGGTGAAGGAAATTTTGGCCACCCGACGATCTGCCGCCAGCGGTGCACCTACGGCCAGGCCGGTGCCACAGATCAGGTTGAATACGCCCTTCGGCAGCCCGGCGTCGGCAATGATCTGCGCCAAGCGCAGTTCCGCCAGTGGCGTGACTTCCGACGGTTTAAGCACCACGCAGCAACCGGCGGCAAGGGCCGGGGCGAGCTTCCAGGCGGTGGTCACCATGGGGAAATTCCACGGCACGATCAGCCCCACCACGCCACACGGTTCGCGGCGCAGGCGGGCGCTGAACGCCTCGCTGGGTAGCGCCACCGGGTGGTCTTGGCCCGCATCCATTTCGTCCGCCACGCTGGCGTAGTACGCGAAGGTGGCGATCACGTCGTCCACATCGATGCCGGCCTCAAACAGCGGCTTGCCGTTGTTACTCGACTGCAGGTGCATCAACGGTTCGCGCTGCTCGCGCACGCCTTGGGCGATCTTGCGCAACAAGGCGCCGCGGTCACGGCCGGTGCTGTTTGACCAGCCGGCAAACGCGCGGCTGGCGGCGTCCACCGCCTGGGTCACGGCAGCCTTGTCCCCAGCGCTGACCTGGGCCAGGAGGGCTTCGGTCGCCGGGTTGATCACCTCCAGCACGGCATGCCCCGCACGCCATTCGCCGTCGATATACACACCGTTCAAAACTGTGCTCATAGCGCAACCTCCTTCATCCAAAGCCCCTGGTCGATTTCAATCAGCGTCGGCCCCTGGCGCTCAGCGGCCGCGAGCAGTGCGGTGCGCAAAGGCGCGATGCCCTGGATGCGCTCAGCCGCGCAGCCCAGTGCCTTGGCCACGCCGATAAAGTCCGGGGTGTAGATGTCTACGCCGACCGGCTCGATGGCGCGGTTGACCATGTATTTCTTGATCTCCTCGTAGCCCTGGTTATTCCACAGCAACACGATGATCGGCGTGCGGGCTTCCACCGCGCTGGCCAGTTCCGGCAGGCTAAATTGCAGGCCGCCGTCGCCGATCAGGCACACCACCGGTTGCCCATCGCCGCGTCCCAGCCACGCACCGATAGCGGCGGGCAGGGCGTAACCCAAGGTGCCGTAGCCGGTGGAGGAATTGAACCAGCGGCGCGGGTGGTCGAGGTTCAGGGTCAGGTTGCCGCTGTACACCGGTTGCGTGGAGTCGCCCACCATGACGGCGCCGGGCAGTGTCTCCAGGACCGTGTTGAGCAACAGGGTTTGCGCGCGGGTGGCGGCGTCCCAGGTGGGCGCCAGTTCAGCCCATAAACGGGCGACGCGTTGGCTGCCCCAGTCGGTGCGGCGCGGCGCTAAAGATGTGCTGCCCAACTCAGTCAACAAGGCCTCGGCGGCGATCTGTGCATCGGCCACCAAGGCGATGTGAGGCGGGTAGTTGCGCACGGTCTGGTCGGGGTCGATGTCGATACGCAACAGTGCGCCTGGAATGTCAAAGCCGCCGGCGAAGGTCACGTCGTAATCGGTTTCCCCAAGCTCAGTGCCAATGGCCAACACCACGTCGGCCTCGGCGACCAATGCGCGGGTGGCAACCAAGGTTTGGGTCGAGCCGACCAGCAACGGGTGCGCGGCGGGCAACATGCCTTTGGCGTTGATGGTCAGGGCCACCGGCGCGCCCAGGGTTTCGGCCAGGCGAGTCAAGGCGGGTGCAGCATCGATGGCACCGCCACCGGCCAGGATCAGCGGGCGCTTGGCCGACGCCAGCAACTGACTCATCTGCTTGATCGCCGAGGGTGCAGCGCCGGCGCGTGCGACGCTGATCGGTTCGCTGCCCAGCAGTGCGTCAGCGTCTTGCACCAACACATCCAAAGGGATTTCGATATGCACCGGCCGCGGACGACCGGCCTGGAACAGTGCAAACGCCCGCGCCAGCACACCGGGCAACTCTGCCGCCGACATCAAGGTATGGGAGAACGCCGCCACACCCGCAATCATCGCGCTCTGGTTCGGCAGTTCATGCAGCTTGCCGCGCCCGCCGCCCAATTGGCTGCGTGACTGCACGCTGGAGATCACCAGCATCGGGATCGAGTCGGCATAGGCCTGGCCCATCGCCGTGGTGATATTGGTCATGCCGGGGCCGGTGATGATGAAACACACGCCGGGCTTGCCGCTGGTGCGCGCATAGCCGTCGGCCATGAACCCGGCACCTTGCTCGTGGCGCGGGGTGACGTGGCGGATACGGGAACGGGCCAGGCCGCGATACAGTTCCACGGTGTGCACGCCGGGGATGCCGAACACCTGGTCCACGCCGTAGCCTTCCAGGAGTTTGACCAACACTTCGCCGCAGGTCGCCATACAGGTCGCTCTTGTTATGGATTCGAGGCGGTATTGGACCGGCTGGCCCGTAGCGGCAACAATCGATAAAAAGTCATACTAGCCATGTCTTCACGTCATGGCTGAACCCTATGAAACGCCTTCCGCCGCTGCCCGCGCTGCACACCTTCTGGGTCACGGCCCAGTGCTGCAACTTCACTCGCGCCGCCGAGCAACTGCACATCACCCAGGGCGCGGTGAGTCGGCAGATCGCCGGGCTGGAAAGCCACTTGGGCTACGCGCTGTTCCAACGCCAGGCGCGCGGTTTGAGCCTGACCGAAGAGGGGCGCGAGTGGTCAGTGCGGGCGCAGCACGTATTTGGCTTGCTCGGTGACGCGGTGGAGCAGATCGGCAGTCGCCGCCAGACCTTGCAGCTCAAGGCGTCCACCTGCGTGATGCGCTGGTTGCTGCCGCGCCTGATGCAGTGGCAAAAGGAGCGCCCGGACGTGCCGGTGGAACTCACCACCACCGTGGCCTACAGCGTGGATTTTCGGCGCGAGCAATTTGATGCAGCGGTGATCTACGCCCCCATCGCCGAGCAGTCGGCCGAGGCGCGGCATTTGTTCGACGAGCAACTCACACCGGTCTGCGCGCCGGGTTTACTGCCGGGCTTGCAAGCACCGCAGCACTTGCAGCAACAGGTGCTGCTGCACCCCACGCGGGACGAGCGGGATTGGGCGTTGTGGTTGAAGGCGGCGAATATCCACTTGAGCAATCTGAGCCAGGGTCATCATTTCGAAACGCTGGACTTGGCAATGACGGTGGCCTCCCAGGGTTCCGGGGTGGCGATTGGCGACAGCGCGTTGATTGGCGAGGATGTGAAGGCGGGGCGGTTGGTGATGCCGTTTGAGCTGCGGGTGCGGACGGGGATGGGGTATTACCTGGTGTATCCGCCGGGGACGAAGCCGTCGACCGGGCTCGAAGCGTTAATGGATTGGTTAGTCAGCCAGGCGCAATGTCCAGAGCATTGAAGGGCAAATGTGAGAGGGGGCTTGCCCCTCCCACATTTATTGACCGCGTTGTGTCAGTAACCGACGGTAAACCGCTTGCGCGAGTGCTTTGGTGTTTCCACTTCATCAATCATTGCGATGGCGTAGTCGGCAAAGCTGATCGAGCTTTTGCCGTCGCTGCTCACCAGCAAATCATCCTGGCCCAGACGGAATTTACCGGTGCGCTCGGTCCCATCGAACAGCGCCGATGGCGACAGGAATGTCCAATCCAGTTCTTGTTCCTGGCGCAGGGTCTCCAGGAATTCAGCCCCTGCGCTGGCTTCTGCCTTGTACTCGGCAGGGAAACCTTCGCTGTCGATCACTCGACCACCACCTGGCAGCAACAGCGAACCCGCACCGCCCACCACCAGCAGGCGTTTCACCCCAGCCTGTTTCACCGGCCCGATCACGGCGCTGGCGGGCAGGGTGGCAAAATGCGCGGCGCTGATTACCACATCGCTGCCGCTGATGGCCTGTTGCAGTGCAGCGGCGTCCAGCGCGTCCACTTGTTTGACGGTGACGTTCGGGCGCGCTGTCAGCTTGTCGGTATTACGCGCGATGGCGGTGACGCTGTGCCCACGACGCAACGCTTCTTCCAGCAATTGGCTGCCGGCACGGCCTGTAGCCCCAATGATTGCGATCTTGCTCATGACGTTCTCCAGTACGGTTAAGGTTTGAGAGGTTTCACCACTTCATTTCGCCCTTGGCGACTTTGGCACTCAGCTCCAGGGAGCTTTCGTCGGCCAGGGTGGGGTAACGTTTTTTCATGGCCGCGATGAGGGCGGCAGAGTCCTTGGCCTTGGCGGTTTCTACGTCGAAGGCCTTGATGTAGTCGGCAGTAAAGGCCACGGATTTCGGCGACGGCGTGCCCAGGTAATGGCCGGGAATCACGGTGCGCGGTTTCAGGTTTTCGATGCGCTGCAGGGTGGTCAGCCAGTCCTTGTGAGATTGCGCGCCCTGGGTGTCGGCCATCCACAGATGGATGTTTTCGGCGACCACGACGCCACCGACCACGGCCTTGATCGACGGGATCCACACAAAGCTGCGGTCCGGCTGTGGGCCGTCCAGGCCGATCACGTCCAGCTGTTTACCTTCCAACGTCAGGCTATGGCCTTGCAGCACCTGCGGCACGATGGTTTTAGCCGGTTTGTCGGCGCCCATCTTCGGGCCCCAGAACTCAAGCTTGCCGGCCACGGTGGCGTTGATATGGTCGACCACCGGTTGCGGCGCGAGCACCTTGGCATCCGGGAACGCGGCGGTGAGGGTGTCGAGGCCGAAGTAGTAATCCGGGTCGCCGTGGCTGATGTAGATGGTGGTCAGGTTTTTGCCACTGGCGCGGATCTTCTGCACCAGTTGCTCGGCCTGGCCCTTGCCGAATTGCGCGTCTACCAGGATCGCGTCCTTGGCGCCGCTGACCAGCACCGAGGTCACCGGGAAGATCGCGGCTTCGCCTGGGTTGTACACGTCGAGGGTCAGGTCGGCCGCCGAGGCGTGGGCGGCAAACGCCAGGGCGGCGGTGGCTAGGGTCAAGCGCTTGAGGGTTGAGAACATCGAGTAGCTCCGGCAGGCGATTCAAAGGAAGCACAGAGCTTAGTTGCACCAAACGAGACTAAAAATGCGATGCTGGGACATAGTTTGTTTCTTAAAGTGAGCAAATCATGGATCGCCTTCACGCCATGCGCGTGTTTGTCACCGTGGTGGACCTGGGCAGCCAGTCCGCCGCCGCCGACCACCTGGACCTGTCTCGCCCGGTGGTCTCGCGTTACCTGGCCGAGTTGGAAGACTGGGTCGGTGCGCGCCTGATGCACCGCACCACGCGCAAGCTGAGCCTCACGGCCGCTGGCAGCGAAACCTTGCCGCGCTGCCGACAATTGCTGGAACTGTGCGGCGACATGCAGGCCGCCGTCAGCGAACCGGATGACGCGCCCCGAGGCTTGCTGCGCCTGAGTGTCAGCACCTCGTTCGGCCAGGCGCAATTGGCCGAGGCGATTGCCGAGTACGTCAAGCGCTACCCCTTGGTCACGGTCGACCTGCAAATGCTCGACCGTACGGTGAACCTGGTGGATGAACGCATCGACCTGGCCATTCGCACCAGTAATGACCTGGACCCCAACTTGATCGCACGTCGCCTGACCGTCTGTCGTTCTGTTGTGTGTGCAACGCCGGCATATCTGCTGGAGCACCCGGCCCCGCAGAAGGTCGAAGCGCTTGCCCGGCACAACTGCCTGACCCACTCGTACTTCGGCAAAAGCCTGTGGCATTTCGAGGAACATGGCGAGCACGTGTCGGTGCCAGTGCACGGCAACATCACGGCCAACGAGGCCAGCACGCTGTTACGCCTGACCCTGGCGGGAGCCGGGGTGGCGATGCTGCCCAGTTACCAGGCCGGCGATCACATCCGCCGTGGCGAACTGGTGCGCCTGCTGCCCCACGCCGAGCCCCGGCAGATGAATATCTACGCGGTCTACGCCTCACGCAAACACATGCCGTCGGCGCTGCGCAGCCTGCTGGATTTCCTGGTGGTGAGGTTCCCGGAACAGCCGGTGTGGGACGTCGGTCTGTAGGGCGACATAACCCTGTTGAATGTCGTCCAATAATGGCAACTCGCCCTGGCTGGCCTATGCTTTAAACAGCACCGTGTAGATCCGTCCAGAGGTCTGTGCCATGAACATTAAAACCCGAAAATACCTGATGATTTTCACCCTCTGCGCCTTTGCCAGCGCGCTGTACGGGACTGCCGCCTACCGCGTCGAACAGACCCGTATGCAGCCGACCTTTGCGATCAGCTGCCATCAGGACCAATGCGTTCCCCACACCGGCAGTTTCAGCGCGCTCAGGTAGCCGGCGATTCGGCCTTGAGTTGCTCGCGAAACGCCTTGGGTGAGAACCCGACCCGCCGGCGAAACAGCCGTGAGAAGTTGGTCGGGTCGGAAAACCCCAGCACCTCCGACATTTCATTGATGGTCATGCTGGTGTAGGTCAGCAGGCGCTTGGCTTCCAGCAACTGGCGATCATGCATGATCTGCAAGGCGGGCTGCCCACCCAGTTCGCGACACGTCCCATTCAGGTGTGAGACCGAGATACCCAGCTTGTGGGCCAGATCCTCGATCTTGGGGTGTTCGCGGTAGTGCTGTTCGACCAATTGGGTAAACCGCCGGAAATACTCGCGCCCCCTTGGCGCACGCGAATGGCGACGCTGGATGGCCTGGCGGCTGATCCACACCAGCAGCACACTGACCAGCGCGTGCATCATCATGTCCCGGGCCGGTTGGTCGTCGGCGTATTCGTCCTGCAGGCGGGCGAACTGGCTGTTGAGGTAATCGCTGTCCTTGCCCGCCGGGTAGCTGCCCAAGGTGTGCAGACCGCCTGCTGTCGCACCCAGTTGGGCTTGCAAGTGGCTCACCAGTGGCGCCGAGAGTGTCACCACATAGCCTTCGACATCTTCGGCAAAACGGAACCCATGCACGCACAACGGCGGCAATACCTGCAGGGTGGCTTCGTTGAGGGTGGTGCGTTGGCCTTCGATTTCCAACTGGGCCTGGCCCTTGTGCACGTACAGCAACTGGCACAGATCCGCGTGCCGGTGGGGCTGGATTTCCCACTGGTATTCCCGACTGCGTCGGGAAATGGTTTCGCAGTGCAACAAATCGGGGGTCGGCCATTGCTGGTTTTCCCCGTAAAGCTTGAAGACCGGAATCGCGGTGTTGGTCATGGTTTCAATCCGATACTCAGGACGGTTGTGCGGTAATCGCCCAAATTGGCAAAAAGCGCAGGGTTTGTCGCAGTTTTCACCTTCTTATGCTGTGCACTCAAGTGAAAAATGTCAGGCATAAGATCAATGACAACTCTTTCACTCGATCCGTTCGGGTGGAACTTGCGGGCCATAAAAATAATGAAAACGCTGAAAACCCAAGTCGCCATTATCGGCGCCGGTCCTTCCGGACTGCTGCTCGGCCAATTGCTGCACAACGCCGGTATTGAGACCCTTATCCTAGAGCGCCAGAGCGCCGACTACGTGCAAGGCCGCATCCGCGCCGGGGTGCTGGAGCAGGGCATGGTCGACCTGCTGCGCCAGGCGGGTGTCAGCCAACGCATGGATGCCGAAGGCCTGGTGCATGACGGCTTCGAGCTGGCGCTGGACGGGCAGCTCACCCACATCGACCTCAAGGCCTTGACCGGCGGCCAATCGGTGATGATCTACGGCCAGACCGAAGTCACCCGCGACCTGATGGCCGCCCGTGACGCGGCCGGCGCTGTCACGTTCTACGAAGCGCGTGACGTGCAGCCCCATGATCTTAAAACTGATCGACCCTGGCTGACCTTCGAACACCAGGGCGAGGCGTTTCGCCTGGAGTGCGATTACATCGCCGGCTGTGATGGTTTCCACGGCGTGGCGCGCCAGTCGATCCCGGCTGAGTCACTGAAAATCTTTGAACGCGTCTACCCCTTCGGTTGGCTGGGCATTCTCGCCGACACGCCGCCGGTGCACGCCGAACTGGTGTACGCCAAGCACCCGCGTGGCTTTGCCCTGTGCAGCATGCGCTCGCCGACCCGCAGCCGTTATTACCTGCAAGTGCCAGCCGAAGAGCCGCTGGACGAATGGTCGGATGCGCGTTTTTGGGATGAACTGAAAACCCGCTTGCCCCGCAGCCTGGCCGAGCAGTTGGTCACAGGCCCATCGATTGAAAAAAGCATCGCGCCGCTGCGCAGCTTTGTGGTGGAGCCGATGCAATACGGGCGCCTGTTCCTGTTGGGGGACGCTGCGCATATCGTGCCGCCCACCGGGGCCAAGGGCTTGAACCTGGCGGCCAGTGATGTGAGCACCTTGTTCCGGATTTTGCTCAAGGTCTATGGCGAAGGGCGCGTGGATTTGCTGGAGCGCTATTCGGCCATTTGCCTACGCCGGGTGTGGAAGGCCGAGCGGTTTTCCTGGTGGATGACCTCGATGCTGCATCAATTCCCGGAAGCGGACGGCTTCAGCCAGCGCATCGCACAGAGCGAACTGGAGTACTTCATCCATTCAGAAGCCGGGCGAACCACCATTGCAGAAAATTACGTCGGGCTTCCTTACGAGGCTATCGAATAGCCTGCTATCGTATTCAGCATTCCCGTGGGCCGCCTTTTCCCACGGGCCTTGCTTGAAGGTTCTGCCGTGACTCAGCTCAATCAGCCTACGCCACCGCTGCCGGCGGTGCGCAGTATCCTCGCCTCATTGATGATGGCGATCTTCTTGGGTGCCCTGGACCAGACCATCGTCGCCGTGTCCATGCCCGCCATCTCCGCGCAATTTCATGACGTCAACCTGCTGGCCTGGGTGATCTCCGGCTACATGGTCGCGATGACAGTGGCGGTGCCGATCTACGGCAAGCTCGGCGACCTGTACGGGCGCCGGCCGATGATGCTGATCGGCATGGGGGTGTTCACCGTGGCGTCGCTGTTTTGTGGCATGGCCCAAAATATGGAGCAACTGGTGCTGGCGCGGGTGCTGCAAGGCATCGGCGCCGGCGGGATGATCTCGGTGAGCCAAGCGATCATCGGCGACATCATCGCGCCCCGTGAGCGTGGGCGTTACCAGGGTTATTTCAGCAGCATGTACGCAGTGGCCAGCGTGGCCGGGCCGGTGTTGGGCGGTTACATGACCGAGTACCTGTCGTGGCGCTGGGTGTTCTTGATCAACCTGCCGCTGGGCGCCGGTGCCTGGTACGTGGCCCATCGCACCCTGGTGGGGCTGCCAGTGCCGCAGCGCAAGCCGATCATCGATTACCTCGGCACCGTGCTGATGATCATCGGCTTGACTGCCTTGTTGCTGGGCATCACCGAAATCGGCCAGGGCCATCATTGGCGTGACAGCCAGGTGCTGGGGTTGCTGGCCAGCGCGCTGGTGGCGTTGACGTTGTTTGTGTGGCACGAGCGCCGTGCGCGGGAACCGCTGCTGCCGATGCATTTGTTCGCCAACCGTAGCGCGGTGCTGTGTTGGTGCACGGTGTTTTTCACCAGCTTCCAGGCGATTTCCCTGACCGTGCTGATGCCCCTGCGCTTTCAGACCGTGACCGGAGGCGGTGCCGACAGTGCGGCCTTGCACTTGTTGCCCCTGGCGATTGGCCTGCCTATCGGCGCGTATTCTGCCGGGCGCATGACGTCGGTGACCGGGCGCTACAAACCGATGATCCTGAGCGGTGCGCTGTTAAGCCCGCTGGCGATTCTGGGCATGGCCTTCAGCGCGCCCCAGGACGTGCTGCTGACCGGCGTGTTCATGCTGTTGTGCGGGATCGCTGCCGGCATGCAATTCCCCACCTCTTTGGTGGGCTCGCAAAACTCGGTGGAACAGCGGGACATCGGCGTCGCCACCAGCACCACCAACCTGTTCCGCTCCCTGGGCGGTGCGGTAGGCGTGGCGTGCATGTCGGCGTTGCTGCTGGCGTTGTTGCAGGATTCCAGCTTCGCTCATTTGGCCAGCGGTGCGCTGGTGGCCGAGGGCAGTTCCGGCAATGTGCTGCTCGATGGCCTGAACGCTGCGCCGGGCCCGGCGCAGGATGCACTGCGTGGCGAGTTGGGGGTGACGTTCCGGCACTTGTTGATGGTGAGTGCAGCGGTGTCGTTGCTGGGGTTGGCGGCGGCGATAGCGATGCCCAATCGGGTGCTGCGTGGTCGGGAAGACAAAGCGAAGTAACTGACACGATGAAGATAAAAAGGTGGGAGGGCGTTACGACGATTCGACTTGCCCCTCCCACATGTTTACCGCATTACAGTTTCAGGGGCTGTAGTACCCGACGGCCACCATGAAATGCCCGGCCTTGCGGATATAGGCATGTTTGTTCTCGACCTTATCCGTCACCGGGTTCTTCCAGCGGTACTTGTATTCCCCCTGGTCCTGTTCGGCCATCAACTTGAGGATTGGCTCGCCGACGGGCTTGCCATCCGGGTCCTTGATCTTGCTGAAGTCAGTGTTGATCAGCCGCAGGTTGGTGCCGTGGGCCACGTAGCGTTGGGTGTTCAGGTCGACCACAAACACATACAGGTCATCCTGTAGGAAACCGCCTTGCAAGGCATTGATGGCCTTGAGTGTGCCGGCTTCATCCTTGAGCAGGGCGTTCACCGCTTTGTTGCGCAGGGCCCGGGCCTGTTCCGGGGTTGCACGTGGTAGGTAATAGCCCACGGCCAGGATGCGCTCGCCCACCCGCTGGTAGAACACATGCTTGTGTTCGACCTTGCCATCATTCCAGTTCTGCCAGCGGTAGTCGGCTTGCTGGATGCCCTGGCCTTCGGGCACCGTGAGCGCGTCCTTGAACGACTGGCGCAAATCCGGCCCCAGCACCTCGTTGACGTCGCGACCGATCAGTGCGGAGGAGGGCCCGCCACTGGCCAACAGCACGCCCTGGGTATCGACCACGAACACGTAACGGTCCTGGTCGATAAATTCCCCTTGGCGGCTGAACGCGGCGAAGGCCTTGTCGCCGTTGCTCTGGTAGTAGGCCAGGGCTTTTTCCAGCAGGGCCTTGGCCGCCTGGGCGTCCTCATCCTGAGTCGGGGCGGCGTGCACCTGGCTGAAACACAACAGCAGCAGCCAGGTGATGCGGAGCATTCCCTTCATGGTCCGTCCTCGTTCTTGTTGGTGTGACAAGAGCGTAGACGGCCCTGGCTCAGGGCGCTGCCAACCATTGATTGACGATGCCCTGGTACACCCCGGTGGCGATGCTCAGGTGCAACCACTGGTCGACATAGCTTTTCCAGGCCACATCATCGCGGGGCAGCAAAAAGGCTTTTTCGCTGTACTGCATCTGCCGCTCCGGGTTGACGGCACACAGGCCTGGCTTGAACTTCTGCTGGTAGAGCGCCTCGCTGGCGTCGGTGATCATCACATCGGCCCTGCCGGCAAGCAGTTCGTCGAAGATCGTCACGTTGTCGTGCAGGCGGATCTGCGCCTGGCCCAGGTGAGTACGGGCAAATATTTCGTTGGTGCCGCCTGCCGGTTCGATCACCCGCACCGTTGGCTTGTTGATCTGCTCGACGCTCTGGTAGCGCTTCACGTCGGCGCAGCGCACCAGTGGGATCTTGCCGTCCACGCCGAGGGACTGGCTGAAGAACGCCTTTTTCTGACGCTCCAGCGACACCGAAATACCCCCCACGGCGATGTCGCAGCGTTGCGCAATAAAGTCCGGCATCAGGGTTTTCCAGGTGGTGGGGACCCAGGTGATCTTGGCGTTGAGGGTCTTGGCCAAGGATTCGGCCATGGCAATGTCGATGCCTTCGTAGCGGCCATCGGCGCCCAACTTGGAATAGGGCGTGTAGTCGCCAGTGGTACACACGCTGAGGGTGCCGCGCTGCAGCACTTGATCCAGGCGCGAGGGGGCGGTGTCGGCCAGGGCGCTGGTGGCCAGGCTCGCCAGTACACACAGGGCTAAGGGAGCTTTCATGTGGTCGAGTCCTTGGGGCATTGTCAGGGGGGAGTCATTATTTCCAGCAAGGGGCAGAGTGGCAAGGCGTGGCGATTGTTTAGCCAGTGTGTAACCAAACTCCGTTATCCCTGACTTGAATCGCCTATTCAGGCGTGTGAGGCTGCGGGCATCTTCATCATCGTGATTCGCCCATGGACGGTTCCGCCGCTACCCATCTCGCGACACTGCCGTCCCTACTTGCGTTCTGGGCGCTGTTTCACTGTCGGCATGCACGCCCGCCGGACGCCCTTTTCTTACGTTGATCTGCCCTATGTATGACGCGCCCCTGCGCGCGTCTGCCTGCAACGAACGTATGAGAAACCCAATGCGCGATTTTGCCAGCCTGCACGAAGCCCAGTCCTTCCTTGAGCAACACCCCGATATCGAAATGTTCGAGCTGTTTATCCTCGACAACAACGGCGTACCGCGCGGCAAGTTGCTGCACCGCGATGAGCTGCTGGCGGTGTATGAAAGCGGGCGACCATTGCCCAGCACCATCCTCGGCCTGACCATCAACGGCGACGACGTGGAAAACTCTGGGTTGGTCTGGGAAGTGGGTGATATCGATTGCCGCGCCTACCCGATCAGCGGCAGTTTGCAGCGCATGCCTTGGCGGCTGATCCCCACGGCGGCGGTGCAAGTCAGCATGCACCCCACCGAAGGTCTGCCTGCCACCGTGGCCGATCCCCGACATGTGCTGGCCAAGGTAATCGACGGTCTCAAGGCCGACGGTTATTACCCGGTGATGGCGGCGGAGCTGGAGTTCTACCTGCTCGACCAAAAGCCCGACAGCAACGGCCGCCCGCAACCGGCGCGCGATGTGGATGGCGGCCGGCCACGTTCGACCCAAGTCTACGGCCTGCGCGAACTGGAGCAGATCGAGCCCTTCCTTGCCGACCTCTACAACGCCTGCAAGCTGCAAGGTATCCCGGCGCGCACCGCCATTTCCGAGTACGCCCCAGGCCAAGTGGAAATCACCCTGGAACACCGCGCCGATGCTCTGCAAGCTATGGACGAAGCGGTGCGCTACAAGCGCCTGGTCAAGGGCGTGGCGCACAAGCACGGGATGACGGCATGCTTCATGGCCAAGCCGTTCGACGACCTGGCGGGCACCGGCATGCACATGCACGTGAGCCTGGCGGATGCCGAAGGCAACAACCTGTTCGCCAGTGAGGCCGCCGACGGTACACCGCTGCTGCGCCAGGCCGTGGGTGGGATGCTCAGCACCTTGCTCGATTCACTGCTGTTGTTTTGCCCCAACGCCAACTCGTATCGACGCTTCCAAACCAACAGCTACGCGCCCCTGGCCGTCACCTGGGGCGTGGACAACCGCACGGTCAGCCTGCGCGTACCCGGCGGGCCGGCCAACTCCCGGCATATCGAACACCGCATCTGCGGCGCCGACGCCAACCCTTATCTCGCAGCTGCCGCGATCCTGGCCGGCATTCACCGCGGTATCCGCGAACAGCGTGACCCCGGCGCACCGGTCGAAGGCAACGGCTACGCCCAGGCCACGGAGTTTCTGCCCACCGACTGGCTCACCACCCTGCGTGCGCTTGAGGGGTCAAGCTGGGCGCGAGAGGCGTTTGGCGGCGAGTTCCTCGGTGTGTACCTGGCGGTGAAACGCGCTGAATATCGCCAGTTCATGGGCGAAGTGGGCGAGCAGGATTGGCGTTGGTACCTGCATCAGGCGTGAGTGGATGGGCGGGAGTGGAGGCTTCAACCTTTTTTTCACGTTGCGATGGTTAAGCTGCGAATCAAGGTCGTTCACCCCTGTTTAACCCCAATGAGCCCGTGATGTCGCCACAACCACCATCCTCCATCGAGATCGAATACGCCGAGCGCTGCGGCCTTGAACATGCCAAGGTCTGTGCAGACACGCGTCCACCCGGACTGCGGCGGCGCCTGGCGTCATGGCGCGACGAGTGGTTGGTGCGCCAGGCGCTCAAGGTGGCCGGCGAGCCGGGGTTGATCCTCGACCTGGCCTGCGGCTCGGGACGCTTCTGGCCAGTGCTGGCCGAACACGTCAACCGGGTGATCCTCGCCTCGGACAATTCCCAGGACATGCTCGACCACGCGTGCACCCACCACGCGGCGGCGCTGCTCAAGCGGGTCAAGACGTTTCAAGGTTCGGCGTTCTCCATTGGCTTGTCGGCGAACGCGGTGGACTGCATCTTCTGCCTGGAGTTATTTCGCCATGTGCCCAGCAGTGACGGGCGCCTGGCGTTGCTACGGGAGTTTTACCGGGTGAGTCGGGACACCGTCATTGTTTCGGTCAACTCACGTACGGCAGTTGACGACGAGTTTCGCCAGGCGGGCTTCAAGGTGCTGAACCAGCAGGAATTCATGCCCGGCTCGAACCTGTGGCGGGTCTATGTGTTGCGCAAGAAAGGATAACTCTGGTCTGTAGGGCTATTCTTCATCTCCTGTCTGAGTTTTCATGGTTGCCTGTGCACTGCGAATGCTCGCTAGCCCCTTTCGCGATATATACTGCGCGCCATTCTTCAAGGGAGAGCCGTGTGGCCATCGATATTCACTGGATCTGCGACAACGATAGCCTCGGCCAGCATTGCGCCGAATGGCAGCAGTTGCCATTCGTCGCCCTCGACACCGAATTTATGCGGGTCGACACCTTTTATCCCATTGCCGGGCTGATCCAGATCGGTGATGGCGTACGCGCTTACCTGATCGATCCCCTGACCATCGACAACTGGCAACCCCTGGCCGATCTGCTGGAAAACCCGGCGGTGATCAAGGTGGTGCACGCCTGCAGCGAAGACCTCGAAGTGTTGCTGCGCTTGACCGGCAGCCTGCCGGTGCCGCTGTTCGACACCCAATTGGCTGCGGCCTACCTGAACCTCGGCTTCTCCATGGGTTACTCGCGCCTGGTGCAAGCCGTGCTCGACATCGAACTGCCCAAGGGCGAGACCCGCTCGGACTGGCTGCAGCGGCCATTGTCCGAGACCCAGGTCAGCTACGCCGCCGAAGACGCGGTGCATTTGGCCGAGGTCTACATTCGCCTGCGTCCGCAGCTTTCGGACGATAAATACGCCTGGGTGCTGGAGGATGGCGCCGAACTGGTGGCCAACCTGCGCCGCGAAGTCGACCCGTACGAGGTGTACCGCGACGCCAAGCTGGCGTGGAAACTGTCCCGCGCCCAACTCGCCGTGCTGCGTGAGCTGTGCGCCTGGCGCGAGCAGCAGGCCCGCGCCCGTGACCTGCCACGCAATCGCATCGTTCGTGAGCACTCGCTGTGGCCTCTGGCCAAATCCCAGCCGGATAACCTCGCCGCCCTGGGCAAGATCGAAGACATGCACCCGCGCACCGTGCGTCAGGACGGCCAGTTCCTGCTGGACCTGATCAAGCGTGCCGGCAGCGTGCCAATGGACCAATGGCCGCCCGCGGTGGCTGAACCACTGCCGGTGGACGCCGCCACGCTGATCAAGCAACTGCGTGCCCTGGGCCAGACATTCGCCGAGCGCCAGGACATGGCGCCGGAACTGATGCTGCGCAAGAAAACCCTCGAAGCCCTGGTTAAAAGTGGCTACCCCGATGGGCCTTATAAATTGCCAGACTCGCTGCGTGGCTGGCGCCGCGAGTTGATGGGCCAGGCGCTGCTTGACAGCCTGGCCACTGCCGGAGAACAGCCTTGAAACGTATTTGCTCCATCTATCGCAGCTTGAAAAAAGACGGCATGTACCTCTACGTGCTCAAGAGCGACGCCCTGGAGCGCGTGCCGGAGCCTTTGATGGCCGCCTTCGGCAAGCCGCACCACGCGTTCGACATGGTGCTGACACCCGAACGCAAGCTGTCGCGCGAAGACATCCTGGTGGTCCTGGAAAACCTCGACAAGCAGGGCTACCACCTGCAAATGCCGCCGGCCGAGGACGAGTACATCGAGCACTTGCCCGAAGAGCTGTTGCGTCGCAACGACCCGATGTAATCGGTCGGTGCCCGCTCCAGGGCACAGGTTTCAATGGAATCGTATTAGTGGGCGGTGGCCGTAGGGAAGCGGGCGGCCGTCTGCACTGTTTTTGAAAGGTTTGAACCATGCGTGTTCTGATTGCTGAACAGGATCACCCGCTCTACGCCCAATTGCTCAATGACCTGGCGCCGGACCTTGAGGTGTTCACCAGCGGCGACTCGGCCGAACTGTCGCGCCTGGCCGCCGATTGCCCGGTATGGCTGGGCCAGCCGGACCTGTTGGCGACCCTGCTGCGCCAGGGCCACCAACCTCAATGGCTGCAATCGACCTGGGCCGGCATCACGCCGCTGCTGGCAGACGGCTTGCCCCGCGACTATCGCCTGACTCGCGCCGTCGGGATTTATGGTCAGGTAATGGCTGAGTTTGTCCTCACTTACATGCTCGGCCATGAGCGCGAAGTGTTGGCGCGACTGGTCAGCCAGGTCGAGCGCAAGTGGGACAGCCGCATGGGCCAGAGCCTGTCGGGGCGTAAGGTGTTGGTCGTGGGTACCGGCGACATTGGCCAAAGTGTGGCTCAATTCCTCCAGCCGTTTGGCGTCAAGCTGTATGGCATTGCCAGTGCTGCGCGCGAGCAGGCGCCGTTTATCGAAGTGGTCGGGCTTGACCAACTGGGGCGGCTGGTGGGAGAGGTGGATTATGTGATCAACCTGTTGCCCAACACGCCGACCACCCATGATCTTTACGACGCCGCGCTCTTCAAGCAATTCAAGCCGACAGGCCTGTTCATCAATGTCGGGCGTGGTGTAGCCGTCGTGGATGCCGACCTGGTCGAGGCCTTGAAAGAAGGGCATTTGGCCGGTGCGGTGATCGACGTATGCCGCCAGGAACCGCTGCCCCAGCGCCATCCGTTCTGGACCGCGTGGGGGTTGCTGTTGACCGGGCACAGTTCCGGGCCGACGTCGCCGCCGATGATGGTGGGGTTGTTTCTGGACAACCTGCGCGCTTATCGGGCCAAGCAAGCGCTACGCGGGGAAGTGGATTTCGAGCGCGGTTACTGATGGCCGCACGCGTTGGCCGGCGGTACTTGTTTACATAGGGACACGTACATACTGCTTCACAGTCAAGACGGAACCTCCTTAGTGGGTCTCCCCACCCAGTGACCGCAAAGGGCGCACAGCCGCGCCTTTTGACAGAGACCCACTGACTAACGACCGGTACCCGCATGATCCCTTCCGTTTTGCCTGCTCTTCACACTCCCCCAGCGCTCCCCCTCGACCACTCTACCGCTTCGGCTGATCAACCGCCCGCAGCGGCCGCCGGTGCGCCAGGCACTTCGGGCGATGGGCATTCATCGGTTTTGAAGAGGATGCTGGGAGATCGCTGCAACCAGCGAACCCTGGCCGACACACTCAAGCGTATCATTCAGGACCTTCCCGGCCAGCTCGCTTCGGGTGAGCCGCCAGCTCTAAACAAGGCGAGGGCGCAGATGGAAACAGCGCTGGCCGTGCTGTTGAAAAATACGACGATGTACGTGTGCGAGGACTCGTCCTATTCGCCACAACAGCCGTTGCCTGCGAACCGCTTGATCAGCCTGCAAGCCTATATCCTCGGCTGCGGCATGCCAGTCCCGCAGACCCTTGACGCACTGCTTGACCTCGAACTCAAGCTTTCCCGGCAAACGCAGGTCCATCCCCTGGGCAACCTCAGTGGCGCGCTGTCGTGGCCCCTGGCGATGCCTGTGCAGGATCAGAACACCCTGGTCGCGCTGATGCAAAGCAACACCAGCGGCTTGCCAGGCCTGCCCTTGGCTGACGGAGCGAGAGGTGTGCTGGCTTATCTGATGAGCGGCAGTTCGGTCTCTGATGCCGACCTGCAGCGCCCTGTGCTCGCGATGGAGAAGCTGCTCGACGCGCCCCGCGCCCTGGCCCTGGGGCCCGCGATTCAAGCTCGGCTGGGTGGAGTCGTGGCTGACGGCGCAGGCAGCGACTATGTGATGACGGCGATTCAACTGGGCTTAGACCCGGAGTCACAGGCGACACCTGCGCGCAATACAGTCGCCGGATTTGATCTGGGAGCGCTCCAGCACTGGGGGCAGCCGGCGTCAGTGGTGGTTCAAAGGCTAGGCGACCACCTTCTCGAAAAAGGCCGCGTCAGCGCGAAAACCGCTCACTTCGGCGCTTCGCTGTTGCTGGCCAGGACTGCGCCGCAATACCTGGTCAGGGACATCCCCGCCAGCGTCACCTACGGCAGTGTGCTCTGGGCGCAACTGGCAATGGCTGTGGCCAGGATCGAAGCCCAGACCCCGGGCCGTACGCTTGTCATGAGCTATGCCGAGGTATTGTTGGGCGCCGAGCAGCTCAACACCGACGAAGCTGTCAGCGAACAGATCAACTATGAGGCGCTTTGGGATTGGGGCGCAGCCAACGGGTTTCTCGCCAAGCCCGAAGAGGCACCCTCGGCCACTGCGATGGCGCGCGTGCGGGAGGCCTATAACCGCCAGTTGGGTTCATTGAAGGCCACCAGCACCTTGCTGCAAACCGCTATCCCCAGCCGAAAGGCGATGGCGCTTGCCCAGCTGGAAGAAGCGTTTCCCAACCTGGACCCAAGCCTGTTTGAGGTGCGCACTCTAAAGAAGGCGAGGTTGCGGGAGGGGCGGCCTGGCCTCCATCCCGGTGTACGCTCGATGCTGGACATCGTGATGGGCGGGGAAAAGCTGGCGGCTGACGATCATTGGGTCAGCGATGACAAGCGCCTTCCCATCACTGCATTTTGCAACCTCTACGAGAAGGGCAAGCTGGGTGTCGCGGCGTCATTTGAGGCAGCGTACGACGCGGCCATACGCGCTCATGAGGAGGGGCATCAGAACCGGGTCAGGCAACTGATCTGCACATTGCCTTTGGAAGACCGCAAGAACCTTGAGTTCGGCAAGCTGGAGTTCTTCCATACCCACCAGTACAAAATTGCCGGTGATTTATTCACTCCGCCTGCCCTTCACGTCAGGGGGCATACGTTGGAGGTGAAGGCGACCAGGAATGGGCAGGTCAATCTCTACACCCTCGATACCCGGCGCGGTGCCATCGAGAAGGAGAACGTCCTGCTACGCCGCCGTACCGAGCCTTACACCGACGACAAGATGGAGGCGCGCAACGCGAATATCCTCTCTAGAACCACGCTGTTTGAACCCGGTAACGATACCGATGTTCAGCCGTTCCAGGAGCAGCCTGAAGGGCTGGAGCAGCCCGACAGTTTCAACTCCAGCCGCAGCCAGGCTATCGCGGATGCCTTCGTGAAGGCCCTCGACCTGAAGAACGACGACCTGCTGAACGAGGCCAGGGGGAGCACTGTCTATGATCAGGAAAGCGCCAGAAATGAAGCTATTTCCCAATTCTTTCTGAACCTCATCCCTTTGCGCTCAGCGATCGTTAACTTTCAGAATGGCAATGTCGCCCAGGGTATCTTTGACCTGGGCCTGGATGTCGTCGGCCTGGTCACCCTTGGCGCGGGCAAGGCAGCGCAGGCCGGTAAGGTGGTGGGCAGTGCCTTGTCCTCGGCACGCCATGCGGTCAAGGCCGCGAGGTTTGTCGGCGCTGCTGCGGTGGAAGCCTTCAACCCCGTGAGCGGCGTGGGTGACTTGCTGGTAGGCACCGGCCGGTGGGTGGCCAATGGCAGCCGTTATGTAGCGGCGAACATGGCCCGGCAACTCAATCAGTTCAGGGGCGCGACGGACAGTTACGAGCTGCTCAAGGTTGCTAGCAAACAACATGGGGAAGTGGCGACGGGCACGTTCAAGGTCGCTGGCGAAAGCGTCGAGGGCGGTGCGGTGCTGCGCGATGGCAACTGGTATGCGCTGGATACGCACACCCTGCGTGCCTATGGACGCCCGCTGGAAGACTTCGTACCTCTAGCCCGCGCGGTGGATGGCAAGATGACTCAACTGCCGGGCGAACTGCGCAACCGGTCATTTCGCGAATTCAAAGTGCCCGAATCGAGAATTGCCGGGCTCTCACACAACAGTCAGGGTGTGTATGTTGCCGCTGACGGCCATCTGTCGCATATCCGCCATACCGACAGCACTGGCCAGGCGGCGGTCTACGAAGTGCGGCAAGTCACGCGTGCGGAGAATGGCAAGGTCCAGGTGCGTGTGTATCACAACGACCGGCAGACCCCATTGTTGCTGGAGAGTCTCCAGGCGGATCGATGGCAGCGGCTGGGCGTGTGGGGCGGCAGTCCTGTTTCGGTCAAGGCAGACCTTGGGCCTGAGATAGGTCGAGGCGGGGAGGCGATTGTTTATGCAAGCCGGGATGGGAAAAGTGTTTACAAAGACTTGGGGCCTACACGGTTGACCACGGCCGAAGGCCATACGGACATGCAGGTGGAGAACCTGAGGAAATACTATGGAAATGCCTTTGCCGAGGTGGTGATTGAGGACGGCCGTAAGTACATAAAAATGGGTAGGATCGATGGCGTAGACCTGAGCCAGGTGCCGAGGGGCAGTTTGCCGCCGAATACGCGGTCGTTGGTCGATGAGGCAGTGGCACGGATGGAAGCCAAGGACATCTATCACGATGACCTGCAGTTGAAAAACTTCATCTACTCGAAAAAAGACAACATGGTTTACCCCGTCGACATGAATGGCATGCCGGCTGAGTTTATGGTGCCAGTGGTAAAAAGGGCGTACGACCGACAAGTCAACGAACTGCGCGCTGCGTTCAGTGCACTGATTGCGCGAGAGCCTTGAGGGTTACCCCTGCCGTTTTTCAATGGCAGGGGGCCATCTGTGTCAAAGGCTGAAGTCGCCTTCCGACACCAGCTCGCTCAACGGCTTGCGCGGGCTGGGTACTTCGCGGCCTTGCAGGTACTCCGGCAGGGTCGACTTGTCGCCCAGCTTGCCAACGGCCACGGCTGCATGCAGCGCATAGCCTTCTGGAATCTTCAGCTCCCTGCGCGTCAGCTCCTGATCGAAGCCCGCCATGCCGTGGGTGTGCCAGCCGCTGAGGCTGGCTTGCAGCGCCAGGTGGCCCCAGGCGGAACCGGTGTCGAAGGTGTGCCACAGCGCCGGGGTTTCTTCGGTGGCGCCGGGGGCGACGAAGTCGGTTTTCGAGGCGATGATCACCAGGGCCGAGGCGTGTTGCGCCCAGCCGCGGTTGAATTCGTTGAGCAGGCTCAGGAAGCGTTGCCAGTCCGGCGTGTCACGGCGCGCGTAGAGAAAGCGCCAAGGCTGCGAGTTGTAGGCCGAAGGCGCCCAGCGTGCGGCTTCGAAGAAACTCAGCAGGGTTTCCTGGGAAATGCTCTCGCCGGTGAAGGCGCGGGGCGACCAGCGGTCGGTGAACTGGGTGTGGATCGGATAGTCGGCAACACGTGTCATGAGCTGTTCCTGATCGTCAATTCGGCGCTCAAAGCTACTGCGCGCCCGCTAGACTGACAAGTGTTGTTACACCGTAGGTCGTAAGCGCTTGGTTCCGAGGGACTTGCGCACTAGACTGGCGGCCTTTTCACCTACCGATACTGATGTAGAGCCATGGCCGCCAAAGTCGAACCTTTCTGGATACGCAAAACCCTTGAACACCTCGACCAGGAGGAGTGGGAGTCGTTGTGCGACGGCTGTGGCCTGTGCTGCCTGCAAAAGCTTGAGGACGAAGACGACAACAGCGTTTATTACACGCGCATCGCCTGCAAACTGCTTGACCTGAAAACCTGCCAGTGCAGCGATTACCCCAACCGTCGCGCCTCGGTGCCTGACTGCATCCAACTCACCCCAGGCCAGGCCGATCAGTTCAAATGGCTGCCGCCGACCTGCGGCTATCGGCTGGTCAGCGAGCGCAAGGATTTGCCGCTGTGGCACCACTTGGTCTGTGGCGACCGCGACGCCGTGCACCACGAACGCATTTCCCAGTCCGGGCGCATGCTCAGTGAAGGCAGCGTGCCCGAAGACGACTGGGAGGATTACCTGATCTTCCGCGCCGGCTGAAAAAAGGAGTGTGTATGAAGGTGGGAACCCCGCTGGTGGCAAGCCTGGTGCTGCTGGCGCTGAGCATGCCGGCATGGTGCGCAAAGAAAGTCGACCTGGACTATCACGTCAAACTGTTGCCCCAGAGCGATCAGGCTGAAGTGCGCGTGAGTTTGTCCCAAGGCTCGGCGGTGCGCAGCCTGGACTTCGACCTGGACGGCGAGGGTGCCTACAGCGACTTCAAGGCCGACGGGCAGTGGTCGGTTACGGGCGGCCGTGGCGTGTGGCAACCGGGGACCGGCAAGGCCACTTTGAGCTACCGCGTACGCCTGAGTCTGGCGCGTAAACCGGGGATCTATGACACACGGATGACCCCGGGCTGGGCGTTGTTTCGCGGTGAAGACCTGGTGCCCTCTGCGCGCCTTGACCAACAGGACGGCGTCGAACTGGTCTCGCGCCTCGCGTTCGAGCTGCCAGTGGGTTGGAAAAGCGTCGAGACCGCCTGGCCGCGTATCGGCAAGAACAAGTTTCGCATCGACAATGTTTCGCGCCTGTTCGACCGGCCCACTGGCTGGATGCTCGCCGGCAATCTCGGCAGTCGCCGTGTGCGCCTGGGCGAGACCGAAGTCACCGTGGCGTCGCCCAAAGGCCAGGCCATGCGCCGCATGGATGTGTTGACGTTGCTGACGTTCGTCTGGCCGCAGGTGGAAGCCGCGTTCCCGCGCCATCCGGTCAAGCTGCTGGTGGTGGGCGCCAGCGACCCGATGCGCCGCGGGGCGTTCTCGGCGCGTGATTCGATCTACCTCAACAGTCGCACGCCGCTGGTCAGTGAGAACGGCAGCAGCCCGTTGATTCGTGAGGTGGTACAGGCGATTGGACGTTTCAGCGACCACGACACCAGTGACTGGATCAGCGAAGGGCTTGGGGAGTATTACGCCATTGAGCTGCTGCGCCGTGCTGGCGGGATCACCGATGAGCGGTATCAGGCCATACAGGCGCGCTTGACCCAGGACGGCAAGGCCGTCACCACGCTACGCGGCGAGCACGTTGGCGGCGCAACCGTTGCGCGGGCAGTGGTGGTATTGCAGGAGCTGGACCGCGAGATCCGTGTGAAAACCCATAACAAGCGCTCGCTGGATGACCTTGCGCAGGCGGTGATGCGGGCCAATAGCGTCACCACTGCGCAATTCGTGCAACTGGCTGAAAGCATCATTGGCGAGTCGTCGGTGGTGCTGGATTCAAAACTACTGCACTGACCTTCAAGGCATGCGCAAAGCCAAATGGGGGGAGGGTGCCTGGCCCTCCCGCATTTGGATCTGCAACAGACTGAAAGCGGGTGTCAGCCTGTGGTTTTCACAGCCTTCTCAGCCGCTACTTCGGCCTTGGTCTTCAGGTTCTTCAGCTGCGCCCCGGCACGCTCGATCTTCGTGCGCACGCTGTTCATCTCCTGGCGGCCCTGTTCCAACTTGTCCTTGAGCGAGCTGTGCCCGGTAAAACCACGCGCTAACGCCACACCGCCAATCGCCACCTGGATCAAACCGAAAATTCCGCCCCGGCGCAGGCCTTTGCCCACCATCATCACACCACCGGCCACCGAGCCGATACGTTCCCAGCCGTGTACGTTCTGTGCGGGTTGAGTCTGGAATGGCGTGTGTTCGATGATAGGTCGCACGTTTTCGCTGTCGCTCATGATCTGTCTCCAACAAGGGCAAGTGTAAGTAGCTGACTGTTTGCAGGTACCAGATGTTCCCGAAAGATCAGTACTTGGGGCCCGAGCGGGTGTTGTTGCCCTTGGCCAGGCGATCATAGAGCACCACGTTGACGGTGGCGGCGAGGTTCATGCAACCGGTGGTGGGGATGTACACCACGTCCTCACACCAGTCGCGGATCTCTTTGTCCAGCGAGCCGTCTTCGGGGCCGAAGATGTACAGCGCACGGTCAGGGTGGGTGTACTCCGGCAGCGGGCGGGCACCTTCCACCAGTTCCACGGCGACGGGGATGCAGCCCAGGGGCAGGATCTTTTTCAGGTCGTCGATGCCGATCAGTGGAATGTCGTGGTGGACTTTCTTGGTGTCGGTGATGAAGTCCCGGGCACGCTCATAGCGCACGCCGGTGTAGAACACCGAGGCCACGCCGTAGCAGCCGGCGGCACGCATGACCGAACCGACGTTTTCGGGGGATTTGGGGTTATACAGGCCGATGCAGCTGTAGCGTTTATTGCCCACGGGAGTGCCTTTAAAAAGGCAGCATTATAGCGGCAAGCTACAAGCTGCAAGTAAAAGCGCCATGGCTTTTTCTTGTAGCTCGCTGCTTGAAACTTGAAGCTGCGTAATTCAGCTGTCTTTCTTCATCAACCCCGCCAACGCCGCAAACGGGTTGTGCGTCGCCTTGGCGATCGTCGGGCTGCTGGTGGAGCCTTCACCGAAGTACTGCTGGTCGGTGTAGCGCGAGTGTTCGTTGTCGTGACAATACAGGCACAGCAACTCCCAGTTGGAGCCGTCCTGGGGGTTGTCATCATGATTGTGGTTGCGGTGGTGCACGGTGAGTTCGCTCAGGCGCTTGCCGGCGAATTCACGGGCGCAGCGGCCGCACACGTGGGGGTACATCTTGAGGGCTTTGTCGCGGTAGCCCATTTCCCGGTCGCGCTGGGCATCGGCAAGGATGCGGTCCAGCTTGGCGGTGTGGGAGGGCGGGTTGGTCGAGCTCATCATGGCTCCTGGCTATTTGGTGGGTCACGGATGAGGGTGATTCTAGCCGTTCGACATGCAGTTGGCTGCGGCTTTTTCAGCAACGTACGCAAGCGCGCTCATCCGAGACATACCCTGTACACCAATACCGGCGGGCCAGCAGTGAGCGGCATCCAGGTCTCAGGTACTCTCGTTTGCTCCACAACAGAGAACCTCAGAGGTATGTGATGCCCCTAGTAACCACATCAAGTCAAACTCCCTCTTCCCAGGCCTTTCGGCTTGGCTGTGAGGATGCTGGCCCGGCTGCGGACTGTTCTATTTTTACCAAGGTGAAGGGTTTTTTCCGCCAAGGCCATGCAGTATCACCAAGCCAAAAAGCCTCACCGCCCACGCAAACCGTTTCTGTCGACACGGGGCGTTGCAAGACCGTCCATGACACCACGTCGACGCTGTCCACACAGTATTTGTCCAGCAGCTCAGCCCTGGCAGTGCTTTCAGGCTGGAATGGCAGTACCTACGAATCGCGTACGTTGATGCATCTGAATGGAAGCAGCCTGCCCTACGGCTTGATCGATCAAGACGCCACTGAGTTGCTTGCCGAGCTCAAGGGTTCTTTGGCGGGTGGCGGTAAAGTCATCTGGGTAGGTGGGGCGGATGCGCAGACCGATTTTCAGCTGGCACTCAGCCTGAAGCAGGAGGAGGGAGGTCGTCAGCCACTGAAGGACCTGCTGGAAACTCCAGGTATTTGCACGGTAATCACTGGCTCCAGCAGCATTGACGTAAAGCCTGACGGCACCTTCAAGCTGGGAACGGTGGGCCGAGGCGAGCTGACCGAGCGGGACGTGCAGCAGATGCGTCAGTTCATGTGAGGATTGTCTAGCAGGCACCTGGCGCCCTGAAGGGTGCCAGCGTGAAATAGGAGGGGCACCAAGCCTGGCAGCCTTGTCGTTACGACCAGCCACCGCCCAAGCTTTTGTAAAGGGATATCCGATTGTTTATCTGCAACAGGCGCACACTGATCAGATCCTGTTGCGCCGAACTTAAGCGGCGCTGCGCATCCACGACCTCCAGATAACTGTTCAGCCCTTCGTTAAGCAGCAGATTTGCCAACTCTACCCGTCTTAGCTCGTTCGCCACCGTGCGCTCCTGGGCTTCAAGCCGGATTTGCAGCGGTTCGGCAGAGCCCAATGCATCGGCCACTTCACGAAAGGCTTGCTGGACCGTCAACTGATAATGGGCCACGGCGCTTTCGCGTTGGGCCTTGGCAACGTCCAGTTGGGCCAGGCGCTTGCCCATATCAAACAGTGGCACTCCCAACTGCGGGCTGAACGACCAGCTTCTCGCATCACCGGAGAACAGTTGCCCCAACTGAGGGCTACTGACACCGAGCAGTGCGGTCAGGCTGATGGACGGTAAAAAAGCCGCACGTGCAGCCCCGATGTTCGCATCGAGCGCCCGCAGGCGTGCTTCTGCGGCTCGGATGTCCGGGCGGCGGGTCAAGAGTTGCGACGCAAGGCCTGGGCTGACAGGCAGGATGACGGAGCCGTCGCGCCAAGCAACCGACAGTAGGCCGGATTGATCCAGCGGGGTCCCGGCCAGGTACTCAAGGTTGTGAAGGGTGAGGTTCAGCTCGCGATCGGTTTCTGCCGATTGCCTCTGCAGATTCTGCAACCAACTGTCGGCCTGGCGATCCTGCAACTCGCTGACAAGACCTGCTTCATAACGCGTGGTCATCATCCGCCTTGCAGCATGCGCCATGCTGAGCAATTGCTGGTGTTGGTCACGCATGTTCAGCAGGGCCAAGGCCTTGTAGTAGTGGCTGGCTACTTCTGCTATCAGGCTGATCTGTACGCTACGGGCATCCTCCTGGGTGGCCACAAAGCTATGGCCAGCGGCGTCCTTGAGTGCAGCTAGGCGCCCCCACAGGTCCAGTTCGAATGCGGTGATGCCAAGCCCGACCTGGCCGTGTTCGAGAATGTGGCGTTGACCATCAGGTGAATCCAGGGCGGACACCTGCTTTCGTTCGGTCGAGCCGTTGAGGCCGACTGCTGGCCATTGCCCGGCGCGTTGGATGCCATGCTGAGCACGGGCCTCCTCAATGCGCAGGATGGCAACCTGCAAGTTGCGATTGTGCTGCAAGGCTTGCGTGATCAGCGCATAAAGTTGCGGGTCGGAAAAAACTTCGTGCCATTCAGACAGCGCCTTTGCCTCGACTTCAGTTGGGTGATCGCGCCAGTGCGCGGCAATTGGCAAGGCTGGCGCCTGGTAGTCAGGGGTCAGTGAGCAACCGGCCAGGCCCAGCGTCAGCAATCCGGTCCAGGCTTTCATGGGGCAACTCGGCGGTGGGTGTGTTTGGTTAAGGCGCCAGGGATGTTTGAACGTCGCTGCGCCGAATCGGGTTGTCTTTGGTAGAAGGCTTCCATCTGCGACAGGTAGAACCAGTGTTCTGGTGCCTGGCGGATGAAGCGTTCCATGGCTTTGCTCCAATGGGCCAGCATGTCTCGCGCCTCCCCGTGCGCGATATGGGCAATTGCATGCAGCTCGCCGTGGCTACCAAGCTGGACGCGATGGCCGGCAAGCAGGACCGGGCAGCCCAGTCGTGAAGCGAGGAACATGGGCCCTTTGACAAACTGGGCGGCGCGTCCGAAGAGTGTCCCATCGACCGGCTCGCCGGCCCGGCTGGTGTTCAGGCTCACTGGTATATCCGAGAAGATGATGACCTGATGGCCTTGCCTGATACGGCGCGCAATACACAGCGCTGTGGCAGGTGCGTTGCTGTCGAGAATCTCGACCGTATGACCCAGGCTTTCCAGGCTCATGAGGGCACTGCGGGTGAACGCGTCTCGGTAGTTCCAGATCGGAATCACGAAACGCGTCGGGGCAGCGTAGTGCTCCACCAGCCTGGCGACTGCCATCCAGTATTCGCCGGTATGGAGCAGCACCAGCACGTGCGGCCTGTGAGGCAATCGTTGCCAGTGGTTTTCGGGATCGACCCAGGCAACCGAGCGAATCCAGGTGCGTAACAGCGCTGGGTGCTGCAAGGGGTAACGCTGTTGGTGGATGCCTTTTTGCCATTCAATAGCGATATGACGACAGGCGCAGGCTTCAATGTCATTGGGGGGCAGATCGAATAGCTCAAGGTTTTGGACGGTTCGCAGGTAGTGCGCGCCGCGCGCGCGCGCTGGCAAGTGCGCTAGCCACTGCGGTAACCGTACCAGCCCACGCGACCGCACTTCGTCGCCCAATGCCGTCGCCAGCAAGGTACACACGGCCTTGTGAATGTGGACCTTGCCGACAGCCCAGCGCAATCGCCAGTGCAGGCTCATGGGCGGTTTTCCGGCATGGGCACCAGTTGGCCATCGACCATCTGCAATACCCGGTCGCAGGCTTTGGTCACCGCCAAGTCATGGGTCACGACTACACAGAGCATGGGGAGACGGCGCAACGTTTCGATGATCACATCCCTGGCATCGCCATCCAGGTGCGAGGTGGGTTCATCGAGCAACAACAGGTTTGGGCGACGGAAAAGCGCGCGGGCGATCAACAGCCGTTGTCGTTGCCCGGAAGACAGCTGTACGCCGCCCGGGCCGAGCAATGTATTGAAGCCATTGCTCAATGCGCGAATGCTGTCCAGCAGGCCGGCCTGTTCGACACATGCCAGCAGGTACTCGCCATCCAGGGGCTCGATCCCCATGGCGATATTTTCGATGACGGAGCCGTCGATGATTTCGCCAATCGCAGTGACATAGGCCACGTTGTTTTGATAGCGCCGCAGGCCGAAGCGTTGCAGCGCCACACCATTGATCATCAACTGGCCCTGGTCGGGCGGGTAAAATCCCGCGAGGACTTTCAGCAAGGTGCTTTTGCCACAGCCTGACGGCCCGAAGATCGCGATTTTGCGCCCGCTATCCGGCAGGCTCAGGTGCACGTCCTTGAAGGTCGGTCGATCAAACGAGCTGTAGCGAAACAACGCACCGTCCAGGCTGATTGATGTAACCGGGTCCGGTTCATTCAGTCCCTTGGCGCTATAAACGCAGGTCTCCATCGCTTCCCTGGGCTCGTCGACGATCTGCTCGACCCTGAGCAACTCGACACGTACCAGCCGCAGGTTGATGTAATTGTCGATGGCTTTGAACAGGCACCCCATGAACAGGTCTTTGTAGAGAACAAAGGCAAACAGGTCGCCGACGCTGTTTGTCCCATGCAGCACTGCCAACGCTCCTATCGCGCTCACCAGCAACGAGTGGCTGTGAGATAACCCCTCGTGGACCACGTTGTTCATCACTTGCAGGTGTTGAACCCGTGCCCTGGCGCTTTCCATGTCAGCTTGGTGATTGTTCCAGGTGGCCAGTCGGTCCGCTTCGTATTGATAGAGTTTCATCGACTCGATGTTGCCCAGCGTGCTCAACAGCGTGACGTTGCGGGCCGTCTCTGCCTCGATTGACGCCTTGTGATGTCGCTCCATTGCCGGCAGCGTGATGCTGCGAAATACAAAAAACACACCGCATAGCGCTATCGACAGTCCAGCCAACATGGGGTTGATCAGCGCCATCAATGCCAGGAACAGCACGCTGGCCAGCAGGTCGATGGTGATGTCCATCGTCCCGGAGGTGAATTGCAGATAGGCTTTTTCCGTGGCCTGGGTTCGACGCAGCAGGTCGGCCGCGGCGCGGCGCTCGAAGTACTGCACCGGCAGGCGCAGCAGCCAGGCAACGACTCCCGTTGCCAGGTCCAGGCTCAGCGCCACTCGCAGGCGCATGTCCAGGATTGCCCTGAGCCACGCAGCCAGGGTTTTGAAGATGAACAAAGCGCCAAAGATGTAGAGGATAAGGTACAGAAAGTCCTGATCGTTCTTTGCCACGACCTCGTCAATCGTCAGGGCAAACAGTTTGGGGGCGGCGATGGCACCTACGTAGCCAAAAATGGATAGCAGCCCCATCGGTATCAGGTAGCGCAACAGCCAGGGGTTGCGCTCGAGCAGGTGGGTAAAACTCAACGACTGCTTGTCCGTGCCCTTGACCTTTGTCGTGAATGAAAGACCCGGTTGCACTTCCAGCGCGACTGAACTGAACATCGTCAGCGCCTGGGCCCAGGTATAGAACCGCCGCCCGACCGCCGGGTCGACGATATGCAGCCCGCGAGCATTGGTGGATTCCAGAACCACGTAATGCCGGTTGTTCCAGAACAGGATTGACGGCGTACGCAGATGCACCGTGTTAGCGAGGGTCAAGCGCAGGGGGCGGGAAATCAAGTTGTGTTCTTCGCACATCTTGACCACTTGCAGCAATGACATTCCATCGCGTGCCACCCGGTAGTGCTGGCGCATTTCGCGAAGGCTCAGGTTTTTGCCGTAGTAGCTGCTGATCATGGCGATGCAGGCGATGCCGCATTCGGACATCTCGTCCTGGAGAATCACTGGCATGCGTTTGCGCAGCCATTGCCGCGAGCGATTGAGTGCGTCGGTCAGTACCTGTTTGAATGCTGTCATAGCGAATGCCCGTCAGTGGAAGGCAAGCTTCGAAAGTCGGGGGCGCGTTCGATGCCCTTGAGCACCGGCAGGAATAGCCATTGCATCAGATTCAAGCGCTCCAGGCTCAATGAGGCGCGCAGGGTCATACCGTCTTTGAGCCACCCCTGTTGGATCTGGGTCCTGCTGCCCTCGAAGTCGAGGTTAACCTCCACCAGATATACCTGGCCGTTGCGGGCAGGGTCGGCGGTGCCAATCGGCGTGGTGTTCAGATACGTGCTTGAGGTGCTGTGCACAATAGACCCCTTGATAACCCCGTAACGCGCATAGGGGAACGCGTCGATTCGCACGATCACCTCACTGCCCACCTGGGCGAAGCCAATGGCCGAAGGGCTGACTTCAAGCACCACCACCGGGGCATGGAGGGAGGGTTGGTTGATCCGCAGCACGATCATCGGGAGCCCGATGTCCGCTCGGCTACCTGAAAAAACCGAAACACTGTCGACAACGCCGTCGACGGGGGAAAGCAGTACGTACTCTTGGTTTTTATGCAGATTTTGCAGTTGTTCGCGCAGTTCATGGTCTTGACGTGCCAGTTCGCTGAGGCGGCGGGTCAAGGCCTGTTCGTTCTCATGGCTGGCTTGTTCAAGCTCAAGCAAGCGCTGTTGGGCGTGAGTCCTGGCCAGCTCATTGGTGGCCAGGTCCTGCAGCACCGACTCGTGATGGACCGTTGCGGCGTTAAGATCTGCCTGGGATATGGCCTGTTGTTCGGCCAGGCGTTCATGCCGTTGTTTTTGTTCCAGGGCGATGTTGGCACGACGCTGTATGGACTGTTGGACGGTGCTGTTCAGTTGCAGGCTTGCACGCAATTGTTCACGTTGCAGGTGGAGCAGTTGCTGCTGGGCGTCATGGGTTGATCGTGCGCTGGCCTCGTCTGCAAGCCGATCTGCCAAGAGGTGCTCAAGCCGCTCAGCACTCGCGCTGGAAGACGTCGTGCGGGTTTGTCCACTGACGAGTTCCGGGTTGTTGTTCAGCATCTGCAGCAATGGCTGGCCCTTTTTGACTGTTTCTCCGGCGCCCACCAGCACCTCTTTGATATGGGCTGATCGTTCGCTGGTAATACGTACAATATCGCGGGTCTGAATATGGCCTGTTATTTCCTCTTTTCTTGCATAAGTGCCCGTGAACAGCAGGATGAGTGCAGTCATGAAAAAGAGGCAAATCAACCAGCCGAACACCAATGGCCGAACGGATGACCTTGGTGTGACACTTCCCAGTTCAAGCATAATTAGACCAGTGACTCTCTCAATACTTGTAGGGGGATGTTAATGATCCAGTCAATAAGAAGGCCAAGGAAGGTAGTTGCTCTTTCCTTGGCCTGTTTTACATAGCGCAAATAACGGCTTTATGAATCAGCTGTTAGTTACAGCCTTGAAAACACCTTCGCTCCAATTTGCGACGGAGTTTGCTGCGCCTTCAGTCCAAGTGGCTGCGCCTGTCATCGCATTGACTAAAGCACCTCCGCCACGGATTTCCTCAAGTTCGTTGATGTCGAGTTCGGTCATGGTTTTTTCTTGCATAACAATCACCCTTGCTACGTATGAGTAAGAAGCTGTAACGGATACTGAAAATAATTACTTCGTCTCCGAACAGTGTCTGCACGGTGAAGCGTTGTGCCGCGCAGTGGTGGCAGTTTCTTTGATTTTTAACGAGAGGAATGTCAGCGGCGGGTGCTGGTGTATGTAAGAAACGGGTAAAAGTGTTGGTAGTAATTTATCGGCAAGCACAGGCGTTGCCGATAAAATATAAAGTTTGTTTCATGCGGCGGAGCGGTTTTTTCAGCTCTTGAGTTTTTCCGCAATCCAGATGGTGTGCCGGGTGCCCTTATTGCCGTGGGCAAACACTTGCACTTCCTCGGCCTTGAAACCGGCTTTGCGCAGTTTGTCGCTGAACAGCTTGTCGGCACTGGCCGACCACACGGCCAGTACGCCCTTGGGCCGCAGGGCTTTGGCACAGGCGGCGAGCCCGCCGGCGGAGTAGAGCCAGCTGTTGGCTTTTTGCGTCAGGCCTTCGGGGCCGTTGTCGACGTCGAGCATGATCGCGTCAAAGCCCTGGGGCTCGGCTTGCAGCACCTTGGCCACGTCTTCCATGCGGATCACCGTGCGTGGGTCCAGCAACGGGCGCCCGGATTTTTCCCCCAGCGGCCCACGGTTCCACTCCACGACGCCCGGCACCAGTTCGGCGACGACCACTTCGGCGGTCTTGCCTAAATGCTTGAGGGCCGAGGCCAGGGTAAAGCCCATGCCCAGGCCGCCAATCAGCACCCGTGAAGCAGGGCGCCCGGCGACCTTGCGGCAGGGAATCTCCGCCAGCGCATCTTCGGAGCCGTGCATGCGCGTGTTCATCAATTGGCCGCCGTCACCGCCCTGGATCTTGATGACAAAATCCTCGCCGTATTCGAACAGGCACAAGGCACCGCCGTTGTCGGGGATCGGGGTGGTGTCCAGCAGAACGAAACGTTTCATGGAAATCTCATTGGGAAGGGCATTCTTGCGCGGTTGGGAGTAGCCTTACGACATTCCGGTCAGGCCATGGAGCCATCGATGAAGTGCAGCATTCTAGCGGTCATTGTGTTGAGCGCGCTCGCATCCGGTGCGGCGCAGGCTCAGGAGTTGCAAACCGTCCCGGTTGCGCCAGCAGCAACCCCTGGTGCACCGGGCACGCCAACACCGACGTTGTACCCCCAAGTCACCCCGCCTGCGCAGCCCAAGACCAACGGCTCACCGCCCTTGGCGCCTATCGTGTTGCCGACGCCACCCAAGGACCAGACGGTACCCGGTCTGCAACAGAACGACAGCAAACCGAAGACCCCCGGCGGTTAAAACTGTTGGGACAGCAACTGCCCGTCGGCCATGCGCAGACGCTTGGACAAGGCAATCGCAATCGCGCGGATGATCTTCGCGGCCACCCGAGGCGTTTCGTTGAGCATCTTTTCCAGGGAATCCTTGCCCAGGTTCAACAGCACGCAGTCACTGGCCGCCACGCAACTGGCCGAGCGTCGCTCGCCATCGAGTACCGCCATCTCACCAAAGGCCCGGCCACTGCGCAGGGTAGCGATGGTCAGGCGCTGGCCGTCGTGATGGGTCTTCTGCACCGCCACCTGGCCGCTGTGGAGGATGCACATGAAGGTGCCCGCATCGCCTTCGAGGAAGATCACATCGTCCTGGGCAATGCTGCTGATATTGAAGTAGCCGGCGGCGACGTGAAAATCCTCCGGCAACAGCGGGTCGAACAGCCCGCAGTCCATGAGCATGTCGCGGATTTCATCGTTCAGTAAGGTCGGTTGTGGCATGACTGGTCCATCAATCGGCAAGCGGTCCTGTGTTCAGACAGAACCGCCGCACTAAGTTCCTAAACTAACCCCAGCGCCTTGAACACAAATGCATATTCGAGCGCTACGTCACGTAATCCCTGGTAACGACCGCTCATCCCGCCGTGGCCTGCGCCCAGTTCGGTCTTGAGCAACAGCAGGTTGCGGTCGGTCTTGGTGTCACGCAGCTTGGCCACCCATTTGGCCGCTTCCCAGTACTGCACGCGGCTGTCGTTGTAGCCGGCGATCACCAGCAGGTGCGGGTAGGCCTGGGCCTGGACATTTTCGTACGGCGCGTAGGCCTTGATGCGTTCGTACACCTCGGGCTCTTCGGGGTTGCCCCATTCGTCGTACTCGGTGATGGTCAGCGGCAGCTCCGGGTCGAGCATGGTGTTGAGCACATCGACGAATGGCACTTCGGCAATCGCCGCCTGGAACAGTTCGGGACGCTGGTTGAGCACCGCGCCGATCAACAGGCCACCGGCACTGCCGCCACTGATGGCCAGTTGCTTGGACGTCGTCAGGCCCTGGGCGATCAGGTGTTCGGCGCAGGCGATAAAGTCGCTGAAGGTGTTCTGCTTGTGTTCCTGCTTGCCGTTGCGGTACCAGGCTTCACCCAGTTCGCCGCCGCCACGCACATGCGCAATAGCAAACGCCACGCCGCGATCCAGCAGGCTCAGGCGCGCATGGGAGAACCACGGGTCGAGGCTTTGGCCATAGGCGCCGTAGCCGTACAGGTAGAGCGGGGTGGTTTTGCCGAGTTGATCGCGCTTGACCACCAGGCTGATCGGTACCTGGGTGCCATCGGCGGAGGTGGCCCACAGGCGCTGGCTGACATAGTCGTCGGCGTTGAACGCGCCCAGCACTGGGGTTTCCTTGAGCACCTGTTGCGTGCCAGTGGCCAGTTCCAGCTGACGCACCTGGGCCGGGCGGTTCAGGGCTTCGTAGCGCAGGCGGATCTTGTCGCTGGGGAATTCCAGGCTGTTTTGTACGTAGAGGCTGTAGGCAGCGTCAGGCAATTCCACGCGATACGCCGGCACGCCTTGTGGGTGCACTTCAATCACCGGCAGGCCGCCGATGCGCAGGCTCAGGGTCATGGCGCCGGTATTCAGGCTCACGCCGTCGAGCATCACGTCATTGTTGTGGGGGATCAGGTTTTGCCACTCATCCTCGGTGGGCACGTCGCCAATGTCGGTGGCGACGAACAGTGCGTAGTTGATGCCATCACGGTTGCTGCGGATAAACCAGGTCCACGCGCCATTCAGTTGGCCGTGGTCGACATCGTATTCGTGGTCCTCGACCCGTGGCGCCATGCACGTGAAGTCCAAGTGCGGCTGGCTGGCGTCCAGTGCCCAGATTTCGCTGGTGGTCTTGCTGCCCAGGGCCAGCAGCAACTGGCGCTCGGAGCTGGAGCGGTAGCAGTGCAGGAAGAATCGCCCGTCGGGCTCATGGAACACTTCCTGCGCTGCCGTGCCGTCCAGACGATAGCGATACAGTTTGTGTGGGCGGTGGGTGTCGTCCAGCTCAGCGAAAAACAGGGTCAGGCTGTCGTTGGCCCAGGTCATGCTGCCGTCGCAGTCCTGGAACTCCAGTTCGCTGACCTTGCCGGTGGCCAATTCCTTCACGAACAGGGTGTAGATCTCATCGCCGCTGGTGTCCAGGCTGTAGGCCAGGCGCTGATGGTCGGGGCTGATGCTGAACGCGCCGAGGGAGAAGAAACCGCCATTGGCCAGTGCGTTCGGGTCCAGCAACAGCTCTTCGCTGCTATCGTCTACCTGATTGCCGTCGTCGGCGGGGCGGCGGCAGCGGTAGTGCCGGGCGTACTCGTCACCGGCGGTGGTGCGGGTGTAATACAGGTACGGGCCCCACGGCGAGGGTAGGGAAAGGTCGGTTTCGAGGATGCGGCCCTTGATCTCTTCAAACAGGCTTTCGCGCAAGGCGGCCTGGTCGGCGAGCTGGGCGTCCTGCCAGGCGTTTTCGGCCTTGAGGTAATCGAGTACTTCAGCGTTGTCGCGTTCTTGCAGCCAAGCGTAAGGATCCTGGCCTGGGGCCTTGCGGGCAATCGGGGTGGTCGATGTAGGCATGGATTATTCTCTATCTGGCGGACGGTGGCAGGCTTTGCAGCCGCGACACGCAAAAGCCGTTATCATAGCCGCCTCTTTGCCAGCCTTGCCATGGACACCATGACCGAGAACGACTATCTGACCGCTTGGGGCCTTTACGCCTTCGCCGCTTTGGGCTGCCTGTTGGTGTGGTGGCGCATGACGCGCTGGATCTGGCGCTGGCTGCGTGAGCCATTGCAATTGCTGATGGCGGTGTTGCTGTTGAGCCCGACCATCGTCGACCCGGTCAAGACTCAGTTCGCCCCGGCCGTGGCCATCACTGCCCTGGACCTGGTGCTCAAGGTCGGCAATAACGCCTGGCGCGCGATTTCCGATTTGTTCATGTACACCATGATCGCCTTTGGCGTGTACCTCGTGGTTGTGTTGATCCGCTGGCCCATCGAGCGTGCCGCCAATGCGCGCCGTGAGCGCAAGGCCGCTACCGATGCCGCCCTGGCCGCCGAACTGGCGCAAGATGATGAACCATTCCGCCGTCCGGCGCCTGTCAGTGGCATGCGGGTCGAACCGCGTCTTTAACGTTGCAGCGAGAGCCCTGGCATGTGTGAATTATTGGGCATGAGTGCCAACGTCCCTACCGATATCGTGTTCAGCTTTACCGGGCTGATGCAGCGCGGTGGGCGTACCGGTCCCCACCGCGACGGTTGGGGCATCGCGTTCTACGAAGGCCGTGGCCTGCGTCTGTTCCAGGACCCGGCCGCGAGCAGTGAATCGGAAGTCGCGTTGCTGGTGCAGCGATACCCCATCAAGAGTGAAGTGGTGATCGGCCATATCCGCCAGGCCAATGTGGGCAAGGTGAGCCTGGCCAATACCCACCCGTTCGTGCGCGAACTGTGGGGCCGCAACTGGTGTTTTGCCCATAATGGCCAACTGGCGGACTTCAACCCCCGCGCCACTTTCTACCGCCCGGTCGGCGATACCGACAGCGAAGCGGCCTTCTGCGATTTGCTCAACCGCGTGCGCGAAGCCTTCCCCGAACCGGTAGGCATCGAGCAGATGTTGCCGGACCTGATCGCCGCCTGCGCCGAATACCGCAGCAAAGGCGTGTTCAACTGCCTGCTCAGTGACGGTGACTGGCTGTTCTGCTACTGCTCGACCAAGTTGGCGCAGATCACCCGGCGTGCCCCGTTTGGCCCGGCGCGTTTGAAAGATGTCGACGTAATCGTCGATTTCCAGGCCGAAACCACGCCCAATGACGTAGTGACGGTGATCGCCACCGAGCCGTTGACCGACAACGAAAACTGGACCCGCTACGAACCGGGCCAATGGAGCCTGTGGCGACGCGGTGAATGCGTCAGCCAGGGCATTACTGAGTAAGGATATCGACCATGTTGCTCAGCTATCTGCGGTTGGTGCTGTTTGCCATTGGCCTGTTGGTCGGCGTGCAAGTGCCAGGGTTTATCAATGACTACGCCAAGCGCGTCGAGGCTCACCTGATCGAGGCCCAGACCGGCCTCAGCGGGTTCGAGTCCACCGCAAGGCAGTTTTTCAACGGTGATTTGAAGGCGTTGGTGGCGCACTACCGCGCCAGTGATGACCCGGTGTTCCAGAGCGATGCCAGCAGCCTGGGCGCCATGCTCGATCGCCAGGTGGCGTTGGATAAACAATTCCAGGCCATGCAAGGCCCGTGGTACATCCGCGCCTTGCAGGTGGCAGTGGCTGCCGACCCGGATATCCGTAAGGAAACCTGGAACGGCTACAGCTACCAGATCCTGCTGACCCCTGAAGCCATGGGCTGGGGATTGGGCGGGGCGATGCTGCTGTCGTTTGGGTTGGAGTGTCTGTTCCGGTTGATCGACTGGGTGGTGCTGGGCGGCAAGCGCCTGCGCCAGAGCCGGCCGATTGAAGAGCGGGACCTGAAGGGTCTTTAACGCTCAACCCGGTCTAATGTGGGAGGGGGCTTGCCCCCTCCCACATTTGTATCCGGTTTATTCAGTTGCTCAGCAGCATCCGCTCTTCGCCGACTTCCTCGGCATAGCGACCAACGACCTTCTGGCACAACCCGACAATCTCCTCCACCAATTCCACCCCCACGCGCCACGACACCACCACTTGCAGGTTCGGCAGTTTCTGCGCCATCGGCAGCATGACCAACTCCCCGCGTGCCAGCTCTTCGCGCACCAGCACCGGCGGCAGTGCGCCGATGCCGAATCCGTCGCGCAATAGCCGCGTAATCGCCGACACCGAATTCACACAGTTCATCCGTGGCGCGGCCACGCCGTTGGCCTGCATCAGGCTCAGCACATCCTGGTGCGGGTGGGAGTTTTTCGAGTAGGTGATGATGCGCTCCTGGGCCAGTTCGGCGAGGGAGGCGTAGTCGCGGTGGTAGATCGATTGGCTGGCGACGATCCAGGCCATGGGGTGGCTGCACAGTTCCAGGCTGCGTACGGTTTCCAGACGCAGCAGGTCGGTTTGCAGGATCAGGTCGAGAAAGCCTTTTTGCAGCTGATCGCTGAGGTTGAGCGCGGTATCGGCGACCAATTCGATTTCCACCAAAGGGAAATGGTCCATCAGTTCCGCCACCAGCGGGCTGAGCCAGGTGTGGATCACCGTGTCCATCGCGCCGATCCGAATACGCCCGACCTTGCTGCTGGTGGTCTCCAAGGATTGCTTCAGCCCTTGCATGGTCACCATCATCTGCTCGGCGTAATCGAGCACTTTCAAGCCTTCCGGCGTCAGGCTCACGCCCCGCGAATCACGCAGGAACAGCTTCACCCCCAACTCGCTTTCCAGCACGGCGATGCGGCTGGAAATCGAGGCCTGGGTGGTGAACAGCTTCTCGGCCGTCAGGCGAAAGCTCTTGAGCTTGGCCACCCAGACGAAGGTTTCGAGGAACTTCAAATTCATGGGATCAACTTTTTCTTATGCATGGATCGGTTTTTATTAGTTGGACGCCGCACCGGGCCAGCGCCAAAAATCGAGCCATTGCACGATAAGCGTCGGTGGGGTGTCAGGACAAGTTGCGCGTTCTGCGTTAAAAATCCCACACTACAAAAAAATAAGTCCTACAGGAGCGTCAGGCCGTGAGCCGTCTTTTACTGAATTGCGACATCGGCGAAAGCTTTGGCAACTGGACCTTGGGTCTGGACGCCGATGTCATGCCGTTCATTGATTGCGCCAACGTGGCCTGCGGCTTTCATGCGGGCGACCCGAGCATCATGCGCAAGACTGTCAGCCTGGCGCTCAAGCATGGCGTGCAAGTGGGGGCGCACCCGGCGTACCAGGACTTGCAAGGTTTTGGCCGTCGCTCCATGGCCTACACGCCTCAGGAAATCCAGGACCTGTTGCACTATCAGATCGGCGCACTCGACGGCATCTGTCGTGCCCAGGGCGGGCGTGTCAGCTATGTCAAACCCCATGGCGCGATGTACAACGACATGATGGCCAACCCTGCGCAGTTGCGTGCGGTGATCCAGGCCGTGGCCGCCTATGGCGACCTGCCACTGATGCTGCTGGCCACCCGTGACAACAGCGCGGCCCAGGCCTTGGGTGACGAGTACGGCGTGACCCTGTGGTTCGAAGCCTTCGCTGATCGCGCCTACGATAACAATGGCCACTTGGTGTCCCGCCAGTTACCAGGCGCCGTACACCACGACGCCGAAACGATCATCCAGCAAGCCCTGACGATTTCTCGTGGCGAATCGCTGACGGCCAGCGACGGCAGCGCCCTTGTGTTACAGGCCAATACCCTGTGCGTGCATGGCGACAACGCCAGTTCGATTGCTGCCGTGCAGCGTATCCGCGAGGCGTTGAAGCCAGCATGAAGCCACGGATTGAAGTGGTGGCCATCGACTGCCTGATGGTGCGTCTGTTCGATGCGATCGCAGAAGCCAACATGCCGTGGATGCTCGCCGCCGCCCAACGTCTGCGCGAGGGGTTTGGCGCGGCATTGGTGGACCTGGTGCCGTCCTACACCACCTTGATGGTGCATTACGACCTGATCGCACTGAGCCCGGCCCAGGCCCGTGAGCTGATCGACCATGCGTTCACCGACTTGCAGCCCCTGGCCCAAGGAAGCGGCCAATGCCATGTGCTGCCGGTGTGGTACGACCTGAGTGTCGGCCCGGAGCTGAGCTTGCTCAGCCAGCGCAGTGGCCTGGCCGTCGACGCCGTTATCCGTCGCCACAGCGCCCATGAATATCAGGTGTTCGCCCTCGGCTTCGCCCCTGGTTTTGCTTTTATGGGGTTGGTGGACGAAGTCCTCGCCAGCCCACGCCTCAACACCCCGCGCAAACGCGTGGCGGCCGGCAGTGTGGGGATCGCCGAGCGCCAGACGGCGGCTTACCCGGTTGTTTCTCCGGGCGGCTGGAACCTGATCGGCCGTACCCCCGCCAAACTCTTCGACCGCGCGCGCGACGGCTACAGCCTCATGCAACCTGGCGACACGGTGCGCTTCGAAGCGGTCAGTCGCGCCGAATTCATCAACCTGGGTGGCGATGACACGCCGTTGGAGGCGCAGGCATGAGCCGCTTGATCATCGAGGCCAGCACGCCGCTGTGTCTGTTGCAGGACGCCGGCCGTTTTGGCGTGCGCCACCTGGGCGTTACCCAGGGCGGGGCGCTGGATTGGGTGTCAATGTCCTGGGCCAACTGGCTGCTGGGCAACGCGCTGGACGCGCCGGTAGTGGAAATCACGTTGGGCGGCTTTACCGTGCAGGCTGAGGATTATTGCCTGCTGGCCCTGGCCGGTGCGGACCTGGGCGCGTTTATCGACGAACGAGCTCTCAGCCCTGGCCGCAGTTTTATCCTGCAAAAAGGCCAGCGCTTGCGTTTTACCCAGCCGTTCAACGGCGCACGGGCTTACCTGGCGGCGCCGGGTGGGTTTGACGCGCCGGCTGTGCTGGGCAGCTGCGCCACGGTGGTGCGCGAGGAATTGGGCGGGCTGGACGGTTTTGGCAAGGCGCTCGGTGAAGGTGGGCGGTTGGCTTATTCGGGCACGGGCGGGGCGATGAACGTTTTAAGCGAGCCCGCACTTGCGGCCAAGGCACCGCTGGACGTGATCGTCGGTGCACAGATCGGCCAGTTCAGCGGCCAGAGCCTGTTCGATGTGTTTAACACCGAGTGGACCTTGGACAGCCGCGCCGACCGCATGGGCATGCGTTTGTTGGGCACGCCGTTGCAGTACCAGGGGCCGTCGCTGATTTCCGAAGGGATCCCGCTGGGCGCAATCCAGGTACCGCCGGATGGGCAGCCGATTGTGTTGCTCAATGATCGGCAGACCATTGGCGGTTATCCGCGCCTGGGGGCGTTGACGCCGTTGGCGCTGGCGCGGCTGGCGCAGTGTTTACCGGGAGAAAAGGTGAGGGTGGTGCCGGTTGTCCAGGAAACGGCGCATCGGCAGCATGTCGAGTATTTGCGCCGATTTACATAACACCGCAATTTAAAATGTGAGAGGGGGCTTGCTCCCGATAGCAGTGTGTCAGTCAACCCATCAGTGACTGACCCACCGCCATCGGGAGCAAGCCCCCTCCCGCATTAGATCTCCTGCATTATTTGGGTCGGCGTTTATTTGGAGAGCAAGCGCATCCCTTCTTCCAACCCGCGCAGCGTCAGCGGAAACATCTGATCCTCCACCAAGTCCTGCACAATCTTGGTCGACGCCGTGTAGCCCCAGGTGTCCTTCGGATACGGGTTAATCCAGATCAGCTTCTTGTACTTGGCCATGAAGCGCTGCATCCATACATAGCCCGGCTCTTCGTTCCAATGCTCGACGCTGCCGCCGGCCTGGGTGATCTCATACGGGGCCATCGACGCGTCGCCGATAAAGATCACTTTGTAATCCGCGCCGTACTTGTGCAGCAGGTCTTGGGTGGCGGTGCGCTCCGAGGTGCGGCGCTGGTTGTTCTTCCACACCGACTCGTACACAAAGTTGTGGAAGTAGAAGTACTCCAAGTGCTTGAACTCGGTCTTGCACGCCGAGAACAGCTCTTCGCAGATCTTGACGTGGGCGTCCATCGAGCCGCCGATATCAAACAGCAGCAACAGCTTGATGGTGTTACGCCGCTCCGGGCGCATCTGGATGTTCAGCAGCCCTGCATCGCGGGCGGTGTGGTCGATGGTGCCATCGATATCCAGCTCCTCGGCCGCGCCTTGGCGCGCGAACTTGCGCAGGCGGCGCAGGGCGATCTTGATATTGCGCGTGCCCAACTCCACCTGGTCGTCGAGGTTCTTGTATTCGCGCTGGTCCCAGACCTTGACCGCCTTGCCCTGGCGCTGGCCGGCGTCGCCGACGCGAATGCCTTCGGGGTTGTAGCCGCCGGAACCGAACGGGCTGGTGCCGCCGGTGCCGATCCATTTGTTGCCGCCGGCGTGGCGTTCCTTCTGTTCTTCCAGGCGTTTCTTGAATGCCTCGATCAGCTTGTCCAGCCCGCCGAGGGACTGGATCTGCGCACGCTCCTCATCGCTGAGCGAACGCTCGAACTCCTTGCGCAGCCACTCTTCGGGGATCAGCGCCTGCAAGTGGTCGTCGAGTTTTTCCAGGCCGTTGAAATAGGCGCCGAAGGCCCGGTCGAACTTATCGAAATGCCGCTCGTCCTTCACCAGGATCGTCCGGGCCAAGTAGTAGAACTCGTCCATGTTGGCGAACGTCACGCGCTGTTTCAGCGCGTTGATCAGGTCGAGCAGCTCGCGCACCGACACCGGCACCTTGGCGGCACGCATTTCGTTGAACAGGTTGAGCAACATCAGCGATTACCGCGACGGCTCATGAACGCCAGACGTTCCAGCAACTGCACGTCTTGCTCGTTCTTGACCAAGGCACCGGCCAGCGGCGGGATGGCCTTGGTCGGGTCGCGTTCGCGCAGCACCGCTTCGCCGATGTTGTCGGCCATCAGCAGCTTGAGCCAGTCGACCAGTTCGGAGGTGGATGGTTTTTTCTTCAGACCCGGGACTTTGCGCACGTCGAAGAACACGTCCAGCGCTTCGCTGACCAGGTCTTTCTTGATGTCGGGGTAGTGCACATCCACGATCTTCTGCAGGGTGGTGCGGTCGGGGAAGGCGATGTAGTGGAAGAAGCAGCGGCGCAGGAACGCGTCCGGCAGTTCTTTTTCGTTGTTGGAGGTAATGATGATGATCGGGCGTTTCTTGGCCTTGATGGTCTCGTCGATTTCGTAGACGTAGAACTCCATCTTGTCGAGTTCTTGCAGCAGGTCGTTGGGGAACTCGATGTCGGCCTTGTCGATTTCATCGATCAGCAGGATCACCCGTTCTTCGGACTCGAACGCCTCCCACAGCTTGCCCTTTTTCAGGTAGTTGCGCACGTCGTGCACCTTGTCCACGCCCAGTTGCGAGTCGCGCAGGCGGCTGACCGCGTCGTACTCGTACAAGCCCTGGTGGGCCTTGGTGGTTGACTTGATGTGCCAGGTGATCAGCTTGGCGCCGAAGGACTCGGCCAGTTGCTCGGCGAGCATGGTCTTGCCGGTGCCGGGCTCGCCCTTGACCAGCAGCGGCCGCTCCAGGGTGATGGCGGCGTTGACGGCCAGTTTCAGGTCATCGGTAGCCACATAGGCCTGGGTGCCTTCGAACTTCATCGGTGTTTCCTCGCATTCATCAATGCCCGGACTATACCGCGCAGCCCCGGCGACTGTGAACGCAGACGGGTTATTCAGTTTCTGAATAACCGCCCCTGCGACATTTTAATCTGCGCTGGGCTTGGGCTGTTCATAGCGCGCGTTGAACGCCTGGATAAACCCATTACGCAAAATCGCCAAAAACGCGGAAAACGCGCCGACATCTTGCTGATGCACGCTGCCACTGAGTTCGACACGGGTGGCGAACTGGTTTTTCTGCTGGTTCTTCAATACGGTCTCGCTGGCACCCACCACAGCCTCCCAGATCGAGCGGAAGATGTTCTTGTCTTTGTTTTCCACGTCCTGCTGCCAGTCGAAGACTTCTACATCGCGCAACAGGGGTTTGATGTAACCGGTCAACTGCCCTTTTTCGGCCTGGGCCTCGATCACCACATCACCGGTGCCCGCCTTGAAGTCGAACTTGCCGTAGGCCGAGGCAAAGTCATTCATGCGTTTGAGCTGCAAATCCTTGGCGCGGAAACGGAATTCGAAGTTTTCGAAATTGCTCAGCGGGTCGAAGGTGGCGCTGGCTTCCAGCGGGGCCTGGCCTTGCAGCAGGGCCTTGCCGTCGAAGCGGGCGTCGCGCTTGCCTTTGACGTCGACCACGTTGGTCAGGTTGTAGAAGCTGGCGTTGACGTCGGTGGCGTCGATCTTCACCACGGGTTTGGAACTGAAGTTATGGAAGGCAATCTTGCCGTCTTCGATGCGCACTTCATCAAGGGTGATGGGCGCCAGCTTGCTCAACTGCTCGCGCCAGTCGGTGCCTTTACCGGTCTGGGACGCCTGCTTGTTGGCACCGCCGTCGACGAAGTTCACTTCAGGCTTGATGAACCGTACCTTGGCGACCACCGCATGGTCGTACCACAGTGAGTGCCAGCTCACCGCCAGGTCGATCAACGGCGCCTTGACGAACGGTACGGGCACCTTGCCATCGACCTTGATGATCTCAAGGCCATTGATCCGGTACGCACCGCGCCACAGGGCCAGGTCCACATCGGTCACCTGGCCGCGGTAGTCGCCCATGTCAGCCAGCTTGTCATTCAGGTAGTTACGCACGAGATAGGGCAGGGCGATGCTCACGGCAACCAAGACCACCAGCAATCCGGCGACGGTCCATAGTGGCCAGCTGTAGCGACGTTTCATCGGGCAGTTCTCCTTGCAGGTAAAGCATGGACTGCCTTGAACCGTGCAACGTTCCTCTGACTGGACGCTTTGCAGTCCGAGGCATACCCTTGTTGCCTTCCTGAAACCGCCCAATAGGACCCGTCATGAGCCGTATCTTTGCAGACAACGCGCACTCCATCGGTAACACGCCCCTGGTGCAGATCAACCGGATCGCCCCGCGTGGCGTGACTATCCTGGCCAAGATCGAAGGGCGTAACCCGGGTTACTCGGTGAAGTGCCGCATTGGCGCGAACATGATCTGGGACGCGGAAAGCACCGGCAAACTCAAGCCGGGCATGACCATCGTCGAACCGACTTCGGGCAACACCGGCATCGGCCTGGCGTTCGTCGCCGCCGCCCGTGGCTACAAGCTGCTGCTAACCATGCCGGCGTCCATGAGCATCGAGCGCCGCAAGGTACTCAAGGCTCTGGGTGCCGAGCTGGTGCTGACCGAGCCGGCCAAGGGCATGAAAGGCGCTATCGAAAAGGCCGGCGAAATCGTCGCCAGCGACCCGGCCACCTACTTTATGCCCGGCCAGTTCGAAAACCCGGCGAATCCCGCAATCCATGAGAAAACCACCGGTCCGGAAATCTGGAACGACACCGACGGCGCCGTAGACGTGCTGGTCGCGGGCGTGGGCACCGGTGGCACCATCACCGGTGTATCACGCTATATCAAGAACATCGCGGGCAAGCCGATCCTGTCGGTGGCCGTGGAGCCGATGGTGTCGCCGGTGATCACCCAGGCCCTGGCCGGTGAAGAAATCAAGCCAAGCCCACACAAGATCCAGGGCATCGGCGCCGGCTTTGTGCCGAAAAACCTCGACCTGTCGATGGTTGACCGCGTTGAACTGGTGAGCGACGACGAATCCAAGGCCATGGCCCTGCGCTTGATGCAGGAAGAGGGAATTCTGTGCGGTATCTCCTGTGGCGCCGCGATGGCCGTGGCCGTGCGCCTGGCCCAGAAGCCGGAAATGCAGGGCAAGACCATTGTGGTGATCCTACCGGACTCGGGTGAGCGCTACCTGTCGAGCATGCTGTTCAGCGATTTGTTTACCGAGCAGGAAACCCAGGCCTGATGAGCATTCGGGGTTGATGTGTGTCAGCCCCGTTACCCTGGGCCTTCTGCATAATGGCCCAACTGTTTATCATGGCTGGCTGCTACGTCTGGTTTCCCAGTGAAGGGAAGTTGTTGGCCAGGCGCTTTTTTCCAGGAGTTGCTGCATGACCTTTTCGTTGGCCGCCAAACTGTCGGTGTTGCTGTTGTTTATCGGCAGCACGCTGTATGTCCACCTGCGCGGCAAGGCCCGTTTACCGATGTTGCGCCAGTTCGTTAACCATTCGGCGTTGTTCGCCCCGTATAACGCCTTGATGTACCTGTTCTCGGCCGTGCCGTCCAAGCCTTACCTGGACCGCAGCAAGTTCCCGGAACTGGACGTGCTCAAGGACAACTGGGAAGTGATCCGCGAAGAGGCCATGCACCTGTTCGACGAGGGTTACATCCGCGCTGCTGAAAAGAACAACGACGCCGGTTTCGGTTCGTTCTTCAAGAAGGGCTGGAAGCGTTTCTACCTCAAGTGGTACGACAAACCGTTGCCATCGGCAGAGGCGCTGTGCCCGAAAACCGTGGCGCTGGTGAGCAGCATTCCCAACGTCAAGGGCGCGATGTTCGCGCTGTTGCCGGGCGGCAGTCACCTCAACCCGCACCGCGACCCGTTTGCTGGTTCGCTGCGTTATCACCTGGGGCTGTCCACGCCCAATTCCGACGCCTGCCGCATTTTCGTCGACGGCCAGGAATACGCCTGGCGCGACGGTGACGATGTGATGTTCGACGAAACCTACGTGCACTGGGTCAAGAACGAAACCGAACAGACCCGCGTGATCCTGTTTTGCGACATCGAGCGCCCCCTGAGCAACCGCGTGATGACCTGCCTCAACCGTTGGGTCAGCAAGCAACTGGGCCGCGCGACTGCACCGCAGAACCTGGATGACGAGCGTGTTGGCGGCATCAACCAGGCGTACGCGTGGAGCAAGACGTTCAGCGACAAGTTCAGTGGGCAGGTCAAGCAGTGGAAGCGCAAGCATCCGAAGGCCTACCGCATTGCGCGGCCGGTGTTGGCGGTGGTGGTGCTGGTGCTGCTGTGGAAATGGCTGTTCGGCTGATCTGAAAGTTTAAACGCGGCCAAAAATGTGGGAGGGGGCTTGCCCCCGATGACAGTGGGTCAGCTACCGATTTATCAGCTGACAAACCCTCATCGGGGACAAGCCCCCTCCCACATTTGATTTCCAGTGTTCTTTAGCTGGCGATCAACTGCCTTAGCACATAGTGCAGAATGCCCCCCGCCTTGAAGTATTCGACCTCATTCAACGTATCAATCCGGCACAACACCTCGACCTTCTCCGTGCTGCCATCCTCCCGCGTAATCACCAGCGTCAGGTTCATGCGCGGCACAATCTCCACCTCGGTCAGCCCGAGAATATCGAGCTTCTCCTTGCCGGTAAGCTTGAGCGCCTTGCGGTTCTGGTCCAGCTTGAACTGCAATGGCAATACCCCCATGCCCACCAGGTTGGAGCGGTGAATACGCTCGAAGCTCTCGGCGATCACCGCCTTGACCCCCAGCAGGTTGGTGCCCTTGGCCGCCCAGTCGCGGCTCGAGCCGGTGCCGTATTCTTGCCCGGCGATCACCACCAGCGGCGTGCCCGACGCTTGGTATTTCATCGCGGCGTCGTAGATCGCCATCTTCTCGCCAGTGGGGATATACAGCGTGTTGCCGCCTTCCTCGCCGCCGAGCATTTCATTGCGGATGCGGATATTGGCGAAGGTGCCGCGCATCATCACTTCATGGTTGCCCCGGCGTGAGCCGTAGGAGTTGAAGTCACGCGGCTCCACGCCTTGCTCGCGCAGGTAGCGGCCGGCAGGGCTGTCGGCCTTGATATTACCGGCAGGGGAGATGTGGTCGGTGGTTACCGAATCCCCCAGCAGGGCCAGCACGTTGGCGCCCTTGACGTCCTTGATCACCGGCAGCGGGCCGGCAATGTCGTCAAAAAATGGCGGGTGCTGGATGTAGGTGGAATCTTTCTGCCATACATACGTCGCGGCCTGGGGCACTTCAATCGCTTGCCACTGCTCGTCGCCGGCAAACACCTCGGCGTATTCCTTGTGGAACATGCCGGTGCTGACCTGGGCGACGGCGTCGGCAATTTCCTTGCTGCTCGGCCAGATGTCCTTCAGGTACACCGGCTTGCCATCCTGGTCGTTACCCAGCGGTTCGCTGCTGATGTCGATGCGAACGGTGCCAGCCAGCGCATAAGCCACGACCAGCGGCGGCGAGGCCAGCCAATTGGTTTTCACCAGCGGGTGCACGCGGCCTTCGAAGTTGCGGTTGCCGGACAGCACCGAGGCCACGGTGAGGTCGGCTTGCTGGATGGCCTTTTCAATCGGCTCGGGCAACGGCCCGGAGTTACCGATGCAGGTGGTGCAGCCATAGCCCACCAGATCAAAGCCGAGCGCGTCCAGGTATTGCGTCAGGCCGGCGGCGTTGTAGTAGTCGGTGACCACCTTGGAGCCGGGTGCCAGGGAGCTTTTGACCCACGGCTTGCGCGTCAGGCCCTTTTCCACGGCTTTTTTTGCCACCAGCCCGGCCGCCATCATCACGCTCGGGTTGGAGGTGTTGGTGCACGAAGTGATCGCGGCGATGACCACTGCGCCGTTTTTCAGGCGATAGGTGCTGCCTTCGTATTCGTAATCGGCTTCACCCACCAGGTCGGCGTTGCCCACGGCGACACCGCCGCCGCCTTCGCTTTCCAGGCGGCCTTCTTCCTTGTTGGTGGGTTTGAATTGCAGGTCGAGGAAGTCGCTGAAGGCCTGGCCGACATTCGGCAGGGCCACGCGGTCCTGCGGGCGTTTCGGCCCGGCGAGGCTGGCTTCGACGCTGCCCATGTCCAAGGCCAGGCTGTCGGTGAACACCGGCTCCTGGCCGGCAATACGCCACAAACCTTGGGCCTTGGTGTAGGCCTCGACCAGTTTGACGGTTTGCGTCGGGCGACCGGACAGGCGCAGGTAATCCAGGGTCACGTCATCTACCGGGAAAAATCCGCAAGTGGCGCCGTATTCCGGGGCCATGTTGGCGATGGTGGCGCGGTCGGCCAGGGGCAGGTCGGCCAGGCCGTCGCCGTAGAACTCGACGAACTTACCCACCACGCCTTTCTTGCGCAGCATCTGAGTGACGGTCAGCACCAGGTCTGTGGCGGTGATGCCTTCCTTGAGCTTGCCGGTGAGTTTGAAGCCGATTACTTCTGGGATCAGCATCGACACCGGTTGGCCAAGCATCGCCGCTTCCGCTTCGATGCCGCCCACGCCCCAGCCGAGTACGCCAAGGCCGTTGATCATGGTGGTGTGGGAGTCGGTGCCGACCAAGGTGTCTGGGAAGGCGTAGGTGCGGCCGTCCTCGTCCTTGGTCCACACCGTGCGGCCCAGGTATTCCAGGTTGACCTGATGGCAGATGCCGGTGCCCGGCGGGACCACGCTGAAGTTGTCGAAGGCGCTCTGGCCCCAACGCAGGAAGGCGTAGCGTTCGCCGTTGCGCTGCATCTCGATATCGACGTTCTGTTCGAAGGCGTCGGCATTGCCGAATTTATCGACCATCACCGAGTGGTCGATCACCAGGTCCACGGGGGACAGCGGGTTGATGCGCTGCGGGTCGCCACCGGCCTTGGCCACGGCGGCGCGCATGGCGGCCAGGTCGACCACGGCGGGAACGCCGGTGAAGTCCTGCATCAGCACGCGGGCGGGGCGGTATTGGATCTCGCGATCGGACTGGCGCTCTTTGAGCCAGGCGGCAATGGCCTTGAGGTCGGCGCCGGTGACGGTCTTGTTGTCTTCCCAGCGCAGCAGGTTTTCCAGCAGCACTTTGAGCGACATTGGTAACGTGTCCAGGTCGCCCAGGCTCTTGGCGGCTTCGGGCAGGCTGAAGTAGTGGTAGGTTTTGCTGTCTATTTCCAGGGTTTTAAGGGTTCTCAGGCTATCAAGCGATGACATGACGCGACTCCTTATGGTCCGCACGGCTACGGACCTGACGGGACGAACAGAGCTATCAAACTAGCCCCGTTTTCATTAGCAGGCTAATAACTGGACTCTATGGGCAAGTCCAAGGTTCCGAACTCAGCTATCATGCGCGCGTTTTCATGACAGGCATTGCGATAGAGCAAGCCAGTTGCCAGGAGATTCAATGAACACCCTTTTTATGCACTGCCGCCCGGGTTTTGAAGGCGAAGTCTGTTCCGAGATCGCGGAACACGCCGCGCGCCTGAACGTGTCCGGCTACGCCAAGGCCAAGACCGGCAGCGCCTGCGCCGAATTTGTCTGCACCGAAGAAGACGGCGCCCAGCGCCTGATGCACGGCCAGCGCTTTGCCGAGCTGATCTTCCCGAGGCAGTGGGCGCGCGGGGTGTTTATCGACCTGCCGGAAACCGACCGCATCAGCGTTATTCTCGCTCACCTGCGCGAATTCCCGGTGTGCGGCAGCCTGTGGCTGGAGATGGTCGACACCAATGATGGCAAGGAACTGTCGAACTTCTGCAAGAAATTCGAAGTGCACCTGCGCAAAGCCCTGCTGGGCGCCGGCAAACTGGTGGACGACCCGAGCAAGCCGCGTCTGCTGCTGACTTTCAAGAGCGGCCGCGAAGTGTTCATGGGCCTGGCCGAGTCGAACAACTCGGCGATGTGGCCAATGGGCATCCCGCGTTTGAAGTTCCCGCGAGACGCACCAAGCCGCTCAACCCTGAAGCTGGAAGAGGCCTGGCACCACTTTATCCCCCGCGACCAGTGGGACGAGCGCCTGCACGGCGACATGACCGGCGTCGACCTCGGTGCCGCGCCAGGCGGCTGGACCTGGCAATTGGTCAATCGGGGCATGCTGGTAACCGCCATCGACAACGGCCCGATGGCCGAAAGCCTGATGGACACTGGCCTGGTCCAACACCTGATGGCTGACGGCTTCACCTTCGTGCCCAAGCAACCGGTGGACTGGATGGTGTGCGACATCGTCGAAAAACCGGCGCGCAACGCCGCACTGCTGGAAACCTGGATTGGCGAGGGGCATTGTCGCGAGGCCGTGGTGAACCTGAAGTTGCCGATGAAGCAGCGCTATGCCGAAGTCAAACGCCTGCTGGAGCGCATTGAAGAGGGCTTCAAGGCCCGTGGCATTCGCGTGGAGATCGGCTGCAAGCAGCTGTACCACGACCGTGAGGAAGTGACCTGTCACTTGCGCCGTCTGGTGGATGCGAAGAAAACCAAGGCCCGTTAACGAGGAGTCATCAATGAGCGATATCAACGAAAGCACCGTCGACGGCGTGCTTGACGCGACGGGTCTCAACTGCCCGGAACCGGTGATGATGCTGCACCAGCACATCCGCGACCTGCCCGCTGGCGGCTTGCTCAAGGTGATCGCGACCGACCCGTCGACCCGTCGCGACATTCCCAAGTTCTGCGTGTTCCTTGACCACGAACTGGTGGATCAGCAAGAGCAGGCCGGCACCTACCTGTACTGGATCCGCAAGAAGGCCGACTAAGCGCGCGCCTTGTCCGCCCGGATACGCCGGCGTGCACTGCGCGCCAGGCGTACCAGCAACATTCCTGCCGCGCAGCTCAGGCCGACGATCAGGCCTTGCCACAAGCCGCTCGGGCCACTGGGTTCGCCGAGCCAGTCGGTCAGCCCCAGGGCGTAACCTACCGGCAGCCCCACCCCCCAATAAGCGAACAGCGTCAGCACCATGGTCACGCGGGTGTCCTGATAGCCACGCAATGCGCCAGCGGCTGTGACCTGGATCGAATCCGAGAACTGGAACAGCGCCGAAAATACGATCAGCGTCGAGGCCAGGTGGATCACTACCGGGTCCGGGGTGTAGATCGACGCGATCTGCTCGCGGAACAACAGCATCAGGCTGCACGACAGGCAGGCATAGGCCAGCGCGGTGCCCATGCCGACCCCGGCGGCGAAGCGCGCTTCCCGCGCCTCGCCACGCCCCAGGGCCTGACCGACGCGCACGGTGACGGCCATGCTCAGGGAGTAGGGAATCATGAACACCAGCGAGCTGACGTTCAGCGCGATCTGATGCCCGGACACCACCGTGGCGCCCAGGCTGCCGAGTAGCAGGGCGATCACGGCAAAAATGCTCGATTCGGCAAAGATCGCGACACCAATCGGCAGGCCAATCCCCAATATGCGCTTGATCACCGCCCATTGTGGCCAGTCAAAACGCTTGAACAATTCACTGCTCTGATAGGCCGGGCCCCAGCGCGTCCAGACCGCCAGGCCGAGCATCATCACCCACATCGCAATGGCCGTGGCCCAACCGCAGCCCACGCCGCCCATGGCCGGCACGCCAAAGTGGCCGTAGATGAAGATGTAGTTCAGCGGGATATTCAGCGCCAGGCCGACCAGGCCCATGACCATGCTCGGCCGCGTGCGGCCCAGGCCATCGCTGAAGCAACGCAGCACGTAATACAGCGCAATCGCCGGCATTCCGGCGGCGATGCCGTGCAAGTAACCCATGGACGGTTCGATCAGGTCCGGTTCGACCTTCATGGCATGCAGGATCGGTTCGGCGCACAGCAGCAGCAATCCGCCGATGACCCCCACGACCACCGCCAGCCACAACGCCTGGCGTACCAGCGGGCCGATTTCGCTGAACGTGCCGGCACCGTAGCGCTGAGCGACTTTGGGCGTGGTGGCCAGTAGCGTGCCGCTCATCAGCAGGTACACGGGAATCCAGATCGAATTGCCCAGGCCCACCGCCGCCAGATCCTGGGGGCTGACTCGGCCGGCCATCACCGCGTCGACAAAGCTCATGGCGGTGGTCGCCAGTTGGCCGATCATGATCGGCAGGGCGAGTGTCAGCAGGTCGCGCACTTCCCGGCTGATGCGGGCGGGGCGGGTGAGGGCAGCGGTGGCAGTGTTCACGTACAGGTGTCCAATAGAGGAGCGCAAGGACGGCGGATTCTACGCCTTGACGCAGTGGTCAGGAAAAAACCTGTGTTGGGGATTTGTAAGCGACCTGCCAGGCCACCGCATAGCCATTGTGGGAGGGCCTTGCCCCCGATGAAACTCTTAAAGGCTGACACATAACTCTGTAGTGAGCGGGCTTGCCCCGCGCTGGGCTGCGAAGCGGCCCCCCAAACTGGCACTCAGCGGCGACCTTGTTGGGGCTGCTGCGCAGCCCAGCGCGGGGCAAGCCCGCTTACCACAACAGCCCATTTGCCATCGACTCAGCATCCACGGGAAGTTGTGTAGGCCTCCAAGCCCCGATGAGCATCGGTGTCTACATAACTCTGTAGTGAGCGGGCTTGCCCCGCGCTGGGCTGCGCAGCGGCCCCCAAACGCTCACCTCGATTGGTTCTGGCACTCAGCGGTGACCTTGTTGGGGCTGCTGCGCAGCCCAGCGCGGGGCAAGCCCGCTCACCACAACAGCCCATTTGCCATCGACTCAGCATCCACGGGAAGTTGTTTAGGCCCCCATGCCCCGATGAGCATCGGTATCTACACAACTCTCAAAAGCTCATACATAACTCTGTGGTGAGCGGGCTTGCCCCGCGCTGGGCTGCGAAGCGGCCCCCAAACGTTCACTTCGATTGATTCTGGCACTCAGCGGCGACCTTGTTGGGGCTGCTGCGCAGCCCAGCGCGGGGCAAGCCCGCTCACCACAACAGCCCATTTGCCATCGATTCAGCATCCACAGGAAGTTGTGTAGGCCCCCATGCCCCGATTGCAGTGTGTCAGCCAACTAGCTCGTGACTGACATACTGCAATCGGGGGCAAGCCCCTCCCACATTGAATCCGCACAAGCCTGTACACTGCGGGTCCGCCAAAGGAGCCTGCCATGCTGATTGTTGCCGACGAAAATATCCCGCTGCTCGATGCCTTCTTCCAAGGGTTTGGTGAGATTCGCCGAGTGCCTGGCCGTTCCCTGGACCGCGCCACGGTCGAGCAGGCCGACGTGCTATTGGTGCGCTCGGTGACCAACGTCAACCGCGCGCTGCTGGAAGGCTCAAAGGTGCGTTTTGTCGGCACCTGCACCATCGGCACCGACCATTTGGACCTCGACTACTTCAAGCAGGCCGGCATCCAGTGGTCCAGCGCCCCTGGCTGCAATGCGCGTGGCGTGGTGGATTACGTGCTGGGCAGCCTGCAGACCCTGGCCGAGATCGAAGGCGCCGACCTCAATCAGCGTACCTACGGCATCGTCGGCGCCGGTGAGGTGGGCGGGCGCTTGGTCAAGGTGCTCAAGGGCCTGGGCTGGAACGTGCTGGTGTGCGACCCGCCCCGGCAGATCGCCGAAGACGGCGACTATGTGAGCCTGGCGCAGATCATCGAGCAGTGCGACGTGATCAGCCTGCACACGCCACTGACCAAGTCCGGTAATGGCTCCACTTGGCATTTGTTCGACCGCCAACGCCTGGAGCAGCTCAAGCCCGGCACTTGGCTGATCAACGCCAGCCGTGGCCCGGTGGTGGACAACGCCGCCCTGCGCGAAGTGTTGCTGGCGCGCGAAGACCTGCAAGCGGTGCTGGATGTGTGGGAAGGCGAGCCTGAGGTGGATGTGGACCTGGCTGACCTGTGCGTGCTGGCCACACCGCATATCGCCGGTTACAGCCTTGAGGGCCGGCAGCGCGGCACGGCGCAGATCTACCAGGCGTTCTGTGCACACCTGGGCCAGGAACCGAGTATCCACTTGAGCGAGCTCTTGCCGCCACTGTGGTTGGCTGAAGTGCACTTGAATGCCTCGACCGACCCAGCCTGGGCGCTGGCGACCTTGTGCCGCAGCGTGTACGACCCGCGCCGCGATGACGCGGATTTGCGTCGCAGCCTGGTGGGCACTGTGGAAGAACAGCGCAAGGCGTTCGACCTGCTGCGCAAGCACTACCCGGAGCGTCGTGAGATTGATGGCTTGAATGTGCGCATCAACGGGGAATCGGCGGCGTTGTCGAAGATCGTGTCCGCACTGGGCGCGGCGGCAGTTTAAACGCCGATAAAAAACCCGGCCATCGAGGCCGGGTCTGAAAGAGCATGGGCGCTTCAGCCTTGCTGGGCAGGCTTGACCAATTTTTCTTCCAGTTCGCGGCACGCTTGCTGGATCATCTCTTCGGTAATCTGCACCTCGTGGCCTTGGGCGTCGATGACGGAGCAAGGCAACTGCTGGGGTTGGCGGATCACTTCAATCTTGGCATCGCTGCTGTTTTGCAAGGTCATGGCCTGTCTCCTCATCAGGTTGTGTACCTACTGTAAAACCCCCGCGTGACCGCGCTGTTACAACTCCCTGCACGACCACCGGTTCGAATACTCAGTCCACCAGAAACGGCCGCCGATTTCCAGCCACGCTTTAGACCGATAGCCTCTAGGGGCGAGTATCGGCGGGCATAATTAACCTGACTCATTGTTATTCAGCCAAGTTCCCCCAATGTAAGGGGGTAGGTACCAATCCCTTCTTGATCAGGTGACGCCCTCATGTTCTCTGCCCGTCAACGCCGTGCGATTCGCTTGGCCAGCCGCTTTATCGCGCCCTATCGCTGGCAAGCGTTGGGCGCGTTGTTGGCGCTGATCGTCACGGCCGGCATCACGTTATCCATGGGGCAGGGCATTCGTCTGCTGGTCGACCAGGGGTTCATGACCCAGTCGCCACACCTGCTCAACCAGTCCATTGGCCTGTTCATGCTGCTGGTAGTGGGCCTGGCGGTGGGTACCTTTGCGCGGTTTTACCTGGTGTCCTGGATCGGCGAGCGGGTGGTGGCGGATATTCGTCGGCAGGTGTTCAACCACCTGATCTACCTGCACCCCGGCTTCTACGAGAACAACCGTAGCTCGGAAATCCAGTCGCGGTTGACCACTGACACCACCTTGCTGCAATCGGTGATCGGCTCGTCGCTGTCGCTGTTCCTGCGCAATGCCTTGATGGTGATCGGCGGCATTGTGCTGCTGTTCGTCACCAACCCCAAGCTCACCAGCATCGTGGTGGTGGCGCTGCCGTTGGTGCTGGCGCCGATCCTGATTTTCGGCCGCCGCGTGCGCAGCCTGTCGCGCCTGAGCCAGGACCGCATTGCCGATGTGGGCAGCTATGTGTCCGAGACCCTCGGCCAGATCAAGACCGTGCAGGCCTACAACCATCAGGTTCAGGATGAGCAGCGCTTTGCCATAACCGTCGAGGACGCTTTTGCCACGGCGCGTAAACGCATCGCTCAGCGTGCCTGGCTGATTACCCTGGTGATCATGCTGGTGCTCGGCGCGGTAGGCGTGATGCTGTGGGTGGGCGGCATGGACGTGATCAGCGGGCGCATTTCCGGCGGCGAACTGGCGGCATTTGTGTTCTACAGCCTGATCGTCGGCAGCGCCGTGGGTACGTTGAGTGAAGTGCTGGGGGAGTTGCAGCGGGCTGCGGGTGCAGCCGAACGGATCGCAGAGCTGTTGCAGTCAACGAACGAAATCCAGGCGCCTGCTACCGATGCGGTGAAATTACCGGAGCGGGTCAGTGGCGGCATGGAGCTGCAGGAGCTGCGTTTTTCCTACCCGTCACGGCCAGACAGCTACGCCATTGATGGCCTGAACCTGACCATCAACCCTGGTGAAACCCTGGCGTTGGTGGGGCCGTCCGGTGCTGGCAAATCGACGATTTTCGACCTGCTGTTGCGCTTCTATGATCCTCAGCACGGCCGCATCCTGCTCGAAGGCCATTCGCTGACCGAACTCGACCCTCTGGACCTGCGCCGTCACTTCGCCCTAGTGTCCCAGAGCCCGGCGCTGTTTTTTGGCAGCGTCGAGGAAAACATCCGCTACGGCAACCCGAGCGCGACAACCGCCCAGGTCGAAGCTGCCGCGCGTATCGCCCACGCCCACGATTTCATCCTGCAAATGCCCAACGGCTATCAGACCCATTTGGGCGATGGTGGGATGGGCCTCTCCGGCGGGCAACGGCAACGCCTGGCGATTGCTCGCGCATTGCTGGTGGACGCGCCGATCCTGCTGCTGGACGAGGCCACCAGCGCTTTGGATGCCCAGAGTGAACACCTGATCCAGCAGGCGCTGCCGCAGTTGATGAAGGGGCGCACCACGTTGGTCATCGCCCATCGCCTGGCCACGGTGAAGAACGCCGATCGGATTGCGGTGATGGACCAAGGCAAGTTGGTGGCAGTGGGCACGCATCAGCAGTTGATTGCGAGCAACCCGCTGTATGCGCGGTTGGCGGCGTTGCAGTTCAGTGATGGGGATGAGCAGCTTCAACACTGACCTGTGGTGAGCGAGCAAGCTCGCTCACCACAAGGATGTGGTGTGTCATTGATCGTCAAAATACCGCTCATGCCAATCCACCAGCGGCTGTGGCGAATTGAGCTTCTGCCCGTAGATCACCGAATAAGACAGCACGTTCTGCACGTACTGGCGGGTTTCGTCGAACGGGATGCTCTCCACCCACACGTCGAAACTCAGGTGATCGGCGCCGCGCAGCCACTGGCGTACGCGACCCGGCCCCGCGTTGTAAGCGGCGGAGGCGAGTACGCGGTTGCCGTTGAACTGGCTGTGCACTTGGCTCAGGTAAGCGGCGCCGAGTTGGATGTTCTTGTCCGGGTCCAGCACCTGGGCCGGGGAGGCCAGGGGAATGCTGAACTTGCGCGCGGTTTCCTTGGCGGTGCCGGGCATCAGTTGCATCAGGCCGCTGGCGCCGACGCCTGAGCGGGCATCGTCCATAAAGGCGCTTTCCTGGCGGGTGATGGCAAATACCCAGCTCGAATGCAGGCCGCGCACCTTGGCCTCACGCACCAGCGTGTCGCGGTGGGCCATTGGGAAGCGGATGTCCAGGTCGTCCCAATACTGCGCCTGGCTGATGGTGCGGATCGCCGGGAAGTACCACTTCATGTCGTAGGCCAGTTTGGCCTGGGCGACCATCTCGTCGCGGTTGAAGTGACGGCTGACGTGGTACCACTCGCGACGGCCATCGACGATCTGGCCACGGGCGTAGAACTCCAGCGCGCGACGCACGCCTGGGGTGTTGCGCACTTTATTGACCAGCGCCTGGCTCATTACCAGCGGCTTGTTATTCAACTGGTATGGTGCCTTGGAGCGGTCGGCGGCGAGGAAACCGTAGAAATCGCGCTCGCGTGACAGGTTCTTGTACAGCACCAAGGCTTGCGGGTTCTTTGGCTCCGCCAGCTCCAGGCTGCGGGCCTGCCAGTAACGCCAGCGGTTGGTGGTGGCCAGGTCTTGTGGGAGTTTGCGCGTCAGTTGGTAGGCATCTTCCCAGCGGGCCAGGCGCAGCAGCAGGCGCAGGCGCCATTCGGAGACGGTGTTGTCGCGCAGTTCGGGGTCGTACTTGGTCATCACCTCAAGGGCGCGTGGGTCGAAGCGTTTGGCCAGGGTCAGCCCGATTTCGCGGGCAATCGACACTTTTTCGTCACGGGAGAAGTGCATGCTGCTGGCATAACCGTCGAGCAGCGCCATGGCCTTGTCCGGGTCCTGGCGGGCCAGGCGCCGCAGGCCCAGGCCCACGGCGTCAGACATGGCCTCGGTGGCCGGCTGGAAGCGTGATGGGTCGCTGAGCATGTCGGGCTTTTGCGCCACGTCCACCATCAGGCGACCTTGGGCGCCAAGGGTCGGCAAGGTTTTGACCAAGCTGTTGGCCAGCGCGTAGTTGCGCGCTTCGGCGGCGAGTTTGGTGCGGTCCCAGATCTTCTGTTCGGTAAGTTGGCCATCCGCTGCCCACTGACCGAAGGTGGCATCACAGGCGGCAGGTTGGGATTTGCCGGTCATCCACAGCTTTTCGGCAGTCTTGTAGCCTTCGGCCTTCAGGTTGTGGGTTAGCTGGTATTGGCCGTGCAGGCAGTCCAGTTCGACGAAATTGAGCTTGCTGTCGTAGTACTTTTCAAAGGTCTGCCAGTCGCCACGCTCGGACAGCCAGCGCAACCAGCGCAGCTTCATCCAATTGGCCTGGGGCAGGTCGCCGTTTTTGGCGAGGAACTGCTCGATTTCCGGGTTGCTTGCGGTTTTCAGGCGGGCGGTCAGTTCGTCATAGGCCAGGTACGGCGTGAGCGGGTAGTCGGCCAGGGCCTGGCTGTATTGCATGTACGGGCCGCTGTCGCCCTTGGCCAGGGCGCGCTTGGCTTCATCGTAATATTGACGTTGGGTGGTGAGGTCCACGGCCTGGGCGGATTGAGCGGCGGTGGCGGAAAGAAGCAGACAAGATAAAAAGTTGAAAAGGCGACTGCGCATGAGACATCCGTGCAGAGAAATCACGACTAACGCCGGCACCGCCGACGCTGATTGCCCCTAGCTTAGCCTTTTGCCAGCGGCCGGCGAAAGCTTTGCCGGTGGCATCGTTGAAGTTCGCTGGAAATGTCCTGCAGAAGGTGCCCGTAGTAAAAATGCCGGCCGCATCCCACCCTTAACTCAGGTAGAATGCGCGCCCAGTTTTTGGAGAAGCGTATGACCCTGCTCAAATTCAGCGATGTGTCCCTTGCTTTCGGCGCTATGCCGTTGTTGGACAAGGTGTCCTGGCAGATCGCCCGTGGTGAGCGGGTGTGCATCATCGGCCGCAACGGCACCGGCAAGTCCAGCATGATGAAGCTGGTCAAAGGCGACCAGAAGCCCGACGATGGCTCTGTTTGGCGCTCCCCGGGCCTCAAGATTGGCGAATTGCCGCAAGAATTGCCGGTGGCCGACGGACGGACAGTGTTCGACGTGGTTGCCGAAGGCCTGGACGGCGTGGGCGAGTTGCTCGCGCAATACCATCACCTGGCACAGAACTGCGTGACCGAAGAAGACCTGAACAAGCTGATGCACGTTCAGCAAGACCTCGAAGCCCGTGACGGCTGGCGCTTGCAGCAACTGGTCGACAGCACCCTGAGCCGCCTGCAACTGCCGGCCGACAAGACCCTCGCCGAATTGTCCGGCGGCTGGCGTCGTCGCGTGCTGCTGGCCCAGGCCCTGGTGTCCGAGCCGGACTTGCTGCTGCTCGACGAACCGACCAACCACCTGGATATCGGCGCCATCGCCTGGCTTGAAGAAGCCCTCAAGGAGTTCCAGGGCGCTGTGCTGTTCATCACGCACGACCGTTCCTTCCTGCAAAACCTGGCCACGCGCATCCTGGAACTGGACCGCGGCGGCCTGATCGACTGGAACGGCGACTACGCCAGCTTCCTGGTGCACAAGGAAGCCGCGCTGGCCGCCGAAGAGACTGCCAACGCGCTGTTTGACAAAAAACTGGCCCAGGAAGAAGTCTGGATCCGCCAGGGCATCAAGGCCCGCCGCACCCGTAACGAAGGCCGTGTCCGCGCCCTCAAAGCTCTGCGTGTGGAGCGCGGCGAACGTCGCGAGCGCACCGGCAAGGCCAACATCCAGCTGGACACCGCCGACAAGTCGGGCAAGCAAGTGATGGTGCTGGAGAACGTCAGCTTCCATCACCCGGACGGCCCGTTCCTGATCAAGGACTTCTCCATGGTCCTGCAGCGCGGCGACCGTATCGGCCTGTTGGGCGCCAACGGTACCGGCAAGACCACGCTGCTCAAGCTGATGCTCAGCGGCCTGAAACCGACCAGCGGCACCGTGGAAGAGGGCACGCGTATCGACGTGGCCTACTTCGACCAGTTGCGCCATCAGTTGGATCTGGAAAAAACCGTGATCGACAACGTGGCCGAAGGCCGCGACTTTATCGACATCGACGGCCAGAGCCGCCACGTGCTCAGCTACCTGGGCGATTTCCTGTTCAGCCCGCAGCGTGCACGCACGCCGGTCAAGGCTTTGTCCGGTGGTGAGCGCGCGCGTTTGCTGCTGGCCAAGCTGTTCAGCAAGCCGGCTAACCTGCTGGTGCTCGACGAACCGACCAACGACCTCGATGTAGAAACCCTCGAACTGCTGGAAGAGGTGCTGTTGACCTTCAACGGCACTGTGCTGATGGTCAGCCACGACCGGGCATTCCTCGACAACGTGGTTACCAGCACCCTGGTGTTCGAAGGTGAAGGCAAGGTGCGCGAGTACGTCGGTGGTTATCAGGACTGGCTGCGCCAGGGCGGTTCGCCGCGCCTGCTGGGCGTGACCGAGAGCAAGTCCGGCAAGGCTGACTTGAACTCTGCGGTGGTGACCCCTATTGCCGCTGCTGCCCCTGTATCAGAAGCTGCTCCGGCGGCCAAGAAGAAGCTCAGTTACAAGCTGCAGCGTGAGCTGGAAGCCTTGCCGGGTGACATCGACGCCAAGGAAAAGCAGATCGCTGCGGTGGAAGCGGACATGGCTGACGCGGGTTTCTACCTGCGCCCGGCGGCGGAAACCGCCAAGGTCATCGCTTCGTTGGAGACGCTGAACCAGGAACTGGAAGTGTTGATGGAGCGTTGGGCCGAGCTGGATGCCTGAGTGATGGCGGTGCATTAAAAAACCCGGTGTTCATCTGATGAACACCGGGTTTTTCATATGAAGCGCGGTTCAAAGGTGGGAGGGGCTTGCCCCCGATAGCAGTCTGTCAGTTGATACATCTGGTGACTGATACACCGCCATCGGGGGCAAGCCCGCTCCCACATTTGGTTCTCATTGGCCTTATGAGGCTTTTACAAGCTTCACTGCCAGCACATCACACGGCGCGCCGTGCAGCACATCATTGGCAGTGGAGCCCAGCAGCAACGCCAAACCATGTCGGCCATGGCTGCCGACCACGATCAGGTCACAAGCCTTTTCTTTGGCCAAGTGGTGGATTTCCTGGCGCGGCTGGCCGTAAGTCAGGTGGCAGTCTTCCTTTTTCAGGTGCGGGTACTTGAGAATCAAACGGTCCAGGCGCTCCTTGGCCTGGTCAAATTGTTGTTGCTGCAACTGGGAAAGGTCCATCGGCACGTCACCGCCAAAGGCCATGGCCATAGGCTCGACGATATGCACCAGCGACAGTATGGCGCCATTGGCCAATGCAGATTCTTGTGCGCGCTTGATCACTGGATCGCACTCTTCGGTCAGGTCTACGGCGACCAGAATATGTACGTAGGGCATGAGGCGTTCCTCCAAGGGACTGCAATAAATTCAGTATGGCTGCTTTCAAGCGGATGGGGTTGCGTCAGATCAAATCCGCTCATCTAGAAATTCGGGAGTACACATATGACGGTCTGGATAGTGGTGTCAATCCTTGTGGTGGTTCTGAGCCCGCTGGCATGGCTGCGCCCGTCGCGCCACCAGAGCGGGCGCATGGCCCTGCGCATGGAAGCGCGCCGCATCGGCCTAGCCATGCAACTGGCGCCGCAGGAGTGGCCGCATTGGCTCAAGCAGGAGCCGCCAAGCCCCTGCGCGCAGTACTGCCGGCCACGGCGCGGCAGTACGCCGGCCATCTGGAGCTACTGGCAGTTGGAGCCGGGGGTATGGGTCAATCAGTGGCGTGAAGTGTGCGAGGACGAGAAGTTGTTGCCGCATTTTGCAACGCTGCCAGCCAATGTCTTCAAGGTTGAGGCTGACAAGCAGATGATCGCCCTATATTGGGGCGAGAAGGGCGAAGCAAGTGATTTGCTTGCCATTGATGCACTGCTCAAAGCGTTGGCCTAAAGCGCTGACAGAAATTCAGGCAATAAAAAGCCCGACATCATCATCGGGCTGGAGTTGGCCAGGCAGGCCGGTAAATCTGTGGTTCCTGCGTCGGATGTTCATCCAGGCGCGTTACGGTTGTCGCTAGCCTAGCGGCATATCCTGTTCTGTACAGCCTTTTCCCACATGTTTTCTATTATTGATTTCGTGAATATTTGAATATTGACGAACCGTCGGCCTATGGTTGGGGTTCTGAAATGACTGGAAAGTCGCGTTTTTCCTAGCCTTTCGAGCGATTGACAATTGCTCGGAATTGGATGAAGGTGGCGTACCCAAATCAAACGGGCGTATGAATTGAGCGTTTGTCTGTCAGACAGCTCATACAGAATCCCGACTATCGCATTGGCGGGTGTGCCTGGCGGATTGGAGTGAGCATTGACCTAACGGCCAGTGTCCAACCAGAGGCCAGCGTCCAATGTGTACTGTTCAGCTTCCATATCGTGGAGATCAGTTGATGATTTACGAAGGTAAAGCCATCACGGTTAAGGCTCTTGAAAGTGGCATCGTCGAACTGAAATTCGACCTCAAGGGTGAGTCCGTCAACAAGTTCAACCGTCTAACCCTGAACGAACTGCGTCAGGCCGTAGACACCATCAAGGCAGATGCGTCGGTCAAGGGCGTGATCGTCTCCAGCGGCAAGGACGTGTTTATCGTCGGCGCTGACATCACCGAATTCGTCGACAACTTCAAGCTGCCCGATGCCGAGCTAGTGGCTGGCAACCTCGAAGCCAACAAGATTTTCAGCGATTTCGAAGACCTCAACGTTCCGACCGTTGCCGCGATCAATGGCATCGCGTTGGGCGGCGGCTTCGAAATGTGCCTGGCCGCCGACTTCCGCGTCATGTCGGCCACTGCCAAGATCGGCCTGCCTGAAGTCAAGCTGGGCATCTACCCGGGTTTTGGCGGCACCGTACGTCTGCCGCGCCTGATCGGGGCTGATAACGCCATCGAGTGGATTGCCGCCGGTAAGGAAAACAAAGCTGAAGACGCGCTGAAAGTCGGTGCCGTCGACGCTGTGGTTGCGCCAGACAAACTGGCCGAAGCCGCGCTGAACCTGATCAAGGGCGCCATCAGCGGCGAATTTGACTACAAGGCCAAGCGTCAGCCGAAGCTGGAAAAACTCAAGCTCAACGCCATCGAACAAATGATGTCGTTTGAAACCGCCAAAGGTTTCGTGGCTGGCCAAGCCGGCCCGAACTACCCGGCGCCGGTCGAAGCGATCAAGACCATCCAGAAAGCCGCGAACTTCGGTCGCGACAAAGCCCTGGAAGTGGAAGCGGCAGGCTTCGTCAAATTGGCGAAGACTTCGGCGGCCCAGAGCCTGATCGGCTTGTTCCTGAACGATCAGGAACTGAAGAAAAAGGCCAAGGCCTACGACGAAATCGCCAAGGACGTGAAACAGGCTGCCGTACTCGGCGCCGGTATCATGGGTGGCGGTATTGCCTATCAGTCGGCGTCCAAAGGCACGCCGATCCTGATGAAGGACATCAACGAGCACGGTATCGAGCAAGGTCTGGCCGAAGCCGCCAAGCTGCTGGTGGGCCGCGTTGACAAAGGTCGCATGACCGCTGCGAAAATGGCTGAAGTGCTTAACGGCATTCGTCCTACGCTGTCCTACGGTGATTTCGGCCACGTCGACCTGGTGGTCGAAGCGGTTGTCGAGAACCCGAAGGTCAAGCAGGCGGTACTGGCTGAAGTCGAAGGCCATGTCAAAGACGACACGATCCTGGCTTCGAACACCTCGACTATTTCCATCTCGCTGCTGGCCAAGGCCCTCAAGCGTCCGGAAAATTTCGTCGGCATGCACTTCTTCAACCCGGTGCACATGATGCCGTTGGTGGAAGTGATCCGTGGTGAGAAGTCCAGTGAACTGGCCGTTGCCACCACCGTGGCCTACGCCAAGAAAATGGGCAAGAACCCGATCGTGGTCAACGACTGCCCGGGCTTCCTGGTCAACCGCGTACTGTTCCCGTACTTCGGTGGTTTCGCCAAGCTGGTCAGCGCCGGTGTGGACTTCGTGCGCATCGACAAAGTCATGGAGAAATTCGGCTGGCCCATGGGCCCGGCGTACCTGATGGACGTGGTCGGTATCGACACTGGCCACCACGGTCGCGACGTGATGGCTGAAGGCTTCCCGGACCGCATGAAAGACGACCGCCGCTCGGCTGTCGACGCGCTCTACGAAGCCAAGCGCCTGGGCCAGAAGAACGGCAAGGGCTTCTACGCCTACGAGACCGACAAGAAGGGCAAGCAGAAGAAAGTCGCCGATCCATCGGTGCACGAAGTGCTGGCGCCGGTCATCTACGAACAGCGTGAGGTGTCCGACGAGGACATCATCAACTGGATGATGATCGCCCTGTGCCTGGAAACCGTGCGTTGCCTGGAAGACGGCATCGTTGAAACCGCCGCCGAAGCCGATATGGGCCTGGTGTACGGTATTGGTTTCCCTCCGTTCCGTGGCGGTGCACTGCGTTACATCGACTCGATCGGTGTGGCTGAATTCGTTGCCCTGGCTGATCAATACGCTGATCTGGGCCCGCTGTACCACCCGACCGCGAAGCTGCGTGAAATGGCCAAGAATGGCCAGAGCTTCTTCGGTTAAGCGCCCCTGACACTTGAGCGAGAATATTTATGAGCTTGAATCCAAGAGACGTCGTGATTGTCGACTTCGGTCGCACGCCGATGGGCCGCTCCAAGGGCGGCATGCACCGCAACACCCGCGCTGAAGACATGTCGGCGCACCTGATCAGCAAACTGCTGGAGCGCAACGTCAAGGTCGACCCGAACGAAGTCGAGGATGTGATCTGGGGCTGCGTCAACCAGACCCTGGAGCAGGGCTGGAACATCGCGCGCATGGCGTCGCTGATGACCCAGATCCCGCACACGGCCGCTGGCCAGACCGTCAGCCGCCTGTGCGGTTCGTCGATGAGCGCGCTGCACACCGCCGCCCAGGCGATCATGACCGGTAACGGTGATGTGTTCGTGGTCGGTGGCGTGGAGCACATGGGCCACGTCAGCATGATGCACGGCGTCGATCCTAACCCGCACATGTCCCTGTACGCGGCGAAAGCCTCGGGCATGATGGGCCTGACCGCAGAAATGCTTGGCAAGATGCACGGCATTACCCGCGAAGCCCAGGATGCATTCGGCGTGCGCTCCCACCAACTCGCCCACAAGGCGACCGTGGAAGGCAAGTTCAAGGATGAAATCATCCCGATGAACGGTTACGACGAGAACGGTTTCCTGAAATTGTTCGACTACGACGAAACCATCCGTCCGGATACCACCCTGGAAAGCCTGGCAGCCTTGAAACCTGCCTTCAATCCAAAGGGCGGCACCGTGACGGCCGGCACTTCGTCGCAAATCACCGACGGTGCTTCGTGCATGATCGTGATGTCGGCGCAGCGGGCCCAGGACCTGGGCATCCAGCCGCTGGCAGTGATCCGTTCGATGGCCGTGGCGGGTGTGGACCCCGCGATCATGGGCTATGGTCCAGTACCGGCCACACAAAAAGCCTTGAAGCGCGCGGGCCTGACCATCTCTGATATCGACTTCTTCGAGCTCAACGAAGCTTTCGCCGCACAGGCCCTGCCGGTGCTGAAAGATTTGAAAGTGCTCGACAAGATGAATGAGAAGGTTAACCTGCACGGCGGTGCGATTGCCCTGGGCCACCCATTTGGTTGCTCCGGTGCACGGATCTCTGGCACTTTGCTTAACGTGATGAAGCAAAATGGCGGCAACCTTGGGGTAGCCACCATGTGCATTGGTCTCGGCCAAGGCATTTCCACCGTCTTCGAACGCGTCTAAGCGTTCGGTTGACGGAAGCCGGGGCCCAGTGCCCCGGTTTTTGTTTTTGGGTGATTTCGTATTTTTTTTTTAACAAATTTTGTAAGGGGGCCAGAGCATGAAAGTCGAACCAGGGCTCTACCAGCATTATAAAGGTCCGCAGTACCGTGTTTTCAGTGTGGCGCGGCACTCCGAGACGGAAGAAGAAGTGGTGTTCTACCAAGCGCTGTATGGTGAATACGGCTTTTGGGTGCGCCCCTTGAGCATGTTCCTGGAGACCGTCGAAGTTGACGGCGAGCAGGTCCCGCGCTTTGCTTTGGTCCAGGCCGAAGCCAGTCTTTTTAAAGGGCAATAACGGCAGGTCGCGCAGAATGCTGCGCTTGACCTCACCTTGTTGCCACTATATATAGCGTTGCCGCGACAGGCGCCAACTGCCTCTCACTTCTCGAATTCAGGAATTTTCCGATCCATGGGCAAATCGCTGGTCATTGTGGAATCCCCGGCTAAGGCCAAGACCATCAACAAGTACTTGGGTAACGAGTACGTGGTGAAGTCGAGTATCGGCCATATCCGAGACCTGCCCACCAGCGGTTCGGCTAGCGCCAGCAAGGAGCCTGCCGCCAAGCGCGGCAAGGCCGCTGCGGGCGAAGGTCCGGTGCTCACGCCAAAAGAGAAAGCGCGCAAGCAGCTGGTCTCGCGCATGGGTGTGGACCCGGATCATGGCTGGAAGGCCAAGTACGAAATCCTTCCGGGCAAGGAAAAGGTCATCGAAGAGCTGCGCAGGCTCGCCAAAGATGCCGACACCATCTATCTCGCAACGGACTTGGACCGCGAAGGGGAAGCCATTGCCTGGCACCTGCGGGAAGCCATCGGCGGTGACGACAGCCGCTACAAGCGTGTGGTGTTCAACGAAATCACCAAAAAAGCCATCCAGGAAGCCTTCTCCAAGCCGGGCGAGCTGGACATAGACCGCGTCAACGCCCAGCAGGCCCGGCGTTTCCTCGATCGCGTGGTGGGTTACATGGTCTCGCCGCTGCTGTGGGCGAAGATCGCCCGTGGCCTGTCCGCCGGCCGTGTGCAGTCGGTAGCGGTCAAGCTGGTGGTGGAGCGTGAGCGTGAGATCCGTGCGTTCAACCCTGAAGAGTATTGGGAAGTCCACGCCGACCTCGGTACTGCCAAGGGCAACAACGTGCGCTTTGAAGTGGCCCGCGAGAAAGGCGAGGCCTTCAAGCCGCTGAACGAAGCCCAGGCCATGGCTGCGCTGGAAAAGCTCAAGGCGTCCAGCTACAGCATCGTCAAGCGCGAAGACAAACCGACCAGCAGCAAGCCGTCGGCACCATTCATCACATCCACCCTGCAACAGGCCGCGAGCAACCGCCTGGGCTTCGGTGTGAAGAAAACCATGATGATGGCCCAGCGTCTGTACGAAGCCGGCTACATCACTTATATGCGTACCGACTCCACCAACCTGTCGCAAGATGCGGTGGCGATGGCGCGCACGTATATCGAAAGCGAGTTTGGCAAGAAGTACCTGCCGGAGAAGCCGAACGTCTACAGCAGCAAGGAAGGCGCCCAAGAGGCTCACGAAGCGATTCGCCCTTCTGACGCCAACACCGAGCCAAGCAAGCTGAGCGGCATGGAACGCGACGCTGAGCGCCTCTACGAGCTGATCTGGCGCCAGTTCCTGGCCTGCCAGATGCTACCAGCGCAATACCTGTCGACTACCGTCAGTGTGGGCGCAGGCGACTTCGAGCTGCGTGCCAAGGGCCGTATCCTCAAGTTCGACGGTTATACCCGGGTGATGCCGCAAATCGCCAAGCCGGGCGACGACGATGTGCTGCCGGACATGGCCCAAGGCGATACGCTAAAGCTGATCAAGCTCGACCCGTCCCAGCACTTCACCAAGCCGCCGGCGCGTTATTCGGAAGCCAGCCTGGTCAAGGAGATGGAAAAACGTGGCATCGGTCGTCCTTCGACCTACGCGGCGATCATCTCCACTATCCAGGACCGTGGCTACGTGGCGCTGCACAACCGTCGTTTCTATTCGGAAAAGATGGGCGATATCGTTACCGAGCGCTTGTCCGAGAGCTTCTCCAACCTGATGGATTACGGCTTCACCGCCGGTATGGAAGAGAACCTCGATGACGTGGCCCAGGGCGAGCGCGACTGGAAAAACGTGCTGGACGAGTTCTACGGTGACTTCAAGAAAAAACTCGAAGTAGCCGAAAGCCCTGAGAACGGCATGCGTGCCAACCAGCCGGTGATGACCGACATCCCGTGCCAGACATGCGGCCGTCCGATGCAGATTCGTACGGCATCCACTGGTGTGTTCCTTGGTTGCTCGGGCTACAGCCTGCCGCCGAAAGAGCGCTGCAAGGCCACCGTCAACCTGGTGCCGGGTGATGAAATCGCCGCCGACGACGAGGGTGAGTCCGAGTCGCTGGTGCTGCGTGGCAAGCACCGTTGCCCGATCTGCAGCACGGCGATGGACGCCTACCTGCTGGACGAGAAGCACAAGCTGCATATCTGCGGTAACAACCCGGATTGCAACGGCTACGAGATTGAAGAGGGGACTTACCGCATCAAGGGCTACGAAGGTCCTAGCCTGGAATGCGACAAGTGCGGCAGCGAGATGCAACTCAAGACTGGCCGTTTCGGCAAGTTCTTCGGTTGCACCAACCCAACCTGCAAGAACACGCGCAAACTGCTGAAAAGCGGGGATGCCGCGCCGCCGAAGATGGACCCGGTGAAGATGCCGGAACTCAAGTGCGAGAAGGTCAACGACACCTATATCCTGCGCGACGGCGCTTCGGGTCTGTTCCTGGCCGCCAGCCAATTCCCGAAAAACCGCGAGACCCGTGCGCCGCTGGTGATGGAGATCGTGCCGCACAAGGACGAGATCGATCCTAAGTACCACTTCCTGTGTGAAGCGCCGAAGAAGGACCCGGATGGTCGCCCAGCCGTGATCCGCTACAGCCGCAAGACCAAGGAGCAGTACGTGCAGACCGAAGTGGACGGCAAGCCTACGGGCTGGAAAGCGTTCTACGACGGCGGCAAGTGGAAGGTCGAGGACAAGCGCCAGGGCGCGTGATCGACTGATCTGTCATAGACAAAGGCCGCCTGTATGGGCGGCCTTTTTTTGCGCTTGCAGTGGGCTCGGTTGATCCGTGACACTGTTGAGCCAGCATCACGCCTCATTCGTTGTGGAGATTGCCGTCATGGCCAACGAACTCTATACCCGTACCAATCAGAAAATTTACTTCGCGGGTTTGTCCCTGGAAGCCCTTGGGCGTGCCGAGGAAGGGAAGGAGATGAATGCTATCGCGCTGGTTCAGGCGGGGCGTGAAGCAGCCTTGTTCCACCTGTACGGTGCCTTGCTGGGTCTTTGCCATGAAATCGCCGGGTTCTACCGTTTGCCACAGGCCGGCTCACCCCGTGCGGAAATGATCATGAATCGTGAAGTGCTGGAAAGCATGGCGATTCCTGAACTTGCTGAGCTGGTGGAAATGGCCCAGAGCCCCGACAGTTGGGTCGCGCGTCTGCTCAAGGCTCATTCGGATATGTTCCAGCCGCCGCGTGTTCCCCACGTGCCAAAGGGTGATGTGACTCAGCCGTTGATCGTCGCAGTTGCGTTGGAAGAGGACGAGCCCAAGCCACTGAGCCGGGAAGCGTTGGAGGGCTGGCGTCAGGAGCTTAAGAAGATGGCGCTGCGTTTTCGTGAAGGTTTGAACGAGTGCTAAAGCCGCCCTGAATTGAGAAAGCGCCGTTCATCATGCTGTAAAGAAACCTGTTCAGATCCTCAGCGAGGCTGGGTGGATGACTGATATAATCCCGGCCTTTCGTGGAGAACAGACTTTTATGCCGACGTCCTTTCTGGAAATTGTTGAGTTGCCTGACGGCCGAATCGAACTGCGCCGGGCTGAGGACGAAGGTTCTCTGGTTATTCTGGATTTTTCCGAGGACGCAAAAGCGTTCCTGCAAGGCCAGCACGTGGAAGTGGCAAAAGCCATGTTGAGTGTGGGCGTGCAGATGGCGGGTCGTCTGGCGGAAGGCGAGCCGGAGAAAGAGGATGGGTCGCGGGTTCTTCACTGAGTGTGGCAAGTGGGTTCGCTGTTGTGGCGAGCCGGCTTGGGTGGTGAGCGGGCTTGGGTGGTGAGCGGGCTTGCCCCGCGTTGGGCTGCCAAGGAGAGTGTCAGATTTTTTGTGTGCGGGCCGGTTACGGCCTGCCGTCAGGCAGGCCCTAGCTTTACCAGGTCGGCCTGATAAATCGATCTCCGTACAGAATCGAAAATTGATTCATCGCGCTCTTCCAATCATGAGCTGCGCTGCCCCAGTTCGCGGTGATATTTCGCAATGCCAGCCAGATTAGTTTTGTCGCGGCCTCATCCGTTGGGAAGTGGCCTCGCGTCTTGATGATCTTGCGCAACTGGGCATTGATACTCTCGATGGCGTTGGTTGTGTAGATCACTTTGCGTATCGCCGGGGGAAACACAAAGAACGGTATAACTCGATCCCAAGCACGTTTCCAAGCCGATACGACCGTCGGATATTGCTTACCCCAAGGCCCGGCTTCGAAAGCCAGTAGCGCTTGTTCTGCAGCGTCAACATTGAGTGCTTGATAGATCGGCTTCAGTGCCTTGGCCAGCTCACGGCGCTTATCCCACGGGGCGTAATCGAGGCTGTTACGGATCAAGTGGACGATACAGGTCTGCAATGTCGTCTCAGGAAATACAGCACTCAGCGCTTCGGGCATGCCTTTGAGACCATCAGTCACCGCGATCAAGACGTCTTCGACACCTCGGGTTTTCAGGTCGTTAAAGACCTTCATCCAAAACTTGGCGCCTTCGGTTGTTTCAATCCAAATTCCCAGGATATCTCGCGTTCCGTCCGGCAATACTCCCAGTGCCAAGTAAATCGCTTTGTTGCGAACCAGGCCTTCGTCGCGAATTTTGACTCGCAATGCATCGAAGAAAATTACCGGGTACATCGGTTCAAGCGGTCGCTGTTGCCAGGCGGTAACCTCCTCCAAAACTGCGTCAGTGACAGAACTGATGAAGTCGTGGGAGACGTCTGTTCCGTACTGTTCCGAGAGAAACGCCCGGATTTCGCGAACCGTCATACCTCGGGCATACATCGCGATGATCTTGTCATCAAAGCCTGTAAAACGGCGCTCATGCTTAGGGATCAAGATCGGGGCAAAGCTTCCATCGCGATCTCTGGGAATGTCGAGACGCAACGGGCCGTCATCGGTCAGCACCGTTTTGCCACTTTTGCCGTTGCGTTGGTTGCTCGATTCCTCAGGGCGCTCCGCGCCCTGAGGGTAGCCAAGGTGGTGGCCCAACTCGGCACCAAGGGCTCGCTCGATAAGTGCCTTTTTAAACGCCATCGAGGCATCCTGAATGGCTTCGGCACTCATCGGGCCGCTGACGAACTGGTCGATCAGCTCTTTTGGAATAGATGGAAGGTCTCGCAGGGCCTCACGGGCCGGTTTCTTTTTGGTCGGCATACATGCACCTCTATCAACATGTTATGCCCGAACACAAAATTTATGACAGTCCCCTGCCAAGCGGCCCCAAAACCAGACACCGTGGAATACCTGATACACCGAGTTAATCTATCTAGGGCAGCTTCGCAGCCCAGCGCGGGGCAAGCCCGCTCACCACACAAGCCCGCTCACCACACAAGCTCGCTCAGCATAATGAGCATGCTAACTACAACCAGCCCGCTTCGCGTCTTCATCAGACCCAGCTTCTTATCCCAGTCGAATATTCAAGCTCTGCGCATCACCCGTGCGTGCCGCACTGATCAATTGCTGCTTGGCTGTCGCGTTCAGCGGGTTCAACCAGCTCACCACCGTATGGCTACGACCCAAGCGCAGCGCTTCGCATGTCAATTGCTGGGCACTTTGCGTGCCGCGTGGTTGCAGCAGCAGGATGCGCTCACGGTTGAGGCCGGCGTCCCGCAACCAGGCCTGGGTCAGGCTGGCGGGCGGGGCGATCAGGGTCAACCAGCGTGCATCCTGGTCTTCGCTCAGCTCGCGAAGAATCGGCGCCAGCAGGCTCAGGCAGCTTCCGGCCGCACCGCGCAACGACAGCTCACTGAACGCCTCGGGCTCGGCGCTCCAGGGCGCCTCGACCGTTTCCTTGAGGATGGGCGCAAGGGGTTGGGCCATAAAGGCCTCGAACAGCGACAGTTGTGTGTGTTGTGGGGTGTGTACGAGCTGCATGATGCCTCCTTTAGCGGCGAATGACGCCGACGCTCAAGCCTTCGATCACCAGGTCCTGATCTTTCAGGTTCACTTCAATCGGGGCGAACTCAGGGTTCTCGGCCAGGAGCCAGACCTTGCTGCCTTCGCGCTTGAAGCGTTTGACGGTGACTTCGTCGCCGATACGTGCGACGACGATCTGGCCATTGCGGGCTTCGCGTGTGGTGTGGACGGCCAGCAGGTCGCCATCGAAGATACCCACGTCTTTCATGCTCATGCCGTGTACCCGCAACAGGTAGTCGGCACGCGGATGGAAGAAGGTCGGGTTGATGTTGCAGGACTCCTCGACGTGCTGCTGCGCCAGGATCGGCGCACCGGCCGCGACGCGACCGATGATCGGCAGTGTCGATTCGTCGGCCTTGGCTTCGAAGCCAGGGATGCGAATACCGCGCGACGCACCGGGGGTCATCTCGATCGCGCCTTTGCGAGCGAGGGCCTTGAGGTGTTCTTCGGCGGCGTTGGGGGACTTGAACCCCAGTTCCAGCGCAATTTCGGCTCGTGTCGGCGGGTAGCCGTTGTCATCGAGGCAGCGCTTGATAAAAGCCAGAATCTCAGCTTGGCGTGGCGTCAGTTTTAGCATGTTGATCGCTCTGTCTTTTTATACAGTGACTGGGATTATATACAGTGAACTGCGCTTGGCAATCATCCTTTTCTGTGGCTCCGCTAGACGGTCATTTGTCATCCGTCCTACAAGCTAGAGATAGCGCTGCCTACAGACCGGGAAGGATGTGATTAAATAGCGATGAAATAGATGACTGCCCGGCCGGAAAGCGAACCCGCAGGCTTGACAAGACACACCCTGAAACGTATGTTTCAAACAAGTGTTTGTCAGGCGGAGTAGTCATGGCCCAGTCGGAAACCGTTGAACGCATTCTCGATGCTGCCGAGCAATTGTTCGCGGAAAAAGGATTTGCTGAAACCTCATTGCGGCTGATCACCAGCAAGGCCGGGGTCAACCTCGCTGCTGTGAACTACCATTTCGGCTCGAAGAAAGCCCTGATCCAGGCGGTGTTCTCGCGCTTCCTGGGGCCGTTCTGCGCCAGTCTCGACCGTGAGCTCGAACGTCGCCAGGCCAAGGCTGACAACAAGCCCAGCCTGGAAGAGTTGCTGGAAATCCTCGTCGAGCAAGCCCTGGTGGTTCAACCGCGCAGTGGCAACGACCTGTCGATTTTCATGCGTCTGTTGGGCCTGGCGTTCAGTCAGAGCCAAGGCCACCTTCGGCGTTACCTGGAAGACATGTACGGCAAGGTATTTCGTCGCTATATGTTGCTGGTCAACGAAGCGGCGCCGCGTATTCCTCCTATCGAACTGTTCTGGCGTGTGCATTTCATGCTGGGTGCGGCCGCGTTCAGCATGTCCGGGATCAAGGCGTTGCGTGCAATTGCCGAGACCGATTTTGGCGTCAACACCTCCATCGAGCAGGTCATGCGCCTGATGGTGCCGTTCCTCGCTGCCGGCATGCGTGCCGAAACCGGCGTGACCGATGCGAGCATGGCGGCTGCCCAGTTGCGCCCACGCAGCAAGACCGCAGCGGCGCCCGCCAAGGTTTGACCGCTGCGGGTGTGCGCGGCCGCTTGCATCCGCTAAGCTAGCCGCCATGCCGATTTCAGCTATTTACTCGCAACCCGTTGTGCTCGCCGCGCCAATTGCGCCGCGTGAGCGCAACGGGTTGTGTGCGTTATTTAAGGAAGGTTTATGACTGCTGCCCTGCAAGGTTCTTTGATGGTCGACGTGGCCGGTACCTGGCTGACGGCCGAGGATCGTCACCTGTTGCGCCAACCCGAAGTGGGCGGCCTGATCATTTTCGCGCGCAATATCGAGCATCCACGCCAGGTGCGGGAATTGAGCGCGGCGATTCGTGCGGTGCGGCCCGACCTGCTGCTGGCCGTCGACCAGGAAGGCGGTCGCGTACAGCGCCTGCGCCAGGGCTTTGTGCGCTTGCCGGCCATGCGTGCGCTGGCGGACAACCCCAACGCCGAATACCTGGCCGAGCAGTGCGGCTGGATCATGGCCACCGAAGTGCTCGCCGTCGGCCTCGACCTGAGTTTTGCCCCCGTACTCGACCTGGACTACCAGCGCAGTGCTGTGGTCGGCACGCGCTCCTTCGAAGGCGACCCCGAGCGCGCCGCCGTGCTCGCGGGTGCCTTTATTCGCGGCATGAACAGCGCCGGCATGGCCGCGACGGGCAAGCACTTCCCCGGTCATGGTTGGGCTGAGGCCGATTCCCACGTCGCGATTCCTAATGACGAACGCAGCCTGGAACAGATTCGCGCCAATGACCTGGTGCCTTTCGCACGCCTGAGCAAGCAATTGGCGGCGGTGATGCCGGCTCACGTCATCTACCCGCAGGTTGACGCCCAGCCCGCGGGGTTCTCGCGTCGCTGGTTGCAGGAGATCCTGCGCGGTGAATTGCAATTTGATGGGGTGATTTTCAGCGATGACCTGTCCATGGCCGGCGCTCATGTGGTCGGCGATGCGGCCAGTCGGATTGAAGCGGCGCTGACGGCGGGCTGCGATATGGGCTTGGTGTGCAATGACCGTGCAGCGGCCGAGCTTGCTCTGACTGCGGCGCAGCGGATGAAGGTCACGCCGTCTGCGCGTATTGCGCGGATGCGCGGGCAAGCGATTGCTTCGACTGAGTACAAGCAGGATCCGCGTTGGTTGGCAGCGCTTACTGCGCTGCGGGATGCTCAGTTGATTGGCTGAAGACTGAGTCGCGTCTATCGGGGGCCTGCCCCCGATGGCGATCCGACAGTCAGCGCTTCTCTTGCTTATTCGGCAGTGGGGCAAACAGCGCCTCGATATCCTCGTTGGCCAGTTGCCAATCCCCGGTGGTGCGCCCATCCAGCACGCCCGCCGCCAAATCGGACTTTTCCTTCTGCAGGTGCTGGATTTTCTCCTCCACCGTGCCCCGTGCAATCATCTTGTAGACGAATACCGGCTTCTCTTGCCCGATACGATACGCACGGTCAGTCGCCTGGTTTTCCGTGGCCGGGTTCCACCACGGGTCGTAGTGGATCACGGTGTCGGCTTCGGTCAGGTTCAGGCCCACGCCGCCGGCCTTCAGGCTGATCAGGAAGATCTGCAACTTGCCGCTCTGGAAGTCTTTCACCGGCGTGCGCCGATCCCGGGTCTGGCCGGTGAGCAGTGCGTAGGCAATGCCACGTTTTTTCAGTTCGGCTTCGATCAGGCTCAGCATCGAGGTGAATTGGGAAAACAGCAGGATCCGGCGACCTTCGGCAAACAACTCGTCGAGCATGTCCAGCAAGCTGTCGAGCTTGCCCGAGCTACTGCCGCGGGCGGGCAGGGTGGCGTCGTTGACCAGGCGTAGATCGCAGCAGACCTGGCGCAGCTTGAGCAGTGCTTCAAGGATGATGATCTGGCTGCGTGCCACGCCCTTGCGGGTGATCTCGTCGCGGACCTTTTTATCCATGGCCAGGCGCATGGTTTCGTACACGTCGCGCTGGGCTTCGTTAAGGTCGACCCAGTGGATGATCTCGGTCTTGGGCGGCAATTCCGTTGCCACTTGCTCCTTGGTACGGCGCAGCAGGAAGGGTTTTATCCGACCGTTGAGGTGCTGCAATCGCACCTCACTGGCGCGCTTTTCGATGGGCACGCGGTAGTCACGGTTGAAGCTTTTCACGTCACCCAACCAGCCCGGTAGCAGGAAGTGGAACAGCGACCACAGCTCGCCCAGGTGATTTTCCAGCGGCGTACCACTCAGGCACAGGCGCTGCCGGGCATTCAGCTCGCGCGCTGCCTGGGCCGCCTTGCTGGAAGGGTTCTTGATGTACTGGGCTTCGTCGAGGATCAATACGTGCAAGGGCAGGGCGGCGAGGTGGTCGATGTCCTTGGGCAGCAGGGCGTAGGTGGTGAGCAGTAGGTCGTAATCCTGCAGGTTGGCGAAATGTTTCTTACGCCCGGCACCATAAAGTGCCTGTACCCGCAGTTGCGGTGTGAAGTGCGCCGCTTCGTCTAGCCAGTTGGGGATCAGGCTGGTGGGCATCACCACCATGCAGGGCCGGTCCAGGCGGCCGGCGATCTTTTCGCTGAGGATATGCGCCAAGGTCTGTAGGGTTTTGCCCAGGCCCATGTCATCCGCAAGAATCCCGCCGACGTCCAATTGGCGCAGCGACTGCATCCAGCTCAGGCCTTCCAACTGGTAAGGGCGCAAGGTCGCGTTCAGGCCTTCGGGCGCTACGCAGGTGAAGTCCTTGATATCCCGCAGGCGCTGGGCAAAATTGCGGATCTTCTCGCCGCCTTCCCATTGCAGCGGGAGGTCTTCCAGCGGGTTCAACCGGATCGCATCGGCCTTGGCCAGGCGCAAGGTGGTGGTGCCAGCTTCCTGTAGGTAAAACTCGCCCAGCGTTGCCAGAACCGGTTTCAGGCGACCGTAAGGCAGCGCCACTTGCAACGGGCCGTGGCCGCCGTTGGGCAGGCCGGGAATGTTCACCAGGATCAGTTCGTCATCACGGCGCCGTGCGAGTTTTTCCGGGTTGAGGATCTCGGTGTGGGAGCGCATCAGGTTCAGCAGGATCGGCAGCAGGCTCAGCCGCTCGCCGTTGACGATAATGCCCAGTTCCAGGTCGAACCAATCGCGCTCAGGCCCTTCATCGACGGTGGCGTACCAGTCGTCCACCGTGCTCAGGTCGAAACCGAAATCCTCGTCGATCTGCAACTCCCAGCCCTCGGCGCGCAAGGTGGGCGAGGCGTTGAGGGTGAAGTTCAGCCAGGCGCTGTCATTGACCATCTCGAACAATTCGCCGGCACTTTCCGGCAGGGCCTTGCTCTGGCGTGTGGCGATCTTGAAGCCCAGCAGGCGCAGGTGTTCGCGATAGGGCTGTTCCAGCGCCGGGTGGCGCTTGATGCGCAGGCTCTGGGTGTCCTGGCGCACGATGATGTCGGCGTTCTTTTGCCCGCTGACATAGTTGCCCAAGTAGTTGAACGACAACGCGGCACGGTGCTGGATATAGCGTTGCATCTTGCCGTTGCGCGGTTCGAACGCACTGAACTCGATACTCGCCAGCCACAAACGCGGCACCGGCATCACGTCTTCCATCACCACCTGTGGCAACACCACGCGGTTGTCCAGCACGGCCTGGAGTTTTTCCAGCAGTTCGGCATCCTGGGCGGCGGCTGGATAGGCCAGCGTTTCCTGGACCTTGAGCAGCACGGCGGCGATGTGTTTGCAGTTGGTGTGCACCGGGCAAGTACAGCGGCTGTCCACCAGGATCAAGGTGCCCTTGGCTGACTCGCGCAGTGAAATGGTCTGCCGGTAAACGTTGCTACCCGAGCCTTCGCAACTGGCGATGATGGTGCTGTCGCCGGACTCGACGATACGCACACGGTTCTCCAAGGCATAACGTCGCCCGCGCTCCAGGCTTTGCTCTTTGAAGCGATTGGCCCACGAAGGGGCCAGGGGCTTGGTCAACGACGACGTCAGGGGCATGGCGCTGGATCAGTCCTGGATGTCGGGCGGCGGTGCGCTGGGTGGCTTGGCGGTCAGCGAAGTGATCTTGATCAGCAGCGCCAGATGGCCGCCGTCGAGGTAATTGAGTTGGTTGTTCTTGGTGCGCACGTCAGTCTGGTTCAGGTGTTCGCTGGCGATCACACTGCCGTTGCTGTCGAATTGGTTGATCCAGAACTGCGCATCGATGTCGGTAAAACGCCCCAGTTGCAGGTTCAGCGTGCCCTCGATGGGGAACTGGCCGAACTGTTCCTGGCCGTCGGTGATCGCGATTTTGACCGGCTGTTCGCCGAGGTTCTGTTCCCAGGCCTTGTGCGCCAACACGGTGTAGCTGTTATCGGCGCGCAACTTGTCGACGATGTTGCTCAGGCGCGGCGGGCTCATTTTGTCGCCCAGGCGCGCAGCCCCGGCATCCCAGTTTTCCGGCGCGGCGCGGCTGTTGATCACCGGCTCCGCGTTCTGGCGTACCAGGATCATTTCTACCTGGTACGGGCTGTCGGCGAATGCCGAAGGCGCCACTACCACCAACAACAAGCTCAGCATGCGGAACAGGCGCATTGGGGCGTCCTTCAAACAGATTTCGGGATGAGGCGCTCAAACAGCGCCTCCAAGGTATTAAAGCGCTCTTCGGCACGTTCCATCGGCACCATGAACTTGAACAGCGTAGCCCCTTCGAACTTGTAGCGGTTGGGCTGGCCCTGGATCAACTTGATCAGCACCAACGGGTCCACCGGCGTCTGCGCTTCGAACTCGATGCGCCCGCCCTGCGGCCCGGCGTCGACTTTCTTGATGCCCAACTGCTCGGCCTGCAATTTAAGCAGGGTCAGGCGCACCAGGTTCTTGGTCGGCTCGGGCAGCAGGCCGAAGCGGTCGATCATCTCGACCTGCAAGTCCTTGAGGCCTTCTTCGTCGGTGGCCGAGGCGATGCGTTTGTACAGGATCAGCCGCGCGTGCACGTCCGGCAGGTAGTCTTCGGGAATCAACGCCGGTAGGCGCAGGTTGATTTCCGGACCGCCTCCCAGGGGTTGGTCGAGGTTCGGTTGCTCGCCCTTGCGGATGGCTTTGACCGCCCGTTCGAGCATCTCCATATACAGGGTGAAACCCACCGCCTGGATCTGCCCGCTCTGACCGTCGCCCAGCAGTTCGCCGGCGCCGCGGATTTCCAGGTCGTTGGTGGCCAGTACAAAACCGGCACCCAGGTCCTGGGTGTTGGCGATGGCTTCCAGGCGCTTCTCGGCGTCGGAGGTGATCTGTTGGCGAGGCGGCGTCAGCAAATAGGCGTAGGCCTGGTGGTGACTGCGGCCCACACGCCCGCGCAGTTGATGCAATTGCGCCAGGCCGAACTTGTCGGCACGTTCGATGATGATGGTGTTGGCGCTTGGCACGTCGATGCCGGTCTCGATGATGGTCGAGGCGATCAGCACGTTGAAGCGCTTGTGGTAGAAGTCGCTCATCACCTGTTCGAGTTCACGTTCGCGCATCTGCCCGTGGCCGATGGCGATCCGTGCTTCCGGCACCAGTTCGGCGAGGTCGGCGGCGCATTTCTCGATGGTTTTGACGTCGTTGTGCAGGTAGTACACCTGGCCACCACGCAGCAACTCGCGCAGCAGTGCTTCTTTTACCGTGCTTTTGTTCTGCTCCATCACGAAGGTGCGCACCGACAGGCGCCGTGCCGGCGGCGTGGCGATGATCGACAGGTCGCGCATGCCCGACACCGCCATGTTCAGCGTGCGTGGGATCGGCGTCGCCGTGAGCGTAAGAATATCGACTTCACTGCGCAGGGCCTTGAGCTGTTCCTTCTGACGCACACCGAAGCGGTGTTCCTCGTCGATGATCACCAGGCCCAGGTTCTTGATCTTGACGTCGTCCGATAGCAGCTTGTGCGTGCCGATCACGATGTCGATCTTGCCTTCGGCCAAATCGGCGACGGCGGCATTCACTTCCTTGGCCGACTTGAAGCGGCTCATCACTTCGACGGTCACCGGCCAGTCGGCAAAGCGGTCGCGGAAGCTGTTGTAGTGCTGCTGGGCGAGCAGGGTGGTGGGCACCAGAATCGCCACCTGGCGACCGCCGTGCACCGCAATAAAGGCTGCACGCATGGCCACTTCGGTCTTGCCGAAGCCCACGTCGCCGCACACCAGGCGGTCCATCGGCTTGGGCGCGAGCATGTCGGCGCGCACCGCTTCGATGGTGGTTTGTTGGTCCGGGGTTTCTTCGAAAGCGAAACCGGCACTGAAGGTCGCGTAGTCGGCTTTCGGGTCGGCGAAGGCATAGCCTTCACGGGCCGCACGACGGGCATAGATGTCGAGCAGTTCGGCAGCCACATCGCGCACCTGTTCGGCGGCCTTGCGCTTGGCTTTCTGCCAGGTCTCGGAGCCCAGGCGGTGCAACGGCGCCAAGGCATCGTCGCTGCCGGTGTAGCGGGCGATCAGGTGCAGGCTGGCGACCGGCACGTAGAGCTTGGCGCCCTCGGCGTATTCCATGGTGAGGAATTCGGCGGCCTGGTTGTCGATCTCCAGGGTTTGCAGGCCCAGGTAGCGGCCCACGCCGTGGTCGATATGTACCACCGGCGCGCCTTCGCGCAGTTCGGTGAGGTTCTTGATTACCGCGTCATTGTTGGCGTCGGCGCGCTTTTCGCGACGGCGACGTTGCATCACGCGCTGGCCGAACAGTGGGCTCTCGGCGATCAGCGCCAGGGCCGGGTCATCCAGTAGCAAGCCTTCGTCGAGCGGCGCGATGGTGATCGCCAGGCGTTCTTTGCTCTTTACGAAGTCCGGCCAGCTGTCGACGGTTTTTGGCCGCAGTTTCAGGCGTTCCAGCAGTTCGAGCAGCACTTCACGGCGGCCGGCGGATTCAGCGGTAAACAGCACGCGGCCGGGGAAGTCGCCGAGGAAGTTGGACAACGCCTCCAGAGGCTGCGTGGCTTTGGCTTGAATCGCCAGGTCCGGCAGCGTTCCCGCTGGAAAGCGTTCGCGGCCACTGCCGGCGTCCACATCCTGCTGGCTGGCGACGACACGCGGCCAGTTCTTCAGGCGGGCGAAGCAGTCTTCCACCGGCAAAAACAGTTCGGCCGGTGGCAATAAAGGACGGGACGGGTCGACGCGGCGCTCTTCGTAGCGGTTGCGCACGTCGTTCCAGAAGTTTTCCGCCGCTTGCTCGATGCCCGGTAGCGAGAACACCTGGGTGTCCTGAGGCAAGTAATCGAACAGCGTGGAGGTTTCGTCGAAGAACAGCGGCAGGTAGTACTCGATACCGGCGGGGGTAATCCCGCTGCTCAAGTCCTGAAAGATCGGGCAGCGACGGAAGTCGACGTCGAAGCGTTCACGAAAGCGCGCCTTGAAGCGGGTGACCGCGTCTTTTTGCAGCGGGAACTCCCGGGCGGGCAGCAGCTTGATCGAGTCGACTTTGTCGATGGAGCGCTGGTTCTCCGGATCGAAGGTGCGCAGGGTTTCGATTTCGTCATCGAACAGGTCGATGCGATACGGCAACTTGCTGCCCATCGGGAACAGGTCGATCAGGGCGCCGCGCACTGCGAATTCGCCGTGCTCGTACACCGTGTCGACGCAGCGATAGCCGCTGGCTTCCAGGCGCGTGCGCATCTGCTCGACGTCGAGCTTCTGGCCGATATCCAGCACCAGGCTGCTGCCCAGCAGGAACTTGGTCGGCGCCAGGCGGTGCAGTGCCGTGGTGATCGGCACCACCAGTACGCCGTGGGCCAGTTCCGGCAAGCGGTACAGGCTGGCGATGCGCTGGGAGATGATGTCCTGATGCGGCGAGAACAGGTCGTAGGGCAGGGTTTCCCAGTCGGGAAAATGCAGCACCGGTAAATCGGGGGCGAAGAAGCTCAGCTCCTGCTCCAACCGTTCGGCACTTTGGCTGTCGGCGGTAAGCAGCAGGGTAAAGCGCTTGGCTGCGCTGGCAGCCTCGGCAATGGCCAGGCTCAGGGCGGCACCGGGCAGGTTGCCCCAGTGCTGTTTACCTGCCGCAGCAGGGAGTAGCGGTAGACGCAGAACGGGCACGGAAGGTTGAGCTCCAAGCGTTGCGACAAAGTCGGTAATTGTAACGGGCCAAGGTGCCGCCTGTCAGTTGCTGACTGTGCCTATTACGGTTTGTAGGAAATGTAGTGGCTAAGACAAACAATGGCGTGTTTTGACTCAATATGTAGTGCCAAAAAGCGCGAATGTTTAGGAGTGTTACGGACAAGTTGGCTTGCTCGCTCAACTAGTGGCCTTCTGAAGCCCGCGTATTTACTGGGCTCCAGCGAGGTATCAAGTTTGCGCAAGCCGTTTTTGTTGTCCGGTGCGCATTGCTCCCCGGACACTCGGGCGGCATAATGTAGCCCCTTTTTTCAGCCCCTACATGTGGAAGGTTCCCGTGACTCAGAAGCCCGACCAGTGTCTTGGTGAATGGATCGACCGTGAAGCACTCGCAGAAGCGATGATCCCGCTTATCGGTCAGCTATACCGCAATAACAATGTGGTGAGCTCGATCTATGGCCGCAGCCTGATCAACCAGTCCGTCATCGCGATTCTCAAGGCGCACCGCTTTGCGCGCCATCGCTCTGCCGACGACAGCGAACTCTCCGTCCACGAAACATTCCCACTGCTCAAGGCCATGAGCGAGCTCAAGCTCGGCGCGGCCTCGGTAGACCTGGGCAAGTTGGCGTACAAATTCCGCAAAGAAGGCGCTGGCCGCACCGCCGAGCAGTTCGTGCGTGAAGAAATGGCCGACGTGGTTGGCCAGCAAAACGCCGCAGCCCGCAAAGGCACCGACGTTGTACTGTACGGCTTCGGTCGTATCGGCCGCCTGCTGGCGCGCATCCTGATCGAAAAAACCGGTGGCGGCGACGGCCTGCGCCTGCGTGCCATCGTCGTACGCAAAGGCGCCGACAACGACCTGACCAAGCGCGCGAGCCTGCTGCGTCGCGACTCGGTACACGGTCCGTTCAACGGCACCATCGTCATTGACGAAGAAAACAACACCATCACCGCCAACGGTAACCTGATCCAGGTGATCTACGCGAAGAACCCGTCCGAGGTGGACTACACCCAGTACGGCATCAAGGACGCCCTGCTGGTGGACAACACCGGCGTATGGCGTGACGCCGAAGGCCTGGGCCAGCACCTGGCCTGCCCGGGTGTCGACCGCGTTGTGCTGACCGCGCCTGGCAAAGGCAAGCTGAAGAACATCGTGCACGGCATCAACCACGGTGAAATCACCGCAGACGACAAGATCGTGTCCGCCGCTTCCTGCACCACCAACGCCATCGTGCCGGTGCTCAAGGCTGTGAACGACAAGTTCGGCATCGTTAACGGTCACGTTGAAACCGTTCACTCGTACACCAACGACCAGAACCTGATCGACAACTTCCACAAAGGCGATCGCCGTGGTCGTAGCGCCGCGCTGAACATGGTGATCACCGAGACCGGTGCTGCCACTGCTGCTGCCAAGGCCTTGCCTGAGCTGGCCGGCAAGCTGACCGGTAACGCGATCCGCGTGCCGACGCCTAACGTGTCGATGGCCATTCTCAACCTCAACCTTGAGAAAGCCGCCAGCCGCGAAGAGATGAACGAGTACCTGCGCTACATGGCGCTGCACTCCGATCTGCATAAGCAAATCGACTACGTCAATTCCCAGGAAGTGGTCTCGACTGACTTCGTTGGTTCGCGCCACGCCGGTGTAGTGGATGCCGAAGCGACCATCAGCCAGGACAACCGCGTTGTGTTGTACGTGTGGTACGACAACGAGTTCGGCTACAGCTGCCAGGTGGTTCGCGTGATGGAAGACATGGCCGGGGTTAACCCGCCTGCGTTCCCGCGCTAAGCCTTTGCAGTGAATGAAAAAGCCCCGACTGGTTCGGGGCTTTTTCTTGGCTGGGCTTGTGGTGTGGGTGAGGGCCTCATCGGGGGTAAGCCCCCGATAGCGGTGGTTCAGCTGCAACATCTGCACCTGGCACCCTTTTTCATTTCAGCAATTTGCCGCGCAACTCATCAGACAGGCCCTTGGGCGCCAGCCAGATGCCCAGGTAGGCCCTTGCCAGCGCATCATTGCGGCTGCTGAACACCACTTGGCCATTGATCTCCAAATTCAGGCCACGGCCCGGACGAAAGTCCAGGGCATAGCGATCACCGCTGCGAATGTTACGAAAGCTGGCGTGCAATTGGTCCAGTTCCGGCTTTAAACGCGCATTGGCCTGTTGGCGTTCAAGGGTGGTGGTGGCGGCCTTGATTACATCGTTGCGGTCGATATCGCGAAAGTAATACAGCACCAGGCGGACAGCCTTTTGCTGTTCCCAGGCTTGCTTCGCGCCGAGGTCCGCCGGGGTGTAGAGCGCCGCTGCATACACATCGGCCCAGAGATAGGTCAGCACGGCCTGGTTTTTCAGCGCCAGTTGCTGGGACTGCGCCGGAAAATTCGCCTGGGCGAGACGATCTGCCTCATTGGCGAATGTCGGGATCGAGAACATCAGCAATAAACACAAAATGACATGTCGCATAATGGCCGATCCTGAAAAGGTGTGTGCCTACAGGTTAATTCAATTACGGCAACGGCAGGGTTTATGGGCAATCTGCGTCAAGTGGTGATGTTCTGTGCGGTGGCGCTGCTCACCGGCTGCGACGGCGATTCGCTGGAACGCTTTGGCGGGCCGACCATGGGCAGTACCTATTCGATCCAGTACGTCAGAACGTCGAGCGCGCCGGGTCCGAAAGAACTCCAGCGCCAGGTGGAAAGCCTACTAGGCGAAGTTGACCGGCAGATGTCGACCTACCGCAGCGACTCCGTTATCGAGGGCTTCAACCGTCTGCCGGCGAACAGCTGTCAGGCGATGCCTGCGCCTGTCCTGCACCTGGTGCGCACCGGCGAGCAGTTGTCCCAGGCCAGTGACAGTGCGTTCGACCTGACGGTTGAGCCGCTGTTGAACCTGTGGGGCTTCGGCCCCCAGGCGCGGGCGTTGAAGGTGCCGGACGCCACGACACTCAGGCTGGTCCGGCAGAGCGTCGGGCACCAGCACCTGCGCATCGAAGGTGAGCAACTGTGCAAGGACGCCGCCATCGAAATCGACTTCAACAGCATCGCCGCCGGCTACGCCGTGGACCGTATCGCTGAGTTGCTCGGCGGCCAGGGCGTCCACAGCTACCTCGTCGAAGCCACTGGCGAGCTCAAGGCCGTTGGCCGCAAACCCGATGGCTCACCTTGGCGCATCGCCCTGGAAGAGCCTCGGGATGATCGGCAGGTGGCCGAAAAAATCATCGAGGTGGATGGCTTTGGGGTGTCCACGTCAGGTGACTATCGCAATTATTTCCAGCAGGATGGTCGGCGTTATGCCCACACGCTGGATGCGCGTACCGGTGCGCCGATCACCCATCAGCTGGCCTCGGTGACCGTATTGCACCCCTCGGCGTTGATGGCGGATGGTTTGTCGACGTTGCTGCTCATCCTCGGGCCTGAGCAAGGTCGGGACTATGCTGAGCAGCACGGCATCGCGGCCTTTTTCGTGAGTCGTGAAGGGGCTGGTTTCGTCACGCGCACCAACCAGGCGTTCGATCAATTGACGGGTGTAAAACCGTAATCGGCGCCCTGTAGTAAAGGCAAGACTGGCCTACGACGCGACCAAGGGTTAATGTGCGCGGCGTTGAGCCTTATATAGACTGTGCCCCGGTTCACACACTTGAGCCAAATTGTCCTTCATGACCGCTGGCCGCGGCATGATTTAGCCAGGCGTCCAACCGTGCGCCTGGCCTGTTCTGAGGAGTACGCATGGCTGTCTACAACTACGACGTGGTGGTACTGGGTTCCGGCCCGGCTGGAGAAGGTGCGGCGATGAACGCCGCGAAGGCAGGGCGCAAGGTGGCGATGGTCGATAGCCGTCGCCAGGTCGGCGGTAACTGCACCCACCTGGGTACCATCCCGTCCAAGGCCTTGCGTCACTCGGTCCGCCAGATCATGCAGTTCAACACCAACCCGATGTTCCGGGCCATTGGTGAGCCGCGCTGGTTCTCGTTCCCGGACGTGCTCAAGAGCGCTGAGAGAGTCATCTCCAAGCAAGTGGCATCGCGTACCGGCTACTACGCCCGTAACCGCGTCGATCTGTTCTTTGGCACCGGCAGCTTTGCCGACGAGCAAACCGTCGAAGTGGTCTGCGCCAACGGCGTGGTCGAGAAGCTGGTGGCCAAGCACATCATCATCGCCACCGGGTCGCGCCCGTATCGCCCGGCGGACATCGATTTTCACCACCCGCGTATCTACGATAGCGACACCATCCTGAGCCTGGGCCACACCCCGCGCAAACTGATCATCTACGGCGCTGGCGTGATCGGCTGTGAATACGCCTCGATCTTCAGCGGCCTGGGTGTACTGGTGGAACTGGTGGATAACCGCGACCAGTTGCTGAGCTTCCTCGACTCGGAAATTTCCCAGGCGTTGAGCTACCACTTCAGCAACAACAACATCACCGTGCGCCACAATGAAGAGTACGAGCGGGTCGAAGGCCTGGACAATGGCGTGATCCTGCACCTCAAGTCCGGCAAGAAGATCAAGGCCGATGCCTTGCTGTGGTGCAACGGCCGTACCGGCAACACCGACAAGCTGGGCATGGAAAACATCGGCGTCAAGGTCAACAGCCGTGGCCAGATCGAGGTGGATGAGAACTACCGCACCTGCGTGCCGAACATCTACGGCGCCGGTGACGTGATCGGCTGGCCAAGCCTGGCCAGTGCGGCTCACGACCAGGGCCGTTCGGCCGCTGGCAGCATCGTTGACAATGGCAGCTGGCGCTATGTGAACGACGTGCCGACCGGGATCTACACGATTCCCGAGATCAGCTCGATCGGCAAGAACGAGCACGAATTGACCAAGGCCAAGGTGCCTTACGAAGTGGGCAAGGCGTTCTTCAAGAGCATGGCGCGTGCGCAGATCGCCGGTGAGCCCCAAGGCATGCTGAAGATCCTGTTCCACCGCGAAACCCTGGAAGTCCTCGGCGTGCATTGCTTCGGCTACCAGGCTTCGGAAATCGTGCACATCGGCCAGGCCATCATGAACCAGCCAGGCGAGCAAAATACCCTCAAGTATTTTGTGAACACTACGTTCAACTACCCGACCATGGCTGAAGCCTATCGGGTCGCGGCCTACGACGGCCTCAACCGGCTTTTTTGAGCGGCTCCGGCCGGTGGCCTGAGCCGGCCGGGGAGACCGATTTCAGTAATTCCCAAGGGTGGCAGTGGCCAAACCGGGAAAGTCTGTAATCAGGCTATCTACGCCGAAGTCGGCGAGCCTGCGCATCAGTGCAGGTTCGTTGACCGTCCACACGGACACGTGCAAGCCCTGGCGCTGGGCTTTTTCCAGACGCTCGGGGGTGCACAGCGTCCAGTTCAATGCCAGGTACTCGCAGCCATAGTTTTGCGCGACCTTCAGCGGGTCGAGCCAGGCGTATTCGGCCACCAGGCCGCGTGACAGGTCTGGGGTGAGTTCAATCGCCGCCTTCAATACTTCCCGCGAGCTTGAGGTCACGGTGACTTTGTCCATCAGGCCAAACCGTACGGCCATCTCACGGATTGCCAGCACAGTGGTTGCAGCGCGGGTGCGCGAGGCGCTTTTGACTTCCAGTTGCCAGTGGTCGAAGTCGCACTGCTCGAACAGTTCTTCCAGGCGCGGGATCGGGCACGGTTTGATCCAGCCCGGGCCGCCTTTGCGCGCGTCCATCTTCACCAGGTCTGCCGCCGAATACTCGACGACTTTGCCGCGCCGGTCGGCGGTGCGCTTGAGGGTTGGGTCGTGGATGACCATCAACTCGCCGTCCATGGACAGGTGCAGATCCAGTTCGCATCGGCGTACGCCGTGCTTGAGGCACTCCTGGAAGCTGGTCAGGGTGTTTTCCGGTGCTTCGCCTTTGGCACCGCGGTGGCCGTAGATCAGGGTCACAGTTGCTCCTTTGCGCCAGGCGGGCTGGCGTAGTGAATACGAATTCAGAGGTCGTCGCTTTGTTCTCGCGCCAGGCGGCGTTCCTGGGCCTGTTTCTGCAGGATGTAGCGCGCCAGCAGTTGGCGTTGGGCATCGGTCATGGCTTCGAATTCCGTGCCCACGTCAAAGCCATCGCCCTTGGGATCGCAATGGGTGACGCGTGCCCGCAGCAGCAGGCCGAGCGCCTGTGGCATCAGCACCAGCTTGACCGCAAGGTGGGCGCCGACGGCCAGTGGGGCAGGGTGTTGGAAGTCGATGCCGCCTTCGGAAATGATCACCGGCTGTGGGGCGCCGACTTCGTCCAGCAGGCCACGGGCCATGATTTGGCTGAGTAGATCCACGCGTTTGTTCTGCACGCGCAGGAAGGCAGCGAGGGTGCGGTCCTTTTCGCTGAGCTGGCGCAACAAATGCTGGGCTTCGAATTCGCTGAGGTGCAGTTCGCTGAGCAGATTGAACAGTGGCGAATCATCCAGCAACACTTCCTTGCTCGCCGCTTCGGGGGCAGACAGGCTTTTGATTTGGAGTGCGATCATGTCGTCGATACGGTAGTATTCGCGGCGCTCTTCTTCATCTAATGTCGACATGGCGAACCCCAGGTAACGGTAATGGTCTGAGTGTAAAGCTGCTTACCTGACCCCGCCACCGGGACGTCTTCTTTTCCTCCGAACAAGCCCCGACATGTTCAGACCTCTCTTCGTATTTATTGGCACGCGTTATACCCGTGCAAAGCGTCGCAATCATTTTGTGTCGTTCATTTCCTTGACCTCGATGATCGGGCTCGCCTTGGGCGTGGTCGTGATGATCGTGGTGCTGTCGGTGATGAACGGCTTCGATCATGAGATGCGTACCCGCGTGCTGGGCATGGTGCCCCACGCGACCATCGAGGGCGATTCGCCTATCAGTGATTGGCAAAGCCTGGCCGCCAAGGTCAAGCAGAACCCGAAGGTGGTGGCCGTTGCGCCATTTACCCAGATGCAGGGGCTGCTGACCCATGACGGCAAGGTGCAGAAAATCCTGCTCAATGCCATTGATCCGGCCCAGGAGCGCAACGTGTCGATCATCGACAAGTTTATGCTGCAGGGCAAACTCGACGACCTGGCCCCCGGCAGCTTTGGCATCGTGATCGGTGACAAGGCGGCAGCCAAGCTCGGTGTGGGCCTTGGCGACAAGCTGACCTTCGTCGCGCCGGAAGTCACCGTGACCCCGGCCGGCATGTTCCCGCGGATGAAGCGCTTTACCGTGGTCGGTACCTTCCACGTCGGCGCCGGCGAGATCGACGGCTACCTGGGCCTGACCAACCTCACTGACCTCGCCCGCCTGCACCGTTGGCAGCCCGACCAGGTGCAGGGCCTGCGCCTGAAGTTCAACGACCTGTTCGACGCCCCGCGCGGCGCCTGGGACATCGCCCAGCACCTGGGCGAAAGCCAGTATTACGCCCGCGACTGGACCCGTACCCACGGCAACCTGTACCAGGCCATCCGCATGGAAAAAGCCATGATCGGCCTGTTGTTGCTGCTGATCGTCGCGGTGGCCGCGTTCAATATCATCTCCACTTTGGTGATGGTGGTGAACGATAAGAAGGGCGATATCGCGATCCTGCGTACCCTGGGCGCCACGCCGGGGCAGATCATGGCGATCTTCATGGTGCAGGGCACCGTGATCGGCGTGGTCGGCACCTTGATCGGCACCGCGGTCGGCATTCTGGCCGCATTGAACGTCAGCGCCGCCATCGCCTTGCTTGAAAAGGTGATCGGCCACAAGTTCCTCAACGCCGACGTGTACTTCATCGACTACTTGCCGTCCCAGGTTCAGGCCCAGGACGTGCTGATGGTGGGCGGCGCTGCGTTGGTCCTGAGTTTCCTTGCCACCCTGTATCCAGCCTGGCGCGCGGCACGTACCCAGCCAGCACAGGCCTTACGTTATGAGTGAATCGGGCATGAGTGAAAAAGCAATCCTGAGCTGCCGCAACCTGGGCAAATCCTACGAGGAAGGCCCGGAATCGGTGGTGGTGCTGTCCAACCTGCAGCTTGAGCTGCATCCGGGCGAACGCGTGGCGATCGTCGGCAGTTCCGGTTCCGGCAAAAGTACCTTGCTGAACCTGCTGGGCGGCCTCGATACGCCGTCCCAGGGCAGTGTGTGGCTGGCCGGCGAAGAGTTGTCGGCCTTGAATGAAAAGGCCCGTGGCCAACTGCGCAACCGTTCGTTGGGCTTCGTGTACCAGTTCCACCACCTGTTGCCGGAATTCACCGCCCTGGAAAACGTGTGCATGCCGTTGCTGATCGGCAAGACCGCCATCCCGCAAGCCCGCCAGCGTGCCAAGGCCCTGCTGGAACGCGTCGGTCTCGGCCATCGCCTGGAGCACAAACCGGCCGAGCTGTCCGGCGGCGAGCGCCAGCGTGTGGCAATTGCCCGCGCCCTGGTGAACAACCCAGGCTTGGTGATGCTTGACGAGCCCACCGGCAACCTCGACTCCCACACCGCCCAGGGCATCAAGGACTTGATGCTGGAACTGAGCACCCAGATGCGCACTGCGTTCCTGGTGGTGACCCATGACATGAGCATGGCCCGCCAGATGGACCGCGTGCTGCACCTGCAGGAAGGTCATCTGGTCGCCATCTGACCCGTTTCAAGCCCGGCGCCTGGCGTCGGGCTTTTTCAATTTTTCAGGCGGTGCACGCGAATGTTCAGACCGTTATCGATTTTCATCGGCACGCGCTATACCCGCGCCAAGCGCCGCAACCGTTTTGTTTCGTTTATCTCGATGACCTCGATGATCGGCCTCGCCCTGGGCGTGCTGGCGATGATCGTGGTGCTGTCGGTGATGAACGGCTTCCAGCGTGAAATGAGCTCGCGCATCCTCGGCATGGTGCCCCACGCCACCATCGTCGGCGTGAACCCGATTGATGACTGGCAGCCGGTGGCCGCTGCGGCGATGAAAAATCCGCAAGTCACCGCTGCGGTGCCATTCACGCAGATGGATGGCATGTTCTCCTACAAGGGCGCGATGCAGCCGATTGAGATCAGCGGCGTCGATCCGGCCCAGGAAGGCAAGGTGTCGATCGTTGCCCAGCACATCGTGCAGGGCAAGCTGGAAGACCTTAAACCCGGCGAATTTGGCGTGGTGGTCGGCGAAATCACCGCTCGGCGTTTTCGCCTGAACGTGGGCGACAAGCTCACTCTGATTGTGCCGGAGATCAGCACCGCACCGGGCGGCATCACCCCGCGCATGCAACGCTTGAACGTGGTCGGCATCTTCAAGGTCGGCGCCGAGCTGGATGGTTCAATGGCGTTGATCCACATGGCCGACGCGGCTGAGATTCAGCATTGGCAGCCGAACCAGGTGCAGAGCGTGCGCCTGGCGTTGAAGGACTTGTACGCGGCGCCCAAGGTGTCGGCGGACATCGCAGGCGGCCTGGGCGCGGCCTACAAGGCGGATGACTGGACCCACACCCAGGGCAGCCTGTTCAGCGCGATGAAAATGGAAAAAACCATGATCGGCCTGTTGCTGCTGATGATCGTTGCCGTGGCGGCGTTCAACATCATCGCCACCTTGATCATGGTGGTGAATGACAAGGGCGCGGACATTGCGATCCTGCGCACCATCGGCGCCACGCCCCGGCAGATCATGGCGATCTTCATGGTGCAGGGTACGGTGATCGGCATTGTCGGCACCTTGATCGGCGGCGTGCTGGGGGTGATTGCAGCGCTGAACGTGAGTGAGCTGGTGGGTTGGGTCGAGCGGGTGAGCGGGCAGCATATCTTCAGTTCGGACGTGTATTTCGTCAGCAACCTGCCGTCGGAACTGCAAAGTGGCGATGTGGTGCTGATTTGTACGGCCGGATTTGTGTTGAGCTTCCTGGCGACGATTTACCCGGCGTACCGGGCGGCGAAGATTGAGCCGGCGCACGCCTTGAGATATTCGTAAAGTTTGACACTGTCGTCGTCGGTCCATCAGTTTTTACAGGGGAGTGCGCTGTACCTGTAGATACTTTGTTTACGGCCAAGTCCTTAGCAGGTTTTTGCACTAAGACAGCTTGGCCGTATCAACACCTTCCCTCTGCAGGCAACTTTACGGTTGCCTCGTCTGGTAGTGAATGCGCCCAATTGGCCAAGGGTGGCCGGCTTGCACATACAAAGATTCTCCTTGGCCGGCACAGCTGTAAATGATCAGCGTCGTGCGCAGTCACATCACCAGTCCCAGCAGTCCAGTCACTCCGGGTGTTCTCGTTGGGGGGGGGTAGGCTTTTCCTTATTAGTTAATTAACAATGATTGATGACTGGTTTTCAGGAATATTCTTCGTAGAATAATGACTGTCGGTTTAGAGCGCCTGAATGAGCCTGTGAGTATGGCGCGCAAAGCTGGAAAGTTTGAGTGGTTACGGGGAGTGTGAATATGAAAGAGCGGTTACTAAACTTATGTAAAAAATATGATGTGGAAATCGTTAAAGATTATAGGCAATACGATGACCGTGCAATGCGCAGCTATGATTTGACGAGAGGAGGTTGGTGTCATGGCATGGTGATCGACTGGTTGCGATGTAAGCGTAAGAGTATTGATTTCTGGGAGTCGCTCAATAGCGACTCGGGGAAGAGTCGCGTACGCTTTCTCATGGCGCGTCAAGAGATGGTGCTTCTAAAAGGCACTTTTGCAGATACGAAACCCCAGGTCCAAGCGGGAATGTCCTCGGCAGGCTTGGTGTTGCGCACTTTAGAGCTATGCGCAGGTAGTAATGATCAAGTGTGTGCGACTGCTTTAGTTAACTCACTGTTACGGGGGGAGGGCCGATATAGATATTTTTCCATCCATGACGGTCTCGGTACTGCTCATGCGATGGGCTTTCTGCGTAGTCAAACGCAGCTTGTCTTCATGGATCCTAATGCGGGCGAGTTCGTATTTCCAGCGGAGTCTGTATTTGGGCTATGGCTGTTGGAATACTTGAAGTTAATGAGATACGAGTCAAAGGGCTGGCTAAAGACTTGTTTGGTGCAATCTTTCGGTTGATCAGATTACGCCGATTCTTGTAAGTGGCTCTTTATCTAAGGTTCGGGTTCATATCCCTTAGAAGATGTTGGCGATTAGCCTTACCCGTGCAGCTCAATTATAAACCTTGTGCATCCCGCCTCTGATTCACAAAAAATCTTCCCCCCATGCGCTCTTACAATCGACTGGGTAATCGCCAGCCCCAGCCCGGCATGCTCGCTGCTGCCTTCATGGCGCGCCGGATCGGCCCGATAGAATCGGTCGAACAATCTCGGGAGCAGCTCTGGTGGAATGCCTTCGCCGCTGTTCTCAACCCTCAGCGTTGCGCCATCCACCATACTCACACGCACTTCACCGCCCGCTGGCGTAAACCGCAGTGCGTTATCGAGCAAGTTCGATAGCGCCCGGCGCAACATGCCGCGATCACCCGTGATATGGGCCGTGCCTTCGCGCACCAGGGTGACGTGGGCGTCCTCCGCCAGCAAAGCGAAAAACTCCAGCAGGGCATCCACTTCAAGCGCCAGGTCCAGGGCCTCACGTTTGGGTACCAACAAGCCATGATCCGCCTTGGCCAGGTACAGCATGTCATTGACCAGTTGCGCCATCCATTGCAGCTCCTCCAGGTTGCTGTGCAGCGCCTCGCGGTAATCCTCCAGCGGGCGCGGCTGGGTGAGGATGACCTGGGTCTGGGTCAGCAGGTTTGACAGCGGGGTGCGCAGTTCGTGGGCGATATCGGCGGAGAACGCCGACAGGCGTTGGAATGCATCATCCAGGCGACCGAGCATGGCGTTGAAGGCTTGCGCCAGTTCCGCCAGTTCCGCCGGCATGTGTTGCTGGGGCAGGCGCTGGGTCAGGGAATGGGCCGACACGCCGGCGGCCACTTCACCCATACGCCGTAGCGGCCGCAACCCGCGACGCGCGGCCCAGGCGCCCAGGAGCGCGGTGGCCAGGGCCGAGAGGCCAACGGTGAGCCAGATCAAATGCTGCATGCGCTGCAGGAAGTGCTGGTGATGGGTGATGTCGAGCATCAGGCTCAGTTGTGGCGAGTCGGTTTGGTCGGGCATCAAGGGTGCGTTGTACACGCGGTAGTCGGTGCCGGCGTTTTGCAGGCTGTGCAGGCCGGGCGTTGAGGGCAGGGTGACGCCGGGCGCATCGTCCAGCCAGCGCTGGCCGGCGGCGGTGATGCGTAGGGCAAGGTCTGGCTGGCGATTGAGTTCGGCGCGCAGTTGCGGCTCGCGTTGGGCGAATGCTTGAGGCGAATCGACACCCTGCAAGGTGCTGCGCAACGCTATCAGTTTGCTGTCGAGTTGCTGCTGGTCCAACTCGATGAAGTGCGCCTCACTGGCTTGGTTGAACAGCACGCCTGCAATCAGCGAGACCACCGCCGTACAGGCGGCAAACAACAGTGCCAGGCGGCTGGCCAGAGATAGGCGCTTGATCAATTGCACCGTTCCTCCAGCACATAGCCCATGCCGCGAATGGTGTGGATCAGCTTGCTGGGGAAGTTGTCGTCGACTTTGAGGCGCAGGCGGCGGATCGCGACTTCGATGATGTTGGTGTCGCTGTCGAAATTCATATCCCAGACCTGGGAGGCGATCAGCGTCTTGGGCAGCACTTCGCCCTGACGGCGCAGCAGCAGTTCCAGCAGCGAGAACTCCTTGGCGGTCAGGTCGATGCGTTGGCCATCGCGCTCGACGCGGCGTCGGATCAGGTCCAGGCGCAGGTCGGCCAGTTGCAGGGTGGTTTCCTGTGGTGTGCTGCTGCCACGGCGCAACAGGCTACGCACTCGCGCCAACAGCTCGGAAAAGGCGAACGGCTTGACCAGGTAATCGTCGGCGCCCAGTTCCAGGCCATGTACGCGGTCCTCCACGGCATCGCGAGCGGTGAGGAACAGCACCGGGATATCCAGGCCGGCGCTGCGCACGGCTTGCAGGATCTGCCAGCCGTCGCGGCCGGGCAGCATCACATCGAGGATCAACAGGTCGTAGTCGCCGGTCAGCGCGAGATGCTGGCCACTGGTGCCGTCCGCCACCAGTTCGGTGGTGAATCCCGCCTCGGCCAAGCCCTGGCGCAGGTAGTGGCCGGTTTTTGGTTGGTCTTCGACGATCAGCAGTTTCATGGGCAGCTCTTGGCAACGGGTGACAACGGGCTTTATACCGTGGGGGCGAGGTGAGGGGCGCAACCTGACAAAGTTGTAATCTAGCAGTCAGCTGGCTGGCAGCGGCGTAATCTTAGAGTGCTGCTCAAGCGGGTTCTATATTTTTGGAGGCGAGAGATGGCGTTGCGTACACCCCTGTTGTTGGCGGGCTGCCTGCTGGTGTTGAGTTTCAATGCACTGGCCGATGCGGCCCACACTTACGCGTTTGGTCAGCCGGCAGCGGCTGACAAGGCCACGCGTACCGTGGAGGTGACGCTGCAGGATATTTCCTTTGCGCCCAAGTCCCTGGATGTAAAAGCCGGTGAGACGGTGCGCTTCGTGCTGGTCAACAAAGGCCAGTTGCTCCATGAGTTCAACCTGGGCGACGCGGCGATGCACGCAGCGCACCAGAAGGAAATGCTGCAAATGCAGGCCAGTGGCATGCTCACGGCCACCGGTATGGGCAAGATGGATCACAGCGCCATGGGCCATGGTGCAATGAAGCACGATGACCCGAACAGCGTGCTGGTCGAGCCCGGTAAAACCGCTGAGTTGACCTGGACGTTCACCCAGGCAACCGGCCTGGAGTTCGCCTGCAACCTGCCGGGGCATTACCAGGCGGGCATGGTGGGGACGCTGACCGTCGAGTAATGTGCTGCTTAGGGGCGGGGTCAAAGGCTGGTAGACTGGCGCGGTTTATTTAGCCAGGTTTCCGCCATGCATCCCGCAGCCGAACATTCGCCGCTGGGCAAGTCCAGTGAATACATCTGCACCTACACGCCGTCGTTGCTGTTTCCGATTCCTCGCGCTGCCAAGTGGGCCGAACTGGGCCTGAGTGCCCAGACCCTGCCGTACAAGGGCGTGGATTTCTGGAACTGCTTCGAATTGTCCTGGCTGCTGCCGTCGGGCAAGCCGGTGGTGGCCATCGGTGAATTCAGCATCCCGGCCGACTCGCCGAATATCATCGAGTCCAAGTCGTTCAAGCTGTACCTCAACTCGCTGAACCAGACCGCGTTTGCCGACACGGCACGCCTGGAAGCAACCCTGCGCACCGACCTCAGCGCCGCCGCCGGCAAGCCGGTGAGCGTACGCATCCGCAGCCTGGCCGAGATCGAGGCCGAAGGGGTGATGGCCCTGCCGGGTGTGTGCATTGACGACCTGGACATCAGTGTCAGCAACTATGAACACCCGCGCCCTGAGTTGCTGCGTTGCGATGACTCGCGCATCGTTGAGGAGAGCGTGCATAGCCATCTGCTCAAATCCAACTGCCCAGTCACCAGCCAGCCCGACTGGGGCAGCGTGGTGGTGGAGTACCGTGGTTCGGCGTTGGATCACGCGAGCTTGCTGGAATACATCGTGAGCTTTCGCCAGCACTCCGACTTCCATGAGCAGTGCGTCGAGCGCATCTTCCTGGACTTGCAGCGCTTGCTGAAGCCGGAGAAGTTGACCGTGTATGCGCGGTATGTGCGGCGCGGTGGGTTGGATATCAACCCGTACCGCAGCACTGAGGATGTGGCGTTCCAGAACGTGCGCCTGGCTCGCCAGTAAGTAAATGTGGGAGGGGGCAAGCCCCTCCCACATTTTGGTGTTGTGCCTGGCTTGGTTTCGGGTCAGATGCCCATGTTGCCCAAGGTGATCATGATATTGCGCAGCGTCCCGGAAATCACCGGGTGCTCAGCGTCGAACTCTATGGCCGCTTGACTCACGTCGTCGGAAATACTGGGCGTTTGAGTGGCCGGCTCAAGTTCAAGTTGTAATTCAAACTTGGCAATCAGGGCCTCCAGCGCTTCACGTTTTTCTTGCGGCAGCGGCGGTTGCTGTTCCAATTGCCCGCGCAGGATATTGACCTGTTCTTCCAGTTTTTTGCGATCAGGCATGACGTTCTTCCTTTTATCGATAGGCACTGGCATAGACCGCGGCACGCCGAGAAAGGTCTACGGGCTGACCTGTAGATTAATCCACTGGCGCCTACTGTGCATGATATCGATCAGGGCTTCTCGCCTTTGAGCTGGCGCAGGCTGATGTCGGCCAAGCAGGTGCCGAGTTCACCAAGGTGATCGATCACCGAGTGCACCCCCAACCCATACAGCGCCACGGTGGCCTTGCCACGCTTGTATTCGCGTTCCTTGTCGCTCAGCGCCAGCCATTGTTCGGGCGCCAGGCCGCACAGTGAACCGCAGGAGGCCAGGCCGATGGTCCACAGCCCGGCGTTAAGTCCCGATTGCAACAGCCGAGGTTCGCCACTGACCAGGACGCAGCCTTCCAAGCGCTCGGTGTTCAATTCCATCAAGGCTTGCCAGCACGCGTGGGGCGCGGGCCAGCGGATGGGGGAGGGCGAGGCGGCCTTGAGCCAGTCGGGCAGTGCGGCGGCCAGGGGGGTGGTCACCGCTGGCGGCAATTCATCCAGCCAGGCGCATGGCACGCCTTGCTCCTTGAGGCTGCGCAGGATCTTCAGAGCCCCTGGCGTGGCTTTGGAGCCCGGTGAGGGTGAATCGGTGAGTGCCTGGGAACCGAAATCCACCAGGCAGCCACTCAGGCCAAACAACACGGCAGTCAAGGTGGGCGCGCTGGCGGTGGCAATCTCGGCTTGAGGCATGTCGACATCCCTGAAATAGCTCTGACGCTATCGGGGCCGAATGACAAACGGATGACACTCGGGCGAATTGTAGGAATTTTGTCCATTTTGAGTATGACGTTTCCTGGCGGCTGCCTAATTCGACACTTCCGTCATATACTGACGGCCTTATTCAGGGCATAGCGCCCATGACAGACCATTCAAGGAGCAAAAGCTATGCGCTGGAGCCACTACTTCGCTCAGCTGTCGGTGTGTGCCACTGTCCTGCTGGCGCCGCTCGCCGCACAGGCCGCGTCGGAAGATGATCCATGGGAAAGCGTCAACCGCCCGATCTTCACGTTCAACGACACCGTTGATACCTACGCCCTCAAGCCACTGGCCCAAGGCTATCAGTGGATCACCCCGCAATTTGTCGAAGACGGTATCCACAACTTCTTCCGCAATATCGGCGATGTCGGCAACCTGGCCAACAACGTGCTGCAACTCAAGCCTCACAATGCCGGCGTCGATACGGCCCGCTTGTTGGTCAACACCACGTTCGGGGTGCTGGGCTTTATTGATGTCGGCACCAAAATGGGGCTTCAGCGCAACGATGAGGACTTCGGCCAGACCCTGGGTTACTGGGGCGTGGGCAGCGGTCCGTACGTGATGATCCCTTTGCTGGGCCCAAGCACACTGCGTGATGCGCCGTCCAAGTACGTGGACAGCTACACCCAGCCGTACCGTTATATGGATGATGTGTCGCTGCGCAACAGTGTCATGGGCCTGGGCATCGTCGACACCCGTGCCAGCCTGCTCGACAGTGAGAAGCTGATCACCGGCGACAAGTACACCTTCATTCGTAACGCCTACCTGCAGAACCGTGAGTTCAAGGTCAAGGATGGCAAGGTCGTCGATGACTTCTAAGCTGTGACGTTTTGAAATGAAAAAAAGGCGACCCTTGGCCGGTCGCCTTTTTTATGCGCGGGTTTCAGCGCATTTTCAGAATCTTGAGGCCTAAGTGCTGGCTCTCGCCGTCGTTCTTGGCCCATACCACTTCGGTATCCGCCTCCAGGCCGGTAAGGGCGGCATGCTCCGAATCGATGCGTACAGTCAGTTTATCGCCCACATCGAACTGGCGTGGTGCCTGCACTTGCATCCCAGAGCTGGAAAGGTCCACGCAAACCCCGGCAATCTCCTGCCCGGCGTGGAGCAAAGACACATCTGCATCCACTCGCATGCGGATGAAATCGCGTTTCTCAGCGTAGTCGCGCTCGTGTTCGCTCATGGGTTCCATCCTTACTTTGTGTTGTGGTCGTGGCTGTTCTTATAACTCCCGGTGATTTGCGATGTAAAGACGCCCGGCGACCATCGGCATGAGCTTGAAACACCTGTCGGATGGGAGTACCGTCTGCGCCTTAGAAGGGCACCTCTGCTTTACAGTTGTGCGTGGGCAAAACGCCCATGCTTTGTAGGACAGAGAGGCTAGAAAGCGAATCCAGTAGTGTGAGCCCGGCCATTGTCGAGCCGCCTACGCCAACCTAATTCTGGCGCCGTTTGCCCACATGCAAAAAACCAGTGCCACGCTGCTGATAATCGATGACGACGAAGTAGTACGCGCGAGTCTCGCGGCCTATTTGGAAGACAGTGGCTTCAGCGTCCTGCAGGCCAGCAATGGCCAACAGGGTCTCCAGGTATTCGAGCGCGACCAGCCCGACCTCGTGATCTGCGATCTGCGCATGCCCCAGATGGGTGGCTTGGAGCTGATTCGGCAGGTGACCGAGCGTGCGCCGCAGACGCCGGTGATTGTCGTGTCCGGTGCCGGCGTGATGAACGACGCTGTCGAGGCTTTGCGCCTGGGCGCTGCCGACTACCTGATCAAGCCCCTCGAAGACCTGGCGGTACTGGAGCACTCTGTGCGTCGCGCCTTGGATCGTGCGCGCTTGCTGGTAGAGAACCAGCGCTACCGCGAAAAGCTCGAAACCGCCAACCGCGAACTCGAAGCCAGCCTTAACCTGCTCCAGGAAGACCAGAACGCCGGTCGCCAGGTGCAGATGAACATGCTGCCGGTCAGCCCTTGGACGATCGACGAATTCCAGTTTGCTCATCAGATCATCCCGTCACTGTACCTGTCGGGTGATTTTGTCGACTATTTCCGCGTGGATGAGCGGCGCGTTGCGTTCTACCTGGCCGATGTGTCCGGCCACGGTGCTTCTTCTGCTTTTGTCACCGTGTTGTTGAAGTTCATGACCACGCGGCTGTTGTTCGAGTCCAAACGCAATGGCACCTTGCCGGAGTTCACCCCTTCGCAAGTGCTGGGCCACATCAACCGAGGCCTGATCAGTTGCAAGCTGGGCAAGCACGTGACGATGGTTGGCGGCGTGATCGACGAAGAAACCGGTCTTTTGACCTACAGTATTGGCGGTCACCTGCCGATGCCAGTTTTATATACGCCTGACAGTGTGCGTTACCTGGAAGGACGTGGTCTGCCCGTTGGCTTGTTCAATGAAGCCACCTACGAAGACCACATCCTGGAACTGCCGCCAACCTTCAGCCTGACGCTGATGTCTGACGGTATCCTGGACCTTCTTCCAGAGCCTACACTCAAAGAGAAAGAAGCCGCCTTGCCCCAAAAGGTCAAGTCGGCGGGCGGCAGCCTGGATGGCCTGCGGCAGGTTTTTGGATTGGCCACGCTAGGGGAGATGCCGGATGATATCGCCCTATTGGTGTTGAGCAGGAATCTTTGATGAGTACCGGAAGAATCCAATTCGCCGAGCAAGACGGGACCTTCGTCCTGAAGTTTGTCGGTGAAGTGCGCCTGACCTTGTGTTCGGCGTTGGATGCGACGATTGAGCGGATTTTCACAGCGTTGAACTTCTCGGCGATCGTGATCGATCTGACCGAAACCCGCAGCATCGATAGCACCACTCTTGGGCTGTTGGCCAAGTTGTCCATTCTGTCTCGGCAGAAGGTCGGCCTGTTGCCCACGGTCGTTACCACCCACGAAGACATCACCCGTCTGCTGCAGTCCATGGGGTTTGATCAGGTGTTCAACATTGTTGATCGCCCGATTCCGTGCCCGGAATGCCTCACCGACCTGCCGTCCCAGGACCAGTCCGAGGAAGTCGTGCGGGTCAAGGTGCTGGAAGCGCATAAGATCCTGATGGGCCTCAATGAGTCCAATCGCGAAGCCTTCCACGACCTCGTGAATGCCTTGGAGCGTCACTGATCCACCTGTTGGAGCACATTCCAAATTTGGGGGGCTTGCCCCCCCCCAATGCGCCAGACCAGCCAGCACCTTTCTGGCATGCAAAAAAGGGCGGCACCCTCACAGGTGCCGCCCTTTTTGTCGTGCTTTTTTACAGCTTGGCGGTCAGCAGCGCTTCGAGCTTTTCCTGGTCCCGAGCAAACTGACGAATCCCTTCCGCTAGCTTCTCAGTCGCCATCGCGTCTTCGTTGGATTCCCAACGGAACTGCGCTTCAGTCATGTGCACCCGCGCTTCGCCGGCATGGCCTGGCGACAGCTTGCGCTCCAGCTTGCCTTCATCGGCTGCCAGTTTCTCCAGCAGATCCGGGCTGATAGTCAGGCGATCACACCCGGCCAACTCTTCAATCTGGCTCAGGTTACGGAAACTCGCACCCATCACCACTGTCTTGTAGCCATTGGCTTTGTAGTAGTTGTAGATACGCGTCACCGACTGCACGCCCGGGTCATCGGAACCGGTGTAGTCGTTGCCGTTGGCCTTCTTGTACCAGTCGTAGATACGGCCCACGAATGGCGAAATAAGGAACACGCCGGCTTCTGCGCACGCCACGGCCTGTGCGAAGGAGAACAGCAGTGTGAGGTTGGTCTGGATGCCTTCTTTTTCCAGCTTCTCTGCCGCGCGGATGCCTTCCCAGGTGGCGGCGATCTTGATCAGCACGCGATCACGGCCAATGCCAGCCTTCTCATACAGGTCGATCAGGCGGTGCGCGCGCTTGAGTACGGCGTCAGTGTCGAACGACAGGCGAGCATCCACCTCGGTGGAGATGCGCCCAGGTACTACCTTGAGGATTTCCTGGCCGACGGCTACTGCAAAACGGTCACTGGCCAGGCCCACATCGCCATTGCAGTCCTGTACGCACTCATCCAGCAGCTTGGCATAGCCTGGTATCGAGGCAGCTTTGAGCAGCAGGGATGGGTTGGTGGTTGCATCTTGCGGTTTGACGCGAGCGATAGCTTCAAAGTCGCCGGTGTCGGCTACTACCGTGGTGAACTGTTTGAGTTGTTCCAGCTTGGAGGTCATGGGCGTGCTCTGTCCTATGGGTCTGGTGACATTACCCGAGCGCTGACAGGCGCTCAAGGGCGCAAATGCGTTCGATCGTTTGCGAGGGCAACAACCTGAAAACAGCCGTTTGAATGACCGGCCGTGCAGCTAAATAAGAGGGCAAAACGGCCGGCAGGTTCAACCTATCTGCCATCTGATTGTGGGAGGGGCTCGCACCCGATAGCGGCCGATCGGCCGCCTGATCCTGGTCAGCGACCTTCCAGCAACCCCGCCGCCTGATCCAGCAACGCCAACGGATCGCTCGCCTTATGAATATCCACCGACAACAACTGCCGGAATTTACGCGCCCCCGGGAAACCGGTGCCCAGCCCCAGCACATGCCGCGTAATATGATGCATCGTCCCACCACCGGCCAAATGCTCAGCAATATAAGGCCGCAACTGCGCCAGCGCCTGCGCCCGGCTGATCACTGGCGCCTTACTGCCAAACAACTGCTGATCCACCTCCGCCAGCAGATACGGGTTGTGATAAGCCTCCCGGCCCAACATCACCCCATCAAACGTCTGCAAATGCTCGTGGCACTGCTCCAGCGTCTTGATGCCGCCGTTCAGCACAATCTCCAACGCTGGAAAGTCCTGCTTCAACTGCGCCGCCACGTCATACCGCAACGGCGGAATGTCTCGATTCTCCTTGGGCGACAAGCCCTCCAGAATTGCAATCCGCGCATGCACCGTAAAGCTGGTACACCCCGCGTCCTTCACTTGGCCGACAAAATCACAGAGCTGGGCATAACTGTCCCGCCCGTTGATCCCGATCCGATGCTTCACCGTCACCGGAATCGACACCGCATCGCGCATCGCCTTCACACAGTCCGCCACCAGCGCCGGATGCCCCATCAGGCACGCACCGATCATATTGTTCTGTACGCGGTCACTGGGGCAGCCGACGTTCAGGTTCACCTCGTCATACCCCGCCACCTCGGCCATGCGCGCGCAAGCGGCCAGATCAGCCGGAACGCTACCACCCAACTGCAATGCGAGCGGGTGCTCAGCCTCGCTGTGGCGCAGGAAGCGTTCGTGATCACCATGGAGAATCGCACCGGTGGTGACCATCTCGGTGTAGAGCAAGGCATGTTTGGAGAGCAGGCGCAGGAAGAACCGGCAGTGGCGGTCTGTCCAATCCATCATCGGGGCGACGGAGAAGCGGCGGGAAAATGGTTGTGGTGAGGCGGTCGTCAGGGGCATTGGACAATCTGAGTGGGCAGGGCGGAGGGCCTGAGTTTATCAGGAATCGGATGCGTGCTCTGCGTCGCCGTGCCCTACCTTCATCAGCCTGTAATGACAGTCCCTTTATGAAAGATCTCTCGCCGTGCCCGTCGGCTTATATTTTCGTGTTTGCTTGACGCGTATATCTCATCAAAACGACCACTATCAATGCCGTCATATTGGCCGAGTGCTTCCTGCACCATTCGATCGTAATCCTGCTCGATCACGAAACGGAAAATCTCGCGTCGGTAATAAAAACCGAATTGGAATGCCAGCACTTCGGTCAGGTAGTCGGTCGGGGTGAGAAAGCAGTTTTCAAGGTCGATGGCCTTTGCCTGTGTCGGCTGCTGCGCGTTGATCATCACGTTGTTGGCCCAGAAGTCCATGTGCGCGATGCCTTTACTGTGCAGCGAGTGCAGTAGCTTGAATGATACGGCGATCAAGTTTTGGATGTCTTGTTCCTGCTTGAGCCACTCCAGGCCATTGAGGTAGCCATCCAGCATTTTGGTGAAGATGAAGAATTCCTGGATGAGGCCCAGCGCTGATTTGCGATAGCCAAAGCCGTGGAGAGGGGCGACCGGGGCGTTGCGTTGTTGGGCGCCGAGGGTATTGATGACTTCTTCGATCGGCCAGTCATACGTTCCGTCGCGTTTTGCGCGGCCGAACGTCACTCGCAATTTGGGTCTTAGGCTGTCGAGGGGTTGGAATTTGGCGAACAGTTCGCTCTCCATCCCTTTGAGTGGGGCGCTGACACGATCCTGCACCTGATGGCGGGCATCGATCAGGTCCTGAATCGCTTGTTGAGCGGTGCCGTCAATGCCGTCTATGGTGAAGATGGTTGTGTTTCGATGCATGAGCGTCGACGGAAAATTCTGAAGCACGCCATTGTCGGGAAAAATCAAAACACATCCTTGTCACTCGTGAATTATGACGGATATGTTACAGGCTAAGACTTTTGGATCCAACCTGAACCTAAGCTGTCTGTAGCTGTTTTATTCCCTTACTTCTACATATTTGCATTGACTATCGCTGCTTGCTTGTGGTTGGCTTTTTTCTTGTGGGGTATGGTTAGTATCCGAAAATCACCGTGAAAAAAGATCGATACAGTGCAATAATGGCTTTAAGCCATTATTTTATTATGTTGAAGTATGCTCGATGAAAATGACATTGTTCGCGAAGTTGTTTATTGTTTTTATTGCTTCGTTGCTGGTCTGTATTGTGTATTTTTTGATTGATGAGTGTCTGTAGCGAAGTTTAAGTGCGGTTGAATTGTTTGTGCTGTTGCAGCAAGAATCTACCCAATACAAATGCGCTGGCCAGAATAAAGCCTAAAGCGGCGCCCAGATAAGCAAACTTCTTGGTTTTTTTGATTGTGCCGGTTTTAACTTCGTCGAGCGCATTAAAAGCTCTAAGTGTTTTATCTGGGGCAACGTTTGGCAGGTTGAGTGTTATGGCCTGCACATTGGCAGTGTCCATAGCGGTTTTCAATTGGGCAATAGCCTGCGCCGCAGTCGTCGCGGTGGCCGAGGCAATATAGAGAACCGGCTCATTATTCCCTGATCTTGGTGGCGTTTCCTTCACTGTAATTGCATTGGCTGTCATGATGCCCAAGGCGGTATAAAACACATCATTTTGTATTGTGCTGTACAGTTTGGCTTCCGGCGACAGTGGGTTTGTCGTGGAGGGCGTGTCATGTTCCTTGACTTCTTTATATAGGCTGAGTAGAGAAGGTTTGCTGATGTAAGTGCTGGCGGTCCATTGTTCAGGTGACAGCATATACACGGATAAAGAAATGACGGCGCCGACGATGGTGGCGGCAATGATGGTTTTCTTATGTGCCCATAACGCCTGGAGAAGGGGGATTAAGTCTATTTCATCATCATTGGCGCGCGGTTTTGAATTCACTGAAGTGTTCACGAAAATTTCCTTCTATGCATTCACGAATTGTAGAGAAAAAAAACCAATACGACATGTATTAGTTTATCTCGATATAAATGCGAATGCTTCTTGATTGTGGTGTGATGCGTCACTCCAGGCAGAACTGTAGTTGTCACTTGTTGAGTTTCACGACTCAGCGCAACTCAAAAGTATAAGAACATTTGCTCGCCACAATCGTTCGATAACGGCCTTAAAAAACGTGTGCGTGTTAACAAGGCGATCACCGTCGCAAGCGCCGATGTGCTCGACGCCTGTTCAGGTCTCAATGGCCGCCCTTCATGCGCCGTGCCGCTAGGTAAACCCCCAACCCTAGGAGTGCGGTGACCGCGCCAATGTAACCGGTGCTCGTCCAGCCCAGTCCGGCCGTGATCGCCATCCCGCCGAACCACGGGCCCAGCGCATTTGCAAGGTTGAATGCCGCATGGTTGGACGCTGCAGCCAGGCTTGGGGCTTCGTGAGCGATGTCCATCAGGCGGATTTGCAGCGGGGCGGCCAGGGCGATCATGGTGCCGACCAGGCCAATGCCCAGCAGAACGCCCCACAGCGAATTGGCAGCGAAGGGGAAGAACATCAGCACTGCCATCGACCACAGCAGGATCAGGCCCACTGCGCGAAATTGCAGGCGGTCGAACAGTTTTCCGCCGGCAATATTGCCGATGATCCCGCCCGCGCCGAATGCCGCCAGGCCAAACGGAATCCACTGGGGCGACACTTTGGTGACTTCCAGCATGGTCGGGGCCAGATAGCTGAACACGCAGAACATCCCGGCAAAGCCGATGGCCCCGATGGACAGGGCCATCCACACTTGGGGTTTGGTGAAAGCGCGCAGTTCCTTGCGTGGGTCGCTGCGTTGTTCGTCGTGGCGGTGGGGGACGAATTGCCAGACCAGGGCGATGGTGCACAAGGCGATCACGCTCACCAGTGCGAACGCGGAGCGCCAGCCCAAGTGTTGGCCGAGAAAGGTGGCGATGGGGTTGCCGAGCAGCATGGCCAGAGTCAGCCCCATCATCACCCGTGCCACCGCGCCGGCGCGTTTGTCGTTCGGTACCATGCTGGAAGCAACTACTGCGGCGATGCCGAAGTAGGCGCCGTGGGGCAGGCCGCTGATAAAGCGAAACGCCACCAACGAGCCGAAGGTGGGTGTAAACGCGGTGGCCAGATTGCCCAGGGCATACAGCCCCATCAATAAGAGCAGCATGTGTTTGCGCAATAACTTGGCGCCGAGGATGGCCAGCAGCGGTGCGCCGACCATCACGCCCAGCGCATAGGCACTGATGGCGTGGCCGACCTGGGGTTCGCTTAAACCCAGATTCTGGGCGATATCGGGCATCAAGCCCATGATGGCGAACTCGCCAGTACCGATTGCGAAAGCGCCCACGGCCATGGCCGCTTCCATTTTGGCGGCACTGCGCGCGGGCAGCACGTGCCCGGGAGTTTGATGGATAGACATGGATCGCTCTGTTTGGATGGATAACACGAAGGACCGCCGCGGATGCTACGCAGGCAGCGGCGAATGTGTCTAGAACAGCCTTATGCGCGAGAGTTCCCGGCCTGTGACCCCAGGTCGCGCCTGCCAGGCTTGACACTGGCGGGTTAAAACCTGCGATTTAGAGCTGTCAATTGGCCAAACGGCGCATAAACGCTGTTTAGCGTGATATTCTGCGCGCCGTCTTGGTCTAGTCTTTCCCCGGTACGTACACCTGTATACGTACCGGCGGATAACTGTCGCCCAGGTAGCTGAAGCCAATAATGATAAGAAGTCAGCGCAGAAGGGACATAAAAGTGAGGTCGATACGTCGGCCTTGTGTGCCCACCCTGCGGCTCTTGCGAGCATGTGCAAACCCCGCGGTACGTTGCCTGGCGTAGCGTGATTGAGGGTTGCCCATGATCAGGGGCAGTGGGGCGGATGGCGTTTTATCATAGGTGCTACTGATGTTTAAAAAAGTAAACACTGCCCTGCTGGGGCTGGCTTTGTCACTGGGGATCAGCTCCGTTCACGCGCAAGAGGCAAAGAAAGTCGATGTGCTGCTTATCGGCGGCGGCATCATGAGTGCGACCCTGGGTGTCTGGCTTAACGAGCTGGAACCAGACTGGTCGATGGAAATGGTCGAGCGCCTCGATGGCGTGGCCGAAGAAAGCTCAAACGGCTGGAACAACGCCGGTACCGGTCACTCGGCCCTGGCTGAGCTGAACTACACCCCGGAAGACAAGAACGGCAACGTTGAGATCCCGAAAGCGGTCGAGATCAACGAAGCGTTCCAGATCTCCCGTCAGTTCTGGTCCTGGCAGGTCCAGCAGGGCGTCCTGAAGAACCCGCGTTCGTTCATCAACACCACGCCGCACATGAGCTTTGTGTGGGGCGATGACAACATCAAGTTCCTCAAGAAGCGTTACGAAGCCCTGAAGGCAAGCCCGCTGTTCGCCGGCATGCAGTACTCCGAAGACCCGGCGCAGATCGCCAAATGGGTTCCGCTGATGATGGAAGGGCGTGACCCGAACCAGAAAATCGCGGCCACCTGGAGCCCGCTGGGTACCGACATGAACTTCGGCGAGATCACCCGCCAGTTCGTTGCCCACCTGCAAACCACGCCTAAGTTCGACCTGAAACTGTCGAGCGAAGTGCAGGACATCACCAAGAACGCCGACGGTTCGTGGCGTGTCAGCTACAAAAACCTGAAAGACGGCACCAAGACCGAAACCGACGCCAAGTTCGTGTTCATCGGCGCTGGCGGCGGTGCACTGCACCTGCTGCAAAAGTCGGGCATTCCTGAAGCCAAGGAATACGCAGGCTTCCCGGTTGGCGGCTCGTTCCTGGTGACCGATAACCCAACCGTTGCCGAGCAGCACCTGGCCAAGGCCTACGGCAAGGCATCGGTTGGCGCGCCTCCCATGTCGGTTCCGCACCTGGACACCCGCGTGCTGGATGGCAAGCGCGTAATCCTGTTTGGCCCATTCGCTACCTTCTCGACCAAGTTCCTGAAAGAAGGCTCGTACCTGGACCTGCTGACCAGCACCACCACCCACAACATCTGGCCAATGACCAAAGTCGGTATTCGTGAATACCCACTGGTTGAGTACCTTGCCGGTCAACTGATGCTGTCCGATGACGACCGCTTCAAGGCGCTGCAAGAGTACTTCCCGAACGCCAAGCAATCGGACTGGCGCCTGTGGCAAGCCGGTCAGCGTGTGCAGATCATCAAGCGTGACGAAGAGCAGGGCGGTGTCCTGAAACTCGGTACCGAAGTGGTCAGCTCCGCCGACAACACCATTGCAGGCCTGTTGGGTGCATCGCCAGGCGCGTCCACCGCGGCTCCGATCATGCTGACCGTGCTGCAGAAAGTGTTCAAGGACAAGGTCGCCACGCCGGCCTGGCAGGAAAAACTGCATCAGATCGTGCCAAGCTACGGCACCAAGCTGAACGACAGTCCTGAAGCTGTTGCCAAGGAATGGGCCTACACCGCCAATATCCTGCAACTGCCAACACCGCCGGTAATTCCGGCAAAGGCTGCTCCAGCGGCGACCGAGGCTGCCAAGCCTGCGGCTGAGCCGAGCAAGCCGGCGTCTGACCTGGCGCTGTAAAAAACAGGTGGGCGCTGATTCAGGCCCAACTGTAAAAAGCCCGCTGAACCGGTGACGGTCAGCGGGCTTTTTCATGGCCGTAAGAACAGTTCAGCAACCCGACAGACATCACCTGTTAAAAAAGTATCCAAGCCTTAGCAGGAGCGCGGCTGAAACATAGGGGGATTTTTTATCGGTACAGGTGTTGGGCGGTCGCGCCCGAGGAGGTTGTATGTTGCTCCGTTACGCAGCACTGGCGGCGATGGTCGTCGCGGCATCCGGGTGTGTGCAAGAGCGTGTGGTGCATGAGCGTCGACCGCCACAGCGCGAGTATGTCGAAGTGGTTGCGCCACAACCGCCACCGGTGCAGGTGATCGAAGTCGAGCCGGCGGTACGCGAAGGCTATGTATGGTCGCGCGGTTACTGGCGCTGGGAAGGCGGGCGCTATGTTGCCATGCACGGCCACTGGGAGCCGGTGCGCGAGGGCTATCGTTATGTGCATCCGCACTGGGTGCAGCGCAATGATGGGTACCACTGGCAGGGCGGTGGCTGGGTGCGCTGAGCCCCGGTTCAAGACGGCTTTTTCGTACCCAGTAACCGAACTTCCCGCAACAGCGCGGCGCCGAGTTGATCGGTGCCGAGCTCCTTGTAACCCACTGCTTTAACCTCGCCGCTCTCTTCTGCCTGGATGATGATCACTGGCGTTTCCTTGCCGCTGGCTTCGTCGACGTGCAGCGCGTACTGCGGAATATCCAGTTTGATCGGCGTGCCCGCTGCCTTGCCTTTCACATTGATCAAAAACGCTGCGCAGCCAGTGTCGACATCCGCACTGGTGGCGGAGCGGCCGCTGACGAAGCAGGTTTTCGGCAATTCAGGCCAAATGGTATCGGCGAGGGCAAGGGAGGACGACAGGGCCAGGGCAGCAAGAAGAAACGTGCGCACGTTGGTGTTTCTCTCGATCAGGAATAGAAGCGGTTTTTACCAAAGCCTGCCCATTGTCGCAACGCTGCGCTTCAGGTCAGGCGCTTCATGCCGGCCGCCTGGGCGGCATTGAGATCAAAGGTGGCGGTGTATTCGCACCCGGCTGCGTGGGCGCAACGCTCTATCAGGCAGTCGGCGAAATCGGTGTTGTTTGCTGCGAATCGTCGAAGCGCCTGCCAGATGACTTCGGCGTGTTCGATGGTCAGCTCACGGGTGCGTAGCAACGTTTCCAGAACGGTGACCACGTCACTCCTGGCGCACGGGTAGCAGCTTTGTAGTATCCAGACCAATTCCACCACGGACACCAGGCTGACAAAGCCTGGCGTAAGGGTGGTGAGGGGTTCGATCAGTGCGGATGCCTTGGGGGATTGAACCGGATCATCCTGTGTGACGTAGCGCACCAAGACATTGGTATCCAGCCCGATCATCCGCCACTGGCTCCCCGCGCTGCGATGGCACGGTTCATATCGTCGATGGACACAGCTTCTGCAGGCTTGCGGATCAAGCCTTTGGGTCTTGGACGGTTTTGCTCGCGGCAATGATCGAGAACTTGCCTTCTTCCATTTCGACAAACTCGACGCGGTCCCCTGTTTCAAGGCCGAGTGCGGCCCGGACTTGGATGGGGATGGTGATTTGCCCTTTTGAGGTAAGCGTGGCGGTCGCCATGGTGATTATCCCCAACATGATATTCCTTACCTTGGGGTAAGGAATGATGGAGGGCAAGATCCTTTGGTCCATAGGTTGCTCGCAGCTGTAAGTGAACCGGGCTCGTCAAACCCTAGTCCGAACTGTGCGTACCCGCAGCCTTGCCCATGCGCCAAAGCGATACAAACTATGACCTACCGCCAGCCCCTTTATCTCACTGCACCACGCGATAACACGGTACGTACGCCGCACCGCCCGGCAACTTCATGCGGTGCTGGGCGACGAACGCCTGCAACAGCTCATCCAGCGGTTTCATGATGGCCGGGTCGCCGTGGATCTCGTACGGTCCATGTTCTTCGATCAGGCGGATGCCCTTGTCCTTCACGTTGCCCGCCACGATGCCCGAGAAGGCGCGACGCAAGTTGGCCGCCAGTTCGTGGGGCGGCAGGGCGTGGCTCAGTTGCAGGCCGGCCATGTTTTCGTGGGTCGGGTCGAACGGGCGCTGGAAGCCTTCGTCGATTTTCAGCAGCCAGTTGAAGTGGAACGCGTCGTTGCGCTCGCGCCGGAACTGTTTCACCGACTTGAGGCCAGCGGTCATCTGGCGTGCCACTTCGGCCGGGTCGTCGATGATGATCTGGTAGTGCGCCTGCGCCGCTTCGCCGAGGGTGGCGCCAACGAACGCGTGCAGCTGTTGCAGGTACGGTGCGGCCTGTTTCGGCCCGGTGAGGATGACCGGGAACGGCACGTCGCGGTTGTCCGGGTGCATCAGGATGCCCAGCAGGTACAGGAACTCTTCGGCCGTGCCGGCACCGCCCGGGAAGATGATGATGCCGTGGCCGACACGCACGAAGGCTTCCAGGCGTTTTTCGATGTCCGGCAGGATCACCAGCTCATTGACGATCGGGTTGGGTGCTTCGGCGGCGATGATCCCCGGCTCGGTCAGGCCCAAATAGCGCCCGCCGGTGATGCGCTGCTTGGCGTGGGAAATGGTCGCGCCCTTCATCGGGCCTTTCATCACGCCGGGACCGCAACCGGTGCACACGTCGAGGCTGCGCAGGCCCAGTTCGTGGCCGACTTTCTTGGTGTATTTGTATTCTTCGGTGTTGATCGAGTGTCCGCCCCAGCACACCACGATCTTCGGCTCTACGCCCGGGCGCAGCGTACGGGCGTTGCGCAGCAGGTGGAACACGTAGTCGGTGATGCCTTGGGAGTTGCTCAGGTCGATGCGCTGGCTGTCCAGTTCGTTCTCGGTGTAGACGATGTCGCGCAGAGCGCTGAACAACATTTCACGGGTACTGGCGATCATCTCGCCGTCGACGAACGCATCGGCGGGAGCGTTCAGCAGTTCCAGGCGTACGCCGCGGTCCTGCTGGTGGATACGCACTTCAAAGTCTTTGTAGGCGTCGAGGATGGTCTTGGCGTTATCGATATGCGCGCCGGTATTAAGGATCGCGAGGGCGCATTGGCGGAACAGGGTGTAGATGCTGCCGGTACCGGCTTCGCTCAGTTGCTGGACTTCGCGTTGGGACAGGGTTTCGAGGCTGCCCTTGGGGCTGACGGAGGCATTGATGACTTGACGTTGGGGCATTCTGATTCCTTGAAAGCGCAGCCACCGCAGCCGTTGGGCGCGATGGCTTGAGAATGGTGGGCGCCGTAGACGGTCGCACGATCCGAATATTTACCTCAGGCGCAGGGCCCAACGCAAATACCGTCCAACACCATCATGCCGCAGAAGTTACTGAATCAGCTTCCAGTTTTTGTAGAAAACCCGACGCAGGGTAAAGACCATCCCCGCAAACCCAGCGATCACGGCGTTAAGCACCGACGGCAACGGCGTCGGCCGCACGATATCGATAAACAGGCAGTAGCGCTTGGCGTCGTTCTTGTTGAAGGACGCATGCATCAACGTGTCATCGAAGATAAACAACGGATCGTCATGCCAGTAATGCTTGTGCTGGCCAACCTGGATGTACACACCCTCGTGATGGGGCGCGGGCGCCATGTTGTAGAGCACCCGGAACATCATGCGCAGGGGGCCGAAATGAAACGAGGTCGAGCGGTTTTCGTTGAATACCGACACGCCGATGGTTTTCACGAATGGCAGCTTTTTGCGTAACTCAGGAATATCCAGGGTGGTTTCGATCGGCCGTCCATACCATTGGAAAAACAACATGCCGCGCTTCTTCTCGGCCATGCGTTCGTCCAGGTAGCCGATGATTTCGTCCTTGTGCGCCATGGCGTCGTCAAGCACCTGTTGCAGGTCTTCACGCCAGGCGGGCGGTAGGTCGTGCAGTGTATAAACGTGGCGGTTACGTGAACTCAACAGGTCGAACAGCGTGTTGAACGGCGCCAATAGCCAGGTGTTGCGGCCACTGCCGATAAAGTACTTTTTCAGCGTGGGCGTGTCATACAGGCCATTGCGCAGGAAGTCGTAGATACCGCACACCAGCACCAGGCAGAGGAACACCAGGGTGGTCTCGGGGAACACATCAATAATCAGCAGCACGCCGAGCACCCAGGCGACCGATACCGCTTTTTTACGCAAAGCAGGCTTGTTCATGCAACTCAGCTCCAGCAGGACGCCATTCGACAGTCGGATCCGTGGCCGCGAGTGGTGGGGGTTTTGAAACATATTGAAACAACTGCGGCATGATAAGACGTTCTGCGCCGCAATGGCGCTTTAAATAGTGCGAAATTGTGCAGGTGTTACGGCCTTTTCGAGTCTTGCCGGCCTTGTGTGGATTGGATTTTGTAAACGGAAGATTTACGACTATCGTGACGCTTCGGTTTTTCGGGCGTCATAGACCGGTACGATTGAAGTTGAATGGCCACCACTGGCCTTCGGCACCTTGGAAGAGGCAGAAATTTTATGATCATCAAACCGCGGGTTCGTGGCTTCATCTGTGTGACCGCTCACCCTGTTGGCTGTGAAGCGAACGTCAAAGAGCAGATCGACTACGTGACTCAACACGGCGTCATCGAAGGCGGCCCCAAGAAGGTGCTGGTCCTCGGCGCCTCTACCGGCTACGGCCTGGCCGCGCGCATCAGTGCTGCGTTTGGCTGCGGCGCCGACACCCTGGGCGTGTTTTTTGAGAAAGAAGGCGAAGAAGGCAAGTTGAGCTCCGCCGGCTGGTACAACAGCGCCGCGTTCGAGAAGTTTGCTGTAGAAAAAGGCCTGTACGCCAAGAGCATCAACGGCGACGCGTTCTCCGACGAGATCAAGCGCCTGACCATCGAAACCATCAAGAAAGACCTAGGCAAGATCGACTTGGTCGTCTACAGCCTGGCCGCGCCACGCCGTACCGATCCTAAAACCGGTGAAGTCTATAACTCCACCCTCAAGCCGATTGGCAAGGCTGTGACCCTGCGCGGTATCAACACCGACAAAGGCGTTGTGGTCGACACCACCCTTGAGCCTGCGACCCAGGAAGAAATCGACGGCACCGTGAATGTCATGGGTGGCGCCGACTGGCAGCTGTGGATCGACGCCCTGCGTGACGCCGATGTATTGGCCGAAGGCGCCAAGACCACCGCGTTCACCTATCTCGGCGAGAAGCTGACCCAGGATATCTACTGGAACGGCTCCATCGGCGAAGCCAAGAAAGACCTGGACAAGAAAGTCCTGACCCTGCGCGACAACCTGGCAGCGCTGAAGGGCGACGCCCGCGTGTCGGTGCTCAAGGCGGTGGTCACCCAGGCCAGTTCGGCGATCCCGATCATGCCGCTGTACCTGTCGCTGTTGTTTCGCGTGATGAAGGAGCAGGGCACTCACGAAGGCTGCATCGAGCAGGTCTATGGTCTGTTCAAGGACAGCCTGTACGGCCGCGAGCCGAAACTCGACGCCGACGGCCGCCTGCGCGCCGACCTGGCCGAGCTGGAACCTAAGGTTCAGGACGCCGTTGCGGCACTGTGGGATCAGGTCACCGACGAAAACGTCAACGAGATCAGCGATTTTGCCGGCTACAAGGCGGAGTTCCTGCGCTTGTTCGGCTTTGAAGTCGAGGGCGTGGACTACGAGGCAGACGTGAACCCGACCGTGAAGATCAACGGTCTGGTCCAGGCATAAACGATGTGACTGACAACGGCCCAGGTAGCGGGATTGCCAGGCCGTTGTTTTCCCGACGCTGATTCAGGCGAGGCGGCTTTTCGCCCGAAGAAAGTCAGACCGCCTGATCCCGACCACTTCTTTCTCCCAGAGTGGATTCAATGGCACGTGATAGCCGCTGTCTTTGGCGGTCTTTATCAGTTCTGCCATTTCCCTACTGTTGGCGATGATACTGATGACATCGAACCTGCCTAACTTTGCGGGCAGGAAAAAAGTTGCCGGGTAGTTAGTGGCGACGTCTGTCGCCGGGCTGCCTGAGTCCGCATTGTGGTGGACCACCCGCTCACCCCCGCCAACCAGTTTCTGATTGATGAGTTCTATCATCTGCTCTATTCGCGGCGTGGCATTGCCGAGATAAGGGTCTTCTTTCTGGTAGAAGCGCTCAGCGTTTTCAAAGTCAGCTCTCAGCTCTTTTGGAACCTGCGTGTAGCGATTGATCCGATCCCTGAAGACACTGTGGGCGACATCGGGCACAGGCAGCTTATCCTGCGGGCCAAAGTCACTCAGGTGAGGAGCGACCATGTGCAGGTCGTAATCTGCCGTCAATGGCTTGCCGCCTGGCTGTTTAGCAAGTACTCCGAGTGGCTCGCCCTGATGAGAGATGAGGTAGTTGTCGCTGGACGGCGATGTACGATGACCTTCGAATTCATAGCGCTGCTCACTGGGGCCGCGGGCACTCAGGTGCACTGTGCCGTTGGGTCCTTGAGGCGTCGGTTGAGTTATCTGGCCCAGCTTTACCAATTCATCAAGGCGTTGGCCGGAGAGGGTCAGAGGCGTTGCTATCGCATGGCCATCGTGGATACAGGCCTGGATTTGCTTATTGGCGCTGGCCACTTTAGCCGGTGTTTTTTCAGCAAACTGTTCAAGTTTGCTGAACGTCTGGTTCGTACAGATCAGGCCTGCCTGCGGCCCCCAGTTGGCGCTTTTCCCTTTGATATGGAAGTCCTTGGTAGGGTGTCCGGCTTCTATCAGCCCTGTCGCCACGGATTCAACCGGGCGTATTCCGATGATGGAATTGGTCGCAACCGCTATTTTTTGCAAGGGCGCAAGGTGGCTCGGTAGTATCCCCGTCTGCTCCTTTACCGTTTCAAGTAGCGCGCTCATCGGATCATTCGTGCCTGGAGGGGGGGCGTCAGATGAGGCGGGGTGAATGCGTTGCAGTGCGTCCAGGCTGAACGCGGAAGGCGAGGCGATGGAGGAAATCATACTGGTCATTACAGTATCTCCAGTCATGTTCACAGCTAAGTTGGATGATTCCCTCCCGTCCCACATCCCTTGATGTCTCTCGCTGGACACTAGACGGAGCGCGCTATCCAAAGTAGAAAAAGTCTGTGACTACCTTTGTAGTGCACAACTCCCTCCAGGCACCGTGAGGCACTGACTACCAGCCGGGGCGGCTGTTTTCTGCTGAGCGGAGGGTGTGAATTCTCAGAGCTTTCCTACGTGCGCTTACTTGCTGCAGTAGGCCAGGTACATGCCAGACTTGCCTGACCAACGCGTTGCATACACGGGAGCAAGCTATGGCAATTCGTGCAGTAGTGTTTGATTTTGGTGGTGTGTTGTTTGATTGGAACCCGCAGCACCTGTACCGCAAGCTGATTGCCGACGAACACGAGCGGCAATGGTTCCTCGATACCATCTGTACGCAGGCCTGGAACACTGAGCAGGATGCCGGTCGGCCGCTGGCCGAAGCCACGCAGGTGCTGACCGATCAATTCCCGCACCATAAAGCCTTGATCACGGCGTACTACGAGCGTTGGCACGAGATGCTTCGTGGCCCGCTGCCTGAAGGGGTGGCGATTCTCAAGGCGCTGGATGCGGCCAACATGCCGTTATTCGGGCTCACCAACTGGTCGGCCGAAACCTTTCCCTATGCCCAGGCCAACTATCCATTCCTAAGGTGTTTTCGCGACATAGTGGTGTCTGGCGAATTGAAGCTGATCAAGCCCAATCCGGCGATCTACGACGCCAGCCTCAGGCAGGTTCGTGCCTATTTGCCCGATATCAAGCCAGGGGAAGTCGTGTTTATCGACGATGTTGCCGACAATGTCGACGCTGCCGTCTCGCTCGGCTGGCGAGGCATTCACCATGTGTCGGCTGAACACACGGCGGCTCGGCTGCGTGAGTTGGGCGTGGGCTTCTAACGCGCCCACTTCTCCATGGCGAAGTCGACAAAGGCGCGCAGCTTTGGCAGGCGATAACGGTCCTGGCCGTACAACAAGTGCATGGGGCGGCTAGGCAGTTGGTAGGTGGTCAGCAATGCCACCAGCTTGCCGGTCTGCAGGTCGGGTTGCACCAGGGCGTCGGGCAGCATGACGATGCCCATGCCTTGCACAGCAGCTTGGCGCAAGGCTTGGGAGCTGTTGATGGTCAGCGAGCCGAATACCGGGATTTCCACTTCGCCGTCTGCACCGGTCATGCGCCAGAGCTTATCGGCATTACGCCAGTCGTCGGTGGACGGATAGGCGAAGGCCAGGCAGTCGTGCTGTTGCAGGTCTTCGGGCTTGGAGGGCGTGCCGCGTCGCGCAAGGTAGTCCGGTGAGGCGCAGAGGGTGATGGTGTAGTCCTGCATGGGGCGGGCGATGAGGCTCGACGGCTCCAGGTCACCCAGGCGGATCGCCACGTCAAAGCCACTGTCGACCATGTCCATGCGCTGGTTGCTGAGCACTACGTACAGTTTGATCTGCGGGTAGCGCTGGGAGAACTCGCTCAAGGCCGGCGCCAGGCGTTCGGTGCCGAAGGCGGGCGGGGCGGTGATGCGCAGGGTGCCTTTGGGAACTTCACTGTGGGCTTGTTCAGCCCATTGCTCGGAGTCAGCCACCAGCCCCAGCACTTCCAGACAACGTTGGTAATACTGGCCACCGAACTCCGTCAGGCTCTGTTTGCGCGTGGTGCGCTTGAGCAGGCTGACGCCCAGGCGTTGCTCCAAAGCGCGCAGGTGGTTGCCGACCATGGTGGTCGACATTGCGCAGGTGTTGGCGGCTGCGGTCATGCTGCCGGTCTCAACCACTTTTACGTACACCGACATCGCCTGGAACAGGTCCATTATCAATCCCTGATTTAAAGTCATTGCAGGAAAGTGCAGTTTATCCAGCTGAGGTGGTTAACGATACTTCCATCACCCCAATTGGAGTCCGCCACCATGACCGCCGCCTGCCTGATGACCACTTACCAACCCTTGGCCCTGAGCTTCACCCGTGGCCTGGGCACGCGCCTGTGGGATCAACAGGGGCGTGAATACCTGGACGCGGTGGCGGGCGTGGCGGTGACCAATGTCGGCCACTCCCACCCGAAGCTAGTGACGGCTATCAGCGAGCAAGCCGGTCTGCTGTTGCACACCTCCAATCTCTACAGCATCGACTGGCAGCAGCGTCTGGCCCAACGGCTGAGCCAGTTGTCCGGCCTGGACCGCGCTTTTTTCAACAACTCCGGTGCCGAAGCCAACGAGACGGCATTGAAGCTGGCACGGTTGCATGGCTGGAAAAAGGGCATCGAACAGCCGTTGGTGGTGGTGATGGAAAACGCTTTCCATGGCCGCACCCTCGGGACCATGGCCGCCAGTGATGGGCCCTCGGTGCGCCTTGGTTTTCAACGCTTGCCGGGGGATTTTCTTAAAGTCGGGTTCGGTGATCTGGCGGCCATTGAAGCGATTACCCAGGCGTTTGGTGCACGTATCGCCGCGGTTTTGCTGGAGCCGATCCAAGGCGAAAGTGGTGTGCTGCCAGCGCCGCCGGGTTATCTGCACGCCTTGCGTGACCACTGCACGCGTCACGGTTGGCTGATGATGCTCGATGAAGTCCAGACTGGCATCGGTCGTACCGGTGCCTGGTTTGCGTTCCAGCACGAAGGGATCGTGCCGGACGTGATGACCCTGGCCAAAGGCCTTGGCAACGGTGTGCCCATTGGCGCCTGCCTGGCAAGGGCGGCCGTTGCCCAGTTGTTCACGCCAGGCAGCCACGGCAGCACCTTCGGTGGCAACCCGCTGGCCTGTCGGGTGGGTTGCACCGTGCTGGAGATTATCGAAGAGCAAGGCCTGTTGCAGAACGCCGCGCAACAAGGCGAGCGCTTGCTGGCGCGGTTACGGATGGAATTGGAAGAGCACCCGCAGGTACTGGCGATTCGCGGGCAGGGCTTGATGATTGGCATCGAACTGGCCAGCCCCTATCGCGACCTGGCCCAGCGCGCCGCCCAGGAGCATGGGCTGCTGATCAACGTGACGCGGGGCAAGGTCATTCGCCTGTTGCCACCGCTGACCCTGGAGGCCAAGGAGGTCGAGATGATCGTGCGGGCCATTACCCGGCTGTTGGATCAGGGCCGTTGAGCCATTCCTGGTTCATTGTGTCCTTGTCGCCCAGGTACTCCAGCAACCACGCCATTGCCGGGGACAGCTTGTTCTGTGCCCAGGCCACGCACGATGGGCTGGCGGGGAAGGGGCGGCTCAATTGCAGCGCCACCAGTTCGCCGCGTTCGATCCACGGCAACACCTGATGCGCCGGGGCCATGCCAACGCACAGGCCATCGCGCAGGCAATCGATGG